>JACPOR010000015.1 GCA_016191425.1 Chloroflexota bacterium
GCGACGGGCGTTGGCGAGCGACGGGCGAGCGCCTTGCGGCGGGCGAGCCGGCGACGCCTGGCGAGCGACGGGCGAGCGCCGTGCGACGGGCGAGCGGCGGGCGAGCCGGCGACAAACGGCGAGTGGACGTACCGCACCGACTCGCCACTCAGTCGACGACGGTGTGGCTCTGCTCGCGCATGAACTGGGCGACGTAGTACATGGACAGGCCGGCCTTGCCGGTGGAGCCGCTGCCCTTCCAGCCGCCGAATGCCTGCACGCCCGGCCACGCTCCGGTCGTGGCGCCCGCGCGCCGGTTGACGTAGAGCACGCCGGCCTCGATCTCGTCGAGGAAGCGTTCGACCTCGCCGGGGTCTTCGCTGTAGATGCCAGCAGTCAGGCCGTAGGTCGAGTCATTGGCCAGGGCGAGCGCCTCGGACAGCGACCCGACCTTCGACACCGCGGTGAATGGAGCGAACAGCTCGTCCTGGAAGAGGCGATGCCCGGCCGGCAGACCCACGACCGTCGGCTCGACGTAGAAGCCACGGGCCAGGTCCCCGTCCGTCAGATGCTCGCCACCACTGAACACTCGCCCGTCTTGACGAGCCTCGGCGACCGCCTGCTGATGCCGGGCAACGGCCTTTGCATCGATGACCGGTCCGAGCCAGTACTCACGCGAGATGGGATTTCCGATGCTGATCTTCTCGGTCTTTTCGACCAGGAGACGGATGAGTTCGTCGTGCACCTGGGCGTCGACGTAGACACGCGAGTTCGCGGAGCACTTCTGGCCGCCGAAGCCGAAGGCGGACCGCATGATCCCCTCGGCCGCTTCTTCGAGGTCGGCCTTGCGAGTCACGATCGCCGGGTTCTTGCCGCCCATCTCCACGATGCACGGGCGCGGCCAGAGGGTCGAGAACGACTTGTACAGTCGATAGCCAACGTCGTAGGAACCGGTGAAGACGATACCGTCGATGCCCCTGCTCGTCTGGAGCGCCTCGCCGACCGTGTCGCCCGGACCCATGACGAAGTTCACGACGCCGGCCGGCAAGCCCGCGTCAGCGAACGCCTGGACGAGGTTGATGCCGGTGAGCGGGGACGTGGAGCTCGGCTTGAAGACGACGGTGTTGCCGGCCATGACCGCGGCCCCGATCGGCCCGGCGGCAAGGGCCATCGGGAAGTTGAACGGGCTGATCACGGCAAACACACCGTGCGGACGAAGGACGGTCCGCGTATGAACGCTCGCGTCACCGAGGTTGTCCATGGGATGGTCGTAGCCCTCGTTGTGCTCCATCGTCTGGGCGTAGTAGCGGATGAGGTCGGCCGCCTCCTCCACCTCACCGAGCGCCTCGAGCCGGTTCTTCCCGACCTCCCAGGCCATGTCGGCGCCGTACACCATCTGGCGCTCGGAGATCAGCTCCGCGGCCCGCCGGAGGATGGTCAGCCGGTCCTGCCACGGGGTCCTGCGCCAGGCCGGTTGGGCGCGACGGGCCGCGTCCACGGCCTGCTCCACATCGCCGGCATCCCCCCTGGCGAACGTGCCGAGGACGATGTCCGTATCGATCGGGGTCCGGACCTCGAACGTCCCGGCGCTCCCCTCGACCCACAGGCCGTCGATGAAGTTGCGATGATGACGACCCAGCCCCGCCGTGGAGGCCTGTACGCCCGCCTCGTAGAGCGCGTGGAGTTCCTCGTTGTCGTTCCGGAGGGTCGCGTAGGTGATCTTGATCCGGGGCTTCGCATCGGTCGTCATGGGGGTCTCCAGCTCGACATCGAAAGGCGTCGAGTCGGCACGATCGACCCGGCGCGGAGGGTTCTTCGGTCAGTCTAGCGCGCGGACAGCAGCGCCTCGATCACCGACCCCACGTCCGTCGCGACCGCATCAGGGCGCGCCCCACCACGCGCCGTGCCCGAGTCGACGGCGGCCGCCAGGGAGATCGCGTCGGTCTTCCCGGAGAGCACGAGGACTCCTCGCAGGCCCGCTCGGTGCGCGCCAGCGACATCAGCTCGGAGATCGTCCCCCACCATGGCAATGTCGCCCAGCCGGAGACGCGGCCGACCGGCCTCCTCCGTCAATTCGTCAGTCGCCGCGCGGAAGACGACGCGCGAGGGCTTGCCGGTGACGACGGCCTTCCGGTCCAGGGCATATTCGAGACCGACCACGAGGGCTCCCGCATCGAGCGTCACGCCGCGGGCCGTCACCCACCACGCATTCCGGTGCATCGCAACGAGCGCGGCGCCGGACCTGACCGCTCGGAACGCGATGTTGAGGTTTCGGAAGGACAGGTCGTCGCCCGCGTCCCCGATGACCACGGCGCCGAGGCGGGCATCGGGTCGATCGGCCTCGTCCGCGCTCAACGTGCGCTGACCGTCCCACTCGCGGAGGGCATCGGCTGAGGCGAGCACGAACAGAGGCTCACCCCGATGGTGGCGAGCCGTGTGCGCCGCCGCCGCCGACGCCGCGGTGATCAAACGCCGCGGGTCGACCGGGATGCCGAAGCTGCGCGAGACGCCGGCCGCGAGAGTACGCCGATGGGCGGACGAGTAATTCGTGACCACGCGGTACGGAAACGACGCCCGTTCCAGTTGCTGGAGAGCTTGGACGGCACCCGGCAGTGGCCGACCTGCGTACATCAACACCCCATCGGCGTCCAGGATCAGCGCGCGGACCCCGACGAGGGCCGCACGAACGTCGGTGGAGACCGGTTCGGCGCGCGCATGACATCTGGTCATCGGTCGATGGTAGTCTCCGTCGAGGTCCTCGGCCGAGTCGATGCGGCTTGAGCCCGGCGCAGCCCGGCGAGGCGGCGCGAGAGGGTGAAGGAGGCAGGGCATGGGATTGCTGGAGGGCAGGAAGGCGCTCATCTTCGGTGTCGCCAACGATCACTCCATCGCGTGGGGGATCGCCCGGGCCCTCCATGGCGAGGGTGCGATCGTCGGCTTCTCCTCGGTGGAGAGCCTGATCGAGCGGCGCGTCCGACCCCTCGCCGAGTCGATCGGCGCGACCTTCATCGAACCCTGCGACGTCCAGTCGGACGAACAGATCCGCGCGCTCATGGAGAAGTGGAAGGCGACGAACGGCAAGATCGACATCCTGGTCCACGCCCTGGCGTTTGCCAGGAAGGAGGACCTCGACGGCTCGTTCGTCGATACCTCACGCGACGGCTTCGCCCTGGCCCTGGACGTGTCCGCCTACTCGCTCGTCGCGCTCGCGCGCGAAGCGCGACCCCTGCTCCATCCGGGCTCGGCCATCCTGACCCTGACCTACTACGGCGCGGAGAAGGTCGTCGCCAACTACAACGTCATGGGGGTCGCCAAAGCGGCCCTCGAAGCCAGCGTCCGCTACCTCGCCGCGGACCTGGGACCCGAGGGTGTACGCGTGAACGCGATCAGCGCGGGTCCCGTGCGAACCCTTGCCGCGGCGGGCATCACCGGCTTCAAGAAGCTCTACGGATCATTTGCCGAGGTCGCCCCGCTTCGATCGAACATCTCGCCCGAGGATGTCGGAAAGTCGGCAGTCTGGCTCTGCTCCGACCTGTCATCGGCGGTGACCGGCGCAGTCATCCATGTCGACGGCGGGTTCAACGTGATGGGCGTGCCACTCGGCGAAGGTTGAGCCCGGCCCGGAGGAATCCTTGCCGTCGACGCGGACGGCCCGGCGAGACTCCCGCGTCCGTCGCCATGCTCCGTCGTCATGTCGATCTCCCGCGGGGTCGCGGATCGCCGGCTCGGCCGCACGCGAATCGCCGGCTCGGCCGGACGCGAATCGCCGGCTCGGCCGGACGCGAATCGCCGGCTCGGCCGTGGACGCGGGCCTGTCGTGAATTCAGGCGGGCGGCGGATCGCCGGCTCGGGCGCGGACGCGGGCCTGTCGCGAATTCAGGCGGGAGGCGGACTCAGGTCGTGACGACCTGGTTCCGGCCGGCTGCCTTGGCCATCGAGAGCGCGACATCGGCGAGATCGATGAGGACCATCCCGGAATCCTGGCCCGCCGCCAGCGCCGCGCAACCGGCCGATACCGTACATCCGATGATCTCGCCCGACGGCAGCGTGATGCGCCACGCGGCAAAAGACTCGCGGACGTGTTCGGCGAGCAGCGCCGCCTGCCCGCGTGTCGCCCCGGGGAGGATGACGACAAACTCCTCTCCCCCGTACCTCGCGACAAGGTCGCTTGACCGTACGCGAGCCCGCAGTACCTCGGCGAAGGCGCGCAGGACGCGATCACCGACCTGGTGGCCATGGCGCTTGTTCACCAGGCCGAAATGATCGAGGTCGAACATGATCGCCGACAGGGCATGCCGGTCCTGCTCCGGTTGCCGAATCCGCATCGCGACCAACTGCTCCAGCGAGGCATCGAAGAAGCGCCGGTTGTTCAGGCCCGTCAGTGGGTCGGTGAGGGCCGCCTCCTGGGCTTCAAACAGGAGCGCGTGATTCACGAGCGCGAGCGAGACCTGGACGCCCAGGAGCGCGGCGACCTCCTGCTCGGCCGGGCTGAACGGACGCCCGAGATCGCCACGCAACCAGGTGATCGCCCCGAAGACCTGGTCGTCCCGGACCAGGGGAATGGCCATCGCGGCAACGACATCCGGAACCCGGGCCGTTCCCGCGGCACGGGGAAAGTGCGCTCGATCGAGGTGGTCGTCGACCACGACTTGCCGCTGCTCGATCGCCCTGCCGCTTGCCCCTTCGCCCGGAAGCACGCGGACGCCCACGATATCCTCGTCTCCACCCTTGACGGCGGCGATGCGGAAGTCCCCCGACTCGGGTTCCCGCAGGACGAGGGCGGCCATGGTGGCGTCGATGACCTCGGCCGCGCCGGACGCCGCCCGTTCGTGAGTCGTCAGTGGGTCGCGCAGGGCGTTCAGGCCGGCTGAGAAGTTCGTGAGGCGCGCCAGCAGTTCGCCTCGCTCGGCGAGCTGGGTTCGCTCGCGACCCAGGGCCAGCGCGGCCGCGAGGCGGTCGCCGACGATCTGCATCGTCGCGAAGTCCTCGGCATCCAGCCGGCGGTCGAGATCCGACTCGACGTTGAGGACTCCAAGCAGCTCGTCCCCATCGAGCAGGGGCACGCTGATCTCGCTGTTCACGGCCGGATCCGCCGCCTCATAGTCCTCGTCGACGGTGACATCTGTCACGAAGGCGGGCTCGTGTGTTCGTGCCACGCGGCCGATGACGCCCAGGCCGCTGTCGAATTCCAGGATCGGATGCTCGTAATTCCGCTGGGCGCCGAGCCGGAGGACGGTCCCGTGCCGGAAATACACCGAGGGGTACCGGAAGCCGAAGGTGTCCACCAGGATATCCATCACGGTGGCGAGGGCAACGCTGCTCGGGCCTTCGCGGGCCAGGAGTCGACCGACCGCTTCGACGGTGCTGAGACGCTGCGACCGCAATCGTTCCCGTCCGTGGGCGACCCGCGCCTGCTCCAGCGCCGCTTCCAGAGACGCCACGATCCTCCGGCTCCCGACGGCAAGGACGATCTCGGCTGCACCGAGGGCGAGGGTGGCCTGACCCGCCGGCGCACTGAACCCGGTACCCATGAAGGGCGCAACCGTGGAGACGAAGCCGGCGAGGGCGACCAGGAGCGCACCGCGAGTTCCGATGGCTGCGGCCATCGCCACCACCGGGACGTAGAGTGCCGCAACGGGCCCCGTCACCTGCCCGGCCCCATGCAAGCTGGCGACGATCACGAAGCCGAGCGACAGGCTGAGCCGCGCGGTCGACCAGGCCCTGACCGGCGACACGGTGAGGAGCCCCTGGAACGCAACGAACGCCGCGCTCAGCCAGAGCATCAAGGGAGCCGGTGGCTGCCCGACTGTGAGTTCGATCAACACGACCGGGACGGCAAGGAAGATCGCGAGGATCAGCTGCTGGTCGCGCCGGGCCAGATCGACGACTCGGTCGGGGGTCATGCCCAGCCATGCCAACCGGGCCACGGGACGTTCGGGCACCGCGATGGCAGCCAGCCCCCCGATGGCGGCGGGTTGCGTGTTCTCGGATATCGCGGTCACGCTGGAAACCGGATCGACCCTCCAGTGCAGAGATCGGACGCGGCCATCGTCCCCGGGCGGGTGACGCTGGGCCATGACTCTTCCGTACCGGACCCCACAGGACCCTCGATCGGGGTCAGGCTCCGGTCAACTCGGCGCGGATCTCCTCGGGCAGCCAGAACCACCGCAGATGGTCGAAGTCGGGGCCAACGGACGCGGGATCGAGGGGTTCGAGCACGGACGGGCGCGCCTGTCCCAGGAGGTCCCGCGCTTCCCGGAGATGTCCCGCGAGGCTGGATTCGGGGAGCTGATGACGATGGGCGGTGAATCGCATGGCTCCCTCTGCATAGTCGATGTCCCGCAGGCTGAGGGGAGCCTCGGGCGCCTCCCCGACGTGGCGCCATTGCCCGGTCGCGGGATCCAGCCGGTACTCGGGCAGCAGGCGCCAGCCGTCGGTCGCCACGACGTCCACCGCGGCAAGGATGAACTCGAAGACCGCCTCGCTGATGAAGTAGTTGAAGTTCACCCGGATCCAACCGGGCTTGATGCCCTCACAGCCTCGGGTGATCTCGCGCTCGAACTCGTGGGACGTCTCGATGTCGATACCGAGCAGCCGGTGGCCGTATGGACCGGCGCAGGAGCAACCGCCCCGTGATTGGATCCCGAACAGGTCGTTGAGGAGGGCCACGACGAAGTTGTGGTGCAGGTAGCGCCCGGCATGCCGAACGACGAACGAGACGATCGAGAGCCGTGGCAGTGAGTGCGAGCCCAGGACTTCGATGTTCGGGTTCCTCTCCCAGCGCTCGATGGCCCGCCGGATGAAGGCCTCCTCGCGATCCCGGATCGCGTCCGTGCCCACCGCGGCCTTCAGCTGGAAGACGAGGCCGGCCCGGATCGACTCCACGATCGCCGGCGTCCCGCCCTCCTCGCGATGCTCGGGATCCGAGAGGTACACGTGCTCGGTCGGATTGACGTAGGCGACCGTGCCGCCACCGGGGGCCGTCGGAACCCGGTTGACGAACAGGTCCCGTCGCGCCGCGAGGATCCCGGGCGTTCCGGGCCCGCCGATGAACTTGTGGGGGCTGATGAACACCGCGTCCTTGTAATCCAGGGCTGCGTCGGGTCCGGGCCGGTGCGGCGCCAGCTCGATCTCGACGTACGGAGCGGCCGCCCCGAAGTCCCAGAATGACCGCGCGCCGTGCCGATGCAGGAGCACGGAGATCGCCCGGGTATCGCTGATGATCCCCGTGACGTTCGATGCGGCAGAGAAGCTGCCGATCTTCAGACGTCGGCCGGCGTGTCTCGTGAGCTCCCGCTCGAGGACCTGGAGGTCGATCCGGCCATCTGCGTCCTCCGGGATCGTGACAAGGTCGGCAATGGATTCGCGCCAGGGCAGCTCGTTCGAGTGATGTTCGTACGGACCGATGAACACGACCGGCCGTTCCACCGCCGGGATGTGGGACAGGAGATCGTAGCGATCGTCCAGGTCGGCGGGCAATCGGATGTTGAGCACGTCGACCAGCTTGTTGATCGCTGCCGTCGACCCGGAGCCGCAGAAGATGATCGCGTGGTCGTCAGGGTTGCCACCCATGGATTCTCGAATGATGGCCCGGGCATCTTCGCGGAATCGCGATGTCTGGAGGCCCGTTCCGCTCGCCTCGGTATGCGTGTTGGCATAGAGCGGCAGGACCGCGGCGCGGATGTAGTCCTCGATGAAGGTCAGTGAGCGGCCGGACGCCGTGTAGTCGGCATACGTGACCCGTCGCAGCCCATAAGGGCCCATCACCGCCTCGTCGTCCCCGATGACGGCGCCGCGGATGGTTTCGATGAGGTCTGAAGGGTCGGTCACGACCGCATCGTACTCGCCCCACCGGCTCGGTCGAGCGTGGTCATGCGCGTTCAGTCGAGCGTGGTCACACGCATTCAGTCGCTCGGGGGACGCTCGCGCTCAGTCGCTCGGGGGACGCTCCCCGTCCGCGCGATAGGCGATGACCTCGACTCGCTCGAGCGTGATCAGGCCGCCGGCAACCATGGCATCGAGTTCGGGAAGGACGGCCCGGACGCGCTCCTCGGCATCGACGACCTCGATGAGGACCGGAAGGTCCTCCGAGAGCCGCAGGATCCGGGTCGTGTGGAGATGCTGCTTGGCACCGAAGCCCTCGATCCCGCGGAGGACCGTGGCGCCGGCCAGTCCGCGTTCACGCAGGAGGTGGACGATCGCCTCGTAGAGGGGCCTCCCCTGCCAGGTATCCGACTCGCCGATGTAGATCCGGGCCAGCAGGCCGATCCCTTCGATTTTCACGCGAGCGCCCTCCCGATGGTGAGGCCCACGAAGAGCGCCGCGATCCCGAGCAGCATCGACCCCACCACGTTGATCGTCGCAAGTCCAATCGCACCGTCCTCCCAGAGCCGCCAGCTCTCGAGCATCAGGGTCGAGAACGTCTTGTACGCCCCGAGGAACCCGATCATGAGCGGGCCGCGGATGGACGCGGGGAGCACGCCGCGCTCGATCGCCAGCGCGAACAACAGTCCGAGCATGGCCGAGCCGGACAGGTTGATGACGAGCGTGCCCCAAGGGAATGCCCCGCCCGCGCGGTTGCTGACGATTCCGTCCAGGATGTAGCGGGCGACCGCGCCGGCCGCGCCGCCAAGGGCGATGAGGATGATGGGCATGACGGGATGGTCCCGGGCGGGGCCGTTGGCGTCAAGCCCCGAGCGCACGTCTGTGCTCGCCCGGCACGGCCTGGCTTCGTGCCCTTGTCACGGGCGGCTCGGCCCGGCTTCCCGGCGTGCCCTTGTCACGGGCGGCTCGGCCCGGCTTCCCGGCTCGCCCGGTTTCCTGGCTGCGGCTCGGCCCAGCTTACCGGCGCGGCCTGGTCACGGGCGGCTCGGCCCGGCACACCGTTCGGCGCCGCGCGGCGGGCCGTTCGGCCCGGGCCCCGCCCGGTTTCCTGGCCAATGCGCCGCCGGGGAGCACTATCGAGGTAGCAAGGGTGGACCGCCCGCCCGAACCGGCCCGAGCAGCGACGGGTCGGCTCGCCCTGCCCCCGGCCACGCACGGGAGGCGGGGAATCGGCGGGATCGCCGGGTCGGCTGGCGGTCAGCCGTGGTCGGCTATCCGCACAGTGCTCCGGGGGTGGTCACAAGCGAGGATTGCCCGGGGCTCGGCACTCGCAATGACCGGGGGGCGAGCACAAGCGAGGATTGCCGGGGCGGCGAGGGATTGCCGGATTCGGCACGCGATTGCCGGAGCGGCGAGGGATTGCCGGGGCGGCGAGGGACGCCGCGGTCCGGCACGGGACGCGCCGCGGTTCCGGCACGGAATTGGCCCAAAGGGCGGCACAGATGATCGGGCGTCAACACCGAGAGTGGGAAGCTTCGGCGGTCGTGCTATGTTCTGGTCGCCGTCGCCACGGCGATGCTGGCCGGGCGGGAGTAGCTCAGTTGGCAGAGCGTCAGCCTTCCAAGCTGAATGTCGCGAGTTCGAACCTCGTCTCCCGCTCCATTTCGAACCTCGTCGCCCGCGCCACGCGACCACACGCAGGCGCGCGGGCTGCGCGGCCCAGGGTTTGTTGACCTCCGGGTCAGCCCTTGCGCTCCAGGATCGGGCGGGCGACATCGGGTCGATCCACGACGAACGCGAACATGGCGCGATCGCCCCAGCGTCCGAGGAACAAGTGGCCGTAGATGTTGACGCCCGCGTCCGCGAGCGCGCGAGACAGCCTCGCCATCCCACCCGGGCGATCGTCCACTTCGGCCAAGATCGACTCCCCCTCGACGTAGACATAAGCGCCCTCATCGAGGACGTGCCGCGTCGCGTCGTCGTCTGCAGTCGTCATGATCACGTGGCCGGCACCGCCGATTCCGCCACCGCCGATCGCGCGCAGGTCGACTCCACGGGCCGCGAGCGATTCGGCAAGGACGGCCATCGCGCCGGGTTCGTTCTTCAGCTGGACCACGAACTGGTTGGCCATGCCGCCCTCCGTGTCTGGACGCCCGATCGACGCCCGGATGCCCATCGTACCGGCCCGACGACAGCCGCGCCTTTTGCCCGCTACGATCCGGGGATGACGACTCTCGAGCCCATCCGGGACGGACTCCTGCGCGCCACCGCCGCGGACCTTCCACCCGACCTCGTGCGAGCCATGGAAGCGGCCGCGCCGGACCTCTCGGGCGCCCGCCGTCGTACGGTCAGATCGGGCAGGATTCCCTGGGCGTCCGCCGAGTGGGGCGATCCGTCGGCAACCCCGCTGGTGCTCATCCACGGGGTGACCTCGAACGCGGAGACGTTCTGGCGAGTCGCCCCGGCCCTGGCCGCGGCCGGACGACACGTGGTCGCGGTGGATATGCCGGGGCACGGTCGAACCGGGTCCTGGCAAGGACGGCATCGTTTCACGGAGACGGCGGCGGATCTCGCCGCGTGGCTGCGCACCGCCGATCTTGATCGGCCCGGGCTGGCCGTCCTCGGTCACTCCTGGGGCGGCCTTGTTGTCGCCGCGCTGCCGGCTGTCGGGCTGGTTCCCGACCGTCTGATCCTGCTCGACCCACCCGCCCTGCCATTGTCCGCGATGGAGGCGATGACCCACGATCCGCTCGAGCGTCCGTATGCCACCGTGACCGAAGCATCGGCGGCCATTCGGTCAGCCAACCCCGGATGGCTCGAGGGGGACATCGAGGCCAAGGCACTCGGCCTGACCCAGTTCGACCTCGAAGCCGTCGTGGCAATCCTCATCGACAACGGTGACTGGGACGGCGGGCTCGGTGCCCTGGCCGATCCGGCGGCCGGACGCGTCCCCGTCTGGCTCATCCGGGGCGAATTCGCACGCGGCGGCCTGATCCCGGAGGCCATCGTACCGGCCTTCGCTTCCCGTGTTGGGGCCGACCACGTCATCACGATTGCCGACGCGCCGCATTCGCCCCAGCGTCTGTATCCCGAGGCCACGATCCTCGCGATTCTGCGGGCGCTCGGTCTGGCCTGGCCCTGATCCGCACGGGGGTTGTTGCCAGGGCCATTCCGTGTGCCAGGACCCTTCCGTGCCCTGATCGAGCCGGTTCATCAAACCGGACTCGATCACGCCCGACTGAGCAGCGGAATCGACGAATGTCGACCACGGCCAGGCTCCCCGGCAGAGATTTCGATGAACCATACCGATCACCGGGGCCGGCGCTCGACCACATCGATCACCCGGGCCGACGCTCGACCACATCGATCACCCGAGCCGGGGCTCGATCACCGGGGCCGGGGCGGCCTTGAGTTCGATCGCCCGTCGGTAGGCCGCCACGTAGGCAGGAGCCGAGGCGGTTCGCCAGTCGAAGTCCACCGCCATGCCTCGATCGAGCAACGCCTCCCACGGCTGGCCACCCGCCCCATGTCGAGCCACGAATGCTCGGCAGGCCCGGACGAGGTCGTCGGCCGTGGCATCGCGGAAGACGAAACCCGTGCCGGAACCGGGATTCGTCGGCTCATCGATGACGGTGTCGGCGAGGCCTCCCGTCGCATGGACGATGGGTGGCGTGCCGTAACGGAGCGAGACCATCTGGCCGGTACCACACGGCTCGAACCGCGAAGGCATCAGGAAGCCATCCGCGCCAGCGTAGATCCGGCGTGCCATGTCCCGGTCGAAGCGTTCGATGAGAGCAACCCGATCGGCGTGGGTCGCGGCCAGGCGGCGGAGGCTGCCCACGAGGTCGGGCGGACCGGATCCCTGCACCACCAGTCGGACACCGTCGGCGAGCAGCCGAGGTGCCGCCTCGGCCAACAGGTCGAAGCCCTTCTGCGGATCGAGGCGCCCGATCATCCCGAGCACAGGGCCGTCGTCGGCGGGATCCATGCCCAGGCGGGTGAGGAGATCCGCCCGACAGGCCGCCATGCCCTTGCGGTCCCGTCGTCCGTAGGGCGCGGCGAGGACAGAATCGGTCGCTGGATTCCAGAGGTCGGTATCGAGCCCATTCAGGATGCCGAAGAAGCGGTCGCCGCGACCGCGGAGGTCCCCATCCAGGCCCATTCCGAAAGCCGCCGTCAGAGCCTCGCTGGCGAAGCCCGGGCTGACCGTATTGATCAGGTCGGCTCCCTGGATCGCGGCGCGGAGCAGGTCGACGCCTTCGGACGGTGCCGTGATCGATGTCCACTCCTCCCCGAGTTCGTGGACGCGATCAGGCGGCGTCCAGCCGTGATAGGCGAGGTTGTGGACCGTCAACAGGATGGCAGGGGGCAGGGTTCCGGCCGGGGCGTGGCCGACCGCCTGGGCGTGGCCTGCCGCCGGGGCGTAGCGGATAGCCGGGGCGGCGTGCCAGTCGTGGAGATGCAGGACGTCGGGCATGCGCCGCTCCGCTCGCAGGACCCCGACGGCCGCCCGACAGAACAGTCCGAAGCGGGCCGCGTTGTCCGGGAAATCACCAGCCTCGTCGCCGTAGTAGCCGGCTCGATCGAAGGAGGCGGGATGGTCCACGAGGCGCAGTCGATAGCCGTCCGCGCGAACATCGATGATCTCCACAGGAGTCGTGGCGGTCCCGTCTCGGTGTGGATCCGGGACCCGGATCGTCTGGCTGCCGAGGAGGCGGTCGGACGGGACTTCGAGACCGCGATAGCGCGGCAGGAAGACATCGACAGGTGTTTCCAGTGCTTCCGCCGGAGTGGACGCGAGCGCCCGCGCCAGGGCGTCGACGACATCGCCGAGGCCTCCGGTCTTGGCCCACGGTTCGCACTCGGCGGCGATGAACGCAACACGGAGAGGCATGGGCGCGATGGTACCCCGGCCGAAGCTGGCCTCATCCTCTGGTGGCCCCATCGGGCCGTCGTGAACCGGTACAATCCGGGCCAATGGATCCCCTTGTGAAGGTCCCGTCGGTGCGGCCGACGGTTGTCCGAGTGCCGCCCGCCCTCGAGGGCCTCACCCGCCTCGCCTACAACCTCTACTGGACCTGGCACCCGGAGGCCAAGGCCCTGTTCGGCCGCCTCGATCCTGTGGCATGGGGACGGAACAGGACCCCGATCCCGGTGCTGGCCGGGCCCGTCCGCTGGGCTGAGGTTCTCGACAGCTCGGACTACATGGCCGAGTACGCCGCAGTCATCGGGGCGTTCGATCGGTATCTGGCGAACGGTAGCGGTCACTGGTTCCACCAGCAACACGCCAGGGAACTCCAGGGTCCCATTGCCTACTTCTGCGCCGAGTACGGCCTTCACGAGTCCCTCCGGATCTACTCGGGCGGTCTCGGCGTCCTCGCCGGCGACCACCTCAAGACGGCCAGCGACATGGCCCTGCCGCTCGTCGGGGTTGGCCTGCTGTACCGGCGCGGCTACTTCCAACAGACGATCGACGCCGACGGACACCAGGAACACGCGTATCCGAACTACGATCTGTCGCGCCTCCCATTGATGCGGGCCCTCGACCGCGAGGGCCGGGAACTCACCGTCACGGTCGAGCTGCCGGGCCGCGAGGTACGGGCCGACGTCTGGACCGCGCAGGTCGGTCGGGTGCCGGTCCTCCTGCTCGATACGGACACGCCCGAGAATGACGAGGGAGATCGGCCGATCACCCACCAGTTGTATGTGCGGGGCCGCGAGATGCGACTCCACCAGGAGCTGATCCTCGGCGTCGGTGGCGTGCGGGCCATTCGGGCGCTCGGAATCGACCCGGCCGTCTGGCATCTCAACGAGGGTCACTCCGCAGTCCTGCTGGCCGAACGAGCGCGCGAGCTTGTCGCGGCCGGGATGCCCCTCGACGAATCGTGGGTCACGGTTGGCCGGACGAGCGTCTTCACCATCCATACGCCGGTTTCGGCCGGCAACGAGCGGTTCGACGCGGAACTCGTACGCCGGGTGGCGGGACCGTTGCTCGACGGTGACGGCCGTCCGAGGACGGGCGGCGTGCCGATCGATCGATTGCTGGAAATCGGACTCGGGACTGACGGGGACCCATCCCAGTTCGACATGACCGCCTTCAGCCTCCGCCTGACCAGCGCCGCGAATGCCGTGAGCCGGCTCCACGCGGAGACCGCGAACCGAACGTGGAGCCGCGTCGTGCCACGCGAGATCCTGGGGATCACGAACGGCATCCATACCCCGACATGGGTGGGGGAACCGGTCAGCGACCTCCTCGCTCGTCACCTCATGGCCGACCTCGATCATCTCGATCCGGGATCCAGCGCAGGGCGCTGGTGGGAGCGACTCGACCGGATCCCGGCCACCGAACTCTGGGACGCCCACCTCCGCCAGAAGGGCGAGATGGCGCATTTCGCGCGGCGTCGATTGCGCTCCCAGTTCGCCCGGCACGGCCAACCACCGGCGGTCCTCGACGAGCTGGATCGTGTCCTCGACCCGACCATCCTGACCATCGGGTTCGCCCGACGGTTCGCGACCTACAAGCGGGCCGGTATGGTGTTCACGGATATGGACCGCGTCTCCCGGCTGGTCAACGATGCCGAGCTGCCGGTCCAGATCATCTTCGCCGGCAAGGCTCATCCGGCAGATCGGCCAGGTCAGTCCGTGATCCAGGAGATCTTCACCCGCACCAGGAGTGAAGCGCTCCGCGGCCGTGTCTTCATCCTTGAGGACTACGACATGCGGATTGCCCGGTTCCTCGTTCAGGGCGTGGACGTCTGGCTGAACAACCCGCGCCGGCCCCTCGAGGCATCCGGCACATCCGGCATGAAGTCGGCCGCCAATGGCGGCGTCAACGCGAGTGTCCTCGACGGCTGGTGGGACGAGGGATTCCAGGGCGACAACGGCTGGGCGATCGGTGGGCGCGACGCCAACCCCGACGAGGCCGCCCAGGACTGGGCCGATGCCCAGGATCTCTACCGGGTGCTGGAGTCGGAAGTCGTCCCTGCCTATTACGAACGCGACGCGGACGGGCTGCCGGCGACCTGGATTGGCTGGATGCGCCGATCGATGGCCGCGGCGATCTGGCAGTTCTCGACCACCAGGATGCTCCACGAGTACGCCGAGCGGCTCTACCTCCCGGCCGCCGGCGTCAAGGTCGCCGCCTCCCGCCGCTGACCCGGGTCGGACAGGATGTCCCTCGCCGGGCAGGGTGTCCCCGATCCGGGCAGGGTTCCACCCGCCGGGCATGGCAGGATGCCAAGGGCCCGCTCAGGTCGGACAGGTCAGCCGCATTGCGCGATGTCGCGCCACTTCTCGACCACATCCTTGACCGGCTGGGAGCCCGTGTCGCCGAACTGGACGTCGAATGTCCGGTTGGGGATCTCGCCGCAGGAAGCATCCTTCTCGACAGCGTCCCACGACCCGCGGGTGTACTTGTACTGCGGGGCGTCCCCTTCCGTCAGGACCATGGAGATCGTCCACGTCCCATCGTCGAGGCGTGTCATCGCAGTGGCGCCCGGATCCCAGCCCTGGAAGTCCCCGGCGATGTAGATCGTGTCGGTCGGCGGCGTGTCCGCTGGTATGGAGACCGTGAACGCGACCGAGACGTCGCGGGACGTCGCGGCCGCCGATACTTCGGCCGATCGAGCGGATCGATTGAATGCCGTGTCGACGGCGACGACGACGTACACGTACGACGCGCCCGCTCGGATGTCGGCATCGGTGAACGTCGGGTCTACCGCGGATCCGAGGTACGTGGAGGGACCTCCAGCCGTGTCCGACCGGGCGATCTCGTAGCGATACAGGTCGGGGGCCGACACCGGATCCCAGGCGAGGGTCACGGACGCATCTCCGGCCGCCGTGATCCGGAGACCGCCGGGTGCCGGCGGCGGCGCTGAATCGGCGCTGGCCGTCACGAGGATGGTCCGGGCCTGGTCCTCCCGCGACTGCCACGCCTCTCCCGGACCCGCGACGATCCCACCGCGGTCCGCATAGACCCAGCTCGCCCCGCCGTCCGTCGAGACGCGGAGGACGATCGCGTAGGCACCGAGGGCCTCGGGCCGCGCGGTGCCTGTGAGCCGATCAGCGTCCCCGGCATCGGCGGTCCAGCGCATCTCCGCCCAGGTGAACGGATCCGGATCCGACCCCGGCGTGCCGCCCGTCGGACCGAACCCGAGCTGGGCCCGGATCCCCACGGTCGGGCCCGGCGCGGCCGTTGCGCTGCCGGCCTTCACGAGCGCGGTGACCGGGGGCAGGGTGTCGATCGCGGAGAGGATCTGCGTCGTCGTCGAGTCTCCCTCGAGGCGCGCATCGACGAGCGCCAGGACGGGCAGGGCCTCTCCCTCGACGGATCTCGCGCTCGGGTTGCCGGCCGCGTCGAGCGCGACGATCACGTAATACGCCCGCGTTCCGTTCCTGACCGACGTGTCGGCGAAGCTCGAGTCGGCCGTCGTGGCCACGAGCCCGTAGCCGCCGCCCGTGAGGATGGACCGCCAGACCTGGAAGCGCGTCGCCCCGTCCGGGGCCGACCACGTGAGATCAACTCGACCGGCGGACGCGGTGGCAACGACATTCGTCGGCGCGGCCGGCCCCTGGAGGTCCGTTCCGGGTGCCGTGACGAAGACGGCCGACCCGAGCGGTCCGAGCGTGACCGTGAGGTGCCCGGCGGCCACGGTCGCTGCGTTGCCACTGATGAGGTCAGAGAGTGCCGCGCCATCCGGGACCTTCCCGGCGAGGTCGATGTCGAGGACCTGCTCCGACGACGACGTGTTCAAGGCGACGACGGCGGCCTCATCGGCCGCGCGACGCACGTAGGCGAGCGTCCCGGCGGTGTCGTCGGCAAGGACGAACGACAGGTCGCCGGCTCGCAGCGCTTCGTGGGCCTGTCGCGCCGTTCCGAGCACTCGATACCAGTCCTGGAGCTTCGCGTCAATCGAATCCCAGGGGTAGGGACGTCGATCGTCGGGGTCGTCGTGTCCGGTCAGGCCCGCCTCGGTGCCGTAGTAGACGGAAGCCATCCCGGGCCAGGTCAGCTGGAGTGCCGCGAGGACTCGCAGCCTGGCCTTGGCCGCAGCCAGTCCGGTCGGGGATTCCTTGACCGCGGGGTCGTCCCTGCCGGGCGCGAGCGACCAGAGGATCCGGGTCGTGTCGTGGCTGTCAACGAGGTTGAGGAGCGCGTCCCAGGCCGGCGCCGGGTAGTCCTCCATGACGCCCAGCATCCGCTCCTGGAACTGGCTTGGGCTGAGCCCGGGGATCGCCCCGTCCAGGTCGAGCGTGTCGCCGTTGATGAACCCGATCACGGCTCGTCGGAACCGGTAGTTCATCGTGCTGTCTGCCTGGTCGCCGAGCAGGAAGGCGGAGGCGTCGCCCCATTGCTCACCGAGGACGAGGGAGTTCGGATCGGCGGCCTTGGCGGAGCTCCGGATCAGCCGCAGGAACTTCGCGGAGAGGTTGTCCATGACGTCGAGCCGCCAGCCCGAGGCACCGGCCCTGATCCAGTTCGGGACCACACCGTCGGGGCCGGTGAACATGTCGTAGACGGCCGGCTGCTCCACGACCTCGGGAATCGTATCGAAGCCGAACCAGCCGTTGTAGTAGGTATCGGTTCCGCCGACGGTGGAGGGAGCGCACGGAGACGGTTCGTTCTCCTTCGGCGCACGGAAGGTGAACCAGCCGCGGAACGGCGACGCCGCGGATTCGCAGGCGCCGATCTCGGCGTAGCGGCCCGACCGATCGAACCACGGCGAATCGGACGAGACATGATTGAAGACGCCATCCAGGAGTACGCGCATGCCCCGCGCCCGTGCCTCGGAGACGAGGCGTTCGAAGTCCGCCTGCGTGCCGAGGTCTGGATCGATGAACGCATAGGAGCTCGTGTCGTAGCGGTGGTTGGACGGAGCCGCGAAGATCGGGTTGAGGTAGATGACCGTGACGCCGAGGGCGGCGAGATCGTCCAGTTTCGCGGTCACGCCGGCAAGGTCGCCGCCGAAGAAGTCCCGACCCAGCGGGCCCTCGCTGCAGGTGACGCCCTGATAGGCCCGGCAATAGCCCTCCGGCAGGTCACTCCAGGCCTTGGCGAGGACGGGGTTGCCGTACACGTCGCCGTAGCGGAAGACGCTGGCGCCATCACTGCCCTGGGCTGCCGTGGGCGACGGGTCGTTGGACGGATCACCATTGTAGAACCGGTCCGGGAAGATCTGGTAGGCCAGTGCGCCGCGGGTCCAGTCCGGTGTCTGGAAGGCCGGATCGTAGACATCGATCTGCCAGGACGCGTCGATGCTGGTGTCATACGTGCGTCCCGCACCGCCATCGCTGCCTTCGCCGGTGGCTCCCCCATCGGCCGGCGGGTCATCTTCCAGGTAGGCCGTGCTCGTCCCGTCGCGGACGATGAACCGGTACCAGAGGATCGTCGGCTTCGCGCTGGTGTGGAGCGTGACCTGCCAGTAGTCGTAGCCATACTCCCCGCCGGTTGGATCGGTCGCGACCTTCTCCATCGGCAGGAGGGCCTGCAGCCTGTCGATCGCGTCCCAGACACGGACCGTGGCGTCGGTCAGGTCGCCGGCCGCGGAGCGGATCCGCAGGATGACCTGGGTTCCCGCGGTCACCGCCCCGAATGGCGCCCGATACGTGTCCGACCGGCTGTCGTGGGCGAGGTCAGAGGCGAGGATCCGGCCATCGGGGCTGAGTGGCTCTCGGTCGGCGACGGTCGCGACGCTCGGAGAGGGCGCCGGCCCGGTCGGAAGGTTTCCCGAGAGCAGGAACCCGGCGATCACAACGACGATGGCCGCTGCGACGACGGCGACCACCCGAGTGCGCCGACCGTACGATCCGGATCCACGCGCCGTCGACGGACCGTCCGCGTTGCGGGTTGTGGTCCCGGAGCTGCCGATATCCGGTTCGGTCATGTCAGGCGATCGAGGCTTGCAGGACGACGCCCGATCGGGCCGGCACTCGCACGGCGACCCGACCGTTGACGATGGCGAGCCGCTCCGGATTCGCGTCCGGCATACCGGCCCAGAGGGCTGCCTCGAAGACCTGGGCGTCGAGCTCCGGCACGTCGATCTCCACCGTCAAGTCGTCGTGTCCGACGTTGATCGCGACAAGTGTCGCGGCGCCATCGACCCCGGCCACGGGGGCGCGGAGGTAGCCGATGACCGGCCCGGTCGCATGGGCGACCCGGAAAGACCCGCGGCGAAGGACGGGGTTCGCGTGGCGAGCCGCGACGGCACCGCGGACGAAGGCGAGCAGGTCGTGATCCCAGGTCTCGGGCCGATCCCAGGGGAAGGCGCCACGCGAACCTGGATCCTGTTCGCCCCGCAGCCCGATCTCGTCGCCGTAATAGATCGAGGGCGCCCCTGGGCACGTCATCTGGATGATGGTGGCGAGGCGCAGGGACGCGGAGTCGTGCCCGGCGATCGTCAGGAACCGCGGCGTGTCGTGCGTGTCCAGCAGGTTCAGCTGGACGGCGACGACCGCCGGGTCGTAGACACTGAAATTGCGCTCCAGGCGCCGGGCGAATTCCTCGGCGTCGATTCCGCGGATCGTCTCGTCGAGTCCGAAGTGCTGCCGCAGGACGCGGCGATCCAGGTACGGCCCGCCCACAAACGAGGTCACCGCGGCCGCCCATGGGTAGTTCATGTAGGCGTCGAACCGGTCACCCTGCAGGTAGCGAGGCTCCTCGTGCCAGACCTCCGCGACGATGTAGGCGTCTGGGCGGACGGCCTTGACGCGGCGCCTGAACTCCTGCCAGAAGCTGCCATCGGCGATCTCGAGGGCCACATCAAGCCGCCAGCCATCGGCGCCGAACCTGATCCAGTGCTCGGCCACGCTGAACAGGTACTCACGGACCTCGGGGTTGTCCGTGTTGAGCTTGGGAAGGGCCGGCAGGTTCCACCAGGCCCGATAGCCGAACGCCTCCATGGACCCCTCGCCCGCTCGCTGGGCGTCCGGAACGTTGGTCGTGTCGAGCGGCTCCTCCCGCTCGGGATAGGCCCGGATGGTGCGACCAGCCTCCAGCGCACCCTCGTCGAAATGGAACCACTGACGATAAGGAGACGAGCTCCCGGTCTCCATGACGTGATGGAACGGCCAGAAGCCCCGGCTCGCGTGATTGAACACGCCGTCCAGGACGACGCGCATGGCCCGGCCGTGGGCGGCGTCAATGAGCTCACGGAGTGCGGCATCGCCGCCCAGCAGCGGGTCGACCGCCATGTAGTCGTACGTGTGATAGCGATGATTCGACGCCGACTGGAAGATCGGGTTGAAGTAGATGGCCGTCACCCCGAGATCCTGCAGGTAGTCAAGGTGCTCGGCGACGCCGAGCAGGTCACCGCCCTTGAACCCGTGCCGGGTCGGCGGACTGTCCCACGATTCCAGACGACCGGGCTTGGGCACGCGAGAGCTTTGGGCGAATCGGTCGGGAAAGATCTGGTAGAAGACCGCGTCCTTGACCCAATCGGGCGTCTCGATCGACAACCTCGCTCAGCCCTTCACGCCGCCCGCGGTGACCCCGGATACGAGCCACTTCGAGGAGTACAGGAAGAGCGCGACCACGGGGATCGAGATGAGGACCGAGGCCGCGGCGAGGTCGTTCCATTGAGTCTGGAACTGCTGCTGGAACCGTTGCAGGCCCAACGGCCAGGTCAGCAGGTCCTCCTTGGAGATCAGGATCCTGGCGAGGAAGAAGTCGTTCCATGCGGCCAGGAAGTTGAACAGGAAGACGATCGCGAGGGCCGGCGTGGAGAGCGGGAGCAGGATACGCCAGAAGGCTTCCAGCTTCGAGCAACCGTCGATCTGGGCCGCTTCCTCGAGCTCGACCGGAACCGTCTCGTAGTACCCGCGGAGGATCCAGATGCTGAAGGGCACCGAGGTCACCGACAGGGCGATGACCATCCCCACGAACGAATTGGTGAGCTTGAGCTGGACGGCAAGGATATAGAGCGGGACAAGGAGCATGGCGGCCGGGATCAGCTGGGTTGCCAGGAGGACCGTCAGACCGACGCCCCGGCCAGGGAACTTGTACCGGGCAAAGGCGTAGGCCGAGGTCGAGGCGATGAGCAGCCCGACAACGGCGGAGCCGGTCGTCAGGACGAGGCTGTTGAACAGCCACAACGGAAGGTCCGTTTCGAACAGCACGTTGCGGAACGACTCGAGGGTTGCTCCGGGTGGGATCAACGAGAACTCGCTGTCCAGGAGCCGGTTGCCCGGCCGCATGGCGACACCGATGACACGGAGGACCGGGAAGATCGCGATCAACGCGGCGAGGATCAGGGTCAGGTGGATGACGATGCGCTTGCGCGTCGAATCAGTCCGACCGCCCCCATGCCGGCCTCCGCTCTCGGCGGCGGGCTTCACGCCCGTTGTGGGCGGAACGACAGGGCCGCTCATTCGTAGGCTCCCTTCAGGCTGCCGGTGATCCGGATGTAGAAGACGGTGAAGACGAGCAGGAGCAGGAAGACGACGAACGCGAACGCCGCCGCATCACCGTAGCGGTTGTACTGGAACGCCTCCCGGAACAGGGCGCTCACGAGGATGTCGCTCGTCTCGAGCTCGTTCTGGTTGATGAAGTACGGGACGTTGATGTTGTTGAACGTCCAGACCGTGCCGAGGATGATCGCCGGGGTCAGCACCGGCCGAAGGAGCGGCAGCGTGATGTGCCGGAAGGCCTGCCGGCTGTTCGCGCCGTCCATCTCTGCGGCCTCGTAATAGTCCGCCGATATGCTCTGGAGGCCGCCGAGGATGATCACCATCATGAACGGAATGCCGAGCCAGACATTCGTGATGATCATCGCCACGAAGTTCCAGAACGGGTCGGACAGCCAGGCGATCGGCGCGACCCCGACCTTCGCAAGGAGCTGGTTCACGGCGCCGAATTCAAAGTTGTACTCGGTCCGCCAGACGAGGAGGGCAATGACCTGCGGGATCGCCCAGGGGAGGACGATCAGGGCGCGGTAGATCCCCTTGCCCCGCATCTTTCGATGGAGCAGCAGGGCGAGGCCCATGCCGCCGAGCACGTGGAACGTCACGTTGCTGACCGTCCAGAGCACCGTCTGGCCGAGCAGCTGCCAGAAACTCGTGAGTTTGAGGACCGGCTGGGTGAACACCTGGGCGTAGTTCTCGGGACCAACGAACCAGCCCTTCGCGAGCCCCAGGAAGCCCGGATCGCCGAAGTTCCGGAGGCTCATCTTGGTGAAGGAGACGTTGAGCTCCCACAGGAGCGGGTAGACGATCAGGATGCTCAGGCCGACCGCGGCTGGGGCCACCAGCATGATGGGAATGGCGTAGCGGAACTTGAGGAGCCGGACGAGGAAGAAGTAGAGGGCGCCTTCGAGAACGGCCACGATGAAGGCGATCGCGATCAGGGTCAGACCAACCTGCCGAATCGCGTTGGTGATGATCTCGATGCTCACGACTCACCCTCCAGTCGCAACGCCGTCTCGGGATGGAGCAGGGCCCCGGGGCAATGATGCCCCGAGGCCGGCTCGCACGCTAGGGTCGAACAGCTAGAGCTGCGAGATGCAGGTAACGGCCGACTGCTGCATCGTCGCGGCGATGCCCTTGACATCGCTGTTGCCCGTGAACAGGTCACGAACACCGGCGGTCATCGAGTCGAAGATGCAGCGCATCTCCAGGTTGGTCGGCTGGGGAATGCCAAGCTTGGCAGCCTCGGCTGCGCCGTTCAGGAGAGGATCGCCCGTGACGATCGGATCGGCGATGGCCTCGGCATTGCCGGGCAGTCGCTTGAGCGTCTCGACGATCTTGATCTGCTGGTCCTTGGAGGTCGCGAACTTCATGAACTCCGAGACCACGGTCTTGAGGTCAGGGCTATCACCCACGGCCTTGCTGGCCATGAGGAAGGCACCGGCGATGTAGGGATGCGGGGATTCGCCGCCGGTGATCAGCGGGAGCGGGCCAACGCCGAGCTTGTCACCCAGCGCGTCGGCGGCCGCGTAGGCCCCGAGGGTCCAGTCGCCGTTGATGATGTAGGCGGCCTTGCCGTCCTTGAACAGGCCATCGGCGACGTTGTAGTCGGCCTCGGCCGGGGTCACCTTGTCGGTGTACTTGAGGTCGTAGAGGAACTGCAGGGCGCTCCTCATGGCGTCCGTGTCGAGTGTCGGCGTGACGCCGTCGGCGTCGAACACCCTGCCGCCGAAACCGCCGAGGAACGGCACGAGCCAGAACGACTCGGTCTGGTTGAATACGATGCCGTACTGGTCACCGGTGGTGAGGGTCTTGGCTGCGGCAATCCATGCGTCGCTGTCGGCCGGAGCCGTCTCGCCCGCAAGGGACTTGTTCCAGTAGAGCATCAGCTGGTTACCGAAGGATACGGGGGCGCCCCAGAGGGTGCCGTTCGCGGTGACGGCGTCGGCCGCTGCCGGGACAAAGGTCGACCTGTCGACCACGTCGTCGAGCGGCAGGATCAGGTCGGCCGCGGTGAAGGGACCGACGTGGTCCGCCACGGTCCAGAGGAGCTCGGGGCTGTCGCCGCCGAGGCCGGTGTTCTGGAAGTCCTCGCGCAGGGCCTCGACGTCCTTGTTCACGACGGTGAACGTGACGTTCGGGTAGAGCGCGGTGAAGGCGTCCGTCAGCGACTTGACGTACTGCAGGCTGCCATCGGCCTCACCCTCCTTGGTCCACAGGGTGAGTGGGAAGTCACCGGACGGGAAGGCGACTTCCGTCGGGGCTGCGGTGGGCTCGATTGTCGCGGGCGCCGAGGCCGGCGCCTGCGATGCGGCTCCGCCACAGGCCGACGCGGCGATCGCGACGACACTGAGCAGCGCCGCAAAGCGCTTTGTCGAGTTCATGGTCTGGATCTCTCCTCCGTATGGAAACTGATCGAAAAGTGGGCCGGTCAGTCCGGCTCCAGGAGCGGGCGGCGGTCCGTCCGACGCCTCTCGTTGAGCGGCCCGCGTCGGCGGTCCGCCCGGTCCCTCACATCCCGTCGTCTACCACCTCCTGCCGCAGCTGCGGCGCGGATGCGGTGGAACCGCGGACAACGAGATGCGTGGTGAAATGGTGCTGGGCCGATGCCAGCGGATCTCCGTGGCGACCGCCGTCAAGCACGATCCGGACGGCTTCGGCACCCTTGGCCCGGTTCGGCTGATGCACGCTCGTGAGCGGTGGGTTCGTGTACTGCGCCACGTCGAGATCATCGAAACCGACGACCGACACGTCCTCGGGAACACGGAGGCCGATCTCGCGGACGGCTCGCATCGCGCCGATGGCCATGGCGTCGCTCATGGCAAGGACGGCCGTCGGCCGCAGGCCGCGCTCCCAGGCTCGATGGAGCGCCGCCGCGCCACCCTCCATGCTCGCCGGCCCGGTGACGACCGACTCGTCACTGATGTCGAGACCGACCTCTGCGGCAGCCGATCGATAGCCGCTCAAGCGGCGAGCGCTCACCCACGCAGGGTCCGTTCCGGAGCCGGCCTCGGGCGGTTCGATCCCGAGGATCACGAAGGACCGATGGCCGAGTTCGATGAGGTGAGCCGCCGCCGCGCGCGCTCCGCCCTCGTCGTCGACGTAGATCGCCGGTTCGTCCGGCAGCGCGGTCGAATCGATGAGGACGTACGGCAGGCGCGACCTGCGGATCTGATCGATCTCCGGATGGTCCACCCCGAGGCCCACGGCGATGATCCCGTCGACACTCGCCCGGTCAATGGCCCGCGACAGCGACCCGTGCAGCGGGGAGATGAACTGGATGGACATCCCGGCCGCCTCAGCGGCGGTGGCGACGCCGGCGCTGAATTCCCCGAAGTAGGGGTTGGTGAAGATGAAGTCGAGGCCCTGCGGCGTCAGCAAGCCGATCGTCCACGTCCGTCGGTGGGCAAGCATCCTGGCAACGGGGTCGGGTCGGTAATCCAGGCCGGTCGCGATCTCACGGATCCTGGTCACGGTGTCCGTGCTGAGGCGCTCGGGCGTGTTGAACGCGAAGGACACCGCGGCCTTCGAGACGCCCGCTTCCCGCGCGACGTCGGCGATCGTCGATCGTGGGGTCTTCTTCTGCACCAACGCCTCCACGAGCCCTCCCGCCGGGCCCCGATGCCACACGGCACGGCCGCCATGTATGATCGGGACGGCAACCGGAAAAGCGGTTTAGCAAACCGGTTTAGCCGACCGTACCAGCGGCTACCGGCCGTGTCAAGGACCATTTGTCATGGAGGCCCCGATGGCGCCACGGATCGGGCTCGCGCTGACCCTCCACAACCACCAGCCCGTCGGCAACTTCGGCTGGGTCATCGAGAACGTATACCGCGATGCCTACCTCCCGATGCTCGAGGCCCTCGAGCGCCATCCGGCGGTCCGGCTCGGCCTCCACTACACCGGGCCGCTCCTCGAATGGCTGGCGGCCGAGCATCCCGAGTTTCTCGAACGAGTGTCGGCATTGGCGGCACGAGACCAGGTCGAACTCCTCGGCGGCGGGTATTTCGAACCCGTCCTCGCGTCGATTCCGGAGCGTGATCGGGTTGCCCAGCTCGTGCGCATGGCCGACGAGATCGAGCGACTGTTCGGGCGCCGCCCGAGGACGGCCTGGCTTGCCGAGCGCGTCTGGGAGCCGGACCTGCCAACGTCCCTGGTCGCGGCCGGTTACAGGGCCACGATCCTGGATGACGCCCATTTCCGCGCGGCCGGCGTGCCGGAGGACGCGATGTGGGGGCCATACACCACCGAGGACCAGGGACGGCTCCTGGCGGTCTTCGGGACGGAACAGGGCCTTCGATATCGCATCCCCTTCCGGCCGGTCCAGGACGTCATCGACTACCTGCGGATCCACGCCACCGAAGGAGGCGAACGCCTCGGGACCATGGGCGACGACGGCGAGAAGTTCGGAGCCTGGCCGAGCACCTGGAAGCTGTGCTGGGGCGAGGAGCGCTGGGTCGAGCGGTTCTTCGACGCGCTTGAGGCGAACGTCGGGTGGCTGACCACCACCACGCCATCCGATTGGCTCGCGGACCACGGCCCCCTGGGGCGGATCTACGTCCCCGTCGGCAGCTATGCGGAGATGGGTGCCTGGGCACTCCTCCCGGACGAGGGCCGGGCGTTCATGGAGACGCTGGAGCGGGACCGCGCCGAGGACCGGCCGGAGGTCCGCTGGATGCGCGGCGCATCGTGGCGAAACTTCCAGGTCAAGTACCGCGAGGTGAACGATATTCACAAGCGGATGCTGCGCGTCTCCAGCCAGGTCGCGGCCCTGCCGGCTGGCGCGGCCCGGGATCAGGCCCACGACCACCTGCTTCGTGGCCAGTCCAACGACATCTACTGGCACGGCCTCTTCGGCGGCATCTACCTGCCGGATCTGCGCCTGGCGACGGTCGCCCACCTCGTGGCTGCCGAAGACGTCGCCGACGCGGTAGCGGGAACACGTACCCGGACCCTGACCCGTGACCTCGACCTGGATGGTCGGGACGAGGTCCTCCTGGCCAACGCCGGCCAGGTCGTGACCGTGGACCTGGATGAGGGCGCCGGCATCGGCGACTGGGACATCCGTGCGGCGCGGCACGCTCTCACCTCGGTCCTTCGTCGTCGACCCGAGGCCTACCACGACACCATCCGGCGAGGTGACGACGATCGAAATTCGACCGCAACCCAGGGCGCAGGGCTCGTGTCCATCCAGGAGATCGTCCATGCCAAGGAGCCCGGGCTGGCCGCGCACCTCGTGTATGACGGCCATGAACGACGCTCCGGCCTGGTTCGGTTCCTGCCGGCTGGCTCGACGCCATCCGACTATGGGGCCGGCGAGATCCCGGACCTCGGCACGGCCGTCGACGCACCATTCCGTGTCGTTGCCCTCGGACGCGGTCGCCTCGTGACCGAGGCGGCGGTGCTCGTTCGAACCGGGCGAGCCAGCGCGCCGATGATCGTGCGCAAGGTCCTCGAACTCGGCGGCGATCGGCTCACGCCGACCCTGCGGGAGGATGTGTGGGTGCGCAACGATGGCGACCAACCGGTCCGCGTGCGCCTGGGGCTGGAGTGGTCGCTCATGATGCTGGGTGGTGGTGGCAATCCGTCGGCCTGGTACGAGGCACGCGGAGAGCGTCGGGCCCACGACAGTTCAGGCGCTGTCAGCGACGTTGACCTGATCCGCCAGGGCAACGACTGGATCGGCGTGTCGGTGGACTCCCTCCCCTCCCCCGTCGCCGACGCGTGGTGGGCACCCATCGAGACCGTCTCGAACTCGGAAGAGGGCTTTGAGCGCGTCTACCAGGGGTCCTCGCTGCTGCTGTCCTGGTTGATCCATCTCGAGGCAGGAGGTGAGGTGACCGTCGGGGTCGCGAACCGGGTCGTGGTCACACGGGATCTGGAGGCGCAGCCCAAATTGGCGTAGCCCTCGCCAGAGCCGCCCCGGCGCAACGACCGCAAGTCGATTCGCTGGCCAACGGCGAGCACCCTCCTCGCCGTGGCTGGCGAACTCGGTGACAAGAAGCCGTCAGCCCGCGGCCTGCGCGCCACGGGCTGACGTGAAGTCCAGCGCGAGTGGCGCCGGATTGAGTATTCGGTTGTGGGGCCGCGTGATGCGGCGCCTGGATCAGCCTTCGAGGCTGGTCCGGGTGTTGCCGTTGTCGAAGCCGATGCGTGAGTCGACGCCCCAGCGAAACGCTGCGATGTCGAAGGCCGCGATGGCAACGATGATGAGCCCCAGGACTGAGAGGCCGGTCATCGATTACCTCATTTCTTCCGTGTGGCCGTTCTCGCTGATTTGGTACAGTGCACTAGGCCAAGCCGAACGATACTTGGACTAGTGGACTATGTCAACCACCGAAATCGACCTGAAAACCACGTCCGCCGGGGCATCGGGGCAGGACCTGGATGTCACCCGGGACAGCGACGTTCCGATCTCGACCCAGATCTTCTGGCAGCTCGTCTACCAGATCGATTCGGGGCGGCTCCTTCCCGGCGCCCGGCTCTCGCCGGTTCGCGAGCTCGGGGCGGCGCTGCGGGTCAACCCGAACACCATCCGGGCGGTCTACCGGCGCCTCGCGGACGGCGGCTACGTCACCAGCCGGCACGGAGCCGGCACGGTCGTGGCCGATCGACCGCCCAAGCGTCGGCGTCCCGACGCGCTGGCCGGCATCGTGTCAGAGATGATCCGACGAGCGACCCAGGCGGGGTTCACCCCGGACGAGGTGGCATCGGCGACCTTTGCGGCGTCGTCCGAGCGACGGCGACCCGGCCCCGTGGTTCGCGTGCTCTTCGCGGAATGCACCACGGCCGACGCGGGATATGACGCCGAGCGCCTCAACAACGAGTTCCCCGGCCAGATCGAGGCTGAGGGAACGCTCCTCGACGAGCTGCCCGATCGCCTGGAGCGGTTCCACTACGACCTCGTGGCGACCACCACGTTCCACGCGGACGAGGCACAGGCTCTCGTGGGCGGCCGGGCCCCGGTGGTGGCGATGCTCATCGGTCCCGGCTACGTGGAGATGGTTCACGAGATCGCGGCCCTGTCGGCCGGCTCGAGGGTGGGTGTCGTGTGCGCGTCCGAGCGTGGAGCCGAGAACATCGCGGAGACGCTCTCGATCGCCGGGACCACCGGTGTCGAACTCGTCCCGGTCCTCGTGGGCGACCCCGACGGCCTCGCCGAGCTCTCGGAGACGGCGGACCTGATCCTCATGTCGCGAGAGGCCCTCGCCCTCGGCCTCGACGCGGGCCTGAAGCATCCGGATCGGGTCCGGCCCTGGACCTACGAATTCGATCCAGCGGCGATCGAGCACCTCCGTCGGGCCGTCGAACACGTCATCGCCGCCCGAGCCGCGTTGCCGATCTGACGCGGACGGCCTGGGACGGAGCGCCGCCATGGGCGTGGCCACGTGTCCCCAGCAGGTGTCGTCGCGAGGCGCGTGGCACGCTACGATCGCGAGGCGTCGCGAGTCGGCTGGCACATCACGCTCGCGAGGCTTCGCCCGGCTCATCTGGAGGAACTCGTGGCCAAGAAGCTCTCGAACGTGGAACGCGGGGTGGACATCGACGCGACCTTCCCGCCCAGAGATATCCGGGGATCGACCGACTTCACCGAGCGCCTCCGGCCCGCACAATCCAACGCGATGCTCCAGCGCGTCCACCGGACCTGCGCCGAGGCCGTCGACGACCATCTTGGCGTCGTGGCCATTTCGGGGCCCACCGCGTGACGGGCGCGGCCGGCCCGCGTCCGTGGGTGATGCCCGTCGTCCTGAACGGTGAGCGGGTTCGCCTCGAGCCCTTGTCGCTCGATCACCTCGACGACCTGGTACGGGTCGGGCTGGATCTCGCGATCTGGGAGCTGACCATCGCCCGGCCGACCGACAGGGCCGGGATCGAGACGTGGCTTCGGGGATCGCTCGACAACGCGGCTGCCGGTGTCGACGTGCCGTTCGCCACGATCGACGTGGCCAGTGGCCGGGCAGTCGGGAGCACCCGTTTCATGTCGATCGTGCCCGATCATCGGCGATTGGAGATCGGCTGGACCTGGCTGGGCACACAGTTCCAGCGGAGCGGCCTCAACCGCGAGGCAAAGTACCTGCAGCTCACCCACGCGTTCGAGTCCCTGGGGGCCAACCGAGTCGAGTTCAAGACCGACGCCAGGAACGACAGGTCGAGGGCTGCGCTCCTCGGGATCGGCGCGACGTTCGAGGGGATCTTCCGCCGGCACATGATCATGCCGACGGGTCCGCTCCGTGACTCCGCCTTCTACAGCGTCATCGCCGAAGACTGGCCGGCCGTCAAGGCGCACCTTGCGTCGGCGTTGGGTCGAGGGTGACGGATGGGCGGCCGGTCCGGCCTCAGGACCTGCCGGCATCAGGGGCCTGCCGGCATCAGGGGCCTGCAGCCGTCGAAGCACACCCGGTGTCCGCGCTCGCCGGACGGCCGGACGGCCGGACGGCCGGTCGCGTCGGACGACGTGACGGGCCCGACCGCCAGGGTCGCACTGACAAGGGCCCCACGCATTTCGGCGCATCTGCGATGATCGGGCCCAACGGGCCGTCGTCGGTCTGGCGCAACGCTCGGGAGGCGTCCGGTGAGCGATCTGATCGTCAAGGTTCTCGTCAACGCGGTCGGCGTGTTTGCCGCGATCAAAATCGTGCCCCAGATCCAGTTCGAGTTCGGCGAAGCCTGGTGGAAGCTGATTGCCGTCGCCGTGATCCTGGCGATCGTCAACAGCTACCTGAAGCCGATCCTCAGGATCCTGTCGTTCCCGATAACGCTGATGACGGTGGGCCTTTTCGCCTTCGTCCTGAATGCGATCCTGCTCCTGCTGGTCACCTTCGTCTCATCGCAACTCGGCCTGGGCTTCACGATCGGCGGGTTCCCCCCGAACTTCACGTCCGACTCGTTCGTCGGCGCGCTGCTCGGGTCAATCGTCATCAGTGTCGTGGCCACGCTGCTCGGCCTGGTCAACTCCGGTCGGAAGGTCGCGTTCTGACCGACCCCCAGCCACCGTTCAGGATCGCGCTACGGTCACGCCCAAGGCGCTCGGGAGACTGAACACCCTGAGCACATCGGCGCTGCGTCCGTGGCCGGACGTCGCGGCCTCGCTGCGTCTCGCAGCGCGCCGCTACGGGACCCCGGTCGGAGTGACGGACGTCGACGAGCTGGTCCGTTCAGCGGAGGCGGTCCGGGCGGCCTTTCCGGATCCCTGGATCCGGAGCTTCTCCGTCAAGGCGAACGATGTCAGCGCGATCGTCGGGCGCGTCACCGGACTCGGTTTCGGCGCGAACGTGGTGTCCCGCGGCGAGTGGACGGTCGCGCGACGGGCGGGGTTCCCGAACAAGTTCATCACGTTTGAGGGCATCGGGAAGACCGACGAAGATCTTCGTGCCGCCCTGCGGGCCTCCCGCGACGGCGCCCCGCTTCGCTGGCTGGCGATCGAGTCCCTGGACGAGGCCCGGTCGCTCGTTCGGTTGGCGACTCGAGGCCCGGCCCACGGGACGCTGGACCTCCTGTTCCGACACAATCCAGGGGTCCTCCCGGACACCCACGCGGGACTCGCGGTGGGCACGGCGACATCGAAGTTCGGGATGACCGCCGACGAGGTCACTGCTGCCATCGCCCTCGTCGTCGACGCGCCCGGCCTGCGGCCCCGGGGAATCCACCTCCATGTCGGATCGCAGCTTCGATCCATCGACGCCTGGCGAGACGGCATTCGGCGGAGCCTCGCGCTGGGGGCCCTCATGCGCGGCACGTGGCCGGACTTCGACACGCTCGATGTCGGCGGCGGCTTCCCGGTCCTGCCAGAAGATGAGCCGGCCCCCGACCCGGCACGGTTCGCGCGCGAGGTTCCCGACCTGCTGGCCCAGGTGCCGGACGATCGTCGCCCGACGCGCCTCGCCATCGAGCCCGGCCGTGTGCTCGTCGCCCGCGCCGGCTACCTCGTCGGACGGGTCCTGCACGTCCGCGAGCGCCAGGGCCGCCAGGTCATCCTGGACGTGGGCATGAGCGATCTCATCCGACCAGCTCTGTATGGGGCCAGGCACGAGATCATCGGGCTGACGTCCCTTGGGCGGCCCTGGGACAGGTCAGCGGCGTCGCAGGGACCCGTGGCTCCGGCCCGAGTGGAGGGCCCGATCTGCGAGTCGACCGATCATCTCGGAGAACATCGCCTGCCGGACCTCCACCGTGGCGACCTGGTGGCAATCCGGGATACCGGGGCATACGCCGCATCGCTCTCGTCCACGTACAACGGTCGGCCCCGTGTCCCGCAGGTGCTCCTGGAGGACAACGGGCGGCTGGTGTTGGCACGACGCCGAGGCTCGGTCAACAGGCTCGGTTGAGTGTCAGGCTGGGCAGCACCTGAAGCGGCACGTTGGACCGACACGGGCGACGGTTCGTCGTCGCCCCTACACTGCGAGCCATGGGTGCAGTCGAGACGATGGAAGTCTTCTTCGAGAAGCTCAACGATGGGGATCGTCCAGGCGCTGTCGCGCTCATGGATGAGCGCGTCGAGATGCGGATCCATGTCGGTGACAACGCGCGAACGCTGCGGGGCGTCGAACAGGTCGGAGGCTGGTTCCTTCGCGCCGAGCCGGGGCTCAGAATGATCCCCGGCGAGGTGCGCGATCTCGGGATCACCTACCAGGCCGACGTGCTGACGGTCCGCCCGGGGGCGTTGTCCCAGCACCTCGACGCCTCATTCCGCGTCGAGGCCGGGAAGATCACGTCCATCAACCTCACGCCGAGGTAGGGCTCCGCACGGTTGGCATGCGACGCCGCGGGACGCGTCCGGCAACGTCCAGGCCCGCCGCGTCGGGCCGTGCGCGCCGCGTCGGGCCGTGCGCGCCGCGTCGGGCCGTGCGCGCCGCATCGGGCATCAAGTCGCGAGCGTGCTCCTAGGGACTCGTCGAGGCATCCGGCATCGGCGTGCCTCCCGCATCGGGGACCAGGGTCGGCGCGGTCGACGGGATGATCACCTCCTGGCCGATCGTGAGCTTGTCCGGGTTCGGGATGGTCACCTTGTTCGCGTCGATCAGCACCTGGAGCGGCACCCCAAAGCGATTCGCGATCCGCGACATCGTGTCGCCGGCCTCGACGAGGTAGACCTGTGCGGTGGGTTCCGGCAGCGCAGTTGGCTCGGCCGGGCTGGCGCTCGCTACGCCAGCCGAGGAACCGGCCGTCGGGCTGGCGCCGGGCGTCGGTTGGGGATTGCCGACCCCGAGAAGCGCCGGCAGGAAGAACAGGGCGAGGGCCGCGATGACCACGGCGGCGATCCCGAGGAAGATCGGGGGGAGGGTGACGCCGGACAGACCCATCCTCGTCTTGAGCGTCGGGTACGCCTCGCGCCGCGGCGGTCGCTCCCACGACGGCGCGATCCGCTGTGCCGGCCGTCGCTCGACTGGACGAGTACGCCTCGAGGTCGCGCGCTGATCCGCATCTTCGTCTTCGTCCTCGACATCGGCGTCGACCGGTGGCGTGACCCGCCGGGGTGGGGGCCCGGCTTCCGATTCCCTCTGGGCGGGGGCCGACCACGCGGGTGGGCTGGCGTCGGAGGGAGGCAGTGATGACGGGTTTGCGGCAACCCGATCGGCGAACGAGCCGGACAGGCCGCCGCCGCGAGCTGGAACGACCTGGACGTCCGGGTCATCGTCGAGGTCATCGGCGTCATTGGCCGGGCCACTCTGCGACACCACGGATCCGCCGGTCCAGGGTGGTGGCGACGCCCAGTCCCGGGGCGGGTTTCGCTGCGGTCCGGGATCGCCCCGGAAAACATCCGATTCGTCCGTGTCCACCGAGGCGCCCGCGGACTCCGCGGTTGCCGCGTTCGCCGTGGTCGATGAGCGTGCCTGTGCGGCCTCCCGTCGAGCCCAGTCCTGGAATGTCGGACAGACGGCGAATGCCGAGGACAGGCAGTACGCCTGCTGGTGGGCGAGCGCTCGGGGAGCTGGGCGGACCTCGGCGTAGCAACGATGGCGGTGGTCCGGGCTGGTTGCCCGCGAGTCGCGATCGTCATCGAAGGCCACGAACGGGCACGCAACTGCGCCGTTGACCGTGGGGAGTTCGCGTTCCGTCATTGCGGTCATCATACCGGCCGGCGGGAGGACTCCGAGCGACCGTCAGCCGCCAGCACCACGGCCGCGGCCGTCGCGCGATCCGGACCGCCTGGGGCCCGGACCCCAGGGCGTTTGACAGTCCCGGGCGCCCTCCTGACACTCATTCCGTCAGCGCTCAGGCCAGTCCTGGAAGGGAGTCCCATCGTGACGTTCCGTCGCATCGCCTCAGCCTTCGCCCCGAAGACCACCGTTCACGCCCACTGCGACCTTCCCTGCGGCGTCTACGACCCCGAGCAGGCCCGGATCGAGGCCGAGTCCTGCTACCGCATCGTCGAGAAGTACGCGGCCAACGAGGACCCGGCCTACCGGACCCGCGCGATCGGCATCAAGGAGCATCGCGCGGACCTCGTCAAGCATCACATCGACGTTCTCTGGCACGACTACTTCAAGCCCGAGCACCTCGAGACCGTCCCGAACCTCCATGACCTCTTCTGGCAGGCCACCAAGCAGGCTTCGAAGGTCAAGGCCTCGAACGACCTGGCCGACGCCAAGCGACTCCTCGAGCTCATCGATGAGGTCGACGCCGCGTGGAAGGCGACGGGCGGACCGGCGAAGACACGCGTCGCGGGTCGGCCCGGCTGATCCCAATCCGTTGCGCGACCCGGCGGGGGCAATCGGCGTGACGCCGGGATCGGACGCGTCCATATCGGGCGCCGATTCATCCGTGCCGGGCCGCGACTCATCCGTCTCGGTATCCCCCGGACCGGTGCCGCAAACGGAGCCGCCACCACACCGCTCCCAGTGGGCTCGGCTCCGCGGCCCATGGCGGGTCGTGGTGGCCGAGGGCTCGATGCTTCCGGACATCGAGCCCGGTGACTGGCTTCTCGTCGACCCGACGACACGGAGCTGGCCTCGCCCGGGCAGCGTCGTCGTCTTCCGGGAGCCGGATTCCGGGATGCTCGCGATCAAGCGAGTCCGGGCACGATCGGGCGAGCGAGTGCCGTTCAACGGGGGTTACATCGCCCTCCGGCCCGACGAGGCGTGGCTCCAGGCGGACGCGAGCGTCGCGATGGCTCAAGGAGCCGGGTTTGGCCCACCCATCGATTCGGATCGCTTCGGCCCGGTGCCCGTCGAACTCCTGATCGGGCGCGTCTGGTTCCGCTACGGGCCCCTGCATCGAATTGGGAGGATCCGGCGCGCACCAGGTTGAGGGCGGCCACGCGGCGCCCTGCCGAGGCGGCGCCCTGCCGGAGCGGCGCCCTGCCGGAGCGGCGCGGCACCCTGCCGGCGCGGCGCCCTGCCGGCGCGGCCGGCGTGGCGCGGCACCTTGCCTCCCCGTATCCTCGCGGCATGAACGATCGACGAATCGACCCATCGACGCCGCTGCCGCGAGCCCCGGAACCCTGGGCGGGTTCAGGGATGCCGAGCATCCGGCCCGGCGCCCCATACCACATGACGGAGATGATCGAAGCCGAGCCGGCCCTGGCTGAACGCGTCCTCGATCGCCTCTCGACCCCGGACGGCCCGGCGGCGCGCCTTGCCGCCGCGATCCGCGCCGCCTCGACGGCAGGGCGCCCGGTCATCGTCGTCGGCTGCGGGACGAGCGAGCATGGTGCCGCGGCCGTCGCCGAGATCCTGCGGGACGCGAACCGGCATGCAGGCCTGCCGTGGGCCATCGGCCAGGGCGGCGCACCCATCGCGGTCCAGGCGTTCGAGGGCGCCCTCGAACCGGAACTCGGCGGCCCCCATGCGGTGGTCGTCGCGGTGAGCCACGAAGGCGGCACCGCCGCGACCGGTCGGGCGATGAGCGCGGCCCGCGATTCCAGTTCGACGGTCGCCCTCATCACGGCGGCATCGGGCTCCCCGGCGAGCGCCCTCGCCGACATCGTGATCTCGACCGAGGAGATGGACCAGTCGTGGTGCCATACGGTCGGCTATCTCTCCCCCATCCTGGCCGGGATCGCCGTCGGCTCGCACGTCGCCGGCTGGCTGGTCGCGCCCGCGGAGATCCGCCTCCTGCTCGAGGCAGGGTTGTCTGCTCCCGCCAGATCTGCGCAGTCGAACGTCGCCCGGCGGCTGGCCCAGGTCGGACGATTGCTGGTCGTCGGAAGCGGTGTGGATCGGATCGCCGCTCGGGAGCTCACGCTCAAGGTCGAGGAGGGCGCCCACTTCCCTGCGGCCATGCGGGACCTCGAGACGATGCTTCATGGCCATCTCGCCGGAACGGACGGCGAGACGGGCCTGGTGCTGATCCTCGCCGATCCCTCGGGTCGGGGGGCGCGGACGGCTCGGGCCCTCGGACTTCTGCGAGCCTGCCGCGAACTCGGGATCCAGGTTGGCCTGATCGCCTCGACGGTCGTGGCCGGGGAGGTCGACGTCGACCTGACTCAGGCGGGCCGGCTCCTGGTTCCCGACGGGGCGGCCCTGCCACCATCCGTGAGCGCGCTCGTCGGGACGACGGTTCCGCTCCAGGGCCTTACAGAGCAACTCGCCGTCCAACGAGGTGCGAATCCGGATCCGATCCGCCGAGACGATCCGCGCTACCGGACAGCAGCCGAGCTCGCGGGCTGAGGGCACCGCGTAATCGACCTGGGAATACCCCTATTTGTGTTTGTGTTACACAAACGTGTGATACATTCGCGGTCTCGCGCCCACGGGCGCGATCCCAACGCATACAGGCCGGCACGACGCACCGGCGTGGAGGGCTGACGCATGGCCGAGGAGTTCTTCCCCCAGGTGCGGGGCCGGATCCCGTTCGGGGGAATCGGCTCGGACGATCCACTCTCGTTCAAGGTGTATCAGCCAGATCGAGTCGTCCTCGGCAAGCGCATCGACGGCCAACCTGCAGACCATCGTCGGCGAGGCCGAGGAGCACATGGCCCGGACGGGCGTGCGACTCCTCTGGGGCACTGCCAACCTCTTCAGCCACCCACGCTATGCCGCCGGGGCGGCCACCAACCCCGATCCCGAGGTCTTTGCCTACGCTGCCGCCCAAGTGAAGGTGATGCTCGAGGTGACGAGGCGCCTCGATGGCGCCAACTATGTCCTGTGGGGCGGTCGAGAAGGGTACGAGACCCTGCTCAACACCGATCTCGGGCGGGAATCGCAGCAACTGGGACGCTTCCTCGGCCTCGTCGCGGAGCACAAGCACAAGATCGGCTTCACGGGCACGCTCCTCCTGGAACCGAAGCCGCAGGAACCCACCAAGCACCAATACGACTACGACTCCGCCACGGTCCATGGCTTCCTGGCCCGCCACGGGCTCGAAACCGAGTACGGGGTCAACCTCGAGGCAAACCACGCGACGCTTGCCGGCCATAGCTTCCAGCACGAGATCGCCACCGCGATCGCGCTCGGGCTCTTCGGCAGCATCGATGCCAATCGGGGCGACTATCAGAACGGCTGGGACACGGACCAGTTCCCGAATTCCGTTGACGAGCTGTCGCTCGCCCTGTACGAGATCCTGCGCGCCGGTGGGTTCCGGACGGGCGGGTTCAACTTCGACACCAAGCTTCGCCGCCAGAGCATGGACCGCCTGGACCTGTTTCATGCCCACATCGGTGGCATCGATACGCTCGCCCGGTCGCTCCTCGTGGCTGCGTCCATGGTCGAGCAGGGGACGCTGGAGGCGAACCGCGCGGCGCGATACGAGGGATGGGCCGGCGACCTCGGTAGCTCGGTGACGGACGGTTCCGCGACACTCGAATCCCTCGCGGCATTGGTCCTCGACGGGAGCGTCGATCCATCTCCCGTGTCGGGCCGCCAGGAATACCTCGAAAACGCCGTCAACCGCGCGATCTGGAGTGTCGACGCGGCGCCGAATCCACCGTCGAAGACCTGACCAGATGGGGTTCGTCGTCGGGATCGACGTTTCGACGACGGCGACGAAGGCCGTGCTCGTCGACGGTTCCGGGGCCGTCGTCGGCAGCGGTACGGCCGAGTACGGAGTCGACATGCCCCGGCCGCTCTGGAGCGAACAGGATCCCGAATCGTGGTGGAGTGCCGCCCAGGCGGCCATCCGGTCCCTGCTCGCGTCTACCGGGACGGGCGGCGACCAGATCGAGGCGGTGGGCCTGACCGGCCAGATGCACGGGGCCGTCCTCCTCGATGGCGCCGACAGGGTGGTTCGCCCTGCGATCCTGTGGAATGACCAGCGGACCGCGGCCGAGTGCGACGAGATCCGCCGGGCCGTTGGCCCGGAGCGCCTCATCGCGATCACCGGCAATGACGCGATCGCGGGCCTGACGGCCCCGAAGCTGCTCTGGGTCCGGGGTCACGAGGCGGCGACCTGGGCGACGGTCCGGCACGTCCTGCTGCCCAAGGATTACCTGCGGCTCCGCCTCACCGGCGATCACGCGATCGACAAGGCCGATGGTGCGGGGACGCTGCTGTTCGACCTCGCCTCGCGAACGTGGTCGGACGAGGTCCTCGCGGCGCTGGATCTGGACCCGTCGCTCTTCCCGCCGACGTTCGAGGGTCCCGAGGTCACCGGAACGATCACGGCCCCGGCGGCCGATGCCACCGGGCTCCGGGCCGGCACGCCGGTCATCGCCGGCGGCGGCGACCAGGCGGCCAATGCGGTCGGCGTCGGTGTCGTGGATGTCGGCACGGTGGCCCTGTCCCTGGGCACATCCGGGGTGATCTTCGCGCCAACCGAGGGACCCATCCATGATGCTGCCGGCCGGGTCCACGCGTTCTGCCACGCCCTGCCGGGTCGCTGGCACCTCATGTCGGTCATGTTGTCGGCCGCCGGCAGCCTGCGCTGGCTCCGGGACACGATCGCCCCCGATGCCGAATTCGGCGACCTCGCGGCGTCGGCCAGCGGCGTCCGGGCGGCCGAGGATGGCCTGTTCTTCCTTCCCTACCTTTCGGGCGAGCGAAGCCCCCATCCGGATCCGTTGGCCCGGGGTGCGTTCGTCGGGCTCACCCTGCAACACGACCGACGCCACATGACGCGAGCCGTGCTCGAGGGCGTCGCCTTCGGCCTGCGGGATGGCCTCGACCTCATGCTCGCGGCAGGGATGCCCGCCCCGGTCGAGATCCGCGCTTCGGGTGGCGGCCTCGCGAGTGGAGTCTGGCGCCAGATCCTCGCTGATGTCCTCGACGCCGAGCTCGTCGCGCCGTCGACGACCGAGGGTGCGGCGTTCGGTGCCGCGGTCCTCGCGGCCGTCGGGGCTGGATGGTTCACGGACGTCCCGTCTGCCACGTCCGCGCTGGTCCATCGTCAGTCGGTGGCGTCACCCGGACCGAACCGATCGAGGATGGCGGAGGCGCATGCCGCGTACCGGGCACTCTACCCGGCCCTGGCACCGATCTTTCACCGAGCCTGACCCCGGCGGTTTCGCCGGGTCACGTGGCGGCTTGCCGGGTGAGGCGGCGGCTTGCCGGGTCACGCGGCGGCTTGCCGGGTCAGGCGGCACCTTGCCGGCCGGATCGATCAACCCCGCCTGGTCTCGGGCAGCAACGTGTCCGGGAACACAGCTACCCGGATGTCGCGGCGGCGGCGCTCTCCTCGGCGGACTGGCCCATGATGATCATGCCGAGGATCTCGTCTGCGGTGACCTCGTCACGGTTCACCGTGCCGACCCGCTTGCCGTGATACATGACGCTGATCCGATCCGACAGGTCGAACACGTCGTGGATGTCGTGGCTGATCAGGAAGATCCCGATCCCCTCCGCCTTGAGCTGGCGGATCAGGTCCCGGACCTGGGCGGTCTCGGCCGGCCCGAGCGCGGCCGTCGGTTCATCCATGATCAGGATCCTGGCGTTGAAGTGGACCGGCCGGGCGATCGCGACAGACTGACGCTGTCCGCCCGACAGGGACTTCACCGGGACCTTGAAGTTCTTGAAGTTCGGGTTGAGTCGCTGCATGACCTTGCGCGTTGCCGATTCCATCGCGTCATCGTCGAGCGTCCCCGTCCGGTCGGTCAGCTCGCGGCCGAGGAACACGTTCCCGGCAGCATCGATGTTGTCGGCCAGGGCCAGGTTCTGGTAGATCGTCTCGATACCGTATGCCTTGGCGACCCGTGGGTTGGTGATGTGGACTTGGCGTCCCTCGATCCAGATCTCACCGGAATCCGGCGGTCGCGCTCCGGACAGGGCCCGCATGAGCGTGGATTTGCCGGCGCCGTTGCCACCGACCAGGCCCACCACTTCACCGGCGAAGAGATTGATCGAGACGTCCTCGACCGCGTGGACGCCACCGAACGCCACCCGGACATTGCGCATCTCCACGAGGGCTGTGCGATCGTCGACCACCTGCAAGCTCCTTCGCGACTAGCGGGCAGAACGTCGGCGCGCGAAGGCGTCGAGACCCACCGCGGTTACCAGGACGACACCGACCACGATGTCCTGGGTCGGCGAGTCGACGCGCAGGAGGACCATCCCGGATCGCAGTGACTGCATGACGATGGCGCCGAGGACCGCCCCGGTGATGGTCCCGATGCCGCCCGAGAACGACGTGCCGCCGATGACGGCCGCCGCGATCACGTCGAGTTCGTTCTGGACGCCGAGGTTCGTGACGGCCGCGTTGAGTCGCGCGGTCTGGACGCCGGCGCTGATCGCCACGAGGATGCCCATGACCGCGTAGGTCCCCACGATGGTGCGGCGGACATTGATGCCGCCAAGTTCCGCGGCATCGGGATTGCCGCCGATCGAGTAGACGTAGCGGCCGAACTTGCGCCGCGTGGCCAGGTAGTTCATCGCCAGCGTGACGCCGATCAGAAGGAGGACCGGATAGGCGATCCCGGTCGGGATCTGGAGGCCGCCTGGCGGCTCGGTGATGCCGTTCGCCCGGGCGAACTGCGTGGCCAGGGCGGGTGGCCAGAAGTAGTTGTTCGCGACCCACACGGCACCGAGCACCGCGACGCAGCCGGCCGCAATGACCGTGACAACGGCCCAGGTTGGTCGTACCGGGAACCCATAGGCGCGCCGGCGCCGTCCGCTCATGATCACGGAGTAACCGATGGCGAGACTGGCGAGGATGGCGACGATCCAGCTCGCCGTGAAGCCGAGCGACCCGGCGGGACCACCGCCGATCAGCTGGTACGTGGCGTCCATCGGGGCGATGGTCTGACCCTGGGCGTACCAGAAGATGAGGCCACGCCAGACAAGGAAGCCGCCGAGGGTGACGATGAACGCCGGGACGCCGCCGTAGGAGATGACGAAACCCTGGAACGCACCGATCAGCGCGCCCAGGACGATCCCGACAGCCAGCGCGACGATCCAGGTATAAGGCTGGTTGAAGCCCAGGCCGAGGGCGGTGGGGATCCACATCGCCTGGACCATCGCCATGGTGTAACCGAGGAAGCCCAGCAGCGAACCGACGGAAAGGTCGATGTTGCGCGAAACGATGATCAGGACCATGCCCGTCGCCATGATCGCGATCGACGAACTCTGAACGGACAGGTTCCACAGGTTGCGCGATGACAGGAACAACCCACCGGACAGGAAGTTGAATCCAATCCAGATGACGGCCAACGCTCCGATCATCCCGGCGAGTCGGGTGTCGATCTCGGTGGCGGCAAGGAACGAGCGTATCGCGCGCGTCATGTAGTGCTCCTGACGTTACCCAGGACCAGCATGTGGGGGCGTCTGACGCCTGATCTCCCTGATTATGCGACGCGCCCTGCGTCGGCGGAAACCGCCGGCGCAGGGCGCGGTCTACGGCTGGTGGGTCGAAGACCCGGCCGCTAGCAGCCGGCGACCGAGCCGGGGGTGACGTCCTTGCAGAGGACGTCCTTGGTGATCCAACCGGCATCGAGGACGACGCTGAGGTTGTCCTTGGTGATCGGGTTCGGCTGGATGAAGATCGAGTTCATCACGTTGTTCTCCGGCGTGGTGAACTGCACCGTGCCGGAAACCTTCGAGACGTCCTTGTCCGCGCAGAGGGCCACCGCGGCCTCGCCGGCAGCCTTGCCGAGAAGGCGGGCGTCCTTCCAGACGTCCACGGTCTGGGTGCCGAGGGCGACCCGGTTCAGGGCAGCGAGGTCGCCGTCCTGGCCGGAGACCGGCACCTGGCCGGCGAGACCCTGGGCCGCCAGCGCGGCGATGACGCCACCGGCCATGCCGTCGTTCTCGGAGAGAACGGCGTCGACCTTGTTGTTGTTGGCCGTCAGGAACTGTTCCATCTCGGTCTGGGCGTTCTTGGGATCCCAGTTGTCGGTGTAGGTCTCGCCGACGATCTTGATGTCGCCGGAGGTGACCGCGTCCTTGATCACGAGATCCATGCCGCCGCGCAGGAAGTCTGCGTTCGCGTCGGCCTTGTTGCCCTTGATGATCACGTAGTTGCCCTTCGGCACGGCCTTGAAGATGGCCTCAGCCTGGAGCTTGCCGACAAGCTGGTTGTCGAACGTGATGTAGAGCGCCCGTGGGTCCTCGATGAGGCGGTCGTAGGCGATGACGCCGACGCCGGCATTTGCCGCTGCATCGACAGACGACTTGGCGGCAGTGCCGTCCTGCGCCAGGATGATCACGACGTTCGCGCCGTTCGAGATCAGCGTCTCGACGTTCGTGGCCTGCGTCTCGGCTGACGACTTCGCGTCGTTCGAGTCGTAGGTCGCGCCGGCGGCTTCGAGTGCGGCCTTGATGGCCGGCTCATCCCACTTGGCCCAACGCTCTTCCTGGTAGTTGTTCCAGGAGACGCCGACCTTGCACGCGGTCGCGGCCTTGCTCGGCGCGGAACTCCCACCTGTCGACGTCGAACAGGCCGCGAACAGCATCGCGGCTACGGCCGTGAAGACCGCTATTTTGCGAACGAACATTGGCTGGTTCTCCTCCTCCGGAAATGACGACAACACGAATGGCAACCGTTCGTAGGCTAGTACCCTCCTCGACGACTTCCAAAGGTTCCAGGACACGGGCGGCCAACGGCGCCCGGTGGGGTGAGGCGGCGGGAAAGTCGGGTCCGGATTGTACTCATCACGCGACGACCAGCTGAGGAACCGCGCCCGTGCGCGGCCCGAGCCACGCGACCGGGTCGGCGAGGAGCGGCTCGAAGGCGAGTTCGGCGGCACCGAGCAGCGGTGCGTCGATGCCGAGACTGGCCGGGGCGACGCTCACGACCCGGCGCGAGGCCACCAGCGCAAGAGCGCTGATCTCGGCATTCACGTCATCGATGAGGTATGGGAAGGCACGCGAGAACAGGCCTCCCAGCACGATGACGCGAGGGTTGAGGACATTGACGAGCCCGGCCAGGCCGACTCCCAGCCAACGCCCGGTGACCCGTAGCGCCTCGACGGCCTCGGGTCGACCCTCCGCCGCGTCGGCGATGAGCGCGGCGACGGCCATCCGGCCACCGTCGAGCGGGTAGCCGGCCCTCGCGAGCAGAGCCACCTCGCCGATCTCGGTCTCCCAGCAACCCGTCGAGCCACAGCGGCAGGGCCGGCCAGCCGGATTGATGGGCATGTGGCCGATCTCGCCGCCGAACCCGTTTGTCCCCGACAGGGGCCGACCGCCGACGATGATCCCACCGCCGACACCGACTTCGCCGTGCACGTACACGACGTCCTCCGCGCCGCGCGCCGCCCCGCGCCGGAACTCGGCGAGGGCGCCGAGATCGGCTTCATTGGCCACCTCGACGGGCGCCCCGAGGTCAAGGGCTGCGGCCAGGTGCGCACCAAGAGGGACGTCGATCCAGCCGAGGTTCGGTCCGGCGGCGACGACACCATCGATGGGCCGGACTAGGCCGGCCACCGCGACGCCCACGCCGATCGGCGTCTGGTACGAGGGTCGCTGGTCGCGCGCCCGTTTCGCGAGGTGACAAAGATCGTCCACGATGTCCCCGAGGCTGGAGTGCGCTCGGGGTCGGTCGACGCGCTCCTTCCAGTGGACCTCGCCGCCGAGTCCGACGATGGCCACGGCCAGGGAGTCAACGGCAATCTCGAGCGCCAGGACCACGACGCTGTCGGCAACGAGGCGGACCTGGGGTGATGGCCGGCCAGGCGTCCCGAGGCGGAGTGCGGCCTCCTCGACGACGAAGTCTCCGGCGACGAGGTCACCGACCAAGGAGCGAATGGCGCTCCGGGTGAGCCCCGTCCACGCCACAAGCTCGGATCGTGACAACGGCCCGCGCAGATGCAACTCGCGGACGATCGCGCTCAGGTTCGCCCGACGAACCGTCTCGCTGCGCTGACCGACCTCTTCGCGAGGGGTGAACAACAGGTTTGTGTTCCTCTCTTGCAAATGTCTGTGCTAGGCTCGCCGATACGGGCGGGCGCTGTCAAGCAGGTTCTGTCACCAACTCTTCCACCCGCACTCCGGTCGGACGCACCAGCCGGGCGAGCGCGGCCGGTCACATCGTGGCTGCCGGAGAACGCCGGCCGACGGCCACTCACAAGAGGACGATCTCATGCATTCCCTTCACGGTCGAGTTGCCCTCGTCACCGGGGCCAGTCGGGGCATCGGAGCGGCCATCGCCCGGAACCTCGAGGCAGCCGGCGTCAAGGTCGCCATCGCGTCGCGGAGCGGCGACAACCCGGGAATTCCCGGGGCGTTCGCGCAGGCCTGCGACGTGCGAAGCGCGGATTCCATGACCGCGATGGTGGACGCCACGGTCGCCCGTTTCGGACAGCTGGACATCCTGGTCGTGAATGCCGGCGTCGGCGCCTATGGCCCGTTCCTGGACCTTCCGATGGCGGATCTCGAGGAGATGATCGAGGTGAACGTGAAGGGTGCGCTCTTCGCTGTCCGAGCGGCCCTCCCCCACCTGCTCAGGAGCGAGGCCGCCGACATCGTCACGATTGCGAGCGAGGCCGGCCGTCGCGGCCTACCGTACGAAGTGGCCTACTGTGCCTCGAAGTTCGCCCAGGTGGGCATGACCCGGGCCCTTGACCACGAGCTTCGGGAGCAGGGCGTTCGGTGCACCAACGTCTGCCCCGGCGGCGTTGCCACGGACTTCGCGATGGGCCACGGGCGAACTCCGGATATGCCCCAGCTGGCGGGCATGATGTCCGCGGACGATGTCGCCGAGGTCGTGCGTTTCGTGGTGACGAGACCTCGCAACCATCGCCTCCTCGAGGTCGCCCTGCGGCCGGTCAGCGAATCCTCGTGGGGCTAGGCGCGTGACGAACCTGCGCTGGGGAATCCTGTCGACGGCCGACATCGGGCGGAAGAAGGTGATTCCCGGGATCCAGGCCGCCGATCGTTCGACGGTTGTCGCGGTCGCGTCGCGAGACGCGGCCCGCGCCCGTGCCGTGGCGACAGCGTTGAACATCCCGCGGGTCCATGGGTCCTACGAGGCCCTGCTCGCGGATCCGGACGTCGATGCCGTCTACATTCCGCTTCCGAACCACCTCCACGCCTCCTGGACGATCGCGGCGGCCCGCGCCGGGAAGCACGTGCTGTGCGAGAAGCCCCTGGCCACGACCGCCGCGGACGCGGAGCACATGATCGAGGCCTGCGAGGACGGGGGGGTCCGCCTGATGGAGGCGTTCATGTATCGGCTCCACCCGTCCTGGGTTGCCGTCAGGCATCTGGTTTCGTCGGGACGAATCGGACGCCTCGTGGCTGTCCAGAGCTGGTTCTCCTACTTCAACGACGACGCCGCGAATATCCGCAACATCCGGGCCTATGGCGGCGGGGCCCTGTTCGACGTTGGCTGTTACAACGTCAACCTGTCGCGCATGCTGTTCGGCGCCGAGCCGAGACGCGTGGAGGGGTCGCTGGTTCGGGATCCCGTCTCGGGCGTCGACACCGTGACGAGTGCGCTCCTTGAATTCGAGGAAGGCGTGGCCACGTTCACCTGCTCGACCAGGGCCGAGGACGACCAGCGCGTGCACATCTACGGGACGGGCGGACGCATCTCGATCGACATCCCCTTCAACATCCCGCCCGTGCTCCCGACGTCGATCCGGATCAGCCACGGGGGCGAGCCCCCGGTCGCGCCGGCCACGGAGACGATCACCTTCGCAGCCGCCGATCCCTATGCCATCCAGGCGGGCCGATTCGCCGCGGCCATCCTCGATGACCTGCCGACTCCGATCGCCCCTTACGATGCCGTCGCGAATCTCCGGGTGATCGAGCGCGTCTTCGCCGCCGCCGAGCCAACCGGCGCACACAACTGAGGACGTGCGGACCATGTCGGTTCAACGACCTCGGGCGGCCATCGCCATTGCGCTCGTGGCTGTCCTGCTGGGCGTCGCGGCCTTCGCGGCCGCGGTCCGTCCGTGGGAGTCCCCGCAGGCCTGTACGGCAACGGTGGACCATCCGGAGTGGTCGGTCGCCCGCCGCTGGGACGAGGCCCTCCTCGACGCGATCAGACGCGCGCTCCCGAATCCTCCGGTCCACGCCCGGAACCTCTACCACCTCTCGGCGGCCATGTGGGATGCGTGGGCTGCCTACGACCCGACGGCCGACGGCGTCTTCGTCACCGAGAAGCGCACCGCCCCGGACGTCGAGGCTGCTCGTCGCGAGGCGATGAGCTATGCCGCCTACGGGATCCTGACGTCCCGGTTCATCAAGGCGACCGGCGGCGAGGCATCCCTGTCCGAGTTCGCCGACGTGATGGACAGCCTGTGCTATCCGCTCAACGCCACGATCGCCGAGGGTGATACGCCGGCTGCGCTTGGGAACCGGATCGCCCGGACGATCCTCGCGGCAGGGCGCGAGGACGGCTCCAATGAGGCCGGCAACTACGTCCCGCCCGACTATCAGCCGGTGAATGAGCCGCTGGTCGTGGATGGATCCGCAATCAGCATGGCGGACCCGAACCGATGGCAGCCGCTCCAGATCGCACGCATGATCTCGCAGAATGGGATCCCGGTGACGAACGGCGTTCAGCAGGCAGTCGGCACCCAATGGGGATACGTGACGGGGTTCGCCCTCGGGGAAGCCGGCACGAACGGCACACCCATCGATCCCGGCCCGCCGCCTCGTGTCGGCGACCCGGCCACCGACCGGGAGATCAAGGATCAGGTCGTGGAAGTCATCCGGGACAGCAGCTTCCTCGACCCTGCGGATCCCACGAGGATCGACATTTCGCCCGGGGCGCGCGGCAACAACAGCCTCGGCACCAATGACGGGACGGGCCGGCCGATCAACCCGGCGACGGGCGCACCCTACCCACCCGATGTCGTCCTGCGGGCCGACTTCGGCCGCATCATGGCCGAGTTCTGGGCGGACGGCCCGAACTCGGAGACGCCGCCGGGGCACTGGAACGTCCTGGCGAACCTCGTCTCCGACGAACTCGACCCGAACCTCCGCATCGGCGGCACCGGTCCCCAGGTCAACCGCCTCGAGTGGGACGTCAAGCTCTACCTTGCGCTCAACGGCGCGGTCCACGACGCGGCGATCGCCTCCTGGGGCCTCAAGGGATACTACGACTCGAGCCGGCCGATCTCCCTGATCCGGTACATGGGCAGCCTCGGGCAGAGCAGCGACCCCGCCGGCCAGTCGTACAACCCGGAGGGCCTGCCGCTGGTGCCGGACCTGATCGAGGTGATCACGGCCGAGAGCACGGCTCCTGGTCAGCGTCACGCCCAACTCAAGGGCCACGAAGGCGAGATCGCTGTTCGAGCCTGGCGCGGGAACCCCCCGGACCCGAAAGCTGACGTCTCGGGCGTCGGCTGGATCCTCGCCACCGAATGGGTGCCCTACCAGCAACCGACGTTCGTCACGCCTTCGTTCCCGGGGTACGTGTCCGGACACAGCACGTTCAGTCGCGCCGCGGCCGAAGTGCTTGCCGGGTTCACCGGCAATCCGTTCTTCCCCGGCGGCGTGAGTGGCTTCACGATCAAGGCCGGCTCGTTGAAGTTCGAAAAGGGACCGACGACCGACATACGCCTCGAGTGGGCGACGTACTTCGACGCCGCGGACCAGGCTGGCCAGTCTCGCCTGTGGGGCGGAATCCACATCCAGTCCGACGACTTCACGGGGCGCCGGATCGGATCCCAGTGCGGGATCGACGCCTGGGCGCTCGCCCAGCGCTACTACGCCGGGGCCGTGACCCCGTGAATCCACAGTGACCCGTGGGCGTGGAGCCGTTCTCGTCATTGCCGTCATGGTCCTCGCCGGTGGTGCCATTGGCGCAGGAGCCCTGCTCCTTCGATCATCGGGGCCGACATCCGCTGCCGGGGCGCCCAGATTCGTCTCCGATACCGCGACGTCCGGGATCAGCCATCGATATGAAGGTGACGTGACCTTCGCCGTGGGAGGCGGGGTTGCCGTCCTTGATTGCAACGCCGATGGCCGGCCGGACCTGTATCTCGCCGGCGGGTCGGCCCCGGCGACCCTCTACCGGAATGACGGAGCGATCGGCGGTCCGCTGCACTTCAGCACGGTTGACGCCCCGGCGGTTGGCCTCCCACGAGTGACCGGTGCCTACCCGATCGACATCGACGGGGACGGGATCACGGACCTCGTTGTCCTTCGCGCCGGCGAGAGTGCCATCTTCCGCGGTACCGGCAACTGCCAGTTCGAACCGGTCAGTGAGGCCCTGGGTTTCGACGGCGCCCCCGGCGACACCTTCGCCTTCAGCGCGACATGGGAGGGCGCCGCCGCCCTCCCGACGCTCGCATTCGGCCGCTATCTCCGGCCTGGACCGGACGGCACCCCGACCGCGGACTGCGATTCGAGTTCGCTCCTGAGGCCGGCGGCCGGCGGTGCCCGGTATGGGTCCGCGATCGACCTGCTGCCGGGGTATTGCGCGCTCTCCATGCTGTTCAGTGACTGGGACCGATCCGGACGACGGGACCTCCGGGTCACGAACGATCGGAACTACTACGCCGACGGCATGGACCAGCTGTGGCGAGTCGAACCCGGCCGGGCACCGCGCCTGTACACGGCCGAGGACGGCTGGGTGGCGATGCAGATCTTCGGGATGGGGATCGCCAGCCAGGACCTCACGGGCGTCGGATATCCCGAGCTGTACATCACGAGCCAGGGCGACAACAAGCTCCAGACGCTGACTTCGGGACCGGACCGTCCCACCTACCGGGACATCGCCCTCCGTCGAGGCGTCATCGCGACCCAGCCGTTCACCGGCGGGGACACCCTGCCCTCAACGGCCTGGCATCCCGAGTTCCAGGACGTCAACAACGACGGCTTTCTGGATCTTTTCGTCTCCAAGGGCAACGTGAGCGACGAGCCGGGATACGCGATCCGTGATCCGAGCAACCTGTTCCTCGGTCAGCCGGACGGGACGTTCGTCGAGGGTGCGGAGCAGGCCGGCATCGTGACCTTTGAGCGCGGCCGCGGCGCGGCGCTCGCCGACTTCAACCTGGACGGCCTGCCTGACCTGGTCGTCGCCAACTACGGCGCCGACGTCAGCCTCTGGCGCAACGTCGGATCCGGAACGGAGGAGGCGCCGGCCCAGATGGGAAACTGGGCGGCGATTCGGCTCCTTCAGGCCCGGCCCAATCCGGATGCCATCGGGGCCTGGATCGAAACCCGAATCGGCGATCAGACCCTCCAGCGCGAGCTGTCGATCGGTGGCGGGCATGCCGGCGGTCAGCTGGGCTGGCTGCACCTGGGGCTCGGCCCGGCCGGATCGGCCGAAGTCCGCGTCCAGTGGCCCGACGGCGAGCTGGGCCCATGGATCCGCGTTGAGGCTTCCGAGTTTGCGATCATCGAGCGCGGCGCCACCGAGGCCCGGCGCTGGCTGCCCGGAGGATCATGATCACGGCGTCGTCACGGCTCGCGGCGATCGATCTGCCAATGTGGCCGCGGCCGGAGGTGGCGCCGACCCTGCCGGCCGCGATCTATCCGGCGCGCCTGGAACGTCTTCGGGCCAAGGCCGAGCTTCACGGATATGACCAAATCGTGGTCTACGCCGATCGTGAGCACAGCGCCAATCTGGCCTACCTGACCGGCTTCGACCCGCGATTCGAGGAGGCGATCCTCATCGCCGGAGCAACCGGCCGACCCGTCCTCCTGGCCGGCAACGAGTGCATCGGGCTTGCCCGTCAGGCTGCCCTCCCGGTTGACGCGGTGCTCCACCAGGACCTGAGCCTGCCGAGCCAGCCCCGGGATCGGTCGGAACCGCTTCTCGACGTCCTCGCAGACGCCGGGCTGCGACGAGACGGGCGGATCGGGATCGTCGGCTGGAAGGTGCCGAGGGATCGCTCGTCCCTCGAGTGTCCGGCATGGCTCGTCGACGCGGTCCGTGACATCGTCGGCGGGCAGGGGATGGTCGAGAACGCCACGGACCTGCTCATCGATGCAGCCGACGGACTCCGCGTCATCAACGAGGCGCACCAGCTCGCGGCCTTCGAGCACGCGTCGTGCGAGACATCGAGCGGAGTCCGGGATCTCCTCTTTGGTGTCCGCCCCGGGATGCGCGAGCGTGAGGCCGTCCAGTTGCTCCGGTGGAGCGGAGCGCCACTCTCATGTCACCTGATGCTCACGGCCGGCCCGCGGGCCCGATTCGGGCTGCTCAGCCCGGGCGATCGAGCGATCGAACGCGGCGATCCGATGACCGTTGCCTTCGGCATCTGGGGGGCGCTCACCTGTCGGGCGGGATTCGTGGTCGATGGCCCGGCCGAGCTGCCGTCCGGGGTCGGCGACTATGTGGGGCGCCTCGTGGCGCCCTATTTCGACGCCATCGCCGAGTGGTATGGCGCTCTTCGCATCGGCCAGACCGGCGGCGCGCTGCAGGAGATCATCGACCGCAGGCTCGGCGATCCGTTCTTCGGGATCTTCCTGAACGCCGGTCACCAGCTCCATCTCGACGAATGGGTCAACTCGCCCATCAGCCGGGACAACCCGATCGAGCTCGCCTCGGGGATGGTCCTCCAGGCCGACATCATCCCGGCGACCGGCGGTCCGTATTTCACGACGAATGTCGAGGATGGGGTTGCCCTGGCCGACGAGCGGCTCCGGGCGACGTTGGCCGACGAGCATCCGGACCTCTGGAACCGCGTCACGACACGGCGAGCCTTCATGCGCGACGCGCTGGGCATCGAGCTCCATCCCGATGTCCTGCCCTTCTCCAATATCCCGGCCTACCTGCCGCCCTACCTGCTGCGCCCCGACCTCGCCATGACGCGAGCCCGATGACGGCGGATTCCGTCGAGCCGATGATCGAGGGCGGGCCGCGCCTCGTCAGGCTCGGCACCGGTGCGATCAGGGTCGAGCTCCTGCCCGAGCTCGGGGCGCGCCTGCATCGCCTGAAGGTGTTCGGCCACGATCTCCTTCGCACGCCATCGGACCCGCGGGTGCACATAGGCGAGCCGTTCGCCTGGGGTGGCTACGTCATGGCTCCCTGGTGCAACCGGATCGATCCGGTCCCGACGGCGGTCGGTGAATCGATTGTGTCCGTCCCAGCCAACACACCGGACGGAACCGCGCTGCATGGACAGGTCTACCTGGCTCCCTGGCAGGAACGCGGCCCGGGCTTCTACGCGGTCCGCGGCGGTGGCGCCGGGACCGGCTGGCCGTGGCCGTACGAGACGACACTCCGGGTGACGGCAGCCGTATCGGGAATCGACCGGGCGACCCTGACCGTCGGGCAGGTCCTGACGAACCTGGCCGATGGACCGATGCCCGGCGGCGTCGGTCTGCATCCCTGGTTTCAGGGACCGCTCGAGATCCGCATCGCGGCCGATCTCGTCCTGCCATCCAATGTGGATTCCGCTCGCTCGATCGAGGATGTTTCCGGTGCCTTCGATCTACGTTCGATGGGTGGAATGCCCAGCGACCTCGACGCGACGTGGCTCGATCCGGGCCATCCTCCAGTCGAGCTGCGGTGGCCGAACCTCGGCATTCAGGCCGTGATGGAGGTCACTTCAGACGCCGGCTTGTGCATCGTTGCGGCGAGTCCCGTCGACGCCGGAGCCGTTGCCGTCGAGCCAGAGACGCACGCGCCACAGGGACTCCGACGACTCCTTGCCGGCGACCCCTACGGCCTCACGTGGCTGAGACCCGGACGATCCATCACCCTGATCACACGCATCGATTTCGAACGGGCGCGATGACGGCCAAGACGTACGGGGTAACGGCCAAGCCGATCCATGACGCCCGCCCGATGAGACTCCGCGGCCCGCAGACCAGCCCGTCGCGGTCCGGGGCCAGCAGACTCGCCCGATGAGCTCCGCGGCCATCAGACTCGCCCGATGAGCTCCGCGGCCAGCAGATCGACCATCTCGAGATCCCTGGGCAGGAAGTCCTGGAGCATGATCCGCTCGACGCCGGCGTCCGCGAATCGATGGACCATTGCTCGGGCCTCGGTCGGGGTCCCGACGATCCAGCGCTGCCGGCGTGCCTCGTACCAGGCGGATTGTCCGGCCTCGGCTACGCCGAGTGCCTCGAGGAGTGCCGACCGGCGCGCCTCGACCTCCGCCACGTCGGATCCGACCATGGTGCCGATCATGGCTGAATGCGTGATCGTGGCAGGGTCTCGCCCGATCGCCCGGCAGGCGTCGTCAAGGGCCGCGATCCGCTCTCGGGCCTGATCCGGCGACGAAGAGGTGAGGTTGAACTCATCCGCGTAGCGTGCCGCGAGGCGGTAGGAGCGAGGTGATCCCTCCCCACCAAGGATGATCCGGGGTCTGACGGCACCGTTAGTCGCACGGGGGCGATCAGGAGTGGCGACGGGTTTCGGTCGCAGGAACCCGCCTTCGATATGGACCTGGTGCCCTTCATACGACCACCCGTCGGGCTCTGTCCACAGGCCATGGAGGATGGCGAGCTGGTCCTCCATCAGATCGGCCCGTTCCCTGATTTCCGGAAAGGCCAATCCCAGCGGCCGATGGTCGGCCGCATTCCAGCCAGCACCGACGCCAACCTCGATGCGTCCGCCGCTCATCTGGTCGACGGTCGTCACGACCTTCACGAAGGAACCGGGATGCCGAAAGGTTGCAGGGCTCACGAGGACGCCCAGAGCGATCCGCTCGGTCTCGCGAGCCAGTCCCGCCAGAACCGTCCAGGCATCGCTGGACTCGCCGTCGCTCGGACCCGGAAAGCTCGCGTAATGATCGCTTCGGAAGAACGCCTCAAAGCCGGCGGCTTCGGCCCGAAGGACGATGGCGAGCTGATCCGCGTAGGACAGGCCCTGCTGGGCCTCGATCATCATGGCAAAACGCATGGACGACTCCCAATCTCGTGGCCGGCGCTGTCGGAAACGATAGAAGCGTTCCGTCGCCTCTGCCCGCTGTCCGGTGCCCGTCTGCAGTGTCCGGACCCGCCGTCCGGCGTGGTCCTTCCCGTATGGCCCGTGCCAACCGCGGCGCGGGGCCGGTCTCGCTGTCCATGCCGGGGCCCGTGCTGCGCCGGGGCCCGTCCATGCCGGGGCCCGTGCTGCCCCAACACCCGGGCGCGGCCGGCCCCCGTGGGGGCGCGGGGGCCCCCGGCGCGAAATCCTGGCTGATGACCGCACCCGGAGCACTATCCGGATAGGCGGCCGCGAGCGGTGCCCCGCGAGCTCCCAACGGGCGCCGCTGCGCCCGGGGGAGCGAGGGTCTCGTGCGTGGCGGAGTTCAGGTCGAGCACCGACCGAGCACCGACCGAGCACCGACCGAGCATCGACCGGGCACCGAGCGCCCCTACCCCCTCCGCTATCCGCATGGTGCTCACCCCACGAGCATTGGCCAGGAAACCCGGCCTCGGCGGCCGGGCCGCCGGAGACCGGGCCGGGCCGGCAGTGGCAGGGCCGCGGCGACCGGGACCGGTGTCGGGGTCGCTCAGCACCCGGGAGGCTCGCGGTTGACTGACCGCAAACGAGCGCGTAGATTGTTCAGTGCATGGGAACTATTGATACCACTCCAACTGTTCAGAACGACCAAACGACCATCGTGTCGATCATCGCTGACCTGCATGACATGATCGCCGGGTTCCGCTGCGCGGGGACCGGGCGCATGGTCAAGGCCGGAGTCAGCATGACCCACATGCATGTCATGTGGCTGCTCGATCATCACGGGGACCTGCACATGGGCCAGCTGGCAGAACTCGTGGATGTCTCCATGAGCAACGCGACCGGCATCGTGGATCGCATGGAGGAACGTGGGCTCGTCGAGCGGGTTCGTGTTCCCAACGATCGTCGCGTCGTCCTGGTGCGCCTGACTCCCGCGGGCGTGCAGGCGATCGAGACCATGGAGGCGATCAAGCAGGATCGCGTCCGCGGCATCCTCGGGCGACTCGAGGCGTCACAGCTCACGCGCGTTGCTGCCGCCCTCTCGGATCTCCGGCAGGCAGTCCTCGCAGAATTGGGTCCCGACTACGGGTCGGGTCACGGCCATCCCAACCAGGTCATCGCAACAGAGAGGAATTAGCGTCCCATGGAATCGTTCCCCGCCGAGACCGGCGTGCGCGAACCCACCCTCGCCGAGGACCCGGCGCTCGGCCTCACCCAGCGTGCCAAGCTTGAGATTCTCGGCGCGGTCCTGCTCGGGCTCTTCCTGGTTGCCCTCGACCAGACCATCGTCGGTACGGCCCTGCCGAAGATCGTCACCGCCCTCGGCGGCAACGACCTCTACACGTGGGTCGTCACGATCTACCTGCTCACGAGCACCATCACGGTGCCGTTCTACGGCAAGCTGTCCGACATCTACGGCCGCCGGCCGATGCTGATGATCGGCATCTCCCTCTTCCTGGTTGGTTCGGCACTATCCGGCCTCAGCCAGGAGATGTGGCAGCTCATCCTCTTCCGCGGCATCCAGGGTCTGGGCGCCGGCGCCCTCTTCCCGATCGCGCTCGCGGTCATCGGCGACCTCTTCACACCGGCCGAGCGCGGCAAGTATCAAGGCCTCTTCGGGGCGGTTTTCGGAATCTCGTTCCTGATCGGACCCGGCCTCGGCGGCTTCCTCACTGATAACGTGGGCTGGCACTGGATCTTCTTCGTCAATATCCCGATCGGCATCGTCAGCCTGGCCGTGATCTGGCGGCTCCTGCCGACGATCAAGCGCAGCGATGCCTCCCGAAACCTCGACTACCTCGGTGCGATCATCTTCACGATCGGCATCGGCTTCCTTCTGGTCGGCCTGACGAACAAACAGACCGGCGACTGGGGCGACTGGTTCGTGGGCGGCTTCATCTTGATCGGGCTCGCCCTGAGCGCGTTGTTCGTCCTTGCCGAATCACGGGCCAGGGAGCCGATCGTCCCGCTCGACCTCTGGCGCAACCGAACCTACGTGTCGTCGATCCTCTCCACGTTCTTCGTCAGCTTCGGGTTCTTCGGCGCGATCATCTTCCTGCCCCGCTGGTTCCAGGTCGTCCGGCACGAGTCGGCAACGAGTTCGGGCTATCTGATCTTCCCGATGCTGATCGGCCTGATCGGCAGTTCGATCGTGGCCGGTGCCCTCGTCTCCCGGACCGGCAGGTACAAGGCCATCGTGCTCAGCGGTCTCGTCTCGATGACAGCCGGGATTGCCCTGATGACCCAACTGCGGGCGGACACGGAATACCCGGCCCTCTTCCTGTGGATGTTCGTGGCCGGTCTCGGCATCGGCCCAACGCTGTCGGTGTTCACGATCATCGTCCAGAATGCGGTGCCCTTCTCGAAACTGGGTGTGGCGACGAGCAATCTCACGTTCTTCCGCCAGATCGGCGGGTCCGTCGGGCTCGCGATCGCCGGGACCCTGTTCGGGCAGGCGCTCACCGATCAGCTTCCGGCGCAGACCAACAAGGTCTTCGATTCCATGGCGGCAGCCGCACCCGCCGGCGCCGGCCCGCAGATCCAGCAGTTCCAGGCCGCCTTCAACCAGGCGATCACATCAGGCCAGGGCATCGACCTGAACAACCAGACCGGCGTTGGCCAGAGCTTTGGTGAGGCGATCCTGGGCCAGGTGCCGGCCGCCTTCCAGGGCTTCTTCCAGCCCTTCGTCCCGCAGTTCGATGGGGCCTTCAACAGCGCGATGAGCCTGGCCATCGCCCAGACCTTCTGGCTGGGCGTCGGGGCCACGGTCCTCGGCCTGGTGGCCGCCGTGTTCATGCGCGAGCTGCCCCTCCGGCGGTCTCACAGCCCCGAACAGGCGGAGGCCGGCGCCTCGGTCGGCACCATCTGATCCACCCACCTTCCGCAACCACGCGACCCTGTCGTCCTAAGCGCGACAGGGTCGTGTTCGTGCCTGCGCTACGCTGGCCGGCATGATCCACGATCGGGTCGTCGTGGCGCCGTTCCCGAAGGATCTCGCTGTCATCGGCAGCGACGAGGCGTCGTGGTTGCCCCTGCTTGCTGTCGCCGAACTGCCGGCCGGCGCGATGCGCCGGGTGACTCATGGCGACCTTGACCTGCTTGTCGCCCACACGACGGCGGGCATCGTGGTGGTGGACGACCGCTGCCCGCACATGGCCGCGCCGCTGAGTCTCGGCGAGCTGGATGGATGCGTGGTCGCCTGCCCCCTCCACGAGGGTCGCTTCGACCTCGCCACGGGCAACCCCGTGCAGATGCCCACGACGGGCGGACTCGACGCGGATGGTCGATACCACCCAGTCTGGACGCCCGGGGGCCATGAGGCCAAGGTGGACGTCCCGGGCAGAAAGGCCCAGGCACGGCGGATCACCCGCGTGCGCCGGTTCCGGTACTACCCGGCTCGAATAGCCAATGGCACCATCGAGGCTGCCGTCCCGGTCGGCTGACTCGATCCCGCGCCGGGTTCTGCCACTCCCGCGCCGGGTTCTGCCACTCCCGCGCCGGATCGCACTCCGCCGCCGGATCACACTCCCCTGCCGGATCAGCGGTTGGGATCGTCCGGCCTCCGGCGCGCCGCACGCTTGAAGATCTCCACGACCTCGCCGGGGTCATCGGTCACGACGATCAGGTCCATGTCGCCAGGCTCGATCATGCCTTCGGCGAGCAGGCGAGCGCGAAGCCAGTCGATCAGGCCGGCGTAGAACTCGGTCCCCACGAGGATCAACGGGAAGTGCCGGATCTTGCCCGTCTGGATCAGCGTCAACGCCTCGAACAGCTCGTCCATCGTCCCGAACCCGCCGGGCAGGATCACGAACCCGTCGGCGTACTTGACGAACATCGTCTTGCGGGCGAAGAAGTAGCGGAACTCCACGGTCAGGTCGATGTACGGGTTGACGTGCTGCTCTTGGGGCAGCTCGATGTTGCAGCCGACCGAGAGTCCCCCGCCATCCTGACAGCCCCGATTCGCCGCCTCCATGACCCCCGGGCCGCCGCCCGTGATGATGGCGTAGCCCTCGAGCGCGAGGCGGCGACCGATCTCACGCGCCGTCGCGTAGATCGCAGATTCAGGATCCACGCGCGCGGATCCGAACACGGTGATGGCCGGGCCCACGGCCGCGAGCGCGTCGAACCCCTCGACGAACTCGGACAGGATCCGCAACGCTCGCCACGGGTCGGTATTGAGGAACGCCGGACGCTCTGATTGCTCCAGGAGCTTTCGATCCGCGGTCATCGTCGGATCGCCGTCAATCATCCGGGCCGCGGCCCGAGGGCCGATCGTCAGGCGTCCGCTGCGGCGTTGCCTACTGACGGGTTCACCGGGACGATCGCGACTGGACACGCTGAGCCTCCGACGTTGGCACTTGAACTGGGCGACGATGGCATCCTACGCCGATGAGCGACGCTTCCACGACCTCTGGATCCGAGCCGAAACCGCCGTCCCCTCGACCGCCCACCCGGTCGCCGCTCCGGCTCGTTCTCGCGGCAGCGATGGTCCTCGCCGGCGCGATCTGGATGCTCCAGGGGCTCGGCGTCTTGAGGGCCGGCGACAGCTTCATGATCGGTGATCCCACTTGGACAGTGATCGGCGGTGCCTTCGTCATCGTCGGCGGCATCACCGCCTTCCGCGCCAGGCGGTAGGGCTGGGCCGGGCCGGGCCGTGGCGCGAGGCGCGCCGCGTCAGGCGCGTCGCTCAGGGCGCCGCCAGGCGCGTCGGTCAGGGCGCGAGGCGCGCCGCGCGAGGCGCGCCGCGTCAGGCGCATCGGTCAGGGCGCCGCCAGCAGCGTCTTCCAGGCACCTTCATCCCGACCTGCCGCAACGCCGTGCCCGACGCGGACCAGGGGCAGCTTGAGGAGCCGCTGGTCGACCAGCAAGCGGGCTGCCAGCTCGTCGGTCGTCATTCGGATGTATCCAAGGCCGGCGTCCGCCCAGGCGCGACCGCCGGTATCGGCAACGGCCAGCGGACCGAGGCGATCGAGGAAGCGGCGCAATTCGCCGGCGGCGATCGGCTTGCGACGCAGGTCGACGAACTGGATCGAGAGGCGACGTTCCCTGAAGAACCGGAGGGCGGCGCGCGTGTCGGACGAGTCCTCGCGGCCGAAGACCTGGATCACCGAAAGAACCCGGAATTCGCGCGCGCAGCACGCACCGTCGACAGGAGCATCGGGCGAAGGGTAGCGGGTCGGCTACCATCAGCGACACAGGAGGTGCTCGGTGTCGGTCTGGTTCACGGTCCAGCTTGACGATCAACCTGGCTCACTCGCGCGCGTGGCGACGGCACTCGGCGAGCGTTCGGTGAATATCACCGGCATCGTCGGCGTGGCCGAGGACACCGACGGGGCTCTGATGCTGACGACCTCGAACCCGGTCGCGACGCGGCAGGCCTTCGAGGCGCTGGGTCTGGCGTTCGAGGAGCACGAAGCGTCCGACGGGATCGATCGGCACCAGATGAGCGTCTCCGACCTGCGCGCCCGCTGATCCGAAGTCGAATTTCATGGCACGACGGACGACGCTCCCGTTCACGGTCGCGGCCCGGGCAATCGTCGACGATCCCGTCACCGCGATCCCGGCGCTCGTGCAACGCCTCGGGGCGGCCGGTGGCGTGCTCCGGACACTGTCCACGGTTCGACGCATGGATGCCGACTCCACGGTCGCCGCCGATGACATCGTTGAGGCCCCTTCCGGCAACGCGCTCGCCGTCGTGGCGGGTGCCGTCGAGATCGAAATCGAGGTCCAGGGCCTCGACGAGGAACGCCTCGTCCGCACGCTGCATGCGACGCCCGGCGTCCGGGCCCATCGCCTGACCCGGGCCCTCGATCGGATCTTTGGGAAACGCGTGATCGTCATCGGCGGCGGTGCCCAGGTGGCCCAGGTGGCTCTTGGTGCCGTGAGCGAAGCCGATCGCCACAACCTGCGGGGCGAACGCATCTCCGTGGACACCATCGCCCTCGTGGGCGAAAAGGAGATCGCGGCGGCCGTCCGTGCCGTGGCCGACCTGCCGCGCGCCCGCCTGCTCGTCCTCGCCGGATCCATCATGGGCGGTGATATCTCGGTGGCGGCCCGCGAGCTCCGGGAACAGGGCATCCCGGTCATCTGCCTCAACATGGTCGGTTCGATCACCGACGTCGCGGATCTCGTCGTCAGCGATCCTGTCCAGGCGGGCACCATGGCCGTGATGGCAGTCGCCGACACGGCGACGTTCGACCTCGCGCGCCAGCGCGGTCGACGCTACTGAACCGGGCAGCGGGCATGCCGATGCGCGTCGCGACCTGGAACGTCAACTCGCTCAAGGCCCGGATGGACGCGGTTCAGGCCTGGCTGGAGAAGGTCCAACCCGACGTCCTCCTCATGCAGGAGACAAAGCTGTCCGATGCCGACGCGCCGTTCATGCCGTTCCGAATGCTCGGCTATGACCTCGTCCATCACGGCGAAGGGCGATGGAACGGCGTGGCCATCGCCAGTCGTGTCGGTGCGGATGACATCGTGACGAACTTCGGCGATGGACCGGTCCGGGACAGTTCCTCCGGCACGGCGGTCGCCGTCTCGGAGGAGGACTTCGACCCGTTGGATGAGGCACGGATGGTCTCCGCGATCTGCGGCGGCGTCAGGGTCATATCGCTCTATGCGCCGAATGGCCGCGTCGTCGGCTCCCCGTTCTACGACGGCAAGCTCCGCTGGTTCGAGCGCCTGTCCCGATGGCTGGAAGAGACGCAGACACCGGACGGGGCGCTCGTCCTGGGGGGCGACTTCAACGTCACGCCGGCGGACGACGATGTCTGGGACCCGGTCGCCGTCCATGGCGGAACGCACGTGTCCGAGGCGGAGCGGGACGCCCTTTCACGGCTGCGTGGCTGGGGCCTCGAGGATGCCTACCGTCGCGTCCAGCAGGCACCGGGTCGGTTCTCATGGTGGGACTACCGGGCGGGCATGTTCCACCGCAACGAGGGCATGCGGATCGACCTCCTGTACGCGACGCGATCGGTGGCCTCGCGGGTGATCTGGGCCGAGATCGATCGGGAGGCTCGCAAGGGTCCACCGACCCCGTCGGATCACGCGCCTGTCGTCATCGACCTCGATGGGCCGGGGCACCCGTTCGATCCCGGCTGGACCGGCGCCATCGAGCGCATTGCCGCCCGGACCAGGCCGCGCCCGCGCGTCTGACCGCCCATGCAGCCGGCGTCGACTTCCTGGACGAGCGCCGTCATCAGCGTCATCGCCGTGAGCGCATCGAGATCGCGTCGGAGGGCTGGTCCCTCGACCGCCTCAGTCGAGCGAAATTCGCTCATGCCAGACCGGAACGTGGACGTCGAACCCGAGCGCCTCGACCTTCGGCCGGAGCGCCTCCTGGGCCTCCGGGTCGCCGTGGACGAGGAAGATGCGGCGCGGAAACCCCGGATCCCCCGCCTTGAGATCGGTGCCGAATCGGCCGATCCAGGCGAGCAGAGCCGGCTCGTCGGCATGCGCCGAGAAACCGCTGATGGACCGGATCCGGCAGCGCACCTGGCGAACCTGCCCGTCCAGCTTCACCGTCCGTGCGCCCGCCTGGAGGTGGCTGCCGAGCGTGTGGCTGCCCTGGTAGCCGACGAACAGGATCGTCGCGAGCGGATCGTCGATCAGCTCGCGCAGGTGTCCGACGACACGACCGCCCGTCAGCATGCCGTTCGAGGCCACGATCATGTACGGTCGGGCGGCCTGCGCAATCTTCCGGGAGTGCTCCAGCTGGTTGGTGACGGTCTGGTTCGGGTAGTCCAGAGGCGTCTCCCCTGACCTGAAGAGGCCCGTCGTGGGCTCGTCGTACAGCTCCGGGTGGCGGCGGTAGACATCAGAGACCTTCGAGGCCATCGGGGAGTCGAGGTACAGCGGCAGCATCGGGATCTCGCCGGCATCGATCAGACGATCGAGTTCCCAGACGATGTCCTGCGTTCGACCGATCGCGAACGATGGGATCAACAGGACGCCAGCGCTCTTGTCGACCTCCCGGACGGCATCGGCCAGGACCCTCACCGCCTCGGCCGATGGTTCATGCTCGCGTCCACCGTAGGTTGATTCGACGCACAGGTAGTCTGCCCGGGTCAGGACGCTCGGATCCCGAAGGATCGGGGCGCCAGGCCGTCCGAGATCGCCGGAGAAGACGATCGTCCGCTCCGGTCCACCCTCGGTTTCCTGGACCCGCAGCCGAATGATCGCGGACCCGAGGATGTGGCCTGCATCGAGGAACGTGGCATGGATCCCCGGCGCCACCTCGATCTCCTCGTCGTAGGGCACCGGAGAGAACCTCGGCAGGACGGCAGCGGCTTCCCGCTCCGTGTAGAGCGGCGCGTCGAGGTCGATCAGGAGGTCCGGGTGGTCCGCCGCAACCAGGTCTGCCTCCGTCCTGGCTCCCGCCTGGGCCCCGCTGCTGGCTGGCTCGAGCGTCGTCTCGACGTGCTCCCCGGTACCGACGGAGCCGGTCGCGAATCGGAGGGGCGCGTACGACGCGCCCGGTGCACGGTCCAGTCCGTTGCCGCCGGGACCGCCGGCGTCTCCGTCGTCCTGCTTCTGGGCGAGGTCCAGCGCCTCGACGTACTCCCGGGCGGCAGCCTTGTCCTCCGTGATCGCCTCGCCCGGGTGACGTGCCTCCCAGCGATTGCCGCGCTTCGCGAATTCCTCCTGGAGCCGACCGCTGTCGAGCAGAACGATCTCGGCCAGTTCCGCGGACGCCGCCGTCAGGTGAATCGGACCCGAGAAGCCCATCTTGACGGCGACCGGAAGCAGGCCGCAGTGATCCAGGTGAGCATGGGTCACGAGAATGGCATCGAGTGAACCGGGGTCAAAGCCGAGAGGGATCCGGTTTCGGACGGTCTCCGACGGGGCGCCCTGGAACATCCCGCAGTCGATGAGGATGCTGGCCCGCTCGGTCGTCAGGTGGAACCGGGAGCCGGTGACGGTGGCGGCGCCCCCGTAGAAGTGCAGGTGCATGCCGGCAGTGTGCCCCTTGATCGCAAGGCGCGCACGAATGGCGTCGCGGGATCAAGCGGACATCGGCGGTGGCCGCGCCGCCGCCAGTGGGCGATGCCCGAACCGCTGCCATCGTGAGGTTCCGCGCCGCTACCATCGGGCGGTGGCCGCGCCGCCGCCACCGGGCGATGCCCGCGCCGCTACCATCGGGCGGTGGCCGATTGGAGCCCGTTCATGAACCGCCACGATGGCTGGAAGAACGCCCGACCCATGCCCGCCCGCCTGCCGGGCCTGATCCTCGGGCTCGTGGTCTTCGGCTTCGGGATCGCGCTGATGGCCCGCGCCGGACTCGGCCTCGGGCCATGGGAGGCATTCCACCAGGGCCTGGAGTTCCGCACCGGGATCCCCATGGGGACCATTTCGATCCTCCTGGGCGTGCCGATCCTCGCCCTCTGGTGGCCCCTCGGCGAGCGGCCCGGGATCGGGACACTCATCAACGTTCTCCTGATCGGGACCGCAACCAACATCGGCAACAATGTGCTGCCCACCCAGACACAACCGATCCTGCAGGGCATCCAGATGCTGGCGGGTGTCGTGGTGATCGGGCTGGGGTCGGGGCTCTATCTCGCCGCGGATCTGGGTCCCGGGCCCCGCGATGGCCTGATGGTGGGCATCCACGATCGGTTCGGCTGGTCGATCCGGCGCTCGCGTACCGCCGTCGAGATCAGCGTCCTCGTGATCGGCTGGGGTCTCGGCGGGTCCATCGGGCTGGGAACGATCGTCTTCGCCTTCGGAATCGGACCTGTCGTCCAGGTGATGCTCGGTATCTTCGACCGAGAGGGGCGCGTGGCGCGGCGTCGGGACGTCCGGGTCCTCGACGGCAGCCCCGGGACCGTCGGGGAATAGCGCGCCGTTCACAGCGGCGCCACGGTTTCGGCCCACCGGCTCACGCGGCGACACCGGCTCATCGAGGACGGCGTGGCGGTCAGGACTGGTAGGCGCGGCGGTCAGGATCGGCAGGAGCGCCGGCCTCCAGGACGCGCGGTTCGCCCGAGTTCTTCCTCGCTCAGCCGAACGGCAGGAGCGCCAGGCCTCCGCGACGCGCGGTTCGCCCGAGTTCTTCCTCGCTCAGCCGAACGGCAGGGCGATGAGCGAGTCCACCGCGACGGCCACGAACAGCAGCGTGAGGTAGCTGATGGAATAGCGGTACAGGCGGATTGCCTGGGCCGTCGAGGCCTCCGGGGCGGAGCCCTGCCGCCAGAGCACGAGGGCTCGCCACAGGAAGATGCCGCCAAGGATCACAGCGCTCGCGAAATAGACGGCGCCCATCTGGGCGACGACGGCGAAGACCAGGGAGATCGCCACCAGCAGGATCGTGTACAGGACGATCTGGCGACTGGTCTCGGCGACGCCGCGAACGACGGGCAGCATCGGAACGCCCGCGGCGGCGTAGTCCCCCCGAATGCGCAGGGCGAGTGCCCAGAAGTGCGGCGGCGTCCAATAGAACACGAGGAGGAACAGCATCACGGCCGGAAGGCCGACATTCCCGGTGACGGCGGCCCACCCGATGACAGGGGGAAGGGCCCCGGCAGCCCCGCCGATCACGATGTTCATGGGCGTGCTCCGCTTGAGCATGATGGTGTAGACGAAGACGTAGAACGCGATGGCCAGCAGCGTCAGGAAGGCGGCCAGTAGGTTGACGAACCAGGCCATCAGCGCCACCGAGACGATCGCGAGGACGATGCCGAACCCCATCGCCCGCTCCGGCGTGACGTCGTGAGCTGGAAGGGGCCGGCGACGGGTCCGCACCATGCGCTCGTCGATGTCCCTGTCGAGGTACTGGTTGATCGCGTTGGCTGCGCCGGCCGCGAGGGTGCCGGACACGAGCGTCCAGAACGTGAGACGAAGCCAGTCGATGGGCTGGATGCCCGGCACGTCGCGCGTGGCGAGGACCATGGCCGGCAGGGTCGTGACGAGGAGGAGCTCAATGATCCGAGGCTTGGTCAGCGCGACGTACGCGCCGATGGTGCTCCGCAGCGAGGTCGTCGAGTCCGGGGCGGCGGTCATTCCGGCCCTGGGCTCGCGCTCGGGATCGGCCTCAGACGGTCTGCCGGCCCCGCCGCTCGAGGCCCGGCCGGGTTCCAGCCGAGCGTCGCAGTAGGCGATCACGGCGAGGGCCACGGCCCCGCCCCAGATTAGGGCGCCGATCGCGACGTGCAGCGTCTGGGACCAGCCGGACAGCAACGTCAGGACCTGGAGTCCGCCGATGACCACCTGGATCAGGTACAGGGCAAGGATCCCGACCGCCATCGCCGCGAGCCTGGGACGGGCGGGCGAACGTCGCCGAGCGGCATAGGCCACGCCGATCAAGATCAGGAGCACGACGCCGGCGACATAGCGGTGCAGCGCGTTGGTCGCGTAGAGCACGGCAACGTCGCTCGGCGTGCCGGGTTCGAAGGGGAAGAGACCGCCCGACATCAAGGGCCAGTCCGTGAAGACGGCACCTGCGCTGCGAGCCGTGACGTTCGATCCGAACAGCAGCACGGCGAAGGTCGCGGCCGCCGCGAAGACCGCCAGCAGCGTGAACCCCTGCCCACCGCCACGTCCGCTGATCCGGGCCGGGTAGCCCGATCGGACGAGGAGGTAGACGAGGACACCGACCAGGGCCATGGCCGCTGCCAGGTGCGCCGTGACGCTCTCGCCGGAGTTGCCGAGCCGAACCGTCTCCCTCCCGAGGTAGGCCTGAAAGCCGACGAGGCCGACGGCGAAGATGGACGGCCACAGGAGCGACCGCCGATCGCGGTGATCGATGACGGCCAGGGCGGCCATGCCGATGATCAGGAAGCCGATGACTGCGGCGACGGTCCGATGAATCCACTCGAGCCAGACGCGATAGTCCGCGTCCAATCCCGGCAGGAATCGGCCCGGAAAGCAGCCCGGCCAAGTCGGACAGGCTACGCCGGATTCGGTCGCGCGCACGATGACGCCAAGGGTGACGAGCAGGAACGTCATGACGACGGTCACGGCGGCCAGTCGCTGGAAACGGGTCACGGGACTCCGAGGGCAACGAGTTGGAACGTGGCGCCATTCTACGCGCCGCCGGGGCCCGCGCCGCGCTCCTGCTCGGGCGGCCGCGCCGTAGGCGCGCGCTTCCCGTCGCAGATCAGTTGGTGCACGATCTCGGATCAGCTCGTGCGGGGGCTGATCACTTGGTGCGCTGCGCTGATCAGTTCGTGCGGGGGCTGGCCAGTTCGTGCGCTGCGCTGATCAGTTCGTGTCGCCGGCCGTTGACGGATCCTCGAGACGGATCGCGTTCGCCATGCCGCCAGGAGCAACGGCAGGCGCGCCGGCAGCGCTCCCCTGGTGTGCGCTGGCTCCGGTACTGCCCGGCGCAGACAGGGGCGTGCCGGCGGCGCACATCGGGCAGTTCGCGGGACCGGCTTCGTACGTCTCGAGGTCCATCGCCCAGAGGGCCCGCACGGGATAGACGCGGCCGGTCGTCGGGGACGTCACCGTGGTCCGACCACCGCTCCGGTCGACCAACACGGCACATTCCACGATCTCACCGCCCATCGCCTCGATCGCCGGCAGCATGGCGACCAGCGAGCCGCCGGTGGTCAGGATGTCGTCCACGAGCAGGACCCGCTGGCCGGCCTCGATCCGGAAGCCACGCCGAAACTCGCGACGGACGGTGCCATCGGCCAGGGTCACCTCCTCGGCGAAGATGGCCGGGGATCCCAGCTGCCGGCCCGTCTCGAACGAGAGGATCACCCCGCCGGTCGTGGGCCCCGCGACGATGTCGACGCTCGGCACGCCCCTGGCATCGCGATAGCGCGCCGCCCAGAACGCGCACAGCTCGCTCGTCGTCCCGGGATCGGACAGGACCGAGAACTTCTCGAGGTAGGCATCCGAGTGCCGGCCGCTCTTGAGGAGGAAGTGACCGTCGCGCAGGGCGCCGGATGAGCGAAACAGGGCCTCGGTTCGTTTCGCGATCTCCAAACGTGCGGCGAGCTCAACGGACGGCTTGATGGTGGTCATCGGCCCGAGTGTAGGCCGCGCAGCGATCCGCGGCCTGGGGCCCGTGACGCTCGGGCCTCAAGGCGCCCGGGCTCAGGGCGAACTGGCCTCAAGGCGCCCTGGCTCAGAGCGAACTGGCCTCATGGCACCGGGGTTCAGGGCGAACCCGTCGCGACCCGGGTCAGTCCTCGGTTGACGGAGGCGGAGGCGACTCGATCGGGCTGCCGGCGGCGTCGGTCGTGGGTGGCCATGCCGCCATCGGCAGCCGAACCCGCCGACGAAGGATCGCGTAGGCGATCACGGCGAAGAGCCCGATGACGACGAGAATGGGCAGCCAGACGATGGCGAACCAGATACCCGCCGTCGCGATGCCCTGGAGGATCTCGACGAGACTCGCCGTCGCGCGGTCGATCTGATCTCCGGGATCGAATTTCTGTTGTGAGATACGGACGGCGGCAGTGGGCTGGAGCCCGAAAGTGACCGTGAGGGTTGAGTAGGAAGCCTGCTCCTGGAGATGTTGCTTCTCGGCCGTGGCCCCCTCGATATCACCTCGGACCTTGGTCAGCTCGGCCTGGACGGCGAGGACGTCGCTGATCTTGATGGCCTTGGTCATGATCGCCTGCAGGGCCTGCTCGGTGGCCTTCAGGTTGGTGATTCGCGCCGTCAGGTCCACGACCTGGCCGGTGACGTCCTCGGTCTGTGTTACCTCATTGACGATCTTGACGGCAAGAGAACGCATCGCCGCCAGAGCCTCGTCCCAACGATCCGATGGGATGCGGTACGTCACCGATGCGGTGAGTCCGTCGCCGTCGCCGTACTGCTGGGAGCCGCTGATGTAGCCACCCAGCGCCCCGATAGCCCTGGCGGCTGAAGTCGACGCCAACTCGACGTTCTTGACCTGGATGTCGAGGGTGCCGGTCTTGATGATCAGCAGGTCGGGCCGGGCAGCGTCGAGAACCTGGTCCGTGGTCCCGGAGCTGCCACTCGCGGCGGATTCCGGTCCGGGAAGGCCTGGCGCCGGGGCCGCGGTCGCGGCGTCACGGAGAGCGCGGGAACTGGTGTCAAGATTCGGCGCCGAGGCTGCGCCGCCACACGCGGCAACGAGCATGAGACCGGCGACGATGGCCGCCGCCCGGCTCGAGCCGACTCGATGGCTGCCGATCGTCGCGTTCATGCGCCCGTCGCTCCAGTCACTGCGCCCGTCGCTCGGGTCATCCGCCCATCGCTCCGGTCATCATGCGGGCCGCGTCCCGAGGCTCGCTGCCCCCCGGACGCCCGAGGGTCAGTCAGAGTTCCCCGTGACTCGTGATGTCGGAAGGGACGACGCTCACGACGATCTACCCACTGCCTGCCCGTTCAGGGCCGGTATTCCACGCCTTTGGAAGAGGGTGAGGAAGGGCGCTTCGGGAGGGCCGTGCCAACGAACGGAACGTATGACGCGAAGCCACCCGACCGGCAGGCGCCCTCGAGTTCGGCCACCAGCCGCACGGGTAGCGTCGGGTCGGCGAAGATCGCGGTGCCGACCTGGACGGCCACGGCGCCGACTGCGAGGAAGTCGAGGACGTCGTCGATATCGGTGATTCCGCCGATGGCGATGACCGGGATCGCCACGACCTGGCAGACCTCGTAGACGATCCGGAGGGCGACCGGCTTGATGGCCGGCCCGGACAGGCCGCCGTAGATGTTGCCGAGCAGGGGCTTCTGACGCGATCCGCCGACCGCGATTCCGGAGAGGGTGTTGATTGCCGTGAGGGCGTCGGCTCCGGCGTCGGCGATCGCCCGCGCGATCGGCCGGATGTCGGCGACATTCGGTGACAGCTTCACGAGGAGTGGCAGGTCCGTGGCCCTCCGGACCGCCGCTGTCACGCCGGCGGCCGCATCGGCATCGATCGCGAACTGCAGGCCGCCCCGCCCCACGTTCGGACAGGAGATGTTGAGCTCGATGCCGGCAACGCCCGGGATCCCGTCAAGCCGCTTCACGACCTCGACGTAATCTGCCACCGATTCCCCGGCGACGTTGACGATCACCGGGACGCGCCAGCCTTCCCAGGTGCTCGCGTACTTCGCGATGACGGCGTCCACGCCCGGGTTCTGCAGGCCGATGGAATTCAGCATCCCGCCCGGCGTTTCCGCGACCCGTGGCGTCGGGTTCCCGATCCGTGACCGGAGTGTCGTGCCCTTGCAGCAGATGCCGCCCAGCCGATCCACATCGACGACGTCACCGTACTCGACCCCGTAGCCGAAGGTGCCAGAGGCGACCATGATCGGGTTCGGCAGGACGAGTCCTCGCCCGAGGTCAACGCTCAGGTCCACATCGGCGGTGGCAACCGTTTCCCGGCCGGTCGCATCCCCTCGACGAGGCGTGGTCATGTCGACCGCCGAGTCCTTGCACCCCATGGAGGTCAGGGCGTTCGAGGTCCGTTGCCGTCGCAGGGTCGACGAGCGGTGGGCTGTGGTCGATCCGCCCGAGTTCGTGACGACGCGACGCTTCGCCTTCATCGACCCCATGCCCCTTCCCAGTCGATTTCCTCCGATGCGAAGACCGGACCTTCGCGGCAGACGCGCTGGGGTACGCCCGACGTGGCCATGACCACGCAGCCGAGGCATGCCCCGATGGCGCAGCCCATGCGCTGTTCCATCGAAACCTGGAGGAAGGCCTTCCGGCGAGCCAGCGGCGAACCGACCGCATGGCCCTTCCCCGCACCCCGTTTCCGGCCGAGCTTGGCTACGCCCATCCGACTGCGTCGCGTCGCGGCGAGTCGGGCAAGCGCCTGGAGCATCGGCTCCGGGCCGCAGGCGAAGGCCTGGTCTGCCCAGGCCTCATAGCGCGGCAGAAGGTCGGTCACGAAACCGTGATGACCCATCGATCCATCGTCGGTCGCGACAACGTACTCGACCTCATCGGGGAGCAGCGACGTGGGATAGACGTCGCGCGCGCTCGCCGCGCCGAAGAGGAGCGTCACCTGCCGTCCGGCCCGAATCGCCTCGTCCGCCAGTGCCCGGACACCGGCCATGCCGAGACCCCCGGCAATCAGCAGCAGGTGCTGGCTCCGGGGATCGACCTCGAACGGCCGGCCGAGTGGTCCGAGCATGTCGACGTTGTCGCCAGGACGGAGATGGGTGAACCACTCGGTCCCGCGGCCCACGGTCCGGAAGTGGATCGTGATCGTGCCGGTGGCGGCGTCCAGGGTGTGGATGGAGAAGGGCCGCCGGAGGACCAACCCGCTGAGATCGCCCGTTCGGACATGCACGAACTGTCCGGCTCGGGACCCTGTTGCCAGCTCCGGCGCATGGTACGTCTGGAGCCACTGGCCCGGCAGGATCTCGCGGGCCTCGAGGAGCTCTGTGCCGAGAAGGTGCACCTCAGGCTCGCCGGATCGCGGCGCGGGGACCGCGGACCGGTGCCGTCCCGACGATCACGCCTTGTCGTGACCCTTGTCGTGACCCTTGTCGCCGCCGCCGTCTTCCGCGTCGGGATCATCGTCCTCCGCGTCGACGTCATCGCTCTCCCCGTCGGCGTCATCGTCCTCCGCGTCGGCGTCATCGTCGTCCGCGTCGACCTCGTCGCCCTCGCCGACCACCTCGGGGAACTTCTCGGCGATGGCGTCGGCCAGGTCACCGAAGACATCGGTCGGATCGTAGAACCGAACGATGAGCTCGGAGGAATCAAGATCGGTCCATCCGGTGGCTCCCTCGGGGATGACGCGGCCACGGAAGCCGGGCAGGCCGAGCTCGAGGTGTTCGTCGAGGTCGTCGACGATCACGATCGTTCCGACGGTGCTCATCAGCGCGTTGCTGGCGTTCTCGAACTGCTCGATGAGCCCGGCTTCCGAGCGCTGGCTCCGCTCCTGGAAATCAAGGGCCAGTTCGTAGATGGCGCTCGATGCGCTCTGTTCGTCATCGGCGGCGGTCGTGTCGGGCTGGCCGGCAGCCCAGCGGTCGGCCGCGCCGGCGTACGGATCCGCACCCTCGATCGTCATGATCGGCCCGCCATCCTCGCCGTCGGCGGGGGCCTCGCCGGCGGAGTGGGCCACGCCGTCGGCCCAGACGCCCTCGCGGGCGGCGTCGGCGAAGGCTGAGAACACGTCGGCCGGGTTGTAGAGCTCCACCAGCTCACCACCGGTCTCGATGATCTCGGTTTCGGAGTGCCACTCGCCGGTGGCCTCGTCGTAGACACGGCTCCGACTTCGGAATGTACCGTCCGGCGCGAGGGCGAGATAGTCCGGGTCGTCGTCGATCAGGGTGAGGCCACCGAGCTCCCGAACGCGATCGGCCTGATCGTGCAGGAACCGCTCCAGCTGCTCGCCCGCCCGGACAAGGAAGTCGGAACGCTCGAGGGCGGCATCCCGGGCCATCTCGGCGAGAAGGTCGTTTCGCAGACGGTCCATCACAATTCTCCTACCGGTGGAACTCGAGATCCGGGCCCATTCGCTCCCGGAGGAACATCGAGTGGTGGCGTTCGAAGATCCATTCCCCGGCACGATGGCCGAAGGCGCGGACACTCTCATCCGCCTCCAGGCGGTCCAGCGTTGCGTAGTCCGGCAGGTCCAGCAGGATCACGTTGTCGAAGTCCCAGCCATGGGCGACGTTGTACCAGCCCATGAACCGGATCCCGTACCTGGACTCGTACTCCTTCACCTGGCGCGGAAAGAGCGTCTTCATGAAGAACTTGAAGAACGGGTCGCGGCCGCGGCGGACGGAGAAATACGTGGCGAGCACGGGCACGGAACTGGCGGGCCTCCTTCAGATGGCAAGGCGCCGATCCGCGGCGCCGCTGGCTATTCTCGCACGCCGCCGCTCGCGGGCCCCATCGGTGTCTCACCCGGCTCCGGCGCCGGGATGGCCGGGTCGCGAGTGCCCGAGGCGTCCTCGATCTCGCCCACCGTCGGGCTGCTTGAGGCCAGCGGCCGGCGCCGGCCGGCGCGTCGATCGGCCGCAACGAGCCGGAGCAGGAAGATGACGGTCTGGCCGGCCAACAGCAGCAGGATCAGGACGACGAACAGCAGGGCCGCGCTCAGCCAGAAGGGCCAGGCCCAGGCGACGCTCAGGGGCGTCAGGATCAGCAGCGCTCCGAGTACCACGAGCTGGAACCAGAAGCAGCCGAGGCCGGGACCCTTCTCCGAATCGAGGGGTACCCCCTTGTACTCCACGTCGCGCGCCGTCGGGGGCGGCTCCTTGTCAGTCACCCGGACATGGTATCGACGTGGGCGGATCCGGGTCCCGGCGTTGCCGCCATCATCGACCGCACCTCACCATGAGATCGACCTGGATGATCGCCGGCTGCGGCAGGCAGCCCGATCCGGTCACCTTGTCGCGCAGCTCGATGTGGTTCTCCGGCGGTCCCATCTTCTCCGGCGGAGCATCTTCTCCAGCGGTCCCATCGAGACGCGGTGAGCCTCATCGTCGCGCCTCCCGTACCATCGGCCGATGCCGGATTCGCCACGTCAGCCGCGCCAGACACGGCCCCCGATTCCGCCGGACTTCATGGACCGGTTCGCGTGGCACCCGGAGCCCGAGCTGCTCGGCGTTCGTGATCCGGATGTCTCTCGTGAGGCGCTCCGGTCGATCGGCGTGGCGACCTGGGATGCCGGCCTCGACTACCTCTACGACCAGGCGCTCGAGCGGGCCATGGGCGAGACGACCGGGTATGCCGACCTCCGCTCCCGCTACTTCGGGCCGTCGGGCGAACCGGGGCCGGCTCCCGACGAGCCGACCCCCCTGGCCGCCCTCCTGGAGGAATTCCGGACGCGCGTCGCGCCGCATACGGTCAGTGCCTTCCACCCGCGATCGTTCGGCTACTTCACGCCGGCGCCTCTCACGGCATCGATCGTGGGCGAGGTCCTGAGCCAGTTTGCCCAGCAGGGAGTGGACATCTTCCACGCAGGGCCCGTCGCGGCAACCATGGAAGAGGAAGTGATCCGCTGGCTCTGTGACATCATCGGCTACGACCGCGACAGCTTCGGGATCCTCACCTCCGGTGGGGTGATGGCGAACTTCATCGGGATGGCCCTGGTCCGTGATACCCACGTCCCCCAGCTGCTCGGCCTGGACCGGCCGCCGAGGGGTCACACGCTCGAAGGCCTCCGCGTCTACACCGGCGACCAGAGCCACTTCTCCATCGGGCGCGCCCTAGACGAGCTCGGATTCCCGCCCGAGACCCTCGTTTCCGTGCCCGCGGATGTGGACTTCCGACTGCGGGGCGACGAGGTGGCTGCGGCGATCGCCGAGGACCGCGCGGCGGGGCGCACCCCGGTCGCGATCGCTGCCGTCGCCGGGTCGACGAACACCGGTGCTGTGGATGCCATCGTCGAGCTCGCCGACGTGGCTGCGGGCGAGGGCCTCTGGCTCCACGTGGACGCCGCCTACGGCGCCGCAGCTCGCCTGTCGGCACGGGACGCCGATCGGGTGATGGGCCTCGATCGAGCCGACTCGGTGACCATCGATCCCCACAAGTGGTTCTTCCAGGCCTACGACATCGGTGGGCTGATGATCCGACGTGGCGTGGCGCTCGAGGAGGTGTTCGGCGGACGGAGACCGGAGTACTACCGGGCCGGCCACGCCTCGATGGCCGCCTCCGTCCCCGATCCACACGACGCCGGGCTGAACTTCTGGAAGCTCGGGTTCGAGGGCACCCGGCGATGGCGGGCGCTCAAGCTGTGGTTTTCATGGCGCCACCTCGGGACGCCCGGTTTTGGACGGTTGATCGAGGCCAACAATGATCTCGCGGCACATCTCGCGGTGGTCATCGCGGCGAGCCCCGACTTCGAGGCGCTTCCGGCCGTGCCCTCCCTGTCGGTCGTGTGCTTCCGCCACCTCGTCGACGGTCTCGACGCCGGGGCCCTCGATGAGCATCAGGACCGAATTCAGGATGCCCTCGAGTCGTCCGGGGCCGGTTGGGTATCCACCACGCGGTTGCGCGGGGCGACATGGCTGCGCGCTGGCATCCTCAACACGCAGGCGACGGAATCCGACGTGGAAGGCCTGCTCGATACGCTCCGGGAGCTCGCCGCCAACGTGGGCTAGCTGTGATTCCCGGACACGTTGTTGACGAACGCCGATGCCACGCCCGGTGCACCGGCGCGGATCCCGCGATGGTCGGTCGTCATGGCGCGCTGGCCGGCCGTCATGGGACGATGGCCGGCAGTCATGGCGCGATGGCCGGTCGGCGGTGACGGCGCAGCGGGCCCCGCCGGAGTCCACCACCGGCCGCGGTGCTCGATGTGGTGCATCAACATCGCTGCGTACCGGAGTGGCCATGCTCGATAGCCGTCGATTTCGGTGCCCGGCCGAGCGTGCATGAGCCCGATCCGATGAACCAGCTCGATCAGGCCATGGGCAGTCCCGGACAACAGCGCCCGGGGTGATCGCAGCGTGGACTTCCCGTCATCGGAGGGTGTCATCACCTCGAGGTCCGGGGTCCAGGCGCGGCGACACCTGTAGCAGGCCGTCGCGCCCGTGGGGTTGAGCGACCGGCACTCGGGGCAGGACCACCAGGAGGCGGGGACGACGGGCGCCAAACGGTTTCCGGCACGGCGGACGACGCCGCGAACGAGGACCGAGATCAGGAGCAGACCCCCGCTCGCCAGGCCGAGCGGCCGGAGCCAGTCGGAGATGCGGGGCGGGCTGGCAGCGTCGCCCGGATTCGAGTACGCGCCGACGAGTTCCGTGACGACGCAGGCGAGCCGGAGGTCGAGGCCCGCCGGTCCCTTGTCCGGATAGCGCTCCGAGCACGTCGGGGGTCGCTGCGAGGCCTCGGCCGAGGGCTCGGTAGAGGGCTCGACAGCGGCTGCCGCGCCTGCCGAAGCCGTGAGGGCGATGAACAGGGCGAACCCGATGACGACCCGCGCGATTCGCGACCCCACCGTGGCGTGTCGGCTCAGGCGCGATGCGGACCGACCCCCGAGACGCACGTCTCGGTCGCTCAGGAGCCTTCCGGGTCGCTGCTTCGACGATCCCGTTCCGTGGCCCCACGCAGCGCCACTCGGTCCTGCAGCCGGAAGAGCTCACCCACAATAGGCAGAAACCAGGGCCTGCCTTCATACGGAGCAGGGATCAACCGAAACGGGAGCTGCGCCAGGGCAGGAGGCTCGCCACCACCGAGCCATTCGGCGGCCCGGGTGCCGAGATACGTCGACATGAGCACGCCGGTCCCGGAGTAGCCGGTCGCGTGCATGACGCCGCCGAGGCGCCCGACATGAGGCATCCGATCCAACGTCATGGCGACCTTGCCGCCCCACGAATACTCGACCCGATAGCCCGCAAGCTGCGGATGAATCTCGAGCATTCGACGGTGCAGGAGCCGTGCCGTGCGGTCGGTTGTCGTCGGCAGGAAACTGACCCGGCCGCCGAAGATGAGTCGCCGGTCCGCCGAGACGTGCCAGTAGGACAGGAAGTTCTTGGTGTCGAAATACGCCCGTCCGGTCGGCGAGATCTCGTGGGCGAGATCGGCCGGCAGGGGCTCGGAGGCGATGATGTAGCTCCCGATGGGGACGATCCGTCGTCGCACGCTCGGGTCGGATCCGTCCGCGTACCCGTTGGTGGCCACGAGGACGTCACGAGCCAGGATGGCGCCGCGGGCCGTCTCGACGACGAACCGGCCATCGGCCTGGCGGCGGATCGAGAGTGCCGGTGTGCGTTCGTGGAGATCGGCCCCGGCGCGCTCGGCCATCCCGACGAGCCCGGCGAACCACTTGCCGGGGTGCAGCACGCCTCCGGGGTCAATCGCCAGGCCGCCGTGGTAGGCGTCGGTACCGATCTCGGAACGAAGGTCGTCCCGTTCGATCACGCGGGCACGCATGCCGAACGCCTCCAATGAGGACGCGCCGGCCGGGAATTCGGCCGCATGGCTGGGCGCCCAAGCCAGTTCGAGCCAGCCGGTCATCCTGAGCTCGGCCTCGACATCGCTGTCCCGGATCAACCCCGATACGAGCTCCAGGGCCTCGAGGGTTTCGGCGTAGATGGCACGGGCCAGCTCATCGCCGTAGCGCTTCACGAGCGCCTGCGGCCCCCACTTGAAGCCGGGATGGATGATGCCGCCGTTGCGCGTGGATGCTCCCCAGCCCAGCGTCCTCGCCTCGAGGAGCACGGCCTTCGCGCCCTGGAGCGCGAGCTTCCGGGCTGCGGCGACGCCGGTGTAGCCGCCGCCCACAATCGCAACGTCGACGACATCCGGCAGCTGCCGGCCACTCCGGTCGCGCAGCTGGGGCATCGTTGCAAGCCAGTACGGGCTGCGCGCGTAGTCGCGATTCAGCGACGGTGTGGACATCGCGCACATCCTAGCGGGACCTCGTGACCGGTGACGGTGCCGGATGGACGGCCGCCCCAAGTCGATGGGCTCAGGCTTCCGGCGCCTCGTAGGCGATCCGTCCACCGGCCACGGTCAGGATGACGCGGCCGGGCAGCGACCGGCCGAGGAGCGGCGAGTTCTTGCCCTTCGAAGCGAGTGCATCGGCGTTGACCGTCCATCGTTGGGATCGATCGAAGACCACGAGATCCGCGGGAGCCCCCTCCACCAGCCCGCGCGGCCACGATCCGCGCGCCGCCCGGGCCCCGAGCACGCGCGCCGGGCCCGTGGTCAACGCCGCGATGGCCGTGGAGAGCGTCAGTCGACCGGCATCTACGGCGGCGAGCACGATACCGAGGGCCGTCTCGATGCCACTGATACCGCTGGCCGCCAGCCCGAATTCGACTGCCTTGTCGACCGCGGCGTGGGGCGCGTGGTCCGTGGCGATCGCGTCGGCGGTGCCGTCGACGAGGGCCGCGAGGCAGGCCATGGCGTCCTCGGCCGCCCGGAGCGGAGGGTTCACGCGGAGCGAGGGATCGAACGGCGGCGCCACGATGGACCCATCCCGCCACGGGTCACCGGCGGCGCCGTCCGATACGATCGATTCCCAGCTCCAGCGTCGAACGCCGGCTACCCAGGCATCGGTGAGTGCCAGGTGGTGTGGCGTCACGTCGCAGGTGACGGGCAGCCCGACCCGCTTTGCCTGGCGCACGAGCGCAAGCGACGCCGCGGTCGAGAGGTGGGTCAGGTGGAGTCGCACGGCTGGAGCGTCGCGCACCACATCGGCAAGGATCGCGATGTCCCTGCCCACGGCCGTGGCTTCCGCCGACCCGGGCCAGCCCCGAAGGCCCAGGACGGTGGCCACCAGTCCTTCATTCGCCTCGGAACCCTCCGTCAGCGTCGCATCCTCCGGATGGTCCACGATCGGAAGGCCGAGCATGCCGGCGTAGACGAGCGCGTTGCGGAGCAGCGCCGCCGAGCGGACCGGTGCGCCGTCATCGCTGAAGCCGACGACGCCTGCGTCAGCCAGTTCGCCGAGCAGCGCGAGCTGCTCCCCCGTCCTGCCCATTGACACCGCACCGAGGGCGAGCAGGACGACGGGTGATCCGGAAGCGGTCGCGGCGTCGTGAATGCGGGCAAGGACGGACGGCTCGTCGAGTGCCGGTGTCGTGTTGGGCATGACGCAGACGGTCGTGAAACCGCCGTGGGCGGCGGCCGCGAGGCCTGTCGCGACCGTTTCCGCGTCCTCGTCGCCGGGCTCTCGAAAATGGACGTGCAGATCAAGAAACCCGGGGGCGACGATCACGCCGCCGGCGTCGATTCCCTCCGAATCGGCGCCTTCCAGCCACGTGACGGCTTCGATGATGCCGTCGGTGACGACGATCTCACCCGGCCCCTCGCGTCCCGAGGCCGGATCAACGAGCCATGCCCGTGAGATGTCGAGGTCCGCCAGGGCGGCGGCAGGGGCCAAGGCGGCGGCAGGGGCCGGGGCGGCAACGCCCGCGCCGCGGCCATTTGCCGTGCTCATTCGGCTGCCGCGCGGCCGGCGCTGTCGCGTGCCCCGGCGCTGTCGCGTGCCCCGGCGCTGTCGCGTGCCCCGGCGCTCTCGCGCGTCGCGGCGCTCTCGCGCGTCGCGGCGCTGTCGCGTGCCCCGGCGAGCAGGTACAGCACGGCCATCCGGACTGCCACGCCGTTGGCGACCTGCTCGGTGATCACGGACTGTCGGCCAGTGGCGACATCCGGCGCGATCTCCACGCCCTCGTTCATCGGACCGGGGTGCATGACGAGGGCGTCGGGCCTGGCCAGCGCCATCCGCTCTCGGGTGAGGCCGAACCGGGCCGCGTATTCGCGCAGCGAGGGGAGCAATCCCGATGCCATGCGTTCCCGCTGTATCCGGAGCGCCATGACGACATCGGCGTCGCGGAGGGCGGCCGGCAGGTCAGACGTGACCGTGAACCGACGCGAACCGGCGACGCCGGCGGCTGCCCACGCGTCGAAGCCGCGCAGGAGGGTCGCCGGGCCGCAGAGCCAGACGTCGGCACCGGCCGCGGTCAGGGACCAGAGGTTGCTCCGGGCGACACGTGAATGCATGACGTCACCGAGGATCACGACCTTCCGGCCGGCCACGATCCCGCCGGGCAGCCGCGTCCGCAGGGTGTAGAGGTCAAGCAGGGCCTGAGTCGGATGCGCATGCCAGCCGTCCCCGCCGTTCAGGACACTCCCGGAAAAGTGCTCGGCGGCGAGGTACGGGGCACCGGAGGTCGCGTGACGCAGCACCAGCATCCGGGCACCGAGCGCCTCGACCGTCCGAATCGTGTCGATCAGGGATTCGCCTTTCGAGACCGATGAGCTCGCGGCGGCGATGTTGACGACATCGGCCGACAGGTTCTTCGCCGCCACCTCGAAACTCACCCGCGTCCGGGTCGACGCCTCGTAGAAGAGAATCGTCACGCCCCACCCCCGGAGGGCTGGGACCTTGGGAATCGGGCGAGTCAGGACCTGGGCCATCGTTGCGGTGGTCTGCATGATGAGGTCGAGGTCGTCGGTCGTGAGCACGTCGACGTCCAGCAGATGCTGATGCGTCCACCGCCCGGCGGGTGCCGCGTTGGCGGCGAGGGTCCGATCCGGTTCGTTCGGATCGGCCGCGTCGTCCGGCGCGAAGAGGGCGGGGTCAGCGGCCGCGTTCACGGGACCTCGACCGTCGATCCCATCGGAGCCGGAGCCCGATCGATGTCGACCGCGTCCTCACCGTCGACCTCCTCGATCCGGACGCGGACGCGCTCCTCGCGTGAGGTTGGGACGTTCTTTCCGACATGATCCGCGCGGATCGGGAGCTCGCGATGCCCGCGATCGACGAGGACCGCGAGTCGTATCGCGTCGGGGCGACCAAATTCCATCAGCGCGTCCATGGCCGCCCGGATCGTCCGACCGGTGAAGAGGACATCGTCGACGAGCACGACCGTCGAACCGTTGACATCGAACGGGAGGTCCGTGCCCTTGACCACGGGCTGCTGGGCCAGCATCGACAGGTCGTCGCGATAGAACGTGATGTCGAGGGCACCGACCGGAAGGGTCGTGTTCTCATGCTCCAGGATGGCGTCGGCGAGGCGCCGCGCGATGGGGACACCGCGACGCTGGATGCCAACGAGGGCGAGCCTGTCCGTACCGGCGTGCTTCTCGACGATCTCGTGGGAGACCCGGATCACGGCCCGCCGGATCTCTTCCGCCGTCATGATTCGGCGCACCGTCACCGGTGGCCTCGGGATCGGCGGATGGTCGCGGTCGTGCGACGTGACACTGGCGGCTCCTCTCCTTCCGGCCTCTCCGGGCCCGTCATCCGGCTCTCATGGCCGGTCCTCGAAGGTTCCAGCGGAGTCTACCGCGCGAGGCGGCCGACGGTCAGGCGACGGAGACGGCAGGCGGTCAATAGACGGAGACGGCCACCCGCGTCGTGCCGGACCACCAGCCACAGCCGCAGATGGCGAAGAAGTCGGGGCGGTACATGTCAATGATCCGGCCGGTACCGGCGACAGGGCCATAATCGTTCACGACCCGATCGATGCAGCCACTCGCACCGCAGACGACGATGACCGTCCCCCTCGGTAGGCGCATCGCGGTGGTCCCGTTGTCGTAGAAGCTGGCGTAGCCGCTGACCTTGTACCGGGGAGCCTTCCATGCCCATGCCGCGGTCACGGTCGGCAGCTTCGGGGAGACGCGCGCGGCGGGCGCGGGCCCGGGCTCCTCGGCGGGCTCGGTGAACGTGGATCCGGCATCCAGCCGGCTGGCCGACGCGTACGCCGGATCGGCAGCCTCGATCGTCGGGATCGATCGGCCACCGTTCGCCGCAAGGATGACTTCGCGGAATGCTGCCGGTGTGATGGGCTGATCGGTACTCGGTTCGGTTGAGCCGACCAGACCCGGCAACGATCCGAGCACGAGCACGGCGGTGAGCGCCGCGATCGCGACCGTCCTGCTGGGTCGCACGGCGTGAATCTACGGCATTCGCCGTATTGTCGTCAGCGTACGACGAACAGCCCCTCCGCCTGCATGGTCCTCACCTGGCCAAAGTTCCGGCCGTACCAGCCGAGCACCTGGACGTGAGAACCCTCCCCGTCCTGGCCCGGCGGCGTCACCCAGGCGAGCCGGCCCTCGTTGATCGACACGCCGCGGAGGGCCGCGACGCCGGGCAACGGGTCGTTCGTGGCATCGATCTGGAGGGTCTCCTCGTCCAGGACCACCAGGCGCAGCGTGCCGACGGTCGGATCGGTCGGATCAGCGAACCAGACGGCGATGCGGAGCCCACTCGGATCGAACCAGACGTCGAAGGCCCGACCCGGACCCGGACCCGGACCCGGACCCGGACCCTCGGAGAGTGCCAGGGGCTGACCTGCCGGCCCGACCTGGGTAGGAGCCGTCTGGTCGCCGGCCACGGTCGCCTCGGGCGATGGGCCCTCACTCCGGACCGGACCCTGGCTCGCGCCCGGACCCGGGCTCTCGACGGGACCCTGGCTCGCGCCCGACTCATCGACTGCCCCGATCCAGCGATCGATGACGAGCTGGCCGGTGCCGAGATTCCACGTCGTACCGGCCTCGTCAGGGACCACGGTACCGGCCCAGTAGACGACGGTGCGACCGGTGGGATCCACGGTCGGGCGCCACATGTCCTCGGCCGCGAGGACCGTGCTGACCTTCGTTTCGGGGTCGAGGATGAAGGCGATCGGGTGCTCCTCGACCGTCGGCGGCGGCGCATCCGGAGTCGCATCGGGATCGACGGGGGTGGTGGGTGTGGCGGCCGGGATCGACGCACCGGGCTCCGGCAGGTCGACCGGGTTCGCCGGGTCCGCCGGGTCCGTCGGGTACGTCGGCAGCACCGTATTCGCGAGGATCTGGTTGCCCAGCCAGCCGGCAAAGAACGTCCGGTGATCCGCCGTGACGGTCGTGGCAAGGGGATCGCCCACCCGCCACAGGTACAGGTCCGGACCGCTCGAACCGTCGGCAGGTCTCGCGGAGAAGGCCAGCCACCGTCCGTCGGGCGAATAGGCGGTATCGCCGACGACCACGACGCCGGACGCGATGGCATAGCCGCTGACCGGAGCGTCGGTTGGCCTTGGCTCGACCGACGCCGTCGGCTCCCCCGGACCCGAGGGAATCGAGGATCCTCCCGGCCCGGGAACGGGTGAGACCGTGGCAGATGGTGTCGGCGGTGCGGGCGTCAACGGCGGCGGGCCTATGGTCGGCGGCGGCCCAATGGTCGGCGGCGGTGCGGGCGTCAGCGTCGGCGGGCCGATGGTCGGAGGTGCCGTCTCGGGGCCCGTGGGGGGCGGCGGTGCAACCGATTGGGCGGTCTGGAGATCGGGCGGGGCTGTCGGTACCGGCACGACGACCACGTCCGCGCCGGCGACCGGATCGCTGGCGGTGACGACGACGATTTCCGTGCCACCGGGCGACTCGACGACTGCCTGCGGGGCCTGCGTCAAGGCAAGCCTGGTCGCCATGCGCGTCTCGAGCTGGGCGCACCCGGAGCGAACGTCCGGGCACACCGAATCGAGCGTCGCTCGCCGGAGTTCGTACCACCCATCCGGGCCGGCCTGGATCCACGCGAGGGCATCCGCCGTCACGATGATCGGCGTTGCTTCGACCACCGCTGACGCGATCGCCGCGCCGCTGGCGAACGGCGTCGCTGGAACGAGGGGCAGGCCCGGCGGCGCCAGGCTCACTCCGAGGACGACCGCGATGACGAGAAGGCCCGATGCAACACCGAGCGGCACGCGTCCAGGTCGCCAGGCTCGCGGCGTACGTTCGTTCGCCGCGCCGTCACGACGCGAGCCGTCGCGCTCGATCGCTGCTGCGGTTCGGGCCCAGAGATCGCGCGGTGGCGTCGGGGCCTGATCGCGCATCGTGCGGAGCTGCTCGCGGTCCGTCGCATAGGCGCGCGCGTCGGCCGTGCACAGTCCGCAGCCCGCGAGGTGCGCGTCCAGCCACGCCGCATCGACCGGCTCGATCGGCTGCGTGAAGCCGGTCGCAATCAGCCCCCGCGCCCGATCGTGGGACACCTCGTGGTCGTTGTGTCGGCGCCGGAATGGCAGCGTCATCGACGATGGCCCCCGGTCCGGGCGTAGGCGATGTCGCGCTCGGCCTCGGCCGCCGCCTCAGCCGCGCGCTCTGCGGCGAGTGCCTGTCGGAGCGATTCGCGGGCGCGCGTGAGCAGGGCCCGGGCCGCGATGTGGCTGACGCCGAGCGCCGCTGCCAGCTCCAGCCCGGTCAGGTCATGAACCTCGGCCATCAGGAGTGCAGCGCGCTGTCGATCCGGGATTCGAGCCATTGCCCGCTCGAGCGGTCCGGACAGCTGGACATCCATTGCGACGCGCTCGGCGGAGGGCGCCGATCCGGGGGATTCTCCGGTGAACGGGATGAATCGGACGATCCTCCGTCGCCGGATGTGGTCAAGGGCCACCCGATGGGCGATCTGATACAGCCAGGCCCGGGCGTTCTCGTCCTTCTCGAGGGTGTCGTAGGCCTTATAGGCCTTGACGAAGGCGTCCTGGGTGAGGTCGGCCGCAAGCTCCGGATCCCGCAGCATGCGCACCAGGTAGGCGAAGATCTCGCCCTGGTGCTTCGCAAAGAGGGCCTCCACGAACGCCCCGGCCGCTTCGTGACGCCAGGTAGCGCTCACGGCGACGACGTTCCGGGGCCGCGGAGCGCGTTGGGTCGTGATCGCGAAACCCCCCGGCTCGCCGCCGTAGAACATGCAGATCCTTCCGTGACGGATTTCGGGTCGCACCGATGGCGTGGCTCGTCGCCATGCCGAGGGACGAGGCGCCGCGATGGTGTGTGACGAATGGTGCTCAACCGGACTCTTCCGCGCCCCCGCCGCCAACCGTGGCTAGGAGCTCCTCGACGGCATCCTCGGGCGATACCGGATTGACCGGAAGTCCCGTGCCAAGTTCCAGACCTGCGATGTCGCGAAGGCGAGGGTGGACCTCCCAATGCCAATGATAGGTGGCGTCCACGCGTTCCCGAAGTGGAGCGGTATGGAGGATCAGGTTGTAGGGCGGACCATCGAGCGTGCTCGCGAGCATCGTGAGGACATGACGGAGCGCGTTGGCGGTTGCCTTGATGTCGGGCTCGGTCGCTCGGCCGAAGTCCGCGTCATGACGCCGAGGCACGATCCAGATCTCGAATGGAGATCGCGACGCCCAGGGCGCGAAGGCGACGTTGTCGGCGTCTTCCCAGACGAGCCGGTCCCGCGTGCGGGTCGTGTCGCGGACCAGCCGACAGTATGGACACTCACCCTCGCGGATCACGAACCGCGCGGCACCGCCAAGTTCCTCGGCGATGCGATGCGGAATCTGGGGCAGATCATAGAACTCAAGACAGAGGTGGTTGGTTCGCGCTCCGGCCTGGGCGCCCCAGTTTTGGACGACCTGGAGATGGTCGGTCTGGTTGGCGACGCGGGCTGCCACGATCGCGTCCCGAGCGCCCGTGATCATCGCCTCGACGACTGCGGAGCCGACCTGGTGAAGCGCCCGATGCTCGCCCGGAGGGGCCACAACCGTGCGCCAGTATCCGGCCGCACCGGCACGCTCGAGCGCGACCTGGGCAACCTGCTGATCGAGTTCGCGGGCCGCGTCCTCGGTGCCGACGACGTGGAAGGCGTAGTCCTTGAGAACGCGCAGTCGGACACCGACTCCTGTGGGCAGGTGGCAGTTCTGGCAATCACCTCCGTCATCGATCTGCTGGGCATGCCGCGCGAACCGATCCCGGTGGAACGCGCGGTCCACGATCGTGGCCACCCACCAGCCGGTCACCGGGTCCTTGCGCAGCTCGAACAGGCCGGCCGCCATGTCAGGCGAGGCCCACGGGCGTGCCGTCGTTGCCCACGGGCGTGCCGTCGTTGCCCACGGGCATGCCGTCGAGGCCCACGGGCATGCTGTCGTTGCCCACGGGCGTGCCGTCGTTGCCCACGGGCGTGCCGTCGTTGCCCGCGGGCATGCCGTCGAGGCCGTTCGGCTCGCCCTGACCGACGGGTCCGAGCAGCCATTCGAGGTCGGCCCCCATGGCGCGCCCGAAGACCCCGGCAAAGACCTCGGCGGCGCGACGAACGACATCGGTGTTCGGTGGCTCCGCGCTCCGCCCGACCTCCTCGGCGATCGAGGTCGAGATGACCCCGGGCAGGCCGCAGGCGTCGATCAGCTCGAAGTCGCGCAGGTCCGGGGCGATGTTGAGAGCGATGCCGTGGTAGGTCACGCCGCGCTCGACGCGGATCCCGAGTGCTCCGATCTTGCGCGGCGGCCGTTGCCCTCCCTCCTCGACGATCCAGCAGCCCGGATGGCCTTCACGCCGGGTTGCCCTCACTCCGAGCGCGGCACAGGTCTCGATCATGGCCTCCTCGAGCGCCCGGACGAGTGGGCGGATGAGGACTCCCCGATCACCGAGCCGGAGGATCGGATAGGCCACCAGCTGGCCGGGCCCATGATACGTGACCTCGCCACCTCGTTCGACGCGCAGGACCTCGATCCCGCGTCTCCGTAGTTCTCGCGGCGTGGCCAGGACGTGGGATTCGTCGGCCTGTCGGCCCAGCGTCAACACAGCCTCGTGCTCGAGCACGAGCAGATGATCCGGGATGTCGCCGGCCACGCGCGCGTCGACGAGCCGCCTCTGGAGCGCCCACGCGTCCCGATAGGCGACCCGCCCCAGCCAGACGACCGCGATCGGCGAAGCCGAACCGGTCGCTCCCGTCATGGGGCGCTTCGATCCACCGTCCATCCGCTGACGATAGCAGGGGTGAGTGCCGCAGCAGTTTGCGAGGCCTAGCAGGCTGGGCGACGGCGCGCTGGGGGGCAACGCGCTTGGGGGGGCAACGCGCTGCGGGGGCAACGGGCGGGGCCGGCCGGGCGGGGCCGGCCGGGCGGGGCCCCTGCCGGGCGGGGCCGGGCGGGCGGGGCGGGCCGGGCGGGGCCCCTGCCGCAATCCCCAAATACGAAGGGTGCTCGTGGTAGGTTCGGCGCACCCACCTTTGGCGGTACGGGACACACGGGATCGAGCGTGCCGGGCGGTCGCCGACCTGTCCAGCGCGGGCCGTCCTCATCGATTCCCGCGCCTAGGACGAACCTGGTTCGTCGATGGTGCCGACTCGGCAGTCCTTACGGGTTACCACGAGACCCGTTCGTATATGGCGGCAGGCTGGCCGGGCGGGGGGGGCGGGGGGCGGCAATGCGAGGGCTTACAGGGCGGGCCGGCATGGCGTAGCGCTGGGGGGCCGAGAATGCGAGGGCTTACAGGGCGGCGCACGGCGCAGGCAGGCATGGCGCGGGCCGGCGAGTGCCGGCAGCCAAGGCGCTGGCAGGCATGGCGCGGGCCGGCATAGTGCCGGCCGCGGCATAGTGCCGGCCGTCAAGGCGCGGGCCGGCGAGTGCCGGCAG
>JACPOR010000016.1 GCA_016191425.1 Chloroflexota bacterium
CGCCGCCGGCGCCGATCACGCTGACCATCGACGGGCTGCCGTCCGGCCGCGCGATCGTGAGATGGGGCTGGAACGGCCGTGCCTCGAGCGACCAGCCATCGGCCACCAGCTCCGTTGTCAGGGCATTCGACAGCGTGGCGAGCGCTTCGCCGCCGAAGCGGATGCCGAGCCAGAGCGCCCGGGGCCGGGTCGAGTCGGGAAATGCCCCGGCACCCCCGATCCTGATCGGGAACGGGCCCCCGACCGCGGGCGCGGATCGGTCAACTGCTGCGGCGACCGCGTCAATCTGGCTCCCGGACGTCGGTCCGAGAAAGCGCACGGTAACGTGGAGACCTTCCATCTGGACCCAGCGCACGCGGTGGCCGGTCGACCTGATCGAGGCGTCGACGTCGGCGACCAGGTCACCGACCTTCGCCACGATCTCGGGCGGAATCGGTACGGCGACAAAGAGACGGGGGACATCGGGCGGGGCCATCGGAGGGCGACCCGTCGGGCCGATCCTGCTCACGCGTGCCACGGTCCGGCAGTCACTGCCCGGCCGGACGGGTCTCTCGGACCCATGCGTCGCGGTCCATCCGGAGGATCTCGAGGGCTCGCTCGCGATCGCGCCAGCCGAGCACCTCGACGGTCTTGTCCTCGAGCAGTTTGTAGGTCTCGAAGAAGTGCTCGATCTCGACGAGCCGGTGGGGTCGGATCTGATCGAGGCCCTCGATGTGGGCCTGGTGGGCATCGCCCTCCGCAACGCACAGGACCTTGTAATCGGCACCCTTCTCGTCACGCATCTCCAGGACGCCGACCGGGCGGGCCCAGACATGACAGCCGGTGAAGGTGGGCTCGTCGATGATCAGGAGGGCGTCGGTATGGTCGCCGTCGTCGGCCCGGGTCCCCTCGATGAATCCGTAGTCGAAGTTGTAGTACACGGCCGACGAGAGCACGCGATCGAGTCGGAAGACGCCGGCGGCCTCGTCGAACTCGTACTTGTTGCGGCTGCCCCGTGGGATCTCGACGACGACCTCGATGAGACCAGGGAACTTGCGCTCTGTCTGCACGTCGTGAATCTACCCCGCTCGATCCAAAACGCGCGCGGCGCTCCGCGCGGCGCTCCGGCCGGCAAGCCGGGGCGGCGATCGTCAACGGCTCCGAGACCCGGGCAATTCCACTTGACGACCAGCGGCCTCTCGGTCACGATACCGCTACATCGTATTGCGAGGTAGGAGATGCCCGGCCCGCGGCTCCGCGGCTCCCAGCTCATGAAGGGGACGACCCCCCTCCTCGTCCTCACCGTCATCGGCGACGGCGAGCTCTACGGCTACGAGATCGCCCGCCAGATCCGTGACCGGAGCGGCGGCGCGTTCGCACCGTCGGAAGGGTCGCTCTACCCCAGCCTCCATCGACTCGAGCAGGACGGCGACCTGACGGCAACCTGGCGTGGAAACGAGCGGGGCCCCCGCCGACGTTACTACCGGCTCACGCCGAAGGGTCACGGGCTGCTCGAAACGAGCCTTGCGCAGTGGACGAGCTTCGCTCGGAGCGTCGAGCGGGTCGCGCTCGGAGATGGCTCGAATGGCTGACCCGGAGCGTCTGGGCCAGACCGACGACTACCTCGCCCGCGTCGACGACTACCTGGCGCGCGTCTCCGCTCGGTTGCATCTGCCCGACCCGCAAGCCGGCGATGTGCGCGACGAGCTCGCGGGCCACCTCGCGGATGCCACCGCGGCCCTGATCGAGGAAGGACTGACCGAGGAGCAGGCCGAGCGCGAGGCGATCGCCCGTCTCGGCTCGGCCGATGTCCTGGCCGACCGGCTCCGCCGAGCCCAGCAGACCCGCCGACGCCTACTCTCCGGCGCCGCCGGCGGCGTCTGGGCAGCGGCCGGTCACGGGATCGGCGGGACGATCCTCGGCTACGGACTGCTCCTGGCCGTCGCGCTCTCGATCGCGGTCCTGGGTACGGTCCTGAACCAGGTCTTCAGGTTCGACTGGTCCCTGGACGCGAACGTCCCATATCAGGCCTGGAACACCACCCTGGCCGCCGGCGCGCTGTGCGTCGGCGCATTCCTCGGCGCCCGTGGCGCGGTCCGGGCGACGGCCGCCCGCAGCCTCCACTTGGTCCGCGAGGTCGGGCCCTGGTGGGCGCTCGGCGGGTCGGTCATCCTCGGCGTCTGGGTCCTGTTCATCCTGCGCATGCCGCTCGGCTGGCCCGCCGTCGCGGCCGAACTGCTCATTCCACCGTCGTTCGCGGCGGGCGCGACCGTCATGATCGAGCGCCCAGGCCCCCGGATCCGGATGCGGCACATCCTGCTCGTTGCGGTGGTTGGCTTCGTGCTGCCGGTCGTCGCGCTGTTCGGCGTGACCGTCCAGGGGCGCACGAATCTCAGTGCCGTCGAGCGCCTACCCTACTCGTCGGCGGACGAGATGTGGCGGGCGCTGCGCCTCGACGTCATCGGTCGGCGACCTCCGGACGATGTGGCAGCGGCGTTCGGGTCCGCAGGCTCGGCCGCCGCTGGCGGCCAGCTTGCCCCCTACGTCGACGTGACGTCGACGGTCGGTCTCGCGGGCTGGCGTGACTTCCGCTTCGAGGCCTGGCGGCGGTCATCTGGCGACAGCAGTCCGGATCCGAACTTCGGCACGCCGTTCGCGACGGCTCCGGCCGTGCTCGTGGGGACGCGGCTCCAGGCGACACTCCGGGTCGATCGCACGCCGGGAGTCATCTACTACGGGCTCGTCCTGACCGGCGTCGGACCCGACGGTGAACGCTATCTCCTCAGCGGCCCGAACGGCGGCCAGACCGCCTTCGTCGGCACGATCTGGGAGTGGTTCGCGGTCCAACCGGGCGGCTAGTCGTTGTAGAGACGCTCCTCGATGAGTTTCTCCTGAACCGTCCGCCCGTTCGGATCGAAGCAGGAGTACTCGAAGTGCTTCTCGAACTCGAGGTCCACGTTGTCCTGGCCGCCGCGGTTCTTCTCGACCGAGACGATGACCCAGTCACGGAACCGTTGCGCCTGGTACGGATTGAACTCGATGTTGACCTTGGCGACGATGTGGTACTTCTCGTTGAGGATGAGGATGATGTCGGCCTCGTAGTTGATCGCCGACGAGCCGCGGAGATGGAAGTTCCGGAGGCGAGAGGCCTTGAGACCCTCCTTGTCGGCCGCGACGATCGCGATCATCGGCACCTCCTCGGACAGGGCGATGTCCTTGAGGCCGTTGATCACGAAGGTGACCTTCTCGGTCTCCGTATCGGGTTCCGGGATCTGCGGCACCTTCTGCATGTAGTCGACGATCACGAGCAGGCGCCGATCGCCCGATAGCGTGCGGAACTGCTGGACAAGCGTTCGAATGTTGGTGATCGTGCTCGCCGTCGCCGACCCCCGGAGGAGGAACAGGTTCTGGCCGTAGCGGGCGATGCGATCCAGCGACGGACGCAACCGCGGATTGTTCGCGAGGTTGGGCGGCTCAGCGCCCTCGGCGGCCCATGTCCCGAGGATCTCCTTGCGGACGTCCTGGATCTTGATGGCGCCGGCCTTCTGGGGCATGTGGGCCAGCGCCGATTCGAGCGCGATCAGGCGGTTCAGCAGGTAGGGCTCGTCGTGCTCGAAGCAGAGGTACAGGACGCTTGCCTGGCCGGACGCGGCGACGTTTCGGGCCATCTGCAACGCCATCGTCGTCTTGCCGGTGCCCTGGGCGCCGCCGATCAGCAGGAGTTCCCCGGGCCGCAGGCCGCCGCCGATGGTCTTGTCCAGCGGAGTCAGGCCGAGCGGGACCGGCTGGTACTCGCCGAGTTTTCCACTGACGACCTTGTCATTGAGGTCCACGAGCACATCCAGCGCCGAACGCGGCGCCATGCTCCCGGTGTCGCTGTCAAGCCGCCATGCGACGTTGCCCGCGTCGACGGTTTCGTTTGCTTCGGTCGCCACGATCGCGTGAACCTCCCCGTGCGGTTGCCGAGGGGGCATCGTAGCACCGGGACCGGCGTCGTCATCGACCCGACCGGGCCTCCCGCTCGGGCGTTGGTACCGGTTCAGCCTCGAGAGCTGCCGGCTCCCTCATGGCCGAGGATGTCCCAGAGCATGGCGATCGTGCGAATGCCGGTCTCGTAGTTCGCCAGGACCATCGATTCGTTCGGGGCATGGGCGTGATCGTCCGGATTGGCGAAGCCGAGGAGGATCACGGGCAGGGCCAGCTGGCGCACGAACATCTCGGCGACCGGGATCGAACCGCCGGCTCCGATGAAGACCGGCGCCCGGCCGAACGTGGCCTCCAGCGCTCGGCCTGCCGCCAGCGTCACGGGGTGGTCCGTGGCCGTCCGTACGGGATTGCCCATGCCCAGCAGCTGCACGTCGACCGACACGCCGGGCGGACAGACGGCCCTGACGTGCGCCACGAACTTCGGAAACAGATCCGCCGGATCCTGGTTCGCCACGAGCCGCATGCTCACCTTGGCGTGGGCGTGGGCCGGAATGATCGTCTTGGAGCCCTCGCCCTGGAACCCGCTCCACAAACCGTTGACATCGAGCGTCGGGCGCGCCCACGTGCGCTGAAGGACGGTGTATCCCGCCTCGCCCTGGAGCGGTCCGCACTGGATCGATTCGCGGTAGGCGTCCCCATCGAAGGGCAGGACGGCCATGCGTTCCTTCGCCTTGGCGTCGAGCGCGAGAACATCGTCGTAGAAGCCCGGGATGAGGATCCGCCCATCGCGGTCCTTGAGGGTGGCGATGATCTGGGCCAGGGCGTTGGCCGGATTCTCGACGACACCACCGTAGCTGCCCGAGTGCAGGTCGGTCGGGGTGCCGCTGACGTCGATCTGCGTATACAGCATTCCGCGCAGGGTCTCCGTGATCGCCGGAATGTTGCCCTCGAAGAACCCCGTGTCGGAGATCACGACGGCGTCGGCGCCGAGGCGGAACCGGTTCGCCTCGAGCCAGCCCGGCAGGCTCGCCGACGTTGACTCCTCCTCGCCCTCGAAGACGATACGAAGGTTGACCGGCAGACCGCCCCGGGTCGCGAACAACGCCTCGGCGGCGCGCAGGTGCATGTGCAGCTGACCCTTGTCGTCGGCCGATCCCCGCCCGATGACTCGGCCGTCGCGCACGAACGGGTCGAACGGCGCCGTTTCCCAGAGCTCGATCGGGTCGACCGGCTGCACGTCGTAGTGGCAGTAGACGATGACCGTCGGTGCGCCCTCGGCGTGCAGCCAGTCGGCGTAGACGACGGGATGCCAGGGCGTCTCGCAGACCTCGGCGTGCTCGAACCCGATGCGTGTCAGCTCCGCCACGATCCAGTCCGCTGCGCGGCGCACGTCGCCGGCATGCTCGCTCAACGCCGAGATGCTGGGGATCCGCAGGAACTCGAGCAGGGACGCGATACGCGTCTCGGCCGTGGCATCAAGCTGCGCGGCGACGGCGGGATCCAGGCTGGGCATCGGGTCCTCCACATGCTTCGGCCGGCGCTCCGAGGGAGGCGCCGGCCGGGGTTTTGCTCTCGAAGTGAACGGGGTCAGGCGGGATTCGGTGCCGGCGCTGAAGCGGGAGGGACGTCCCGGGCCGGTGGACGATCCACCGGCGGCTCGGCATCCTCGGAGCCGCGTTTGCGCGGCGGGAGGCCGTGGAGCGTCTCCTTCGCCGGCAGGTCGGCGAAAAGCGTCTCGAAGCCGTCGGAATCGACGGTCTCCTCGGCGATGAGCTTCTGGGCGAGCGCCTCCAGGCGGGCGCGATGGGTCGTGAGGACGTCCTCGGCCCGTTCGTAGGCACGATCAACCAGGGCTCGGACTTCCTCGTCGATCTGGCGGGCGATCTCATCGGAGTAGTTCCGCTGTTCACCGATCTGGCGACCGAGGAACACGAGCTCGTCTCGCTGGCCGAACGACAGCGGTCCGAGGCGATCGCTCATGCCGAATTCGGTGACCATCCGGCGGGCCAGGCTGGTCGCCTTCTCGATGTCGTTGCTCGATCCGGTCGTCGTGTCGCCGAAGACCATGCGCTCCGCAGCGTTGCCTCCAAGCAGGCCGGCGAGCTTGTCCTCGAACTCGGACTTCGACTGGAGATAGCGGTCCTCCGTGGGGAGGGCCATCGTGTACCCGAGGGCCATGCCCCGGCTGACGATCGTGACCTTGCTCACCGGATCGCACTTCGGAAGGACTCGCTGGACGACCGCGTGGCCACCTTCGTGGTAGGCGATGATGAGCTTCTCGGCGTCGCTGATGATGCGCGATTTCCGTTCGGGTCCCGCCACGATCCGCTCGAGGGCTTCCTCGAAATCGGGCATCGTGATGGTCTTCTTGTTGCGGCGGGCGGCCAGGATCGCGCCCTCGTTGATGAGGTTCGCCAGATCCGCGCCGGAGAAGCCGGGCGACTGTCGCGCCAGCCCTTCGATCGAGACGCCCTTGTCGAGCGGCTTGCCCTTGATGTGAACCTTGAGGATCGCGACGCGACCCTTCATGTCCGGTCGATCGAGGATGACCTGGCGGTCGAAACGGCCCGGCCGCAGGAGTGCCGGGTCGAGGACGTCCGGACGGTTCGTCGCCGCCACCACGATGACCCCCGTGTTGGTGTCGAAGCCGTCCATTTCGACGAGGATCTGGTTCAGGGTCTGCTCGCGCTCGTCGTGGCTGCCGCCCAGGCCGGCCCCGCGCTGGCGGCCGACCGCGTCGATCTCGTCCACGAACACGATGCAGGGGCTGTTCCGCTTGGCCTGGTCGAACAGGTCGCGGACGCGACTCGCGCCGACGCCGACGAACATCTCGACGAACTCCGAGCCGGAGATGCTGAAGAAGGGCACGCCGGCCTCGCCGGCCACCGCCCGTGCCATGAGCGTCTTGCCGGTTCCTGGAGGGCCGACCAGGAGCACGCCGCGCGGGATGCGCGCCCCCAGGGTGTTGAACTTCTCGGGGAACTTCAGGAACTCGACGATCTCCTGGAGCTCGGTCTTGGCCTCGTCGACGCCGGCGACGTCGGCGAAGGTCACGACGGTCTTGTTGCCGAGGAACATCCGGGCGCGGCTCTTGCCGAAGGACATCGCCTGGCTGTTGGTACCTTGGGCCTGGCGCATCATGAAGTAGATGAAGGCCCCGATCACCACCAGCGGCAGGACCACCGAGACCGCGGTCAGGATCCAGCCGTTGTCGGAGGCCGCCTCGGCCTTGAAGATCGCCGGATCGAGCGTCTTTCCGCCATCCGCCGCCGCCTGCCGCATGTCAGGCAGGACCTGGGTGAGGATGCTCGGCACGGTGACGGTGTAGGTCGTCCCGTCGCTCTTGGTAACGGTCAGGGTGTCGGAGCGCTGGACGACTTCGGTGACCTTGCCGGCCCCAACGTCATTCAGGAACGTGCCGTAGCCGTTCGAGTTTGGTCCAGTCGTCTGGTTGAGCCATGTATAGAGGAGCGCTGCCACGCCGAGTGCCAGCAAGATCATCAGCGCGCCGTTGCGCATGAACCTGGGATTCAAGAAAAGCCTCCGGAGGGACCGGCCATCGATTCAGCCGGACGCCGGGCGAGTATAGGCCCGGTCCTCATCACCCGCCGAAGGCCGGACGCCGGTCGTCATCGCCACGCACGGAATACGTCGAAGGCCATCGCGCGGATCGCCGGTCGGAAGGGGACCGGCCCGCCTGGGCGTCCCGGGATCAGCACGACCCCTGGGAGACCCGGGGGTCGCGGGTATCGGGACTTGGTAGCGGAGGGCGGATTTGAACCACCGACCAAGGGCTTATGAGTCCCCTGCTCTACCACTGAGCTACTCCGCCGTGGTGTTCAAGTTTACCGAGCGTGATCCAGAGCGGCAACCGAGGTCAATTGAGCGCATAACTATCATGAGCGGCGAATCTCTTGACGAGGTCGACCGCGCGGTTAGACTTCGGTACATGGCATCAGTCCGAATCTCTACCGTTGAGGCTCCGCTTGATCGCCCCGCCCTTGTCGACCCGGCAATCCGGTTGCTGCGGCGGGCGCTGGCGCTGGGACTGCTTGGGAATAGCGAGAGAGTGGACCGCCTTGACCTTGAACTCGTTCGTAGGATCGCGCAGGAGGCTTCTGCGGCAGGAATCGGTCAGGATGCGGCGGTCGCGCTCCTCCAGGGAGTTAGCGGACCCGACCGGCTCGCGGCGCTCATCGAGCGACTCGATGATTCGCTGACGGAGTCGCCGTTGCCGGACCGCGAGCTGCCGGAACTTCTGCGCGTCTTTGGCCGGGAGGATCTTGCGCTCTTGACAGGGACGTCGGGCGTCAGTCTGGGACGCTATGTCGCCGGCTCGCGGAAATGGCCGGACGAGCTTGCGACTCGCATCCATTGGCTCGCGTTGGTTCTATCTGACCTCGCTGGCGCGTATAACGACTTCGGTGCTCGGCGCTGGTTCGAGCGCGAGCGGACACAGCTCGACGGCCGGTCGCCGCGGCAAGTCCTCGGAACCGAGTGGGATCCCGCGTCTCCCGACGTCGAAAGGGTTCGCCAGCTTGCGGCTTCCCTCGCCGGCGTCGGGTCCGCGACGTGATCGTCTTTCGCCACGCAGATCCTCGATTTCCGTTCCTCTGGGAGGCGTTGGCGCAGCCACCCGCTCGGTGGAACGGTCCCGGGGAGGGACCCGTGCACTATTTCGCGGAAACGCCCGATGGGGCGTGGGCCGAATTCCTGAGACACGAGGAGATCACCGACCCTGCGGACCTTGCAGGTATCGCTCGGTCCATCTGGTCGATCGAGTTGCCGCGTCCCCCACGCTCGCGGCCCCGCCTCCCCACCGCGACGCTGATGGGCGGCACATCAATGTATGGCGACTGCCAGCGTGAGGCACGTTGGATGCGGGCGAGAGGGCGCCAGGGCCTTGTCGCGCCATCGGCGGCCCTCGAGCCAACCACGGCCAGCGGCTTCCGAACCGAACGCGGCCTCCAGGCCGGCCCAGGGCGCGCCGAGCGCGCGTTCGTATTGTTCGGGCTGCGCCCTGATCTCGTCGGCTGGGCCGCCTGCGACGAAGGTCGACCTCGCGACGACCTCCTGCCGCGAGTACGACCGCTTCGATAGCGCCGCGGGCGCAGGGATCGATGGATCACGGTTCCGGCACTCCCTCGACATTCGCGCGCGCGGGCAGGCTCCTGGAGTGAAGCTCATCGTCGCCCGAAACCCCGACCCGGAGTCGCGGCTGCCATACGTGGTCCGGCTCCCATCGACGCTGGCCCGATCCTCCGCTCCAGCGGCGCCCTGTGCGACTGGCTCGACCGCCGATCGAGCCTGTGAGCCACCTGATTCGTGCGTGCGCGTAACTCAGGCAGGCACAGCGGATCGAAGAACTGACGTATGCGTCCCCGGGTCCACGAGTGAACTGCTCGGCCGCGAAGCCGAGTCGTTCGCTCGAGCGGCGCGTGGCAGCCGGCTGGAGCGCAAACGGGATCTCGTCGGGGCTGCCGAGACGGTAGGCGCGGGCTTGCTGCGCAACGTACCGGCCTTCCCGGATCAGGGCCAGTTCCCGCTGCATCGCGGTCACCTCTCCCTGGAGGGCCGCGTTGGCCGCGCGGAGCGCGTCGGCGCGGGTTGATGCCGCCGACGCCGTCGCAACCTGGCGCCCGAACGAAATCACGCCCCATGCAAGGGCGACGACCGCCACGACGTGGAGCAGCTTGCGCGGCGAGATCGTGGCCATCGGAATCAGGCTTGGATCCGCCGCCTCGGCGTGACTCGGTCGCGGCACGATCCCCACGAACCGACCCGGAGCGGCGTCTGCTCGGGCATGCGTCACCCGGCCCTGCGCCGCGCGGCCCTCGAAGCGTGGACCCTCGGAGCGTGCCGCCCCGCTCGGCAGCTCCGCCCCCCTCGGCAGATCCGCCCGGAGGAATGACGGTACAGCCGACAGGTCGGCCATTGACAGCGACCCGAGGGCCTGCTCTCCGGGCAGAATCTCGGGCGGCTCGGGATCGATCCGGTCGTCCATCGACGGGAGCGTAGCTAAGCCGCAGCTCGCCGTCAACACGAACGCGCGACCCGTCGCAGCCCGTGCCACGCAAGGTGGCACGAACAGACCGCACGCTGGGTGTACGCTTGGATCGAACGCCCGTTCGGTTTTGGAGAGAAACAACGATGCGAACCTACGCCCCGGCATCGACCGCCTCCGTCCTCGAGCGCATGCTCGAGGACCCTTCGCTGGCCTCGTCGGTCGTCCACCACGAGACCCTGCCGCCGGCCGACGCGCTGACGGCGCCGTTCCCCGAGTGGCTCGACGCCCGGATCGCGACGGGTCTCCAGGCACGCGGCATCCATTCGCTCTACTCGCACCAGGCGGCTGCCATCGAGGCGGTCCATGCCGGCGAGGACGTGGTCGTCGTCACTCCGACGGCGTCGGGCAAGACCCTCTGCTACATGCTCCCGGTCCTCCAGGCACTCGCGACCGATCCCTCGGCCCGAGCCCTCTTCCTGTTCCCAACCAAGGCCCTCGGCCAGGACCAGGTCGCGGAACTCGCCGGGCTCGCCATGGCAAGCGACCTGTCGATCTCGGCGGCGACGTACGACGGAGACCTATTCGAACAGGTCCAGGTCATCGTGATCGATGAGCTCCACACCTATCGCGGTGTCTTCGGCAGCCATGTGGCCAACGTGCTGCGTCGACTGCTCCGCCTGTGCCGGCACTACGGCTCGAATCCGGTCATCGTCTGCGCGTCCGCCACGATCGGGAACCCGGCCGAGCTGGCAGCTCAGCTCACCGGCCGAACCCCACGGCTGATCGACCGCAACGGTGCCCCCCGCGGGGAACGCCACCTGCTCCTCGTCAACCCACCGGTCCTCGACCAGGCAACGGGGGCGCGGACATCGGCGCTCACCCATGCCCTGCTCTGGGCGCTGCCGTTCCTCCGGGCGGGGCGACAGACCATCGTCTTCGGTCGTGCCCGCGTCGCCGTCGAGATCCTGCTGACCGGCCTGCGCGAGGCGCTCCGCGAGCACCTTGGCCCCCGGTCGCGGATCCGGGGCTATCGGGGTGGGTACCTGCCGACTGAACGACGGGCGATCGAGCGCGGTCTTCGGGATGGGGAGATCCTCGGCGTGGTGTCGACAAACGCTCTGGAGCTCGGCGTCGACATCGGATCGCTGGATGTGGCCGTCCTGGCGGGCTATCCGGGCTCGGTCGCGGGTACCTGGCAACAGCTCGGGCGGGCCGGCCGACGACTCGACCCGTCGGTCGGAATCCTCGTTGCCTCGGCCTCTCCTGTGGACCAGTACGTGATCCACCACCCCGAATTCCTGCTGGACAGGACACCGGAAGAGGCCCGGATCGACCCGGACAACCTGCACGTCCTGCTGGCACACCTGCGCTGCGCGACGTTCGAGCGGCCGTTCGAGGGAGGCGAGGTCTTCGGACCGGGTCCGGTGGACGATCTCCTCGCCTTCATCGCCGAGGAAGGGCACGTCCGCCTGGCCGCCGACGATCGCTGGTACTGGAGCTCGGAGAATTTCCCGGCCTCCGAGGTCAGCCTTCGCGCGGCCGCTCCCGAGAACGTCGTCATCATCGACACGACCCCGGACCGACCGAGGGTTCTGGGCGAAGTCGATCTCTTCTCGGCCCAGGTCCTCGTTCACGAGCGGGCCATCTACATCCACGAGTCGGTGCAGTATCACGTCGACCGCCTCGAGTGGGGCGAGCGCAAGGCCTACGTCCACCGGGTCGATGTCGATCACTACACCTATGCCAACCGGGCGGTGACCCTCAAGCCGCTCGATGTCTTTGCCGACACACCCGCCGCGGGTGGTCGCCGGATTCACGGCGAGGTCATGGTGGCCAGCCTCGTCAGCCTGTTCAAGAAGCTCAAGTTCGGGACCGATGAGAACGTCGGCTGGGGACCGATCGATCTGCCCGAGATCGAACTCCAGACGACGGCCTACTGGATCACCGCCGAGACGGCCTCGGCCGGGTGGCGACGCGATGATCTCGACGTGGCCCTCGTCGGCGCCGGACGCGCGCTCCAGGCCGTCGCCGCGGTGCTCCTCATGGTGGATCCGCGGGACCTCGGCCTCGTCTCGCAGGTACGCTCCCCGCACCAGGAATCGCCCACCATCTACCTCTACGAAGCGATGCCCGGCGGGGTCGGATTGTCCGAGCGACTCTGGGCGCGCCACGGCGAGCTCATCGTCGGTGCGGCGCAGCTCGTGGCGGCGTGCTCCTGCGACAGCGGATGTCCGGCATGCACCGGTCCTCGCCTGGATCCACTCGTGGACGCCAAGGCGCTCGCGCTGCGCCTGCTCGGCGACCTCGGCGCGTCGGCGTGGCCCGCCGAGTCCGTGGCCTGAGCGGATCATGACCATCGCCCTGGAGCGGCGCCTCGCCAATTTCCGTGCCGCGACCGCCGGCGCGAGTTCACCGCGCGATGTCGAGCGGTCCCGAGGCCCGGCCATCGGGGCCGAGCGCCTCGCGGCCGAGGTCGATGGCGAGCTGGTTCGGAACCAGTCAGGATGCTTCGTGCGGGTCGAGCGCCGGTCGACCGTGATTCCGATCGATCGCGACCGCCTGGCATCCCTGCCCGGCCAGCCCCCGCCATCGGCTCCGCTCATCTGCCTCGACACGGAGACCACGGGGCTCGCCACGGCCGCGGGGACGCTCGCCTTTCTCGTCGGCCTCGGCTGGTGGGAGGGCGCGCAGTTTCGACAGGTCCAGCTCCTGCTGCCGGATCACGTGGACGAACCCGCCCTCCTCGACGAGCTGCGACGCCACATCCCCGCCGACGCCTGGCTCGTCACCTATAACGGCAAGGGCTTCGATTGGCCGCTTCTCGTGGCGCGCTATCGCATGGCGAGGGACGGCCCACCGGCCCACGCCGGGCACCTGGACCTGCTCGCGGTCGTGAGGCGGCTCTTTCGACATCGAATGCCCGACGCGCGGCTCCAGACGGCAGAGACGCAACTGCTCGGGCTGAGGCGCCGCGACGACGTGCCGGGCTGGGAGATCCCGGCCCGGTATCTGCAGTTCCTCCGGGACGGCGAACCGGCGAGGCTCATCGAGATCGTTCGTCACAACGACGAGGACGTGCGCTCGCTGGCCCGTATTCTCGCGCTCGTCGATGCGGGGTTCGGCGACCCCGAGGCTCGGCGGAGGGCCGATCCGGGAGACCTCGCTGGCCTGGCTCGATCCTTCGCCGGAGCCGGGCGGTTCGAGGAGGCCCTCGGTTGTCTCGATGCCGCGATCCTCACGGCGGCCGACCTGCCCGGGAGCGCTCCGGCGGACCCTCCAATTCGCTTGGTCCGGGATGAGGCAGACGACTGGTGGTCGCCCCGGCGACGTCCGGACTTCGGTGGCCGGATCGGCCGATCGGCGTCCTCATCCGTTTGGCGCTCCGTATCCGTGGACCGCCTGGATGGGCAATGGACAAGCGTACGCCTCGTCGCCGAGCGGGCCCGGATGCTGCGTCGTCTCGGTCGATACCGCGACGCGGAAGCCGCCTGGATCAACGTGGCCGACGCGGGCGGCACCCTCGGGGCATTGGCCTGGATCGAGATTGCCAAGCTGCGGGAACATCGACGAAGGGACCTTGAGGCGGCCCTGGCCGCGACGCTGGCCGCCCTGCGACTCATCGAGCGTGCGCGCCTCGTCGGTCGGTCAACAGGGAGGCTCGATCGCGACCTCGCTCGGCGGGCGACGCGACTTCGACATCGGATCAGCCGCCGGGCTTCGCACCGCAACGGGCGCCCTTCCCTCCCCGCCTCGACCGGTGGTCCTACGCCCCCTGAGGGCCCGGCATCGTGAGCGAGCGGCGCATTCGCTGCGCCAGCGCGGTCATGGTCGGGACGCCCTGGAGACCCTCCCGCTCCACGACCAGCGACCCCAGGGCAGCCGCCAGGCGCAGGTCCGTCCCGCGACGACCCGAACCCGCAAGGGGATGACCGATTCGGGCAGCGACCAGGCCCGCCAGGAACGCATCGCCCGCGCCGGTCCCGTCGACCGCGCCGTCCGCCACGATGGCCGGGTAGGCGCGCACCCGCCGACATCCATCTGCGCCAAGGGTCACGGCGGTACCGCCCTCCGGGCCCGCCGTGACCACGAGCGTCACGGGCGGCTCGAGCATGGGAAGCAGGGCGGGCTCGGAGGGGTCCGCCACGTCCTCTCGACTGAGCGAGACGAGATCGGCACGCCTGAGCAGGGCCGTCGTGACCGGTGCCCGGCGGCCCACGGTCCCGTCGCGCGACAACGTCCGCAGCAGCCCCTGCCAGCCGACCACGACCAGATCTCCCGGCGACGGGAGGACCACCCAGGCATCGTCGATCTCGTCGGCGACCGGCACGAGGCACCAGGTGGTCGTGTCGAGCCACGCGGCGGGGAGACCGCCCGGTGGGATCGGCACGCCCGGGGTCTCGCAGGTCTGCGCACGACCCGTGGGCGTGTCGACGTTGGTGAAGACCGGTCCCTCGGGCAGTCGATGGACGCGGAGGTCCGCTCCCGCGTCGCGGAGCCACTGGAGCTCGGCCGCGGTTTCAGCCGCGCGGTCAACTCCCAGCAGGACACGGGGTCGAAGGCCCAGGCGCGCCAGGGTCAGGCCCGCGTAGGCCGCGGCGCCGCCGAGGCGCCAGCCGCGCGGGTCGGCCTGGGTGAGGTCCCGCGAGGCGGAACCGACGACAACGGGGGGTATCACGCGACGACGCCCGTATACTCGGGTGGTCGGCCGCAGATGACGGCCCCCGGGCGAGGAGCGAGACGATGCACTTCTACGAGCTCCACGAAGGGGAAGGCGACGTCTTCTTCGATGTCATGCTGTTCCGCGACGACGAGATGGACGCGGAGGAGTTCTTCGGCGTCGTGCAGTCGATCCGCCGGCAGGTCCAGGATTCGTTCGAAACGGACACGCTCGTCGAGGCCATCGCCCAGGAGCTCGAGCGCCAGTACGGGTTCGTCTTCATCTCGGATGACCGTCTCACGGCCGCGGTCAACGTGAGCAAGATCGACGATGACAATTTCCTCGCTGACCTTGACGGCGACGATCTTGACGATGACATGCCGAAGGTCACCGGCGATGCCGACTATCGGGCTGTCTATGCGGAGTTTCAGCCTCCGGATGCGGACCTGAACTGAGGGGTCTGCGCTGGCATGGGCCTGACCCCGACCCCGCGGGAGCCGCGGTTCGGGACCCTCGAGCGAGCTACCGACTGAACAGGATCTCGAGGACATCGCCGTCGCGGACGCGATAGGTCCGACCCTCTGATCGAAGGCGTCCGGCCTTGCGCGCCTCGACCATCGAACGGAGCGAGACGAGGTCCTGATAGGACACCGTTTCGGCGCGGATGAAGCCCCTCGCCAGGTCGGTGTGGATCGCCCCCGCCGCGTCGACGGCCTGGGTCCCGTCGGGGATCGGCCAGGCCCGCACCTCGTCCGGCCCCGCGGTCAGGAACGAGATCAGGCCGAGGAGCCGGTAGGAGAGGGTGATGATCCGACCCAAGCCCGACTGTTCGATCCCGAGCTCGGCCATGAAGACCGCGGCATCACCCGGCTCGAGTTCGCCGAGTTCCATCTCGATCCGGGCGGACAGCGCATCGACCATGGCGCTCTGGTGCTCGTAGCGAGCCCGGACCGCCTCGACCCGCGCGCTGGCGGAACCGAGCTCCCGCTCGCCGATGTTGAGGAGGACGAGGACCGGCTTCTCGGTCAGGAAACGGAAGCCCCTGATCGCTTTGGAGGCGTCGGCGTCCAGCGCCACGTCGCGGATGGGCCGCCCGGCCTCGAGATGGACCTTGAGCTGCCGAAGGATGACTTCTTCCTTCTCGTTGGCCTCCCGCTCCGCCGTCGTGCCATGGCGTCCCGATGCGCTCAACCGGTCCAGCCGGCGATCCACCATGGCGAGGTCGGCGAGGATGAACTCCAGATCCAGGTGCTCGAGGTCGCCGAGCGGATCCACGCTCCCGGACGGGTGCGGAACCGACGGGTCGTCGAAGGCGCGGACAACATGGAGCAGGGCGTCCGAGTCCCGCAGGCGGGCGAGGTGCTCGGCCGGCAGCTCCTCCGTCCCGACGCGTCCCTCGGATGAGGCCGGGGGTGCGGGCAGGTCGACGTAGGTGACGTCCGCCTGGACGATCTTCCTGGGGTGGAAGATCTCGGCGAGCCGATCCAGGCGCTCGTCGGGGACTTTGACGACGCCGACGTTGAGGGTGAGACTGCCGAAGCCGCCCGTCTCGGCGTGACCGCGGGTGAGCGTGTTGAAAACAGTGGTCTTGCCGCTCCCGGCAAGGCCCACGATGGCGATCTGCATGACCGGTGGATTGTGTGCCAGTGCGCCAGATCCGTCCCGGAGAGCGACGGGGCGACCGTCAGTAGCCGGCGCCGGGGTCCACCACGTTGCGGAGCGGCTCGGCGTGCGAGTAGCGCCGGAGGTTCTCGCAGAACAGGTCGATGCTCCGTTCGAGCACCCGCGCCGAGGACCACGCGGTATGGGGCGTCACGATCACGTTGCCAAGTTCGTAGAAGGGCGAGGTCGGCCTCAGGGGCTCCTCGCGGAAGGCATCGAGCGCGGCGCCGCCGATCCGGTGCTCGCGGAGGGCGTCGACGAGGGCGCGATCGTCGATCAACCGGCCGCGCGCGACATTGATGATCCAGGCCTCCCTGCCCATGACGGCCAGCGCGGCGGCATCGATCATGTCCTCGGTTTCGGGGGTCAGCGGCGCGGAGAGCACGACGATGTCCGAAGCCGCCAGGAGCTCGTGCAATCCGTCCGGTCCAACGACGCGGAATGGCGCAGGTGCGAACGGGAAGGCGAGATCTCGATGATCCCCTGCGTCGTCCGCCGGGCCATCGCTGGAGGGATCGACACGATGACCGTCGGCTCGCGACGGCATCGACCAATCCGGATGTCGTCGGAGGGCAATGACCCGAGCGCCGAACGCCCCCGCGAGCGACGCCACGGCCCGGCCGATGGATCCGTAACCCACGATGCCGATGGTCAGCTCTCGAAGCTCCACGCCCTCAAGCGGCTGCCAGGTGCGCTCGCGTTGCAGCTCGAGAAGCTGGGGCAGCCGGCGGCTGATCGCCAGGATGAGCATCAGCACGTGTTCGGCGATCGGCCGGGTGAAGACGCCCCGGGCGTTGGTCACGGTGATCCGGCGCTCGAGAGCGGCGAGCGTAAGGGCCCGCTCCACGCCCGAGGTCGCCGAGTGCACCCAGAGCAGGCGCGGCGCGCGCGCCAGGAGGCGATCGAAGGCCTCGGAACTGAGCCAGCCGCGCAGCAGGACCTCGACGTCCTCGAGCGGCCCGTCGGCGAGGCCTTCCATGGAAAGGTTCACGATCCGCGCCCCGGGGGCCGCGTCCCGGATTCGGTCGAGATCCTGTGTTCGGATCCGCGCCGAGAGGATCGGGCTGACCGCGATCGCCGACGGAACGCCGCCGGGTCCGCTGCCCGGTCCCGGCCGAGCCATATCGACGCTCATGCGTTCACCATCGGCGCGCCGTCGAGGACGCGGGCGATCCACAGGTTCGGGCTGCCGATCTCCTCGGGCATCGGCAGGGTCGCGCGCGACGTCCAGATCCGATCGAGCGCCACCCGACCGCGGGCCTCGGCGATGCTCCTCACGAACGCTTCGCCGCGCCGGTATTGCTCCATCTTGAGATCCATCCCGGTCAGGCGGAGGATGGCGCGCTCGAACCCGGTTCGCTGGGTCCGCCGTTCATGGAAGCGGGTCGAAATCTGCTCGAGTCCGGGGACCACACCGCGCCCGACCTCGTCCATCACGTAGTCACTGAAACCCTCGAGGAGGCTCATGACTGCCTGCGTTTCGCGGAACAGGGTCCGTTGCTCATCCGTCATCAGGCGTTCCATCCAGTGGTCGCCATTCGATGCGCCACGCAGGGTGGAAGCCAGCTCCTTGAGCGCGCCCCGACCGAGTGAACTCGTCGATCCGCTGAACAGCGTCAGCTGACGCTCCAGCCGCTCCGCCAGGTACGGGCGCAGCCAGGGATGGCCCTCGAACTCGAAGGCATGCGTCGTCTCGTGCAGGGCGATCCACGTCCGGAAGGGACCGATCGGCACGTCGAGGTTCCGCGCGGTCGCCCGGATGTTCTCCTCCACGAACAGCAGCCGGCCGTCTTCCGCCTCCGCGCTCAGAAGGGCGATGTCGTACTGGCCAAGGACGCGCGAGCCCATGAAGCCGAGGAGGAACCCCAGCTGCCGGCTGGTGACCCAGCGATTGGCGATCACCACGGCGGAAGCGGTGAGTCCCCCGCCCGGACGGACGACCTGGCGGAGCAGCGGACCTTCGATTCGCGACATCAGGGCGCGGAACGTCGTGACGTTTGCTCGCACCCAGTCGGCCCGATTGACGACCCGGGCGCGCTCCACCCCGCCGCGCAACGGCGTGCCCAGCGCCTCCGCCACTCGCGGGACCACCACGCTCATCGCGTCTCGATATGCCACGTCGGCCGCCCGCAATTCCACGGGCGTGAGGCTGTCCGGGATACCCTGGACCCGCTCCACGGCAAGCCGCTCGACGTCGGCCCAATCGACGAGTCCCCGCCTGGCCGATCGCTCCGCACGGCGCCCGAGGATCGTCGCTGCAACCCCCAAGGCCGAGCCGACCAGGAACCCCGCCTGCCATCGCCGATCGGTGGTCCAGTCACGCCCGGTCGTGGATGGGGCCGTGTTCCCGCCCGCCGCTGCAGGGCCGCCGCCCGCCGCTGCACGGCCGCCGCCCGCCGCTGCAGGGCCGCCGGACGCCGCTCCCCTGTTCCCGCGCGCGGCTGCAGGCCCGCCGGCCATGGCTCCAGGGTGGCCGCTCACGACGGCGTCGGGGCGGCTCATCCGGCAAGCTCCACCAACGGGGGCGCTTCCAGCTCGACACGTTCCACATCCGGAAACGCTTCGCCGAACATCCGACCCGCGATGGCGCGGAACGCCTCAAGGTCACCGGTCGTCAGCTGACGGTGGGTGCTGGGCGTGAAGTGCCCACTGGGCGCCTCGTGACCCGCAGCACCGGGGTCGGCCGCCGTTCCGCGCGAGCTTCCGGGAGCCTCGAGGCCGTTGATCGCCAGCAGATCGTGAAGGGCGGACGCGGTGGCCGACGCCGAGTCGACGATCGCAATTCGATCCCCAGCGACCGCCGCAATCGTCGACCGAAGCAGAGGGTAGTGCGTGCAGCCGAGAAGGAGGGTGTCGATTCGAGCCGACGCCGGCATCGGGAAGATGAATTCGCCGGCTGCGTCGCGCTCCCCGAGGAGCGGCGCAAGGGCGTCCGCGACGGCGGATTCGACCTCGTGGCCGTCGACGTGACCAGCCTCGACCATAGGCACGAGCGACGGCGTAGCGTGCTCGTAGACCTCAACCGCGGGGTTCTCCTCCTTGATCGCCGTGAAATAGGCATGGGATCGGATCGTGGCGGGCGTGGCGATGACGCCGACGCGCCGATTGCGTGTCGTCAGGGCCGCTGTGACTGCCCCCGGCCGGATCACCCCGAGAATCGGCACGTCATGTCGCCGTCGCAGCTCGCCGATGGCGACCGCCGTTGAGGTGTTGCAGGCAATGACGACAGCCTTGACGTCGCGGGCAACGAGGTAGTCGATGGCGCTGGTACTGAACGCCCGGACCTCCCCATCGGACCGGACACCGTAGGGCGCCCGGGCACTATCGCCGAGGTAGATGGTCGACTCGGCGGGCGAGCGCCGGAGGATCTCGCGCAGGACGGTCAGCCCGCCGACACCCGAGTCGAAGATACCGATTGGCCGCGGATCGGACATCCAGCCCTCAGCGAGCGCCTGCACCGACGGGCTCGCTCGCCCCGAGGAGCGCCGCCGCCAGGCGCTCAACGTCCTGGCTGACGCCCGCTTCCGGGTTCGAGAGCACGAATGGGACGCCCTTGTTGTTGGCCGGGACGACGATCCCGCCCTCAGACCGGATGATGTGCTCGGGAACGCGACCGAGCGCCCGGGAGAGATCGGCGGGGTCGATTCCGCCGTTGGCGTCGGCGCGGTTGAGGACGTATTGCACCTTCGAGGCGGGGTACCCGATGACACGGAACGTGTCCGCCAGGGCGATCGTGTTGTGGATCGTCGTCGAGTCGTATGTCACGATCTCGAGGATCGTGTCGACCCGATCAAGGAGGGCGAGGTTGAGCTCGTCGAGGGCGACCGACATGTCGATGATGACCGCGTCGTACAGCCGCCGGAGGAGCGACAGGACCTTTTCCATGTCCCGGGTCGTGACCATCTCGGCCATCTCGATCCGCGGCGGCGCGAGCAGGATGTCGATCCCGGAAGGATCCCGCCACAGCACATCGGTGAGATCGGACTCCACGACGCGGTCGGTGGGCAGGTCCAGGATGGATGGGGCGTCGGACGGAACACGCAGCAGGGCCCGGAGGTCGGCGAACTGGATGCTGCCATCGACCAGGACCGAGCGTCGACCCTGGCGTGCAGCCGCCACCGCGAGGTTGAATGCGATCGTCGTCCGACCCACGCCACCCTTCGGGGCGAACACGGCAACCATCCTCGATCGGGCCGCGCCCTCGCCCGCCTCGAGCTGTTCCTTGTGGACCTGGGAGACGCGGCTGATGAGGTCGTAGCCGGAGAATGGCATGGAGAGCACGCCGTAGATGCCCCGATCCGGATCGGCCTGCACGGGCTGCTGAGGCACCGTGAGCATGATCACGGGAACCTTGCTGCCCGCCTCTCGGAGACGGCTGACCAGCTGGTCCGCCTTCACCCTGCCCTGGAGCAACGCATCCAGGATCACGACGTCCGGGCGGAGTTCCGGGATCTGCTGCGCGGCGGATCCGCCGTCGGACAGGACGTCGACGAGCTTGATCTGGCCCTGGGCCATGAGCAGCCCTCTGACGTACTGCGCCACCTGCGGGACATCCTCGATGAGCAGGAGGCGGATCTGATCGTTGGCGGCCATCGCCGTCACGGTATCACGAGGCGTGGGGGCGTCGGGCGACCAGCACAGCGCGACCGTCCCCGGGCTCGAGTGGCGTCATGCCATAGCCCCCGGCCACGACTTCAACCTCGAGTCCGGCGTCCTCCGCGTAGAGCCGGAGGGCGTCGGCAGAGAGGAGATGGAGCGTGTCCTCCCGAACCCGGCGTTCGACTGACCCGCCCGGGCTCGACGCGTCGAAGATGGTGGTCAGCGTCACCGCCCCGGTGGAGCTGTCATACCACGCCGCGGTCGTCTTCACGACAGTCCGGCCGGTGTCGGGGTCGATCCGCACCCATTCGAGTCCGAGGCGTCCGTCGAACCGGACGAGGTCCTCCGCGAACGGCAGCCACGCATCGACCACGACCAGGCCGCCGGGCGCGACGAGGTCCGCGAGGACGGCCATCGCGTGGCGCTGGATACGCGGCCCGCCGAGCAGCAGGATCGAGTTGAGCCCGATGATGCCGAGGCCGAAGGACCCGGACCCCGGGACCGTGATCCGGTGGAGATCGCCGGTCACGAATTCGAGCCGCCCACGCATCTCCGTACCCGCCCGCCGGGCGCGTTCTCCCGCCCGGGCGAGCATCGCCGGATCGATATCCACTGCGGTCACGTCGAAGCCGGCCATCGCAAGCGGAATCGCGATGCGTCCGCTGCCGGCGCAGAGCTCCACGACCCGCCCATCCGCTCGTCCTGCCAGGGCGAGATACAGGTCGAGGTCTCCGGGATCGTCGGCCAGATCGAGGTCGTAGAGACGCGCGAGCTCGGCGGCTGTTTCCGGATCCGTTGCCTGCATCGCCAGATGCTACGCCGCCGTCGATCCAGCCCAGGCCCCCCGATCAAGCCGGACCTCGTCGAGGGGTGGTCGAGGAAGGGGTGCGGGTCGGTCAGCGCGTTCGTTGAATGAACAGGCCATCCCGCCGGCGGACTGCCAGGGCCGAGATTGCTTCGAGCGCAGCCCGGTTCGCGATCATGGCGGTCGATTCGGCCCAGTCGTACGGCGGTGCGACCTCCACGATGTCCATCCCCGCGAGGTCGACCGAGCTCACGATCTGGCGAACGGCACGCAGGATCTCGCGCGACAGCATGCCTCCCGGTTCGGGCGTGCCGGTCCCGGGCGCCAGGCCCGGGTCCACGACATCGATATCGAGCGAGAGGTAGATGGAGTCGGGCCCGTCGAGAGCCTCGGCGATCGCGTCCGCGATGACGGCTTCGGCGCCGCGTTCCTCGATCTCCGTCATGAAGTGGTAGCGAAGCCCGTGTACCTGCATCCAGTCCAGCACGTTGGGTGAGGGCCAGTAACCACGGAGGCCCACCTGGACGAAGTTGGTGCCCTTGACCGCACCCGATTCGATCAGGCGCCGCATCGGGGTCCCATGGCTTGCCAGCTGACCCCAGGAATCCGGCGCAGTGTCCGCGTGGGCGTCGAAATGGACGATCCCGATGCTGCCCGGCCTGCGGCTCTGCGCGACGGCGGTTGCCGACGGCCAGGTGATGGAGTGGTCCCCGCCGAGGACGATCGGGATCGCTCCGGTCTCGGCAACCTCGAGCACCTTGCGATAGATCATCGCGTGGGCACGCTCCCACATCGCCGGCACGATGTTGGCGTCGCCGGCATCCACCACGTTCAGGTGCGCGAATGGCTCGATGCCGAGCTGCAGCGAATTGAGGGCGCCCGTGCTGTACTGGGCCTCGCGGATCGCGCGCGGACCGAACCGCGCGCCTGGCCGGTGGGTGACGAGGTCGTCGAATGGTGCGCCCACGATCGCGACGTCCACCTGGCGCGCTCGCAGTTCGACCGGATCCGTCACCCAGGGCAGGTTGGCGAAGGTCGCGGGTCCGACGTAGGTGGGCAAATCGAAGTCCGAGTACACCACGTACTCGCGGTCCCAACCGTTGGCGGCCGCGAAGCCGCCGGCCGGGCCATCAGGGCGCTCGCTCACGCGATTCCTCCGGACGGCCGCGGGTCCGCAACGTGGGCGGCGGGCCGTACTCGCCAAGGACGCCGCCGGTTCGGAAGATGCCGTCCAGCGGGGCGCCACGAGCATCCTAGCAAACGGCCAATCGGGGCGGGCCGGGAACCTCGGGACGTCTGATTTCGCGCTCCGGCGGGCCGGCTGCTTTCGACCCGGCTGCGCCTTGGCCGCCGGATCGGCAAATAGGTCGTAAGCCGCCTGGGCCACGAGGGTCGCGGCGAGGAGCGTTTGGCTATATCGGCCTGTGGGATCGCGGCGGTTTGCGGAATTCGATCAACGCTCCATCGACAGGGTGGTCTCGGCGACGATGACCATCGCCGTGATGAAGAGCGCGACTGGCAGCTGGAACAGGGCCTCGAGCCGGAGCACCACGAGGAGCAGGGCCACGAGCCCTGTCCAGACACCGCGCCGGACGGCCCGTGTCCATGAGCCGCGCAGGGCGATGCGCCCCTGGCGCGCAAAGGGAACCAGCCAGAACAGCGGCATGGCGGTCAGGCCGATGGCAACCCCGATGGCGAGCGCTCCCAGGTAGCCCGATGCAGGGATCAGGACCGGATCCAGGGTCAGCACGATGGCGGCAACCACGATCCATGCAGCCGCCGCCGCGATGAACAGCCCGATATTGATCCGCCGATCCCGTGTCTCCACGCCGCGAGTCTAGGGGGTGGCGGCCGTTGGCCACTCGGCTGGAGGATCGGCGAGGTGGGCGCCGAGTTCATCGAGGCTCCGGATCTCCAGGTCCGGCCGCACCTCCGGCGAGGCGTCCGGCGGTGCCTCCGAGGTCGGGAGTGGCGTATCACCCTGGTGCCCGATGAGGTAGGCGGAGCGCCAACCAGCCCCTGCTGCGCCGGTGACGTCGGCCGTCCAGTCGTCGCCGACATGGAGGATGTCGGCAGGCTCGAGACCCAGTGCCGCCTCGGCGTGGGCGAAGATCGCTGGATGCGGCTTGATGATCCCGATCCGCTCGGAAACGAAGATCCCTGCCAGGTCCGGCATCCATCCCGCGGCTTCGGCGAAGCGATCGATCGTGGCGCCGAGCGGCCAGTTGGAGAGAATCGCCACGAGGAAACCGCGGTTCGCGAGCGCATAAATGACCCGGCCGCTCGAAGCCGGCGCAGGAATCCGCGCCACGAATGCACCCGAGTATGCCTCGACGATCAGCGCGATCTCACCGGTCGTGGAGCGCAGTGCAGCCGCGGCATCGGCCCAGGCCTCATCGTGTGGCGGGGCGCTCATGCCGCGCAGCCGTGCGACGACGCGGACCGCGCGCTGCTGAAGATTCACTTCCCGGAAGCGCGGGACTTCCTCCCGGAATTGCCGGTCTCGCTCCTCCGCCCATGCCGCGAGGAACGCTCCGGGAGCACCCAGACCGAGCGGCTTCACGACGCTTTCGGCGGTCCGGGCAACCACGTCTCGCAGTGCCGCCCGGTCGATCCGAACGAGGGCGTTACCGAAGTCCAGGGTCACCGCGCGAACGCCGGTCAGCGTCATCGAAGCCTCGATGCTCGTCGGCGCGCGACGCCAATCCGGCGCCATCTCAGCGGGCCGCGCTCGACGGGCAGATCTCACGATACGGGCAGTAGGTGCAGGCCATCGTGTCGGGCCTCGCTTCGTAGTCCCTGGTCCGGATCCCGACGGCCGCGCCACGAATCCGATCCCGGGCCTTCAGCAACCGCTCTGGCTCGACAGGCACGCGCCCGATCAGCCCGGAATCGAGGAAGTGGAGCTGGAGGGCATCCGGCAGGCGTCCGGTCATGGCCTCGTAGGCCATCGCATAGATCTGGAGCTGGAGCGAGTCCCTTGCTCTCTGGCGCGCCTTCGCTGGATCCCGGACATCGCTCGACTTGTAGTCGGTGATGGTCACCTCCTCCCGACCCATCAGATCCATCGTCGGCTCGATCACGTCGGCCGCTCCGGACGACGCGGCGGCAAGAGCGACCCGCGGATCGGGCACGCTCGCACCGTTCGTCGCGACGATGTCCACCCGATCGAACCGTCCCCGGATCCGGTCGCCGTTCAGGGAGAATGCGAAGTCCCGCTCGACCCAGGCGGGCACGACGGCGCCCGCCGCCAGCTGACCGTCGCGAAACCGACGGAGCGACTCCCGGCCTGCGGCCAGACGCGCCTGTTCATGCTCCCGGGACACGAAGCCTTCATTCGTCCAGGCCCGCTCGAAGGCGGCCTCGAGTTCAGCCTGCGGCATGACGCCACCACGGGCCTCGGCGCGGTGGAACTCCTGCACCGCATGGTGAAGCGCCGCTCCATAGACGATCGAGTGATGGGGCGCGGTCGGGACGCGAAGAACGTGGGAGTACTGGAACTTACGCGGACAGGTCAGGTATGCGTCCAACGACGAATGGCTCAGCGTCAGCGGCCCCTCGATCGGCTCGGTGCGCGCGGGCCCGATCGGTGCAGGCTCCGCGGTCGCGAACGTGGCGAGACGTGCCCGCGGATCGAGACTCGGGGCGGCCGAACGGGCCGCCACCGCCGACGTCGGAAGGTCGAGCGCTTCCAGCACGAACGGCGACACACGACGAGCACGGGCCCCGCCATAGTCGGACGCGTGGGTGAGGATCAACTCGTCCCGTGCCCGGGTCATCGCGACGTAGAACAGCCGCCGCTCCTCG
>JACPOR010000002.1 GCA_016191425.1 Chloroflexota bacterium
ACCGTCGCCGGTGCAGACGCGATCATCGCGCTCCGCTGCTGCAAGCTCAGCGGCCGTTTCGAGGACTTCTGGGAGCGGCGTTCACGGGCGGCCGCAGGGAGCAGCCGATGAGGTCATCTCACAAATCTGACGTGCACCCTCGAGGGAAACATCGGCCCCGGATACCCCTTCGAGATCCAGGTCGCCTCGAGGGCCTTGAGCGTGTTCGAGGTCGTCGAGGGCGCGACGTTGTTGTAGTAGAGCTGGGACCCCGCGCTCGCGAAGTTCCGGATGTCCAGCGCCACGAAGCCCCGGAAGTCGGCGCCGTTGTTCGGTTGTGCACCCTGGCCCATGATCGCGAGGATCGGCCCGTGGTTGATCGCGTCCGAGCCGGGATTGACGGCGTCGAACCCGGACCCGGGGTTGGGCGCGGCGCGCAGGGCGGCGTCCGTCTCGGAGCCGAGGCAGGAGGTCTCGGCGGTGGCGAAGACGTCCGTGAACCAGCTCGGGTTGTCCGAGCAGGGAGGGGTGGCCGCCGCGTTGGGACCCGGGGTGTTGATGTATCTCCGGACGGCGATCGGCAGGATGTCGCCGGCGAGCTTGACCCGGGACCGTGCCCCGATCGGCTGGCTGCCGAGACCAACGATCCGCCCGAACGTGTAGTCGATCGCGTTCTGGACCGCGACGCGAACCTCCCCGCCCGAGATCGTGATCCCATTGCTGAGATAGACCGGGTCACCGGCGTGGCCGCTCTCGTAGACCGGCGGGGACGGTGGCAGCGATGCCACCACGCCGTTGGGATCGCCCAGGAAATTGCGAGCGAGGCTGTTCTGCGCGGCAATGACTGCGTTGGCGTCCGATTCCCCCCGGATGAGCGCGTTGGCCGCGGCGAGCGCCGCCGCGTCCGCGGCGTTCTGGAGGAACCGGCGCTCGCTGTAGAAGCGGCCGATGTCGACGGCGACGCCGGCCGCCGCGAGGAGCACCGCGATGCCGAGGGCGACGACGACGAGCACCTGGCCGCGTTCGTCAGGGCGACCGTGACGAATCATCAGTTGATGACCATCGTGACTTCGCCGGTCAGCACCATGCGCCCGTCCGCGTCGCGAGGCAGCAGGCCCGAGATCAGCGGGATGAGGAGGTCCTGGTGGTAGCGGACCCGGGCGGTCACGGTCTGCCCGGTCCGCGGGTCACTGGCGGTCACGTCTCCGGGCACCGCGTACGTCACGGTGAGGTCCCCGTTCGTGAACGTGTCGCCGCTCTGTGTCCATGTTCCCGACGTCGTGAAATATGGCGTGGTCGGGGAGAGAAGGTTCAGCGAGTTCCTGAATGTCGTCAGGACGACGGCGTTGCGTGCAGCGTCGTTCGCAGCGGCGGTCTGCGATCGGTCGAAGACGTAGATGGTCGCCTCGCGGGCAGCCTCGCGAGTCGCGTTCGTGATCGTGATGTAGGCGTTGAAGATGAATCCGAACTGGATGATCCCGAGGAGGATCAGGAAGAGCGGCGTCAGGACGAGCGCGAACTCGACCAGGCTCTGCCCCTCCGCGCGGGAGCGGCGACCTCGGACCCGGTCCGGGCGGGCCATGAAGCGCATGCGGTGATATCGACCTCGGTGCGGCACGTGCCAGGCCAGTCTCCGGGTCTCGGACCGCCGTTGGAATGGGTGGTCAGTACCGCCCGGGGAGGCCAACGGTCCCCCGGTGAACAGACGTTCGATATCCGTTCGGCTCTGGTAGACTGGCCGCCGTGCCCGACTTCCGTCTCGTCGCCCCCTTCGAACCCACCGGCGACCAACCCGCCGCGATCGAGCGCCTGACCGACGGCCTCGTGCGCGGTCTCCGTCACCAGACCCTGCTCGGCGTCACCGGTTCCGGGAAAACGGCCACCCTTGCCTGGGTCATCCAGGCGGCAAATCGGCCGACGCTCGTGCTCGCCCATAACAAGACGCTCGCGGCGCAGCTCTATGCGGAGCTCCGGGAGTTCTTTCCGGACAACGCCGTCGAGTACTTCGTCAGCTACTTTGACTACTACCAGCCGGAGGCGTACCTGCCCCGGTCGGACACGTACATCGAGAAGGATTCGAGCCGGAACGACGAGATCGACCGGCTCCGCCACGCGGCGACCCATGCGCTGTTCGAGCGCCGCGACGTCATCGTCGTGGCGTCCGTCAGCTGCATCTACGGGATCGGGGCACCGGTGGACTACGGCGCGACGGTGCTTCGTCTGCGGGTCGGCGGCCAGTACCGACGAGACGCGGTCCTTCGCCACCTCGTGGATCTGCAGTACCAGCGCAACGACCAGGCGCTCACGCGCGCCCGCTTTCGCGTGCGCGGTGACACGCTCGAGTTCCAGCCGGCGTCGGAGGAGCGGCTCGTTCGGGTCGAGTTCTTCGGCGACGAGATCGAGCGGATCACGGAGCTGGACCCGCTCACCGGCGAGCTCCTCGCCGAGCGGAAGGACGTCAATGTCTACCCGGCGACCCACTTCGTGACGCCGGCCGACAAGCTGAAGGAAGCGATCGTCGACATCGAGGCCGAGATGGAGGTCCGGGTCGGCGAGCTGGAGGCCGAGGGTCGGGCGCTCGAGGGTGCACGGCTTCGCCAGCGGACGACCTTCGACCTCGAGATGCTTCGCGAGCTCGGCTACTGCTCTGGCGTCGAGAACTACTCGCGGCATCTCGCCCGCCGCGAGGCGGGGAGCCGACCGTGGACGCTGCTCGACTACTTCCCCCCGGACTGGCTGCTGGTCGTGGACGAGTCGCACATGACGATCCCGCAGGTCGTCGGGATGTACAAGAACGACCGGACGCGGAAGGAGATTCTGGTCGACTTCGGGTTTCGGTTGCCGTCGGCGCTGGACAACCGGCCGCTGACGTTCGAGGAGTTCGAGGCGACGGTGAGCCAGGCGATCTACCTGTCGGCGACGCCCGGCCCGTACGAGCTGGAACGGAGCCAGCGGATCGTCGAGCAGCTGATCCGGCCGACCGGGATCGTGGACCCGGTGATCCACGTCCGCCCGACGGAAGGCCAGATCGACGACCTCATGGAGGAGATCCGGGTCCGCGTGGAGCGCGGCGAGCGGGCGATCGTCACGACCCTCACGAAGCGGATGGCGGAGGACCTCACCGACTATCTCCGCGAGCTCGGCGTGAAGGTCCAGTACCTCCATGCGGAGGTGGACACCCTGGAGCGAGTCGCGATCCTCCGAGATCTGCGCCTCGGGATCTACGACGTCATCGTCGGGATCAACCTCCTGCGGGAGGGGATCGATCTCCCCGAGGTCACGCTCGTCGCGGTCCTCGACGCGGACAAGGAGGGTTTCCTGCGAAGCGCCTGGTCGCTCATCCAGATGACCGGCCGGGCGGCGCGCAACATCGGCGGCGAGGTTGTGATGTACGCGGACCGGATCACCGACTCGATGCGCGCGGCGATCGACGAGACGAACCGGCGGCGCGCCGTGCAGGAGCGCTACAACCGCGACCACGGGATCGAGCCTCGGACGATCATCAAGGGGATCCGGGATCTCAACGACCAGCTCCGCGCGGTCGCGGAGTCCACGGTCGTCTACGCGTCGGAGCGGGAAGCGCGTGACGCCCGGCTGGTCGAGCTCGACACGAAGAAGGTCGAGCAGCTCATCACCCGGATGGAGGCGGAGATGCGCGCCGCTGCGAAGCAGCTCGAGTTCGAGCGCGCGGCCGCGCTTCGGGACGAGATCCAGCAGATCCGGCTCCGGGTCCTCCAGGAGGACCAGTCGGTGATCGTGGCTCGCGCGGCCGAGGTCGCAGCGCGTGCCCGGCCGGCGTCACACGGGCGGTCCGGCGGCCCGGGTGCCCCGACCGAGCCGAGCGGCCCGGCACTCGAGGTGGCGTCGGTCACCGTCCTGCCAGCCGGTGAGGAGCTTGTCGGGGCCGCGCCCGAGGGGGACGGGGGAGGGAGCGGCGAAGGGACCGGCACCGCGTCGGACTGGCTGCCCGGGATCCGCGACGAGCACGAGGACCAGGCCGGCTGGCAGGCCCGCTGGCTGGACCGCCCCACCTGGGACCGCACGGTCACCCCGAACATCCGGAAGCGGACGGGGTCGCGACCAGCGCGACGCCGCTGACCATCGGTGCCTCGTTTCGCGCAATAGTGGTGCGTTCTGGCACCGTTCCGCTCCACACCTATTGACACTGCAGCGCCCCGATCGATACTCGGGTTTCGCGGCTCGTCCCACGTCGTGCGCGCCATCCGATAGGCGCTCGACTCCGGTGACGAGTGGGTGGCGTCGGAATGGGGGGCAAGGATGAAGGCTCGGTCGCATCGACCGTCCCTGGAGTCGGCCTGCCTGTCACCGCGCCTGTCGCGCCTTGCGCGATCGAGTCCAGCCGATGGAGGAACCGCGCGGGATGGTCAGCGCGGCCCAACCGGCAGGAGGATCAAGGCGGCTTCTTCCACGCCGTCGACTTCGAGGAGCCGGTTGACCGCGTCGTCGGAGAAGGCGCCGACGGCGCAGGCCCCAAGGCCGGCGGACTCGGCGGCCAGATAGACGTTCTCGCCGATGTGCCCGGCCTCGAGCAGGGCGTAGCGGTACGCCCGCTCGCGATACCGCCACCGCAGGCGCTGGAACACAGCGCTGAGGACGAGCACGACCGGAGCCTGGCCGAGGAACTCCTGGCCGAGCGCCGCTGCCACGAGGTCCCCGCCGAATGTGCCGCCCCGCAGGAGTTCCAGAACGTGGTCGGCAGGGGCGTAGTGATAGAGGCCCGGCTCGATCCCGTCGACTCGGTTGGCCACCACGTAGGTCTCGATCGGGTACTGGGCGCCCGCCGACGGTGCTGTCCGGGCGCCTCCGGGTCCGGTGATCCCCGCGGCGGCGTGGAGCAGCCACGACAGCTCGGGCGTCGTCAGCGGACGGCTCGCGTAGTCGCGCAGCGAGCGCCGCCGCTCGATCGCCCGGGCGACGGACAGGTCGGACGGGGCGCTGACCGGCGGAAGGGCGGACCTCACGGCCCCGGGGTACTCCTTCGTCCGGGCCGGCCGGGTGCCCCAGTCGGCGAGAACGCCGAGGACGTCGGTGAAGCCCGGTGAGCTTGCCCGGTGATAGAGCACGCCGAGGTCCTCACCGGGCAGGCAACCAACGTCGGCCGGACGGGCCAGCCATCCGGCGGCGAACCCGGTCGCACCCACGCCGGCGGCCCCGAGAACGGAACGACGGGAGATGTTCCTCTCGCGGCGGCCCATCGTCACCACCTGCCTTTCGGCCGGATCGCCCGATCTCGCCCAGGGTGCCGGCACAGGCCGTCATTCATCTGCAACGCCGCGGCAGGCAATCCGGCACCCGGCCGACGCGACGCCGTTGCGAAGCCGGCCGGTTCGCCAGCTCTTCTTGACGCAACGTAATCTGTTGCGTAGCATCGCGCCGTAGGCGACACCAGGAGGCGTCCGATGCCCGTTCCGGTCCGTGAGCGCGTGATTGCCCTGGTGGATGACGTCGGGAGTCGTGCCGCCGTCGCAAGGCTCCTGCGTGTGGATCGGTCGCGGGTCACACGCTGGCTGGCAACCGGCGAGGAGCCGGACCAGGCGAACCGTCGAGCCATCGACGCTTTCGAGTTCGCCCTCGAGCGGCTCACCAGCCGGTATGCGTTCGCGACGGCCCTCAAATGGCTGGACGGAGTGAACCCGCACCTCGGCGGTTCGCGGCCGAGCGACCTGCTGCGAAACGGTCGTGTCGCCGAAGTGCTGGCGGCGATCGAGGCGGACGAGACCGGCGCGTACGCCTGAGGTGCTGTACCGCCTCTTCCCCTGGGACCCTTCGGCCGCGGCGGCGTCCCCCGGCGGCCCGCTGTTCAACCCCAGGCTGCAACAGGGCAGCGGACGACACGACAACCCCGCCCTCTATGGCGCGCTCTACACGGGGCGCCTCGAGGTTTCGGCCGTCGCCGAATGGTTGGCCGGCTTCCGGGGCCAGCGGCTCGGGCCGGACGACTTCGGACGGACGGACGGTCGCCGCTGGGCGCTCGTCGGCCTGGACGATGGCGCGCTTCGCGGGCTCGTCGATCTCGACGACCCGGGGGAGCTGGTCTTGAGGCACCTGCGCCCGTCAGGGGTCGCGACGCGCACCCGGTCATCGACACGGGAGGTGGCCGGAGCTCTGTTCGCCGAAGGCATCCCGGGCTTCGGGTGGTGGTCCACGCTCGAGGCGTCCTGGCCAAACGTGACGCTATTCGCAGAGCGCGTCGTCAACGTGATCCGCGTTGCGGATGGACCCCGCGAGATCGGCATCGAAGACCCGGTCGTTCGCGCCGCAGCGGCCGCCATCGGCGTCACCCTGACGTGACGGGTTGTACAATCGAGCCGATTGTTCACCCAGTCGTACAATGCTATCGTTTGTACGACGAGACGAACGATCGTTGAGGGTGCCGGACGTGCGCTATCGCCTGCGGGAAGAGACCCTACGGCTGCAGCTGGGCGACCTCGAGGTCCGGCGGCAGATCTTCGACCACCTGCCCCTCGATCCGCTTCACGCCGAGTGGTTTCGCCACCGCGCGTGGGTCCGGACCATCCACGGGACGACCCGGATCGAGGGAAACAGCCTGAGCGATGTCGAAGTCGAGGAGGTGCTGGCCTCTTCTCCCTCTCGCTTCCCGCGCCAGGACGCCCTTGAGGTTCTCGGGACGCAGGCCGCCCTGGAGCTCGTCGACGAGGTCGCACCGCACCTGGAAGTGGCGATCGGTGAGCCCCTCATCCGCGAGATCCATCGTCGTGTGCTCGACGGGATCGACGAGCTCCTCACTCCCGGGGAGTACCGTCGCGGCAACAACCGCGTCACCGATGGCGATGGGAACACCATCTTCACGACGCCGCCGTCGGGCGACGTGCCCGACCTGATGCGTCAGTACGGGCTGTGGCTGGGCGCCGGCTTCGACGAGCGGCCGGCACCGGTTGCCGCTGCTCTGGCGCACCTCGAGTTCGTGGCCATCCATCCGTTCTACGACGGGAACGGCCGTACCGCTCGGGCCCTGGCCCGTCTCTTCCTTGTGCGCCACGGCTACTCATTGGGCGGACTCGTCTCGCTCGATGCCTATCTCGACCAGGATCGCCGTGACTACTTCGCGGCGATCAGGCAGGCAACCGGCGGATCGTATGAGCCTGGCTATGATGCAACGCCGTTCGTCTCGTACTTCCTCGGGGCGCTCATCGGCGCTGCCGACCACGTGCTGAAGCGCATGAAGGGACTTCACCAGGTTCTGATCGCCCTTCGCCGCGATATCGCGAGCGAGGCGCTGCCAGCGCCCCTGCTCGACGGCCTCGCCTATGCCTGGATCAACCGCAGCCTCCGCCCGGCCGACTACATCCGGATCACCGGCCGCACCAAGCAGAGCGCGAGCGGAGATCTTCAGGCGGCCGTCAAGCTTCGATACCTCGTCGCCCGCGGCGAGACGAAGCGCCGACGCTACCTGCTCGGCCCGACCTTCGGTGCGATTGGCATGGAAGCGCCCGCGTCCTCCCCGGCGGATCGGTTGAACTGACCCGCATGCCCAGCACCCGACAACTGCGTCCCGCACCCCGCCGCTGACTGCCGCGCAGCGTCGTCGCGCATCTGCTCAGAACACCTGTTCTGTTTGACGCCAGTCCGGTACACTGCCGGCGTGCCCCTTGATCGGATCGTGGTTCGCGGAGCGCGCGAACACAACCTGAAGAACGTCACCCTCGACTTCCCGCGGGATCGGCTGGTCGTCATCACCGGCCTGAGCGGGAGCGGCAAGTCCAGTCTCGCCTTCGACACGATCTATGCGGAGGGCCAGCGCCGGTACGTCGAGAGCCTGTCGGCGTACGCCCGCCAGTTCCTCGGCCAGATGGAGAAGCCGGACGTCGACCAGATCGACGGACTGTCGCCGGCCATCTCGATCGACCAGAAGGGCGCCAGCCGGAACCCCCGGTCGACCGTCGGCACCGTCACCGAGATCTACGACCACCTGCGTCTGCTCTTTGCGAGGATCGGCCATCCGCATTGCCCCGCCTGCGGGCGGGAGATCGAGCGGCAGACCGTCCAGCAGATCGTGGACCAGGTCCTCGCCATGCCGGAGGGCACGCGGCTCCTCGTCCTCGGCCCGCTCATCAAGGACCGCAAGACCGAGGGCGACCGCGTCTTCGAGGCCGCCCGCAAACAGGGCTTCGTCCGTGTGCGCGTGAATGGCGAGACCTATGACCTCGCCGACGCCCCGACCCTCGACAAGTACAAGCGCCACTCGATCGAGGTCGTGGTGGATCGCTTCGTCGTGCGCCGAGCGGAGGCGCCCGAGGATTGGGCCCGTGACGCCGCCGGCCACCCGATCGACCCGGCGACCGGCGACGCCCTCCCGGACCCGGACGCGCCTCGCCTCGCTGACTCGATCGAGACCGCCCTGCGCCTGGGCGAGGGCGTGGTCCTCATCGCCCCAGCGCCACGCGAGGGCGAGCCGCCCGAGTTCGCGGAGCGCCGGTTCTCGGAGCGCTACTCCTGCCCGTATGACGGGACGACGATCGACGAACTCGAGCCCCGGAGCTTCTCGTTCAACTCGCCCCACGGCGCCTGCCCCACCTGCACGGGCCTGGGCACCCGGCTGGAGATCGACCCCGAGCTCGTGATCCCGGACCGCTCGAAGAGCGTCCTCAAGGGCGCGGTTGCGCCCTGGTCGCGGATGCCGGCCGACGCCTCGTGGCGGATGAAGATCACCGAAGCCGTTTTCGAGGCGCACGGCTGGGACCCGAAGGCCCCGCTGCGTGCCCTCCCGCCGGAGGCGATCGAGCACCTCCTCTTTGCGACGAAGGACGAGAAGGTCGTCATCCGCTACAAGCACGAGCGCGGCGAGAACTCGTACGTCGCGACCTTCGAGGGCGTCGTCACGAACCTCGAGCGCCGCTACCGCGAGACCGAGTCCGAGTACATCAAGACCGAGCTCGAGAAGTTCATGGTCGAGCGCCCTTGCCCGGGATGCCGCGGCAAGCGGCTCCGGCCGGCGGCGCTCGCCGTGACCGTGGACGGCCGGGACATCTCGGACGTCTCGGACCTCGCGATCACCGACGCGCTCGCGTGGGCGGACGGGCTGGCTTCGCGCGTCACCGACCGCGAGCGAACGATCGCCTACCAGGTGCTCAAGGAGATCCGCGCGCGGCTCGGGTTCCTCGTGGACGTCGGCCTCGATTACCTGACGATCAATCGGACGAGCCAGACCCTGTCGGGCGGCGAAGCGCAGCGGATCCGCCTCGCGACCCAGATCGGGACGACGCTGAGGGGCGTCTTGTACATCCTCGACGAGCCGTCGATCGGCCTGCACCAGCGCGACAATGCGAAGCTCATCGCGACCTTGACCCGGCTGCGGGACCTCGGCAACACCGTCCTCGTAGTCGAGCACGACGAGGAGACGATCCGGACCGCGGACTGGGTGATCGATATCGGGCCCGGCGCGGGGGAGCACGGCGGCGAGATCATCGCGAACGGGCCACTCGAGGTCGTCCTCGCCGAGCCACGGTCGGTGACGGGGGCGTTCCTCCGCGGCGAGCGAGCGGTGCCCGTGCCCTCCAGCCGGCGCCCGGGGAACGGCAGGCGCCTGTCGGTCCGCGGGGCGCGTGCGCACAACCTCCGTAGCGTGGATCTCGCGGTGCGCCTCGGGACCTTCACGGCGGTGACCGGCGTGTCGGGGAGCGGCAAGTCAACGCTCGTAACGGAGGTCCTCTACCGGGCCCTGGCGCGTGAGCTCCATGGCTCGCGCGAGATGCCCGGGCCCCATGACGCGCTCGAGGGCGCCGAGCAGGTGGACAAGATCATCGAGATCGACCAGAGCCCCATCGGGCGGACGCCGCGCTCCAACCCGGCGACGTACACGGGCCTGTTCGGGACGATCCGCGAGCTCTTCGCCGCGACGCCCGAGGCCCGCGTCCGCGGCTACTCGCCCGGCCGCTTCTCGTTCAACGTCAAGGGCGGGCGGTGCGAGAACTGCAAGGGCGACGGGATCATCAAGATCGAGATGCAGTTCCTGCCCGACGTCTACGTTTCGTGCGAGGTCTGCAAGGGGGCTCGCTACAACCGCGAAGCGCTGGAGGTCCACTACAAGGGCCGCTCGATCGCCGACGTCCTCGAGATGACGGTCGCGGAGGCGGTCGACTTCTTCGCCGCGGTGCCGTCTGTCGCAGCCAAGCTCCGGACGCTCAACGACGTGGGGCTCGGGTACATCCACCTCGGCCAGCCGGCGACGACGCTGTCGGGCGGCGAGGCACAGCGGGTGAAGCTCTCGACGGAGCTCTCGAAGCGGGCGACCGGCAAGACGCTCTACGTCCTCGATGAGCCGACGACCGGGCTCCACTTCGCGGACGTCGAGAAGCTCCTCCAGGTCCTCCACCGGCTCGTCGACGCGGGCAACACCGTCCTCGTGATCGAGCACAACCTGGACGTCATCAAGACGGCGGACTGGATCGTGGACCTGGGGCCTGAGGGTGGCGCGCGTGGTGGCCTGATCATCGCGGAGGGCACCCCCGAGGACGTCGCGGCCATTCCCGGTTCGGCGACGGGCGAGTACCTGGCGCGAGTGTTGCGCGGCGAGCCGCTCGTGCCGCTGTCCCACGTCACGTTCGCGGAGGAGGCGGGCCGCCGGCGCGCGGTGGCCGGGACCTCGGCGGGGGAGGTTGGCGATGCGGCGCCAACCGGCGACCCGGACTCCGGTGCGCTTGCGGCCGCGGCCGGGGCCACGGACGAGGCGACCGGGCGCGCGGCTTCACGCCGGGAGGCCGTCGCGGCGCGCGGCCGTGGCTGACCCCGGGCTCGTGCCCGCGCGGCACGAGACGCCCGAGATCGACGTCGCCGCGCTCGAGGCGGCGCGGGCGGCCGACCGGCTGCTCGCGGCGGCGGTTGCCGTCGGCTCGGAGCGGTGGGCGCGCTACCTGGCGGCCATGCCGGGCAGACTCCGCGATGATCCGGTCTCAGCGCTGCGAGCGACGGCTCGTGCCGGCCGCTCGGCCTTCGGCCCGAAAGACTCCATCCGCGACGCGCTGCCGGCCGAGGTGACGGAGCCGTTCCTCGCCTCGATCGACCGGCTGCTGAAGGTCATCGCACATTGGGAGACGCACCGCGGCGGGTAGGGGCGATCCTCATCCATGCCCATGCCCATGCCCATGCCCATGCCCATGCCTATGCCCTTGCCGCCGCCCCGCACACCCTCGCGGCCCGGTCCCAGCCCCTCCGATATTCTCGGGGCGACTGAGCTTGGCCATCAGGACACCGACGCCGGCGAGCAGCCCACCGCACATGACAAGCAGGCCGCCGCCCAGGGCGGCGACCGTGGCACCCGGGCCGGACCATTCGCCGGGCAGCGCGATGCCTGCGAACGCAGTCGCGGCGAAGAGGACCACCTGGATGGCGACCCAGCCCTCGCCGCGCGGGCCCAACGTCGGAAGTCTCGACATCCCGGGGATCGTACTCAATGCGCTCCCCACGAGACGCTTCGAATTCGCGCTTGTGCGGCGAGTCGGCGCGCCGCCGGGCCGGGTGGTCCGGGCCGATGAGGCCATGGCAAGACGTCGTACGGCCCTCGACAGCGACGGTCAAGAATGAGTACACCTCTTGAAGCTCCGGGAGGCGATGACGCGCGGCCCACATTCTGGCCGCCGGGACTGCGCTGAGCCACTGGCGAGACCGACCCGTACGGTGCGTCCCCAGGAGGACTGCCTCATGAGACGGGCATTTGCCCTGCTGGCAGGGCTCGCCCTTGTCGTCGCCCTGGTGCCATCGGTGGCGGCGGCCCCGCCGGGCGTCACGAAGACGGCCGACCTGTTCGCGGGTCAGACGACGGACGTCGGGGATGTCTTCGTCTGGAACGACGCGACGAACCTGTCCATCGAGATCGACCTCATTCCCGGCTGGTGCATGACCGAGAGCCACGTGGCCGTGGCTTCGACGCCGTCGGGCATTCCGCAGACGAAGACCGGCAACCCGATCCCGGGCAAGTTCGCCTACGGCGATCGCTACAACCCGTGCGCCGATGGCGACGTATTCACGGTCCCGCTCAGCGGGTTCGACGCGACGCCCGTGATCGCGATCCACGCCAAGGTCTGGGACAAGAGCAGTCTGGCCTCGGTGACCGTGGCCAGCGACACCACGGCGGACGCCGTCTACGGACCGGCGACCACATACCTTGCGCCCGGCAACGCGAGCTGGGGATCGAGCGTCCCGGCCGTCGAGCCGACCTTCGCGGGCGCGGGCGTCTGGCCAACGGTGGCGGGTGCGAAATGGATCTCCACTGAGCTGATCGAGACGACCTCGCCTGTCCCTGACAGCTGGCGCTGGCACCGGACGACGATGACGATCCCCATGGGCACGCTGCCCGTGTCCGGCTCCGTCACGACGGTCACGTCCGACAACGCCGAGCGCGTGTGGCTCAACGGCGCCGTGCTCGGTACCGACGGTGAGGTCGATGTCCCGTACGCGGACAATCAGGAGTGGAACACGGTCCTCGGTTACCCATTTACTCCTGTCGTCGGAGCGAACACGCTCGATTTCGTCTGGCGCAACTACGGCGCCTGCGCCGTCACGACCGCCTACTGCACAGCGCCCGGACTCCAGTACACGCCCGCGCAGAACCCGAACGGCTTGATCTACAAGGCATCCGTGTCCTACTACACCCGAAACGAGAGCGCGTGGGCCGGAACGGCCGTTGGGGTCGCGCCGTTCTCGGGTGCCAACTGGGCCACCTACTTCGGGTATGCGGTCGTCGATTGGGCGGACACCGGCGGCGGCTGGGTCGCCTACAACGCGTATGGTCTCGGTCGCCAGGCGAAGTTCTCGTTTGGTGCGTCTGGAGGCGAGTTCTGGTACAACGACACGACCGGTTCGAACGCCTACCACGTCACGCTGACGCAAGGAGCGTTTATCGCCAACACGGCCTACGCCTGCGGAACAGTGCATGCGGGAGCGTTCATCGGCTCGAAGCTCCTCATCAAGGTGACCGATGGCGACGGGGCGACACCGGCAACCGTGGACTTCGTGTGGGGCAGCTTCGTCGGCGGGGACCCGTGCGCATCGCTCGGAACCATCACCCCTGGCGACGGCCCGTTCACGGTCACGGCAGGGGAGGTCAACGTCCTGAACGTCCCCTGACGCAGTTTCGCTGTCCTTGACGTTTCGGCGCGGCAGGGGGCCAACGGCTCCCTGCCGCGTTGCGATTGGTCCCTACGCCGCCGGTGCGAGATCCCACGTCGAGGAGGAAGGACGATGGGGCGTCGGGGGCGCAGACGAGCGTGAGGGCGCGGCTGGTGCGCGCCCAGGCGAGTTGCCCGCCGATTGGTCAGGCGTCGATGACGGTGAAGCCGATCGCCCGGGCGGCCTGAGGAAGCGGGAGGTCGAATGTGAGGAGGGGAAGCGATCCGCCGCCGGCGCGCTCGGCGGCCGCCAGGCGGAGGGCATCGAGTCTCGCCTGTGCGGCGTCACTGTCCGCCTCAGCGACATACCGTGTGGCAGGGGCGCTGCTGTCAACGTCGATGGTCACGCGTCGCGGTCAGCGCGGATAAGCTCGCTCGTCGTCGGCGTGCCTGGCATTGGTGCTCGCCGGGCCACGGCCGTTGGCGGGCGCTCGACGGTGCGCGTGATCCAGCCCTCGGCGAGGCCTCGCTCATTGCTCGCGCCACGCGGTGGTGGAACGATCTGCGCGATCCGCCGGCCACGATTGGTGACGCCCACGACCCCGCCCCGCTCGACGCGATCGAGGACCTCGGACAACTTCGCTTTCAACTCCCGGACGCCGATCTCCATGTCGTGACCATAACCTGCCGACGTAACGACAGCCACCCTGCCGCACGCCACGACCTCAGGCGACCGGCTCCAGCTCCCAGGGGTCGAACGCCTCTCGGAGGAACGATGACGGTGCGTCGGGGTCGTAAACGAGCGTGAGCGAGCGCCGCGCGCGGGTCCAGGCGACGTAGGCGAGGCGACGCTCCTCTTCAAGCGCGCGCGCCGGGTCCTCGGCGTCGGCAATCGAGCGGGCGCTCGGGAAGCGGCCTTCGTCCATGCCGATCACCGCGACGTGGTCGAACTCGAGGCCCTTCGTTCCGTGAGCCGTGGCGAGCGTCAACTGCGCGTCGTCACGGCGCAGCCGGGCGAGTCGGGCGCTGAGGTCGGCAATCGCGACCTCGAGCGCGGGAAGGTCAGCGAAGGCCGGCGCCCAGGCGAGGAGTGCCTCGGCCGTATCTCGGGCCTCGCCCTCCGCCTCCGTCCGGACCCGGGACAGACGGACGAGGAGGGGCGGCTTCCCCGGGACGATCGCGGCTCGGGCAAGCAGCTGGTCCACGTACGGCGACTCGACCGGAAGCTCGAGGCCGGCGGCCCGGAACGGCACATCTTCGATGAGGGCAGCGAGGACCGCCGGCAGGAGCTCACGGTTCGTCCGGGCGAGGATCGCGTGGGTGGCGATGGGTTCGCCGCCGGTCTCGCGACGCGGCCACGATCGGAGGACCGCGATGCAACGTTCGACGTCCTCGGCGCCGGTCGACGCGAGGATGACCGTACCGGGCGCCTGGGGCCGCGCCGTGATCCGCTTGACGAATCGCTCCTCGTTTCGCTCCACAAGCCGGACCGCCCGTCCCACCACGGAGGCGGGACACCGGTAGTTCGTGACGAGGTCGACGCGAAGGAGGCCGGGCAGGGAGGTCTCAGCCATCTCGAGGAGGCGTCGAACGTCGGCCAGCCGCCAGCCGTAGATCGACTGGTCGTCGTCGCCGACGAGGAAGATCCGGTTCGCCGGCGCCGCGAGGAGGAGCGCCATCCGGAGCTGGCTCCGATCGAGGTCCTGCGCCTCGTCGACGAGGAGGTGCGCACACCTGACGCGCCACGCCGCGAGGACGTCCGGGTCTGACTCCAGGAGCCGGATCGCGCGGACGACGAGGTCGTCGAAGTCGAGGCCGCCGGCCTCGGCGAGTGCCCGCTCGTACGCAACGAACGCCCGCGCCGCAGGGCCGGCGTCCGGGTCTCGAGCGACCTCGTCCGTCGCGACGCCGAGGTCGAGCTTGAGGCGCGAGATCACCGTATCGAGGCGACGGCGCTCGGCGACGGTCGACGTCGGCAGCGCCGTCCGAAGCATGATCTCGCGGTCGAGCAGGGGAGCGACCGGGAGCCCCGCTTCGCGGAGGATCTCCAGTCCGAGCGCATGGAAGGTGCGGACTCGGACTCGCGACGACGGGTGCCTGGGGTTGGAGTCGTCTGTCGCCGTATCGAGAGGTGCCAGCGCGGCGATGAGACGCTCCGTAAGTTCCTCGGCCGCCCGCCGATTGAACGTGAGCGCCGCGATCGTCGCCGGATCGACGCCCGAGTCCACGAGCCAGGCGACCCGCGCGACGAGCGTCGTGGTCTTGCCGCTCCCTGCCGGCGCGACGCACAGCACCGGACCCGGCGGCGCGGTCGCCGCCGCGCGCTGATCTGGTGCGAGCCGGTCGAGCCGTTCGGCGACGGAGGACGAGGAGGTCGATGGCGCGATCGTCATCTGTCGATGATGGCGAACGCCCCTTACGTGGCGATCACCCGAAGCGGACGCCGACTCACGGTGGCACGTCGACGTGATTGTGCGTGCCGCACCACAAAGGGGATCCGGGCCGCATTTCGGTGCGCAATCATCCGTTTGGCAGGCGACGGAGGGACTGACAAGCGGTATCGTGGGCGGTCCGAGGTGGTCTGGAGCGGCTGGTGTCAGTTTCCTGACGGACCGCTCCCGTCCCGACGGTGTGTGCCCGTTCGTCGTGGAGGTGCCTCAGAGGCGTTCACGGTCTCTCGTTCTCCTTGCGGTCCTGGCCCTTATCGCCGTGCTGCCGGTGGCGCCCGCCGCCGGAGCGCCTCCCGTGGGTGGTCCCCCAGGCCAGGGCAAACCCACCGCGGACAAGGTCGTCTTCTTCGCCTCGGACGGCATGCGACCCGACCTGATGGAGAAGTACGCCGCGGCCGGCTACATGCCCACGTACAAGAACCTCATGCAGCAGGGCGTGCGTGGCGACAACGGCCTCGTCCAGGCCTTCCCGCCGAACACCGGAGTCGGGTGGTACACGCTCGCCACCGGGACCTACCCGTCCGAGCACGGCTCGACCAACAACACGTTCTTCCGCCAGGGCGAGACGAGCTTCAACAACCGGACGGCCGCATTCTCGTCCGGCGTCCTCCAGGCCGACACGGTCGCCAACGCCGCCGAGCGGGCGGGCAAGACGGTCGTGGCCGTCGAGTGGGCCGGCGCCCGGAACTTCAGCCCGGCGCTCCAAGGTCCAGTCGTCGACTTCCGCTCCTTCTTTTCCGACCGGGGCGTGATCCTGAACTACAACCTGCCCGGCCAGCCCGCCCGGATCGGCGCCTTCCTCAATCCCGCGTCGGCCTACCAGCGGGTCGACCTCGACCCGGCCGTCGATTGGACGAACGCGCCCACGTCGTACAGCCCTGCGAAGCAGGAGCAGCTCAAGATCACCAATAGCGCCTTTCCAGCCGCCGACAACGTCGACCGCTTCTACGACCTGTACGTCTACGACTCGACGAACGACTCGACGACGAACTACAACCGCGTCCTCGTGGTCCCGTCGACCGCGACCAAGAACGGCGACCTGTCGGTGGCGAACCTTGCCGCTGGCAGCTGGGCGGACGTGAAGGTCACCCTCACCGGGGGCCGCGCCGGCCAGACGGCGGGCTTCTTCCTCAAGGCGATCGATTTCGCGCCGGACCTCTCGAAGTTCCGGCTCTACTTCACCTCGATTGCGCGATCCAACGCGAGCTACAACGCGCTCGGAGGGGCCAGCTCGGCCGCCTTCGAGACCCTCAACGCGAAATTCTCCGCCTCCACCGCGGCCGACTTCGCACCGCTCGAGGGCGGCATCATCGACGAAGAAACGTACGTTCAGCAGGGCCTCATGTGGCGCGACTCCGCCTGGTCGTACCTGCGCTACATCCTCTCGACGGGCGCCGTACCGACCGTGGGCGGCGGGACGATCACTGGGCTCGGCGTTCAGCCGGATCTGCTCCTCGCCGGCAGCCCCATCACCGATGAGTTCAGCCACCAATTCCTGGGGCTCGTCACACCGGTCGATATGGACGGCGACCCGAACCCCTACTACGACGACGTCGAGGGCGACGGGATCGCGGACGGCCGTCTTGCGGTTCGCGAGGCCTACATCCGCTCGGCCTATGTGGCCGGCGACGCGACCCTCGGCCTGGCCCGCCAGCTCGTTGGGGGCAACCCGACGACGTTCGCCTCGTCCGATCACGGCTTCGCCGCGCAGTGGTACGCGGTAAACGCCGGCAAGGTCCTGTTCGACGCCGGGCTCCAGAGCACGCTCGCCACGACCGGACTCACGGAGGTCACGAGCAACTGCCGTGCCGGCTCAGGGACCGGCTCGGTCAACCTCGCGAAGGCCTGCTACGCCGGCGGTACGGCCCAGATCTACATCAACCCCGGAGCGCTGCGTAGCAGTAGCAGACCCACTGCCCCTACGTACGAAGACGTGCGGACGTCGATCACCAACGCGTTTGCCGGCCTCACCGATCCCGCCAACCCGGGCAAGCAGGTCGTCGCGCGGATCCTCAAGAAGGAAGAGCTTCGAAACGTCGACGGTTCGGACTCGCTCCATCCCAGCCGGAGCGGCGACGTCGTCGTCGTGACCAGGCCGCCCTATCAGTTCGACGCGGCGACGGCAGGCCAGCGGATCGCCTTCAGCCAGTTCTTCGGCCAGCACGGGTACATGCCCGAGCTCGTCGACCTCGCCGCCAACGTGAACATGCGCGGGACGTTCGTCGCCGCCGGCCCCGGCATCCGCAAGCAAGCCCCGGTCGCCGGCGTCCGCGCGATCGACCTCGCCCCGACGATCGCGTTCCTCCTCGACATCCCGGGCCCACAGAACGCTCGCGGCCGGATCATGACCGACCTGTTCCCGAGCCCCGGTCGCTGGAAGGACGTGACGATCCTCCAGATCAGCGACTTCCACGGCCAGATCGTGCCGCTCTCGGAGACCGCGGACAACTTGGCGGCACCGGCCAACAACCCCTCGTTCGACATCGGCGGGGCCGCGTTCCTCAAGCCGTGGTTCGACTGGTACCGGGCGGAGGCCGCGGGGGGATCGCTCACTGTCGCCGGCGGCGACTCCGTCGGCGCGACACCGCCGATCTCGAACTTCTTCGAAGACAAGCCGGCCGTCGAGATCATGAACCTTATGGGGATCACGTCCGATGGCGTCGGGAACCACAACTTCGACGCCGGCTACGCGAACTTCCTGGACAAGATCGTCCCCCTTGCCGAGTTCCCGTACCTGACGGCCAACGTCGTGCCGACCGGGGACGTGGCTCCGGGCTGGCAGCCATCTGCCGTCTGGAACTTCGACGGCTTCAAGCTGGGCATCGTCGGCTTCACGAACGCGGACCTCGAGGAACTGATCTTCCCGGGCAACCTCGGACCGTTCGAGATCACGGACGCGGTTGCGGCCGTGAATTCCCAGGCCGCGGCGCTGCGAGCCAAGGGGGCCAAGGTCGTCGTCGCGGTCGGCCACGAAGGCGCGACGGCGGGCACGCTGTCGAGCCCGACCGGGCCGCTCGTCGACATCGCCGACGCCGTCGAAGGCGTTGATGCCGTTCTCGGCGACCACTCCGACTTCCAGGCGCTGACGACACGACCGAACGGCGTGCTCGTGGCCGAAAACCGTAGCAAGGGGATCCGCTTCACGCGGATTCGGCTCATCGTCGACGCGTCGACCCAGAGCGTCGTGTACAAGACCGCAGACTGGCACAAGCCCTGGGCGATCGGCGTCACGCCGGACCCGGCGATCAAGGCCGTCATCGACGACCTCAATGCGCAACTCGTTCCGATCCTCACGCCGCTCGTCGGCTACTCGACCGTGGCCGTCCCACGCTCCGACGCGTGCTTCGACCCGGTGAGCAACCCGTCGGGACGCAGGTGCGAGTCGCTGATCGGGAACGTAACCGCCGACGCGCTCCGGGCGAGCACGGGAGCAGACTTCGGGATCACGAACTCGGGTGGGCTCCGGGCCAACCTGACCTGCCCGACGACAGACAGCCCGACCGACTTCTGTCCGGTGGGCCTGTACCCATTCGCCGCTAACCAGTTCCCGATCACTCGCGGTCAGGTCCTGGGTGTCCTGCCGTTCGGCAATATCGTCGTCACCGTCGAGGTGACCGGCGCCGAGCTCAAGACGATGCTCGAGAACGGCGTGTCGAGGATGCCGGACGCGAACGGCCGGTTCCCGGAGGTCTCGGGCCTGTGCTTCACCTATGACATCTCAGCTGCGGCCGGAAGCCGGGTGACCGGCGCGGTCGAGCAGGCCATCGATGGGTCCTGCACGGCGACGCCGGTGGACCTGACGGCAGCATCCACCTACACGATCGCCGAGAACGACTTCATGGCGACCGGTGGCGATGGATACCCGAACTTCTATTTCGAGGGTCGAGTGACGGCCCTCGATTACATGGATGTTGCGGTCGCCGACTACATTGCCGGCCAGCCCAGTTCCACCATCAGCCCGGCCATCCAGGGCCGGATCACCTGCACGACAAGCGGGGCGACGCCCTGCCCGGTCGTGACCCCATAGCCGATCCCAAGCGCAGCACCGAAGGGCGAGGCTCCCGCCTCGCCCTTTCGACTGTGCGCCCGGCATGAGCAGTCGCTTGGAGGTGAAAGTCCTCTGGAGGAAGCGGTGGTGCTGACTCCTAGGAGCGTGTGTCGCTAATGGCCAGCCGCGCGCTCGTCAGGGTGCGAGAATCGGTCATGCGCACCAAGACCTTCCGCTCATACGACCAGGACAGCCTCCTGCTGATGCCGCCCAGTCTTCATGACTGGGTCGAGCCCG
>JACPOR010000018.1 GCA_016191425.1 Chloroflexota bacterium
CGTGATGTCCCCGCTGGGTCGCTCAATCGATACTCCTTGGCGGCCTCGCAGGGCCGACTTAAAGGGGTTTCGGCCAGTATAGCCGCCGCTTCCTCAGGGCCGCTCGAGGACCACCTCATCGGCCCCGTCTTCCTCCACCACGCGCACGTGGACGATCTCCTCGCGGCTGGTTGGCAGGTTCTTGCCGACGTGATCGGGCCGGATCGGGAGCTCGCGATGCCCGCGATCGATCACCACCGCCAGCCGCACCGCCTGCGGGCGGCCGTGATCGGTCAGGGCGTCGAGGGCGGCTCGCACCGTGCGCCCGGTGAACAGGACGTCGTCGACCAGGACGACCGTCTGATCGTCGATCTCCGGCATCGCCTGCGTCTTCTTCACGATTGGGGCGTGGGCGATCTTCGTCAGATCGTCGCGGTAGAAGGTGATGTCGAGCGCCCCGACCGGCAGGCTCACCCCCTCGTGCTGTTCGATCAGCCCTGCCAGCCGCCGCGCCAGCGGTACCCCGCGGCTGCGCACCCCGACCAGGACCAGCCCATCGGTCCCACCGTTGCGCTCGACGATCTCGTGCGCGATGCGGGTGAGGGCACGTCGCAGCTCATCCGCGTCGAGGATGCGGCGTTCGCTCATGCGTGGCCGAGTCTAGCCCGATGGTGCCGGCGTCCGCCCGGCACCTGGACTCAGCGCCCGAAGACCGCCGGCCCGTCCCATGGCGGGGGGTCCACGCCGCCGCCCACGGTGTACGGCGTGCTGCCGTTCAGCGGCAGGATCTCGAGATACGCGGATGGTGGGTCACCGATCCCCGCCGACGGGAGCCCGATGGTGACCGCGACTATCGTCCCGTCAGGTGAGAAGGCGACGTCGACGATGAAGCTGTCATCCGGTCGAAGCAGCCCGAGCTTTGACGCCTTGCTCAGCAGGCCGGTGCTAATGCGGCCGATGTACACATCCTGCTGGCTCGGGTAGGTCCCATCCGCGCTTTGCGGCGTCCCCGTCCACGCGCCGTCCCAGAAGGCAAAGAGGTCGGAGTCAGGTCCCCAGGCGAAGCTGCCATACGCAAACGCCTCACCGCCGACCGGCGTCAGGTCTGTGAAGAGCGGCGTGCCGAGCCACGGCGAGGCGGGCCCGGTCGCTCGGAAGTCGCCGGACAGCTGCGGCATCCCGCCGAGGGAGAACTGCCAGATGCCGCCGGTTGACGCCATGCTGCCGCTCCAGAAGAGGGCGCGGTTGCCTTCGGGCGAGATGAGCGGCAGGAAGACGCCATCGATGTCAGGCCCTGGCTCGCTGAACAGCACACCCGGTGTTGTCCATGGAGTCTCTGCCGCGCGGCTGACCAGCAGGGGTGGCGGCTCCCCCTCGCCGAAGACCGATCCCGGCACGAATGAGCCCGCATATGCGTTGCCTCCGCCGACGACCATCGTTGGTTCGTATCCGGGGACGAGGTACACCCCCACCCCTGCGCTGCCGGGTGAGGAGTCATTCTTTGGGCACCCGGCGCCGGGTCCGAGGTCGACCGCCACAAGCGTGTATGCGAGGTACGCGCTGTCCGGGGACCACGCCAACCGATCGGTGAAGGGGACTGCCTGCGAGCAGCCGAGCGGGGTCACCGCTCCATCGGTAAGGTGCTGCGCCCAGACTTCGTTGGCTCCGGTCTCGCCTTTCTGGGTGATGTAGGCGAGCCACTGCCCGTCGGGCGAGAGAGACGCCGCAATCGGTGGGCCGGACACCGTGCCGGCACTGATCGAGGCGCCGGTCGCGTCGTTGATGAACGAGAGCTTCCCGGCCTCCAACGGCGCGCCGCTGAGCTCAAGGTAGCCGAGCTGACCGGCGGCCAGGAAGGTCGGTGGCGCACTGGGTCCCGCGCTGGGTGCTGATGACTCAGCCGCGCTGGCGGAGGGCGCCATGGAGAGCGTCGCCTCGGGCGATCCAGTCGCCTGACCGGTTGGGGCGGGCCGGTTGTTCAGGACGACCAGACCCAGGACGACCGCGGCAACGGTCACCGCCGACGCGCCGATCGCGACCAAGCCACCCGGCCGCCGCCACCAGGGAACCCCGAGCCGGCCCGATTCGATGCCTGACCGGACTCGCGCGGGGAGGTCGCTCGGCGGCGCGGCTGGCGGCAGACCCGAGAGGATGCGACGCTCCGCCTTGAAGGCCGCCAACGTCGCCCGGCACCGCTCACAGCGGGCGAGATGGGCGTCGAGCTCGGCGCGCTCCGCATCGGTCAGGTCGCCGGTCAGCGACGCGCTGATCAGCTCGTCGACATGGTCGCCGCGGAAGGTCATCGGACCAGGCCCTCCGCCGCCAGCAGGCGGCGCATCTCACCGCGGGCGCGGCAGAGGAGCACGCGCACGGCACCGCCGGTCATGCCCATCACCTCGCCGATCTGCGCGGCGCTCATGTCCTCGATGTCCGAGAGGATCAGGCATTGGTGATGGTTCGGCTTCAGGCGCAACAGCGCGCGCGCGATCCGTTCGTCGAGCAGGCCGGAGAGGACCTGCGTCTCGGGACCCGGGCCGCCATCGGGCTGCTCGACGGGCCGATCCTCACTCTCGTCGATCCGCACCATGTGACGGTGGCGCCGCATCGAGTCGATCGCAGTGTTGGTGGCGATGCGGTAGATCCAGGAACGTGCCGCGGAGGCATCGGTCAGGGTGTCGAGCTTGCGGTAGGCCTTGATGAAGGTGTCCTGGGCGATATCGGCGGCGCGGTCCGCATCACCGATCATCCGCAGCGCGAAGTTGTAGATCGGCCCCGAGTACTCGGTGAAGAACCGATCGAACTCGGTCTCGCGCGCGTCGGACCGATCCCGGGGCACGGTCATCGGGGCGGGGCGGGGCGGGAGCCATGATGCGAGCGCCATCGGTGCGGTTGACGGATGGCGACGCGCACGCGTTACGAGCTCTGCCGATGGAGATGCTCACGCAGCACACCGGCCGCGTATTCGGGCGCCGCGGGGTTGACGGCGAGCGCGGTGGCACGTTCGAGCCCCGCGATCACGCGCAGGCGCGGATGCAGCTCCCAGTGCCAGTGGAAGGTCTGGTCCAGCCGCTCGCCCACCGGGGCGGTGTGCAGGAACAGGTTGTAGGGCGGGTCGCCCAGTGCGTCGAGCGCGCCGAGCGTGCGCTGGAGCGTGGCGGCCGCGGCCGCGATGTCGTCGTCGTCCAGCAGCGTGAAGTCGGCTGAGTGCGCCCGCGGCACGATCATGAGTTCGAAGGCGGAGCGACTCGCTGCCGGCGCAAACACGACGTACCGCTCCTCCGCCAGGACGAGGCGATCACCGGCCTCCTCCTCCGCGCGCGCCAGGCTGCACCACACGCAGTTGCGGGTCTTGATCACGTGGCGAGCGCCGCCGCCGATCTCCTCGGCCACCCAATGCGGGACCTGTGGGATGGCGTACAGCTCCATGTTGAGGTGGCTGCTGCGCGA
>JACPOR010000024.1:0-2967 GCA_016191425.1 Chloroflexota bacterium
CTCGGGCAGGCGGCAGCCCGAGCCCGAGCTCGTCGCCGTGGGCACGTGCGGACACAACCGCGACATGACGGGCATCAGGGAGACCCCTTCGTGGTCGTCGAGACGGTCCTCGTGGCCCGGCCGAAAGGTCGCCGGGCGCCACTCTGCTGTTGAGCAACCCTCCGCCTCGTTGATCCTGTGCCCCTCCACGCACCCGTCGACCCTGTGAGGCGCCGCGTCCTCACCCGAGGGGGGTGACCGTGTCCGGATTGTGCCGCTGTCGACACAATCGGCCGCGGCGCCGCATCCGCCGCATCCGCCGCATCCGCCGCATCCGCCGCATCCGGCGTGGGCGTGCCGACCCGCGCGCCAGGATCGTCCGAACGGCCGAGGTCAGGCGAGCGAGATCTGGGCGATGCCGGCGCCCAGGCGGCGCTGCGCCTCGGCGAGCAGCTCGGCGTCATAGGCGACGGCCTGCTTCAGCTCCATCGGCAACGCGCCGCCGCCGGGCGCCGGAATATGGACGACGACCCGCGTGTCACCCGGCCGCTCCCGGACGAGCTGGCGAAACGTCTCCATGGCGTGGACGACCTGGTCCGCCGGCGCACCACCGAAACGGACGTGGAGGACGCGGTCCGGATCGGCCGTCTCGAGCGGCGTCGTCGCCGCCGTCGCCGCGACGACAGCCTGTGCCCGGGCCTCGTCGGGAAGTGCCGGCTCGTCGTCCCGGTCTGGGCCGCCTCCGCTATCGCCGACCGCCGCAGCCGGGTAGGTCGGCACCGGCTCCGCCGGGGCGATCGACGGAAGGGCTGCCCCTTGCGCCTCCGTGCGGAGCGGCGAGACGTACGGGATGTCGGCTCGTCGCGCCACAGCGACGGGCGCTGGGGCCGGCCGTGCCGGTGCCGGTGCCGGTGCCGGGGCAGCGTCGACGAAGCCGCCCCTGGATCCATCCCCGTTCCGGTACCCGGTGCCGTTCCCGTTCCCCTCGCCGGGCTCAGCTCCTCGTCGGCGAGACCCGCCTCGATCGCCGCCGGCGACGTCACGGGCGAATGCTTCAGCGCCCTTCGTGACGGCGTCGTCCCAGGGCACGACGAGGTCCGCAAGAAGTGAGACGTCCTCGCCGCGGTGGTCCACCCGCCCGGCGACAAGGAGGATCGAGCCCTCGGCCCAGGTCGGGGCGGTCTGCTCGTAGAGCTTCGGAAAGACGACGACCTCGAGCGAGCCCTGGAGGTCCTCCAGGGTGACCACGGCCATCGTGGATCGGGTCCGGGTCACCACCATCCGCGTGCCCACCACGATCCCGCCGACCACGAGCCGCTGCCCATCGAGTGACTCGTCCTTGAGGTCACCCGAGTAGGCGGTGACGAAATCACCGACCCGGTCGGCCACCTCGCCCATCGGGTGCTCCGAGAGGTAGAGGCCCAGGAGCTCCTTCTCCCAGCGGAGCCGCTCGCGAACCGGCGCCTCCGGCGTGGCGGGTAGGGGCCGCTCCAGGACCGCGGCGTCGGCAGCCCCCATATCGAACAGCGAGACCTGCCCGGTGATCCGGTCGCGCTGCGTCGCCTGCGCCGCCGCGACCGCATCGTCGAGGCCGACGAGGACCTGGGCGGGATGGCCGAACGCGTTGAGCGCGCCGACCTTCGCCAGCGACTCCAGGACCTTGCGATTCGTCAGCCGGAGGTCGACCCGGGTGCAGAAGTCGGTCAGCGAGCGGAACGGCCCCTCGGCGGCGCGCGCGGCGATGATCGACTCGATCGCCCCCTGGCCCACGTTCTTGATGGCGAGCAGCCCGAACCGGATCGCATCGCCCTCGACGGTGAACTCGAGCTGGCTGCGGTGGATGTCCGGCGGCCGGACCTCGATCCCGAGCCGCCGGCATTCCGCCACCGCCGCCGCGACCTTTTCCTCCGAGCTCCGGAAGGCGGACAGGACGCTCGTCATGTACTCGACCGTGTAGTTCGCCTTCAGGTACGCGGTCTGGTAGGCGATCAGGCCGTAGCAGGTCGCGTGGGCCTTGTTGAAGCCATAGCGCTCGAACGGCTCAAACGCCTTGAAGACCGCATCGATCGTCTGCGGCGGGACCCCGCGCTCCGCTGCCCGGGAGACGAATTTCTCCTTCTGGGCGCGGAGGACGGACGACTTCTTCTTCCGGATCGCGTAGCCAAGGGTGTCCGCCTCCGGGCCGGTGAAGCCGCCGAGCGCGATCGCGGCGGCCATGATGTCCTCCTGGTACACGAAGATCCCGTAGGTCCGCTCGAGGAACGGCTCAAGGAGCGGGTGGAGGTACGTGACCGGCTCCTGGCCGTGCTTTCGCCGGATGTAGGCGGGGATGTTGTCCATCGGGCCAGGGCGGTAGAGCGCGACCATCGCCGCGAGGTCGAAGACCGAGGTAGGGCGGAGCTCGCGGACGTAGCGGCGCATCCCCGCCGACTCGAGCTGGAAGATGCCGGTCGTCTCGCCCGAGGCGAGCAGCTCGAACGTCACGGCGTCGTCGAGCGGGATCCGGTCGAGGTCGATCTCGATGCCCCGATGCGCCTTCACCGTGTCGACCGCGTTCTTCAGGATCGTCAGGTTGGAGAGGCCGAGGAAGTCGAACTTCAGGAGGCCGAGCGACTCGATCGCGTGCATCTCGTACTGGGTCATCAGCGAGTCGGAGTTCGTGGCCTTCTGGAGGGGCATGAGCTCGGTCAGCGGCTCGCGAGAGATCACGACCCCGGCTGCGTGGGTCGAGGCGTTCCGGGCCACGCCCTCCAGCTGCTTCGCGAAGTCGATGATCCGCTTGACGCCGTCGTCGCCCTGGTATAGCTCCTTGAGCTGCGGGCTGATCTCGAGCGCTTCGTCCAGCCTGATCCCGAGCTGGTTCGGGACGGCCTTGGCGATCCGGTCGACGTCGCCGTAGCTGTGCCCGAGCACGCGACCGACGTCACGGATCGCCGCCCGGGCGAGCATCGTCCCGAAGGTGATGATCTGGGCGACGTGATCCTGGCC
>JACPOR010000024.1:2989-4450 GCA_016191425.1 Chloroflexota bacterium
GCGAGCATCGTCCCGAAGGTGATGATCTGGGCGACGTGATCCTGGCCGTACTTCGCCGAAACGTAGGCGATCACCTCGTCCCGCCGGTCGTCCTGGAAGTCGACGTCGATGTCCGGCATCGTGACCCGGTCCGGGTTCAGGAACCGCTCGAACGGGAGGCCGTAGGCGATCGGGTCCACCGGCGTGATCCCGAGGGTGTAGGTGACGATCGACCCGGGCGCGCTGCCCCGGCACGTCGTCTGGATCCCCTGCTCACGAGCGAACCGAATGAAGTCCGCCACGATCAGGAAGTAGCCGGCGTAGCCCATCGAGAGGATCACGCCCAGCTCGTATTCGAGGCGTGTCCGGAGCTCCGGTGTCGGGGCTCCGTAGCGCCACGCCAGGCCGCGCTCGCACTCGGCCCGAAGCCACGATTCGACGGTCTCGCCGTCCGGCACCGGGAAATGCGGGATCCGGAGCCGTCCGAGGGGCAGCTCCAGATCGCACATCTCGGCGATCCGGCGGGTGTTCAGGAGAGCCTCTCGCTGGTCCGGGAACAGCGCGGCCATCTCCGCGGCCGACTTCAGGTAGAAGCCGTCCGACTCGAACTTCATCCGCCCGGGGGTGTCGAGGTTGTTGCCCGTGCCGATGCACAGCAGGACGTCGTGGGCCGGCGCCTGCCGACGGTGGACGTAGTGGAGGTCGTTCGTGACCACGAGCGGCAGGCCGGTCTCCGGGGCCAGCCGGAGAAGCTGCTCGTTGAGCCGGCGCTGCTCGGGCAGGCCGTGGTCCTGGAGCTCAAGGAAGAAGCGGCCCTCGCCGAGGATATCCCGGTACTCACCGGCCAGCGACCTCGCGAGGTCCCAGTCGTCCACCTCGAGGGCTCGGGCGACCTCGCCGTTCAGGCAGGCCGAGAGCCCGATCAGGCCCCCGCTGTGCTTCGCCAGGTGTTCGCGGTCGATCCGGGGCTTGTAGTAGTAGCCGTCGATATGCGCGTCGGTGATCAGCCGGCAGAGGTTCCGGTAGCCGGTGAGATCCGTCGCGAGCAGGATCAGGTGGAAGGGTTGCGCATCGGCCTTGCCTTCCTTGTCGGTCATGGACCGGCGGGCGACGTAGGTTTCGACGCCGATGATCGGCTTGATGCCCTTGTCACGGGCGGCCCGGTGGAAGGCGACGGCCCCGTAGAGCGCCCCGTGATCCGTGAGCCCCAGGCTGTCGAAGCCCTGCGCGCCGGCCTCGTCCACGAGATCCGTCAACCGCCCGAGGCCGTCCAGCAGGCTGAATTCGGAGTGCGTGTGGAGGTGGACGAAGTCGTTCGCGGCGATGGTCACGGGAAGCCAATGGTAGCCGGACCGGCGGCACGGGGCGCCCGACCCTTCACGCGACTTCACCTGTCCGGTTGACCGCCGCTGCCATGTCCACGCATGCTGCGTTGAGCACGTACATCACGTCGGGAACCTACGGCAGCCGCGCGAACGCCTC
>JACPOR010000019.1 GCA_016191425.1 Chloroflexota bacterium
GGCAAGCACCACCGGCACGGACGACGCCAACGTGAAGACGCAGCGCCAGATGGCGATCTTCCTGCCGTTCATCTCGCTGATCTACGGCAGCATCCTGCCGGCAGGTCTCTTCCTCTACTGGATCGGCTCGACGCTCTTCTCCATCGGGCAGCAATACCTGATCCTCGGCTGGGGCGGAATGTTCCCGATCTTCGGCTGGACCCCCGGCTTCGCCGAGGGACATGAACCGCGCTTCCCGGTTGCCGCACCCACGGCGCCGACATCTTCCTCGCGCGCGGCGGGAGCGCCCGCGCGATCCACCACCGAGCGGTCAACCCTTGATCGATCCGCATCCGCGGCGGCAACCGTCCGCCAGCGCGGTCGACAGGGGCGACGTGGGAGACGACGATGAACCTGAGGCTCCGAACATCATGAGCGCCTACCGTGAATTCACCGGGAAGAGCGTCGAAGAGGCGCTCCGCCAGGCCCGAGAGGCCTTCGGCGCCGGGCTCGACGACCTCGACTTCGAGATCCTGACGCCGGGCAGCCGGGGCGTACTCGGCATGGGCGCCGAGCCGGCGCGCATCCTGGCAGCGCCTCGATCCGAACTCGGCGGGGCGGCCCCGAAGCGGGAAGCTGCCGCTGCCCGCCCGCTGCCGACACCACCTCCCGCCCGCGAGGATCACGGTGATCGGCCCTTGTTCGATCGCGACGGTGATCGCCGGCCGCGGCGCGACGACCGTGCCGACCGGGGCCCACGGCGGGACGACCAGGGAGACCGCCCACCCCGCCGCGACGACCGCCCGGTCGAGGCGCGATCGCCACGGACCGCCGACCGCCCGCCCCGCCGCGACGACCGGGGAGACCGCCCGGCCCGCCGCGACGACCGGGGGGACCGCCCACCCCGCCGCGACGACCGCGGCGATCGACCCCACTCCGAGGGCCGGCCCCGCCGCGACGACGGCGGCGATCGACCGCGTCCCGGTGGCGATCTCACTGCCACGGAGGCGGCCGAGGTGACGGCGCTGCGTGGATCGGTCGCCGTTGAGCGGGCGGAACTCGAGGCCGCCGAGGCGTCGCCCGAGGCGCTCGCTGCCGGCAAGCTCATCCTCGAGAAGCTGCTCGATCTCATGGGCTTCAAGGTCACGGTCACGATCGAATCGTCGGAAACCAGCCGGCTGAACGTGACCGGTGAGGACGACGAGCGTGAGGCGCTCGGCGCGCTGATCGGCCGCAAGGGAGAGCGGCTGAGTGCCCTGCAGCACATCGTCAACCTCATGCTCTCCCGTGAGATGGGCGCCTGGACCCGGATCCTGGTGGACGTCGAGGACTATCGAGGCCGACGGGAGCGCCAGCTCCGCGAGATCGCGGAGCGAGCCGCCCAGCGTGTCGTCGAGACAGGCAAGATGCTCCAGCTCGAGGCCATGCCGGCCCTGGAACGGCGCTGGGTGCATCTCGCGCTGCGGAATCACCCGGATGTCGCGACCCAATCGATCGGCGAGGAGCCGAATCGCCGGATCATCGTCCTGCCGCGGATCGACTGATCACGCGATCCGGTCGCAGGCTGCTCCCGGCCCCGTTCGGGTCGGCCCCCGTTCGGGTCGCTTCTGGCCGGGGCGCTAGGATGGCGCTTCGTAACGCGCGCGCCTGCACGCGCGTCTGCCATGCATTCGAAGACAATCTGGGGGGACGGCACATGAGCGACCGAATCGCGGGGATAGCCGTCACCCATGACTGACCAGCCACTCGAAGGCGAGATTGCCCGAGCTGAACCGCCGGCCGAGATGCCGGCCGAGATGCCGGCTGAGCTGTCAGCCGAGATGCCGACGGAGGTCGCGGCCGAGGTACCGGCCACGCACTCCGCCGAGACATCGGGAGCGGCGACCGAGGATGTCGTCGAGGCGGTGCCGCCCGCAGCCGCCCCGATGACACAGCCCGCGCCGCTGAGCGCGCCGCTGAGCGCGACGAGTTTGACGCCGGCGCTACTCCCAGAGCCAATGTCCGCCGTGCCCCCAGTGCCGCCGCCCGGCCTGCCCGCCTGGCCCGAGGCCCAGCGCTCGCATCGCACCGCGGCGCGCTTTGCGATCGCCTTCCTGTTCGGGTTGCTGACCGTCCTCACCGCTTCGGCCGGAGCCCTTGCGGCCTACGAGTCATCCAACGAAGGCCGAATCCTGCCGGGCGTCCACGCCGGGACCGTGGATCTCTCCGGTCTCACGCCGGCCGCCGCCGCCGCGCGACTCCGGGACGCCTATGCGTCCCTGGGGGAAGGGCAGCTCGTCCTGGGCGCGGCGGATTCATCGCGAACCGTGTCCTACGCGGACCTCGGGCGACGCATCGACGTCGATGAGATCGTCGCCCTCGCGATGGGCATCGGCCGCGAGGGTCCGGTGATCGAGCGCATCGCGTCGAACGTGCGGATGTTCGTCAGGGGCAGCGCGATCGTGCCGCTCGTGACCATGGAGCGAGCGGCACTTCGGTATGAGATCGCCGCACTCTCGGCGCAGGCGGCCCTCACGCCGATCAACGCGAGCGTCGAGGTTGGCGAGAAGGGCTTTGTGCTCCAACCCGGGACCGATGGCCTCATTGCCGACATCGATACCACCCTCAGGACAGCAGCGGCGATCCTCGAGGATCCGGCCGCGCCCTCATCCGTGCGGGTGGAACTGCCGATCACCGTGGTCCAGCCGGATGTCACCACGGCCGAGGCGATCGCGGCCCAGGAGGCGGCCGATCGGATTGCCGTGGACACGACGCTTCTCGATGGCAGCGAGACGTGGACCATCTCGGCCACCCGGATTCGGGGTTGGGTCTCGTTCGGGCGGCTGGCCGACGGTGGCTATGGACCGATCATCGCTCGCGACGCCATCGAGGCCGGGCTGGCTCCCGTCGCCGCCGACGTCGCCGTGGCCGCAGTCGACGCGACCTTCCTCATCGGCGACGGGAAACAGGCGGTCGGGGTGAAGAGCGCCAAGGACGGCCGCGCACTCGATGTGCCCGGAACCGTCGACGCGATCGTCAACGTTGTCCAGCAGCGAGCCGACGGCCTCAGTGTCTCGCAGCTCGCGATCAGCGTTTTGACCATCGAGCCCGATTTCACGACCGCCGAGGCTACCCAGACGGCTCCTCTGATGAAGCCCATCTCAGAGTGGACGACGTATTTCTCGATCGGCATCAAGAACGGCGACGGCGCCAACATCTGGATCCCGGCGCGAAAGATCGATGGCACAGTCGTGCAGCCTGGGGAATGGTTCGACTTCTGGAAGGCGATCTCCCCGGTCACTCGCGAAGCCGGCTACCGGGACGGTGGCGCCATCATCAATGGCCGCACGGAGCCGCAGGGCGCGCTCGCGGGTGGCATCTGCTCGACCTCGACGACGATGTTCAATGCGGCGCTGCGAGCGGGATTGGAGATGGGCGCCCGGCGGAATCACTACTACTACATCGATCGATATCCGCTCGGTCTCGACGCAACCGTATTCTCCAGCAGCTCCGGATCAACGCAGACCATGTCCTTCCGCAACGACACGGACTCGCCGATCCTGATTCGAGGATCGGGCTGGTCTGTCGGGAGCAAGGGTTACGTCAAGTTCGTCATATGGTCCGCTCCGACCGGTCGAACCGTGACCCTGTCGACGCCGATCGTGAAGAACATCCTCACAGCAAGCGACACGACGGTCGAGACCACGACCCTCGCGCCCGGCAGAAAGGAGCGCGTCGAGTACCCGACCGACGGCAAGGAAGTCTGGGTCACGCGAACCGTCACGGACGCCTCGGGGGCCGTGATCCACGAAGAGACCTACTACTCCCGCTACGCTCGCATCACGGGCATCCTCAAGGTCGGCGTCGCGCCGCCGCCGAACCCAACGCTGCCGCCCCCAGGGTGAGCGACATCGCCTAAGCCGGGAGCGGTCTTTCAGCCGCCCGAGTCGAGCGCCAGTTCCAGGAGCCCGAGCTGGGTGGTTCTTCAGGTGCCCGAGCTGGGCGGTTCCATGAGCCCGAGCTGGGCGCCGGTTCCAGGAGCCCGAGCTGGGCGGTTCTTCAGGTGCCTGCGCCAGGCGGTTCTTCAGGTGCCTGCGTCAGGCGCGGTTTCTCAGATGCCCGCCCCATGCCTGGGCTGCATGCTTCGGACACGATCTGGCGATCCGGAGACCCATGATGATCCGGAGACAAAGACGACCCACTCTGTCACCGCGAGCCCACAATTCCTGCCGTCGCCGCTCCAACGCGACGGTGCGGCCTCGTGCTGAACGCGATAGGCGACCGATCAGCGCGATTTAGAAATGCATCCCACTTTGCGTGTGTGCCGACCCGCCGGGCACTGCCTGGCGGCCCCGACCCGTGGTCACTGCCTGGGTGCCGAGCCCCGGGCACTGCCTGCGTGCCGACCCCCGGTCACTGCCTGCGTGCCGCCCCGCCGGGCAATCCTGGCCTATGACCGCCCCCGGAGCACTATGCGGGTAGCCGGCCCCGAACGGCTGCTGAGCGAGCCCGAGATCAGACCGATCCGCCCTGTGTGGTCCGAACGTCGTGCGTGGCCGGGCCCGGGTCAGGCAGCCGCCGGCCTGGCAGGCTGGTTCGAGCGGGCGCGACATCCTCCGCTATCTGCATAGTGCTCCCCCCACGAGCATCAGCCAGGAAAGCCGGGGCCGGGCCGGGGGTCAGGACGGGGCCGGGGGCCGGGGGCCGGGGGCCGGGCGCGGTCAGACCAGGCCGAACCGGGCGGCGTCGGCCCGAGCCGAGCCGGGCCGGGAGGGGCGGCGGGCGGAGCAGGGCCGCGGTGGCGCCGGGCGGCGGCGAGCCGAGTCGGGAGGCGCGCCGGCGGGCGGAGCAGGGCCGCGGTGGCGAGCCGAGCCGGGGTCGGGCGGCATCGCGGATGGGGCGCCAGGAGGCGCGGAGCCGGGGCGAGCCGAGCCAGAGCACGCCGGGCGGGGCCACCCACGACCCCGGCCAGCGCAGGCGCAGGATCGTTTGCGACTTCAGGGAGCCGATCGGGCGGCGAGAATCGGCGGCGAGCTGAGGCGGCCGCTCAGTCAGCGTCGCCCGGTCACGTCAGCGTCGCCCGGTCACGAACGTCGAGCTGAACGCGCGTTCCAGCGGTATCCCGGTGTCCTGCCCGACGACCCTGACCACCGTGATGCGATAGGCGTGATTTGGGACGAGGCGTGTCCGCGGGGCGATGGTGATGACGCGAGTCGCGCTGTCGTACCTCACCCGGATCGCGACCCCGCGGTCGGCCGTGACGTCCTTGAGGGTGACGTTCTTGGTCGAGACGCCACTGATACGAATCGAGAGGGTGACCCGCGGACGAGCGGTTCGGGCGACCCCGCTGCTGCCCGACGCCGGGACGACGGCCGTGATACGAGGGGCCTGCGCGAGATCAGCGGCGGCGGCCGGCGCGAGATCAGCAGTGGCGGCCGGCGCGAGATCGGCGGCGGCCTGACCGGGATCCGCAGCTCCAAGCACGAGATCGAGAGCGGCGGCGACCTGCAGGAGGCCGTAGCCCGAATCCTGGTTGCGGCCTCCTGCACCAAGCGGAAGCGCGCTGCCCGTGAGCGCGGCGAGGATCTCGTCGGGGCTGATCTCCGGGCGAAGCGATCGGATGAGCGCCACCGCGGCGGTGACATGCGGGGCAGCCATCGACGTCCCGGACGCATAGCCGTACGCATTGCCTGGCAGCGTCGAAGCGATCATCTCGCCCGGAGCGACGAGGGCCACGGCCGGCGTTCTGGTCGAGAACGTGCTGACGGCCGTCCCGTCGTTGGTGGTCGACCCGACGCAGATCACGTAGGCGAAGTTGCACGGGTATTCGGACGCGAACGTGCCCGAATTGCCGGCCGCGGCGATGAGGACGGTGCCTGCGGTGTGGGCGGCGGTGATGCGTGTCTGGACGATGTCGACGCCGGCTGCATCCATCGTGCCGCCGAAACTCATCGACACGATTCGCGCGCCGTTGGCGATCGCCCAGTCGACTCCGGCGACGAGGCCACTGAAGTCGCCAGTGCCGGTGGCGTCAAGGACCTTGATCGGCATGATCGATATGCCCGGCGCGATGCCCGCGATGCCGGCGCCGTTGTTGGCGGCCGCGGCGATCGTGCCGGTTACACGTGTTCCATGACCGAGGTCATCATTCGTCGGATCGAGGTTGGTGGCAGTGTCGGCAACCCCGGTAAGGGCGTTGAAGCCAGGCACGAGGCGACCGGCGAATTCGCTCTGCGCAGCATCGACGCCGCTGTCAAGGACGGCAACGATCACGCTCGGAACACCAGTCGAGCGTGCCCAGGCGGTGGGCACGCCGATCGGAACGAGGTCGGTCTGCAGGGCGTATAGAGCGTCATTGGGCGAGCCGTCTGCCGGAAAGTCGAGGGCGCGAATCGGAGCTTGCAGGTTGGGCACGGGGGCCGCCGCGCGGGCGCCGATTCCAGCCACGGCCATGAGGGCGGAAAGGCCGATCCCCGCGCCCAGCGTACGGAACGCGCCACCGGGCCGGGCGAAGCGGCCACCTTGGTCCATTGATAGCCTCATCCGTCACGCGATGCCCGACAGTAAGTCCGTCAGCGGCTTCCGTGACGCTCTCCCTGGATCCTACGGTCATGCCGGCGATGGTGGCCATGGCCATCCTGGTGTTGCGTGCACAGGACCTTCAGCGGGCGGCCGGGGCGGCGACGACGTGGGGGCAGCCGAACACCGTTCGCGCCGGGTCTTGGCGTGCCGTCGCCCCACACGCTGCGGCACGCGCGCAGGGGATCGTCCGCGCACGGATCAATCGCGCCACCAGTCGAAACTGTCCCTCGGCGTCACCCTCGTCGAGCCGCGGGACCTCGCCCCTACCCGAAGATCGACGTCACGACGAGGGCAATGGCCGCCACGCCCATGATGATCGTTGTCGTCCACCCGGCGAAGTTCAGCAGGCGACCGTTCGTCCGCTCGCCCATCGCCGCGCGGTTGTTCGAGACGAGCATCACGAGGACGAGGAGCGGCGCGGCGATGAGCCCGTTGATCACCGCACTCAGGACGAGCGCGGCGATCGGGTTGACGTTGAGGATCGCGATGACCATCCCGACGAGTGTCGCCGCGACGATGACGCCGTAGAACTGCGGTGCCCGGGTGATCTTGTGCTCCAGCCCCGATCGCCAGCCGAACGCCTCGGACAGGCCGTACGCGGCCGCGCCCGTGAGGACGGGCACGGTCAGCACACCGGCCCCGATGAGCCCGACGGCGAGCAGGAGCGCAGACGCATCGCCGGCCAGCGGGCGCAGGGCCTCCGCGGCATCGGTCGCCGACCCGATGTCCGTCTTTCCCGCCACGAACAGGGTCGCGCCGGTGGTGAGGATGATGAAGTAGGCCACGACCTCGGAGAAGACCATCCCCGCGATCGTGTCCCAGAGGGCGTACTTGAGCTCGAACCGCGACGCTCCCTGTCGCTGCCGGAGGTGGCGCCGGCCCATGCTGATCTGCTCCTCGACTTCCTGGCTGGCCTGCCAGAAGAAGAGGTACGGCGAGATCGTCGTGCCCAGGAGCGCGACGAGGATGCCGATGTAGGCGGGGTCGAGCCGGATCGTGGGGATCAGCGATCCGGCGAGGACCTTGACGATGTCGGGCTTCGCAAACAGGGCTGCCCCGATGTACGCGAGCAGGGCCAGGGCCAGCCACTTGAAGACCTTCTCGATCAGGCGATAGCTGCCCAAGACCTGTAGCGCGATGATTCCCAGGCTGACCGGGACGATGAACACGATCGCCGGGATCGGCACGATCAGGTTGATCGCCGCCGCGATGGCGCCGATGTCCGCCCCCGCGTTGAGGGTGTTGGCGAGGACGAGGGCGATCACCGCCGGGTAGAGGGTCCGAGGGTAGTGCTCCTTGAGTACGCCCGCGAGGCCGTGCCCGGTGACCAGGCGTACGTCCCGATCCCCGACGGATCGTCGTCCGAAGCCCCGGTGATGAGGCCCGGCCCAAGAACCTTCCCGAGACGCTTCAGCGGGTTCTTCTCGGCCCGGATTTCGGCGGCTTGCGGATCCACGGGCCGTCCGGGATCCACGCGAGGTCCGTCGGGGCCGGTCGGCGTGTCCTGTTGGGTCATCGCCTCAGCGCAGCCTCTCGCTCCGCAGGTTTCCCGACAGGATCAATTCGCTCCGCATTGTGAGGGCCTCGCATGACGCCTCGACAAGGCCCGCATCCCCACCGACCATGCGGGAGTGGCGCGGGGGTGGCCCGGGCGTTGCCCGGGCGGGGCGGATCCGTGCCGCGGCCTCCATTCGCAACTCCCCTTGGCTGGCTCTCCGCTTGAGCCCGTGGAACCGCGGACCTTTGGACGTGGGGTAACGAGACACCTGTTGGAGCGCCGCTCGCGAGTGTCCCGTGGGAGGGGCTGCCGGTCATGACGGCCTGTCATGCGCCTTCGGCCGCTCGTTCGGGTGGTCCTCAAGCCTGAGATCTGGCACACGCGGAGGCGAAGCCGGACCGGGAGTACCATCGAATGCAAGATCGGAAGAAGAGGAGACGCCTCCGATGGATCGCCACGTGAACTCCTCGACGGTCGAGGCACGACGCGCACTCGTGCTCCACGATCGCCCGCTGGTCGTGGACCTCATCACCCTTACCCTGAACCACGGCGTCTTCGCCGTGCGGTCCGCGAGCAGCCTGGCCAAGGCGAAGGCCATCCTCGAGGATTGGGTCCCGAACATGTCCGTGGTCGACATGGACCACGATGACAGCACGTTGGTGCTCAAGCTCCTCGGGGCCTCGAACACCATGAAGCGGAGCGGCACGCCGGTCCTGGGCCTCACTCGGCGGGGCGACCTCAAGACGAAGCTGCGTGCCTTCGATCTCGGCGTCGACGACATCCTGACGATGCCCTTCTCGCCCGAGGAGCTGCTCGCCCGGGCCATCGTGATCAGCCGGCGAGCGACGGGCCTGGACCTGCCCCTCATCCCGGTGATCAAGCTCGGCGAGATCGAGATCGACATCGTCAATCGCGTGGTGCGGGCGGGGGACTCGGTCGTGCATCTCTCCGGCATCGAGCAAAGCCTGCTCTACCTGCTGGCGAGTCGCGCCGGGCGGGTCGTCAACCGAGAGGAGATCCTCGATGCGATATGGGGGGTGGACTTCGTGGCCGAGAGCATCGTTGACCGCCACATCCGGAGCCTCCGCATCAAGCTCCAGAACGACTACCGCCAGCCGCGCTTCATCGCCACCGTCCCGAGCAAGGGCTATCGTTTCATCCCGACATTCTCCAACGTCGGCTGGGCCGGGGAGCCCGCCACCGAATAGCGGGTCCACGCCCGATTCCCCTGACGGCCAGAGCACGCTTCGTCACCCGGCTGCGGTCCCTTTGATCCGCGCCGCGCGAGGACAGTACGACGTCCTCCCGAAGATCTTGGCTGGTGCTTGCTCGAGCATCTGGCGTCAACCTACGTCGCCCGCAACCCTCGCTCGAGGAAATGCACGAGCGCCAGCTCCTCGCGCCGCCCGAACCGCGGAGCCACCTGTTCGCCTGGATCCCGGCGCGGCGACCGACCACGCGGCAACGTCCCGGCCAGGTACGCCTCGACGACCAGGGGCGCGATGTAGCTCTGGCGGCTGACCGCGGGCGTGTTGCCCAGGACCTCGGCCACCGCCTCCGCGGAGCGCACGACCATCGCGCGCGGCTGCGCCGCAGCCGAGTGCGGGCTCGGTCTCGATCGGAGCGTCTGAAAGGCGATGAGCGTGCCGATCCAGGTCCGAAAGTCCTTGCCCGTGATCGGGATGCCCGCCGCGTCCTTGAGGTACGTGTTCACGTCCGCCGACTCGATCGGCCGCGGTTCGCCGTCCTCGTCGAGATACTGGAAGAGTTCCTGACCGGGGAGTTGCTCGCAGCGGGCCACAACCCGGGCGAGGCGCCGGTCGCGACCGCCGACCTCGTGGATCTTGCCGCTCTTGCCCCGGAAACTGAATCGAATCGCGTCGCCGGACACAGTGACGTGCCGGTTTCGCAGCGTGGTGAGGCCGAAGGATCCGTTGGCCCGCGCATATGCCTCGGTTCCGATACGCATCGAGGTCGTCTCGAGGAGCCGAACCACCGTTGCCAGAACCTTCTCCTTCGAGAGGACCGTGAGGGCCAGGTCCTGCGCGACGCGCCGCCGGAGCCGAGGCAACGCGCGGCCGAACGCCGCCATCCGGCCGAACTTCGACGCGTCGCGTCGGGCGCGCCACGCCGAGTGGTAACGGGACTGCTTGCGTCCGCGGGCATCGCGGCCCGCGGCCTGCAGGTGGCCGCGGGCGTCGGGGCAGATCCACACGTCGTGCCAGGCCGGTGGGACGGCGAGTGACCGGATCCGCGCCAGCGTCGCCGCGTCGCGGATCGATGCGCCGTCCGGGCCGAGGTAGCGGAAGCCCCGTCCGGCGCGGCGCCGCGTTATGCCCGGTTCCGCGTCGGTCGAATGCCGGAGGTCGGCGGTGCGGGACCGCTCCCCGACCGTCAGGTGCAGGCCCTGACCCCGGGCGTGTCCCACGCGATGCGTGTCGGTCATCTCTCGCCCCCGATCGGCGCGGTAACGTGCCGTCCTTGTCAAGACATCCGTGTCAAGCCGACCGTATCAACCCGGCCGAGACCTCGCCTCGGAGGAGGACACCGTGTAGGACGCAGTCAAGCCACAGGTCATGAGGTCGTGGACAGCCCGCCCGGGACGGCAATGTTGTTGGTGGAGATGGGGGAGAGTCGAACTCCCCGTCCAGAGCCCTTCGGCAGCAACCACTACGAGCGTGTCCGATCGTTTTCGTCAACCATCCGGGCGGGGATCGGCACTCTCCCGGTTGGTCCAGTCACGTGTCTCTAGATCGAGCTTGCTCCCGGAATACGCGACGCTCAACCGGGCTGCAGCCCCGCTTGATGACGCTTCCACGACCCGCGGGACTGAGGTCGCTTCCACGCTCACCTTACCGCCTAAGCGGCGAGGGCGAGAGTCGACTGCTTGTTGGCAGTTACTTCGTTTTGCCGCCTGTTTAACGAGGCCTGACGGCACCTCGGCTCGCGTTCACTGTCAGCTGGACCCTGTCGAAACCACGCATCCCCACAGGTCGGTCGCACACGGGCGCCCGGCCGGAAGTCTAGCCGAGGTTGGCCCATCGGCCAAGTAGCTGCTCGATTGCGGGTAGCTGCCCGATTGCCGGTGGTTGCTCTATTGCGGCCTCCCGGCCATCGTCCCCATGCGATCGCGCCGCCATGGGGACTACCAGATGTCCCCGACCGTGTAGCCGTCGGGGAATGGATCGGTTGGATCGACGACATACGTTGCCATGCCCGTGATCCAGGCAGTGCCCGTGATTGTCGGGACGACAGCCCGGTACCGACCCACGGTCGTCTCCTCGACCAGCTGACCGGTGAATACCGTGCCGAGGATGCCCTCATGGCGGAACGGTTCGTTGAGCGCGAGGTGGCCCTTGGCGTGGAGGACCGCCATCCGGGCCGATGTCCCCGTTCCGCACGGCGATCGGTCGATGGCTCCGGTCCATGTCGAGGGCCGGTCGAAGTCGAGCACGCCGGTCGAGACGGTGACGACATTGCGCATGGAATTGGCGGGGTCGTGGGCCGGCCCGGAGAGCTGGCCGATGGTGATCCCGGCGAAGCCCGGCTGCTCCGGGTGGACCACCGGCAGCTGCTCGTTCGCGGCCGCCTTGATGAGTTCCGTGATGCGCGTGATGTCCCGGCCCTCCTCGGGCGTGAGGCGGAGGCCGAACTGCTCGGCCTCGGCGATCACATAGAACATGCCGCCATACCCGACATCAACCGTGACCGTCCCCAGGGTGGGCACGTCGATCGGCGTGTTCAGGTGCGTCGCGAAGGCAGGGACGTTGCGGAACGTGACGCTGGTGACCTTGCCGTCCCGACACTCGCAGCGGAGGTGGATGAGCCCGGCGGGCGCCTCGAGGATGAGCTCCGTGACGGGCTCGACCATCGGCACCATGCCGGTCTCGAGCAGGACCGTCGCGGTACAGATCGTGTTCGTGCCGGACATCCCCGGGTACTCAACCTGCTCCATGATCACGAAGCCGGCTGCTGCCTCGGGGTGGGACGACGGGAGGACGAGATTGCAGTTGGCGGCCGGATACCCTCGAGGCTCCTGGAGCATCCGCTTGCGGAGATCGTCTCCGTTCGCCTGGAGCCAGGACATCTTGTCGAACATCGTGACGCCGGGGACGTCGAGCACGCCACCCACGATCACCCGGCCCGGCTCGCCGGCCGCATGGGCATCGACCGCCTGGATTGTGCGTGCCAATCGCATCTCGCCTCTCCCTCGGGTTCGCTATCGGCCCCGTCGCGTCTCGGCGACGTCGCGTTCCATCTGGCGTCGGGCATCCCGTTCGGCGATGTCCCGGCGTTTGTCGTGGAGCTGCTTGCCGCGGCCGAGCCCGAGCTCGAGCTTCGCCTTGCCCCGGCCGGTGATATAGAGGCGGAGCGGAACAAGCGTCAGGCCCTTGGCCTTGGTCTTGCCGAGCAGCTGATCGATCTGGGCTCGGTGCAGGAGCAGCTTGCGCTCGCGCTTGGCCTCGTGATTGAAGCGGCTGGCGCTCTCCCAGGGGGCGATATGGGCGCCGATCAACCAGGCCTGACCGCGGTCGATCCGGGCATACGAATCGGACAGGTTGACCTGGCCGGCCCGAATGCTCTTGATCTCCGTTCCGACCAGCGCGATGCCGGCCTCCACGGTGTCCTCGATGGAGAACTCATGGCGAGCCCGGCGGTTCTGAGCGATCGTCTGTTCGCCCATGACGGGGTGTGCTCCTCCCTGGGAGACGGATGGCGGCACTCCATGAATGGCGTGCGGTGCTACGAAGGGTCAAGTGTGCGCTGTCCGGCGCCGCGCTCGTGCGCGCCTGACCGGGTCCGGACGCGCGAGACCGGGTCCGGACGCGCGAACGCCGGCCCTTGCGGACCGGCGTTCATTGCGGCTGCCCACCCGCACGGAAAGACCGGCTAGACGGTCAGCTCCGGCGAGGTGGTGCAGCGACTGTGATACGACACTGCACATCACCTCCTTTCGTTCGTGCGTACCGTAGCCGATTGGAATGGTGCTGGCAACCGCTCTATGCGGCGTGCTGGAGAAGTGTCGGTATGGCCCCCGTACCGGAGAGGAACTCGATCGCCCGATCGAGGACGGGATCCGCCCCCGCGGGGGTGTCGGCCGGGACGCTCACCTCGATGTCCGGGGTGAGGCCGACTTTGTGGATCCAGCGCTTGTTCGGCGTCAGCCACTTCGCGACCGTCAACTTGACGCCGCCTGCGTCGTTGTTGAGCTCGATCCAGGTCTGGACGGTGCCCTTGCCGTACGAGGTCTGCCCGATGAGGGTTCCTCGGCCCGTGTCCTGGAGCGCACCGGCCACGATCTCGCTCGCCGACGCACTGCCCTTGTCGATGAGCACGGCCACCTGGATCCCGGGATCCGTGGCGACGCCTTTGCCGAGCGATTCGGTCGGACTGAGGTTGCCCTGCGCATCTTCTTCCCAGAAGACGGGCCCATCGGCGATGAACGCGCTCGCGACGGTTCGAGCGGCGGTCACGAACCCGCCCGGGTTCCCTCGGAGATCCAGGATGATCCTGGTCCGGCCCGCGTCGATGGCCTTCCTGACCTCCTCGACGAACGTGTTCGCGCCGTTGTCCGAGAACCCGGTCAGGCGGATGTAGGCAATCGTTCCCTCGGCGTACTGGTCCGTGATCACCTCCCGCTGGCGTACGACGTCCCGGGTGATGCTGACATCGAACGGGGCCGTGCCCGATCGCTCGATCGACAGGACGACGATCGTGCCCTTCTTCCCGCGAATTCGATCGCGGGCCTCGCTGGGCGTCAGTCCATCGAGGGTGCTGCCGTCGACCTTGTCGATCACGTCACCGGGCTTGAGGCCCGCGGCGGCGGCCGGACTCCCGTCAATCGGCGCGACGACCACGAGACGGCAATCCGGCCCGAACGTCGTGCAGTCGACGGTGTCGCCATTGGCATTGACCGTGCCGATCTCGGCGCCGATACCCTCGAACTCACCCGAGATGTCCTGGAGTGTGTTGCGGAACTCCTCCGCGGTCAGGTACGTGGAGTACGGATCGCCGACCGCCTCGACCATGCCCTTGATGGCACCCTCGACCAGCGCTTTCTGATCGACGGGTCCGAGCGCAAAACGATCCCGTATCGCGGAGTAGACGTCCCAGAACGGCTGGAACGCGGCCTCGGCCGTCGCGGGAGTCCCCGGTTGTGCGACCTGACGCTGGCCGAGCACGTACCCGGACGCGAACAGCGCCCCACCGCTCAGCACCATCACCAGGACGACCGCCAGCCCCAGCAGCAAGGTGCCGCGCCCGTTCCGTCGACGGGACGTCACCGTCGATTCCGGCGGTGCCGTCGCGGACGTCGTGGCGGGCTCGCCGTCCCCGGGCGGGACCGGCGCGTCGAATCGGGTCACAACGTCGGTCGCCGGGCGGTCGTCGTCAACGGGGGGAGGTGCGTCGGGGAGCATGGGTCTGGAGGTCCTCAGCGTGGTGATCGCGCGCGTCGCGGCCGATGGGTCGCAGGGAGTGGTGCGAAAGCCTACATGGCCTTCGCCGATCCTACGCGCAGGAGAGCGTGCGTGGAGTGATCGTCACTGAAATCACATGGAGCCTTGACCGTGTCTTCACGTACGGTCCGGGTCACCTGTGATCCCACATCGATCAGGACCGGCCGAAGACGATCCGAGTCGGCCGAACGCGATCACGACCGGCAAGGGGCCGATCCGAGTCCGTCGCACGCGATCACGGCCGGTCGTCGCGCGAACCGTGCACGTGCGCCGTGCGCGGGATCGGCCCTCGTCGACAACGCAGCGGCAAGGACAGCTACCGGATGAGATACGTCCGTACAGATACGAACGCCCCGAGCACGCCGAGCCCGACCCCCGACCCGATCACCAGCACCGCGACGTCCTTCGCGATCGCACCGACGCGGATGGGCAGCACTCGGAAGAATTCGAACATGAAGCTGCTCAGTGAATCGGAAGCCACGGCGATCACCCCGAGCGTGATCGCCGCCCCGAGGAGGCCGACCAGCGCACCTTCGAACACGAACGGCCAACGGATGAACGCATCCGAGGCGCCCACGAGCCGCATGACCTCGATCTCCTCGGCACGGGCGACGACGGCGAGCCGGATCGTGTTGATGATGATGAACAGGACGATGGCGCCGATGATGGCCAGGATCACGATCCCGGCGGTACGCAGGAATTCCGTGACCGTCAGGACCCGATTGACCAGGTCGGTGATGTTCTTGACGCGCACCACGAGGGGATCCGCCCGAAGCGCGTCGGTCACGGCCGTGAAGTCGGACGGATCTCGGAGCTTCACCTCGAGGCTGGCGCGGAGCGGGTTGGAATCGAGGTAGGAGGTCAGATCCTCCTCGCCCTGCGCTGCCCGGGCCTCCTGGAACCGCTGGAGCGCGACCTCGCGTGAGATGTACGTGACGTCGCGGACCTCGGGCAGGGCGCCGATCCGGAGGCGCAGGTCCTCGATTTCCGGGTCCGTGGCCGTGGGGCTGAGGTCGGCGACGACCTCGACCTTCTGTTCAACGAACTGGAGGCCGGCAAGGAGGCCGTTCTGGACGATGAAGAAGCCGGAGAGAAGCAGGAGCATCAGGGTCATGGTCGCCGTAGCGGCAATGCTCATGGCCCCGTTCCGCCAGAAGCCCTGCCAGGCACGCGAGAGGCTGAAGCCGAGGAAGCGGATCATGGCCTCACGTCTGACGGTGGTAGCGGCCGCCGATCTCGTCCCGGATCACCCGGCCCTCCTCCAGCGCGATGACGCGCTTCCGGAGCGCTGTCACCACGTCCGCGTTATGGGTGGCCATTAGGACCGTGACGCCCAGCTGGTTGATTCGGAGCAGCAGCTGGATGATCTCCCAGCTGATGAGCGGGTCGAGGTTGCCGGTCGGTTCGTCGGCGATGACGAGTCGAGGATCATGGACGAGGGCCCGCGCGATCGCGGTTCGCTGCTGTTCGCCCCCGGACAGCTGGCGCGGAAACTGATCCGCCTGGCCCGAGAGGCCCACGAGACGCAGGGCGCGATCAACCGCGGGTCGGATCTTGCGCCGCGGCGTGCCGGTCACCTCGAGCGCGAAGGCAATGTTCTCGCGCGCCGTCTTCGTCGGCAGCAGCTTGAAGTCCTGGAAGACCGCCCCGATCTTGCGACGGACGCGGGCGACCTTCCGGCGCGGCAGCTTCGCAAGGTCGTCGCCGTCGAGGATGACCTCCCCTTCCGTGGCCAGCTCGTCCCGAATGATCAGCTTCATGAGGGTCGACTTTCCGGCTCCGCTCGGGCCGACGAGAAACACGAAGTCACCCTCGGGGATCGTCAGGTCCACGTCGCGAAGGGCCTCGCGACCGTTGGGGTAGCGTTTCGTGACGTCATTCAGGACGAGGACCGCTGGCCGCTCGTCCCCAACCGGCGGCTCGCCCGCGACCGGACGCTCGTCCGTGGCGGCTCTCCTGGGACCAGCTGCTGTCAACATCGAATCGGCTCCGCGTTGTGCCGCGTCGACCCCTGGGGGGATCGGCGCCAGCTCGCGAGACTCCGGGCCCGGGGCACGTCGGAGGGAGCCACGTCGGGCCAGAGGCTACCACCGCGTCGACGAACACGGCAATAGGATGCCGCCCGCGCGGGCGGCATCCTGGACGTTCGTCGTGTGCTCACCCTGGTCGCCCTGTGCCTGGCCCGGGTTACGCTCGGTGGCCGAGTCGGACCTTGGCACCTCGGCCACAGGTTGGGCATGGCCACAGGTTGCGCCTGGCACCTTGGCCACAGGTTGGGCATGGCCACAGGTTGCGCCTGGCACCCTGGCCAATGCGCCTCCACGGAGCACTATCCGAGTAGCGGAGCGGACGAGCCCGCACTGAGCGCTCCCTGGGCCCATGGTCGGCGCGCATCCACGCACGACGCACGCCTCGAACAGGCGGATCGGCCCCCTCGCGGCCGCGTGTGGGTCGCGCGGGCAGGCCCAATACCCGCATAGTGCTCTGGTCGTGGACGGACCGTACGGACCGGCGCGCATCGCGGACCACCTCGCGCTCAACGCGCGGACCAGCGCTCGCCGCACGGACAGGCGCGATTCGCACGGACAGGCGCGATCCGCACGGACAGCACGCACCCGAACTCCCGCGAGCCGCCCCGTAGTGCTCAAACATCGCCCGGACATCGCCCGGGCCGCCGCCCCAGTTGTCAGAGCAACCCCGGTGAGGCGGGAATGTATCGCTCGAAGTCGGCGAACGGCCGAGTCCACCCGAGGAGAACAGGAAATCCCTCGATCCGGAGCCCCGCCCGGATGAGCGTGGCCATCGCCTCCCCCGCATGTCCCGGGATCCAGACAGCGGACGCACCGCGAGGCGGGACCGCATCCAGGAGGTCGGCGAGAACCGGGGCCAGGTGGGCCTTCTCCCGGGTCGCGACCGGACCGACCCGACCCACCGCGGACGTGTATCCATAGCCCGCGAGCCGACCGGCAGAGTCCCGGTAGGCGATGCCGATCCGGTCCTGCCGCTGGAAGAACGCATGGTCCACCTGGTGATCGAAGCCGAGGATATCTCGGTCGAGTTCGGCGCGGTCGGCGGCGAGGTCGGCCGCGAGGGTGCCCCCGGGCCCTTTGGGCCCCCCGCTGGCATCGGAGCCCGCCGTCGTCGCAGAATCGAACCTCAGGCCGACGAGTCCATCGGGGAGCGGGACGAGCGCCTCCCGCCGCAGCGGCCGTCCCACCACGTTGAACATCGGCATCCGGGCGACCATGCCCACCGACGCGTACAGCCCGTTCGATATCGGCTGGGCCGCATCCGTCGCTACCGCGACGATCGCATCATCGGGCGGGAGCATCCGTTCGAGAAGGGCCCGGCCGATCCCGCCTTGCTGGAGGCTCGGCCGCACGAAGAGCATGGAGAGGAACCATACGGGACCGCGCCTGGCGGCGGCGGCGAAGGCGAGGATGCCGCGGTCGCCGCGGTCCTCGCGGTCGCCGGGGTCGCCGCTCGGTCGATCCGCGGCCGGTCGCTCGGCCACCCAGAAGAGTTCCGGATCCGTGGCCAGCACGTGGGCGTGGAGTTGCCGGAGGCCAGGGTTGTCGGGCGGGATCTCCATCTGGCCAAGGGGGAGCAGGTAGTCGTTGAGCGCGTCACGCCAGATTTCCTCGCAGGCCGGCAGGTCCTCCTCGACCGCCGGGCGGAGCGCGATCCCGTCGAGCCGGCTCACGCCTCGTCGTCGTCGGGATTGGCCGAGGGCGGCTGTCCCGTCGCCAGTCGCTCCAGCTCCGCCTGCATGAACAGGTCAAGGTCGCCGTCCAACACGGCTCCGGTGTTCGAGGTCTCGTAGCCCGTGCGGAGGTCCTTGACCATCTGGTAGGGGTGGAGGACGTAGCTCCGGATCTGGTTGCCCCAGCCGGCCGTGACGTGCTCGCCGCGGAGCTTCTGCAACGCCTCTTCGCGCTTCTCCAGCTCAAGTTCCAGGAGGCGGGACTTCAGGACCCTGGTGGCGAGTTCGCGATTCTGGATGGCCGATCGCTCGTTCTGGCAGGTGACAACGATCCCGGTCGGGAGATGCGTGAGACGGATCGCCGATTCTGTCTTCTGGACGTGCTGCCCTCCGGCGCCCGATGAGCGGAATGTGTCAACCCGGATCTCATCCCAGTTGAGCTCGATCTCCACATCGTCGTCCGCTTCCGGCATCGTCTCGACGAGCGCGAAGGTGGTCTGGCGGCGCTTCTGTGCGTCGTACGGGCTGATCCGGACGAGACGATGGACGCCGCGCTCGGCACGAAGCCAGCCAAATGCGTTCCGCCCCTCGATGGTCACGGTGGCGCTCTTGATGCCGGCCTGCTCGCCCTCCGTCGAATCGATCACGTCGGTCCTGAACCGGTGACGCTCGGCCCAGCGGAGGTACATCCGGAGGAGCATATCGGCCCAATCGGTGGCCTCTGTCCCGCCGGCTCCGGCCGAGATCGTCAGGACGGCATTCTTGCGGTCGTACTGGCCGGAGAAGAGGAGCAGGGTCCGCTCGCGGTCGAACAGGCGGGCGAGGGCATCGCCCTCGCGTTCCAGCTCCGCAAGGAGTTCCTCATCGGGCGTCGCCTCGAGCATGGTCAGGAGCTCGACCAGGTCGTCGACGCGCTTCTCGATGCCGCGCCAGAGTGTCAGCTCGTCGCGCAGGCCCTCGGCTTCGCGGAGGACGGACTGGGCCCCTTGCTGGTCGTCCCAGAAGGCGGGGTCACCGGAACGGGCATCAAGCTCGGCTAGACGCGTTTCCTTCGCCCCGAGGTCAAAGACGCCCCGACGTCGACCGAATCCGCTCGGCCAGGTCCGCGATGGACGAGGCGTCCATCAGTTCCGGACCTGGAGATCCTGGAGCAGGATCGGACGGAGCTCGATGAGTCGGAGTGCCGACTTGCTCCGTGCGACGACGGGGTTCACGCAGGGGCAGTAACCGTTGTGCGGGCAGACGCCACAGTTGCCGTCGCAATCGAGAGCGGCGGCATAACTGCAGGAACGGCAATCTCGCTCGCAGGCGATCAGGTCAACGAAACTCGCTTCCTCGGCCTGCTTCACAAGTCCCTCTCTCAACACACCATGGGCACGGCGGGCGGGGCGCTGGGGTTTGACGGCGGAGCGCTGGGGTTTGACGGTGGGACAGATGGGTCCCGGTGCTCGGAAGTTGTGGCGAGTATAGGTGCGCAGGATCGGCTCGCCAAGAGGGAAGTCGCGCCATTTTCGAGGAATTTCGCGTCGAATCGTGCCGTTGTGCGGGTTCCCCTACGGATTCGCCGCCGATTCCTCCAGAACCAGGCGGCCACCGCCCACGAAATAGACGGCCAGGGCACCGAGTTCATGGACCACCGCCTCGAAACGTCGGTCCGGGTCCGCGTCAACCGGTCCGGTCGTGGTGGGTGAACCCCAGGCCGTGATCCCCAGGTCGGTTGCGATTCTGAGGACGCGCAACATGTGCGTTCTGTCGCTCACGAAGACAGCTGACCTGAGCCCGCGGGCGCGAAGGATCTCCGCCACGGCCTCGAGTGACTCCAGTGTTGTCCGGCCGCGGTCTTCGGAGAGGATGGCCGCCGAGGGGATGCCGTGCGTTTCAGCCCAGGTCCGGGCGGCGGACGCTTCGGTGATCGAGTCCCCAGCGCGCTTGCCGCCCGTGACGATCAGGATCGGCGCGACGCCGGCGTCGTACAGATCCACGGCGTGACTGAGTCGTGCCTCGAGTACCGGTGAAGGAATCCCGTTGTACTGTGCCGCGCCGAGGACCACGATCGCATCCGCGCGCTGCTGCTCATCGCGGGCCCCCTGCTCCTGGACCCGGTAGGCGGTCCAGCCGACGAGCACGGCGGTGGATACCAACGCTGTCAGGAGTGTGCGCGCGACAAGAGCCATGGGCGGCCAGCCGCTCGCGGTCAGCGGTGCGGCCGGGTCAGCGACCGTGGCACTTCTTGTACTTCTGTCCGGATCCGCACCAGCAGGGGTCGTTCCGCCCGATCTTCGCGCCGGTCGGCGTGTAGCCGGGCCGGGCCTGCTGGGGAGTCCCCGGGATCGCCGGCCGCGCGCCCGGAATTCCCGCGCCCGCGCTCATCGACCGGGCGGCGGCGCTGTTCGATGAGCGGCTCGTGGCCGTGTCCGTGGTGCTGCTAGATCGCGTGCCCGCTGCAATCTGGCCCGCCACGCCCTCGCTCGCGCTGCCAGATGGGGCCGCCTGGCCGGGACCGGACATCGGGAACACGCCGGCCGGTGGCGTGGCCTGCTGACGGGTGATCGTCACCCGGAAGATCGTGCTGGCCACCTGGTGCCGGATGAACCCGCCGAGCTCCTCGTAGAGGCGGAAGGCCTCCTTCCGGAAGGCGTTGAGCGGATCCTCCTGGGCGTAGCCACGGAGGCCGATGCCGCGACGCATGTCGTCGACCTCGGTCAGGTGCTCGACCCACAGGGAATCGATGGTCCGGAGCAGCACGAAGCGCTCGACCATGGACCATTCCTCGCCGACCTCGGCCTCCCGCGCGTCCAGTTTGTCGTGGAAGACCTCGATCAGGCGCTGAACCACCTCCTCGGGAGATGACGTCGTCGAATTCGACGACCCGCTTCCGGATGTCGAAGTTGTAGCCCTCGACGCGCGACTGGGCGCTCTCGATGGTCTTGCCGACGATCCCGGATTCGATGTACGTGTCGTCATCGAGCCCGAGGCGTTCCATGATCGACGTCACCCGGTCCGAAGCGAAGCGCTTCATGAGGTCGTCGTCGAGCGACAGGTAGAACCGGGTCGAGCCCGGGTCGCCCTGACGGCCGGCCCGGCCTCGCAGCTGGTTGTCGATCCGGCGGCTGTCGTGGCGTTCCGTGCCGATGATGTGGAGGCCCCCGACGGCGACGACACGCTCATGGTCCTCGTCGCAGATTCGCTTCGCCTCGACGTAGACCTCGTCATATGTGGCCTTGTCCACCTCGGCGGGATTGAGGCCACGCTGGTGGAGCATTTCCGACGTCAGGCCAGCCGGGTTGCCGCCGAGCAGGATGTCGGTGCCGCGACCGGCCATGTTCGTGGCGATCGTGACGGCCCCGGACTTGCCTGCCTGGGCGACGATTCCGGACTCCTTCTCGTGGAACTTGGCGTTCAGGACCTCGTGCTTGATCCCCCGGCGCATCATCATCTCGCCGAGCCGCTCGGATCGCTCAACGGACACGGTACCGACCAGGACGGGCCGCCCCGCCGCCTGCATCTCCGCGATCTCCTCGACGACGGCCCGGAACTTGGCGTCCTCATTCCGATAGACGAGGTCGGTCCCGTCCTCGCGGATCATCGGCTTGTTGGTCGGGATCGCAACGACTTCGAGCTTGTAGATCTTGCTGAACTCCTCGGCCTCGGTCATGGCCGTGCCGGTCATGCCGGCGAGCTTGTCGTACAGCCGGAAGTAATTCTGGAAGGTGATCGTGGCGAGCGTCACCGACTCTCGCTGTACGCGGAGCCCCTCCTTCGCCTCGACCGCCTGGTGGAGCCCCTCGCTCCAGCGCCGACCCGGCATCTGGCGACCGGTGAACTCGTCGACGATGATGATCTCGCCGTCCTTGACGATGTAGTCGCGATCGCGCTTGTAGAGGGCGTGGGCCCGGAGGGCCTGCTCGAAGTGCCGGGCCAGGCGCGGGTCGGCGTCGAAGAGGTTGTCGATGCCGAGCAGCTTCTCGATCCGGTCGACGCCCTCCTCGGTCGGGGAGACCGCCCGGTCCTTCAGGTCGACGAAGTAATCGCCGCCTTCCTCGGCACCCTCGGCTCGAGGTTCCAGGCGCGGCACGAGGCGGGCGAACTGGTAGTAGAGATCGCCTGACTCCTCCGCCTGGCCGCTGATGATGAGCGGTGTCCGGGCCTCGTCGATGAGGATGTTGTCAACCTCGTCCACGATCGCGTAGTAGCGTTCCCGCTGGACCCGTTCGTCGAGCTCCGTGACCATGTTGTCCCGGAGGTAATCGAACCCGAACTCGTTGTTCGTGCCGTACGTGATGTCCGCGGCGTAGGCCTCGCGACGGGTGACGGGACGGAGGTTGATCAGCCGCTCATCATTGGTGGGGTGGCCAGGCTCGAAGACATACGACGCGTCGTGGGTGATCATCCCGACCGACAGGCCCAGGAAGTGGAAGACCGGGCCCATCCACTGCGGGTCGCGGCGGGCCAGGTAGTCGTTCACGGTGACGAGGTGGACGCCTCGGCCGACCATGGCGTTGAGCGCAGCGGCGAGGGTCGGGACGAACGTCTTGCCCTCACCCGTCTTCATCTCGGCGATGCGGCCCTGGTGGAGCACGACCCCGCCCATCAGCTGGACGTCGTACTGGCGCATGCCGAGCGTTCGCCGCATGGCCTCCCGGGCCATCGCGAAGACCTCCGGCAGGATCTCATCGAGGGCGGCCTGGATCCGGTCGTTCTCCTGCGTCCGACGGGCCTTCGCGATCTCGCGGCGTCGCTCCAGGTCGGGGTGATGCAGTTCGTCGTCGGATGGTTCATCGGGGACCGCGATCTCGATGATCTCGGCTCGGAGCTCCGTGAACCGGGCGCGGATCTCCGCGTCGGAGCGTGCCTGGATCTCTAGCTCGAGGCCGTTGGCGGCATCGACGAGCGGTTGGATCCGCTTCAGCTCTCGATCATTCGAGTCGACGAAGCGCGAAAGGAAACCAAGCATGGGCAGGCAGTATAGGTGGTGGGGCTCGGCGAAGCCGATTCGGACGGGAGTCGGCGGGCGGCCAGCCCCGACGCCGAGAACCAGCGGGATCTTGTCACGGTCCCGTGGCGCGAGCACACTGGCCCGGCCGGCGCCGCCCTGGCGGCGGGACCGCTCCCGTATGAAGGATCGGTGCCGTGTTCGCCTTGTCCGTCAACCATGCCGGCAGGTCGTCTTGCTGCCGGGCAGGGTCAACCGGTCTATTTCAGCCTCGGCGGACGCAGCAACCCCGACTACGAACGACTCGGCGCCTTCCTCATGGACCTGCTGGGCAAGCCGTTCGAGGCTGCTCGAGCTTGGAGGCCGCGCCGTCGTGATTTTCTCCACGTTCTCCCTCGGATGGAGCGCAAGAAACACACCGGCCCCTGCGCGTGTCGCTCACGCTCCTAGCCCGGGGCAGCATGCGGTCTCAACATACGGGCATAGTGCCTATTGGCGTCCGTACCACCGGGGGGACAATCGCTGCGCTCGCCGCGGTACTTGTCGCACGGGGGAGAAGCATGAGTCTGGGAAGCCGTCGCCTTCGATCGCTCGTCGTCGCGGCCGGGCTCATTGTCATGACCGCTGCACCACCGGTGTGGGCGGCGAACTTCGGTTCGAACACTCCGGCGTACCTGACGGCACTCATCCATGCGACGCAACAACCGCATCGCAGTGCATCGCCAACAACGGGCTCCAGTCGTATTTCTTCAGCGCTGTCGAGACGGCCCAGGCTACGGCCACCAGGAGCACGTGCACGTTCGACTACGAGCCTGTAACTGACGTCTCGTGCTCTGAGCGAACCATCTCCACGGGCGCGGACGTGCTCGTGTTCGATAGCACGTACGCCTCGGGTTTCTGGGCCTGGACGTACTGCCCGGGCGCAAGCGCCAAACTCGGCGCGGATCCGAACATGTCGTGCACACCTCAGGCCCTGAAGTACGACCCACCTACACCGCAGCCTACGATACCGTCGCCGAGCGCGACTACCTTGCCTGCCACGAATTTGGCCATACGCTCGGCCTGCGTCACAGCGGCGACGCGGCGTCCTGTCTCTTCCCGAACTCAGCAACAAGCGGGGTGCTGACCAGCAACGAGATCGTTGAGCTCAACGCTCACTACGAGATCCCCCAATGAACACGACGGTCTTCCGCCGAAGTTTCCTCATCGTCGGCCTCGCGTCGCTCATCGTTGTGATCGGAGTCCTCCTGGCCCAGGCCGTTCGCCAGCCTGAGACCACCACCCAGACAGATGCGGCGGCTCTTCGGTTCTGGCGCGCGGTGCGTGTCGAGGCGGTCGAGGCGTTTCGGTACGACTCGCTCGAGGAGATCATCGGAGCGTCTGACGTCGTGGTGCTCGGTGCCATCGAGGGCGTGAAGCTCGGTCGTGAGGTCCGCGATCTTGCGGCCGAGGAGACGGGTGTCTCGCGCGACATCGCGTCGACCTACTTCGCGGAGGCCGACATCCGGGTTGACCGGATCCTGCGCGGGAGGCTGTCGCCGGAAGATGGCGGACGCATCCGGCTCGACCTGCTGCTTCCTGCCCCCCAGGTCGCCCCGGAGATCCAGGCGTTGGTGCCGCAGCCACGCGCGGTGTTCTTTCTTCGGGACATGGATCGCTTCTACGGTCGTGCGGAGCTTGTTGGCCTCTACCAATTGACGAGCCTGCAGGGAGTGCTGCGGGATGCCGGCGGCTTCGTGGCGACGCCGGAGGCACGTACCGAGCGCTTCCTGGCGGAACTTCAAGGCCAGCCCTTCGACGCTCTCCTGCAGCGGATCTCGGCGCCCGTCCCAGCGAACTGATCGCGTCGTGGGCCGCGATCGTGGCGCGGCTTGCGCCCGGCCGGCGATGTCAGCGGGCGAGTGACCAGAAGCCGGTGCCGTAGCCGACCACCAGCACCCCGAACGTCGCGGCCGCCAGGAAGAGCCAGAACGCCACCGAGCGCCCGACGCTCGTCGGGTTCATCTCAGGGTTCGCCAGTTCCGGGAGACGGCCCTTCTGCAGTGCCGCTCCCCAGCGCGGCGATCGCAGCTGGCGCCGCCAGTCACGCTCCACGACCGGCCGCGGCTCCAGGCCACCCTTGCCGTCCGGCCGGTGGAGTTGGAGGCTCATCGATCTCCCCCCTTGGCCGCCGCTGCGATGGCCGCCTCGAATTCGCCGGCGCTCGGCGCGTGATCCGGTTCGTTGCGAGTATCGAGCTTCCTGGCGACGCCGTCTTCCCAGAGGAGCATTTCCTGGGTGAATTCGACCTCGCTGCTAAAGAGGGCGCCGACCGACTCGCCTCGATGAATGCGCTTGATGGCCTCACCGATGAGCGGCGCGATCGAGAGCGTCGTGATGTTGGGGATGCGCTTGCCAGGCGGCAGCGGGACCGTATCGGTGAGCACGACCTCGCGCAGTGATGACTCGCTGATCCGCTCAACGGCCGGGTCGGACAGGATTCCATGGGTGGCGCAGGCGTAGATCTCGGTCACTCCCTCGCGCTCGAGGGCGCGGACGGTCTCGGTCAGGGTGCCGGCCGTGTCGATCTCGTCGTCCACAATCACCGCTCGTCGGCCGCGGAGAGCTCCGCCCGGTCCAGGTTGCCGACGCGGCGCTTCTCGATGATGGCCAGCGGCGCGTTCAGGAACTCGGCGAAGGCCCGAGCTCGCTTGGCGAACCCGAGGTCGGTGACCACGACCAGATCTTCGAGGTGCTTGTGCTTGAAGTAGTTCGACAGGATGTGAACGGCGGTGAGCTCGTCGACCGGGATGTTGAAGAAGCCCTGGATCTGGCCCTGGTGGAGGTCCATCGTGAGAATGCGGTCGGCGCCGGCGACGGTGATCATGTCCGCAACGAGACGGGCCGTGATGGGGACGCGCGGCTGGTCCTTCTTGTCGGACCGACCGTAGCCGTAATACGGCACGACCGCCGTGATCCGCCCGGCGCTCGCCCGCTTGAAGGCGTCGATCATGATCAGCAGTTCCATGATCGCGTCGTTGACCGTGATCGAACCGTCGACCGGACGGCAGGTCGGCTGGACGATGAAGACATCCTTCTCCCGGATGTTGTCCAGGATCTTGACGAAGATGTTCTCGTTCGCGAACTGGAACACGTCGAGACGCCCTGTCTCGGTACCGAGGTAGCGGGCGATCTTCCGGGCGAGATCCGGGTTCGAGTTGCCGTGGTAGATCTCGAACTGGTCCGCGTACACGGAGGACTCCTTCCGTTCGCCGGGCCGGGACGCGCCGCTCAGGCGCCGCGCCCCGGGGTCGAACCGCCGCCCGTTCCGGCGTCGGCCCCTTCCGGTTCGTCATTGTCGCCGTTGTCGCGCGCTTCCGCCAGTCCGGGCCGGAAGGCCGCGATGCCGACGACTGCGTCACCCTCGTTCAGGCGCATCACGATGACCCCGCGCGCACCTGACGAGTAGCGGTTGATCGACCCCAGATCCGTGCGGACGACCTGGCCGTGCGTCGAGATCAGGACGAGCTCCTCATCCAGCTCCGTGACCTGCTGGACCGCCGCGACCAGGCCCGTCTTGCGGCCTTCCAGGGCAATCAGGCGGACGCCCTGACCGCCACGGTGCTTGCGCCGGAACTCGGTCAGCGGCACGCGCTTGCCATAGCCCGTCTCGGTCAGGACCAGGAGATCGGCGCCGGGCTGGACCACGCTCATCGAGATGACCCGGTCGTCCGCCTTCTTGAGCAGCCGGATCCCGATGACCCCGGTCGCGTCGCGGCCCATTGGCCGGACCTCGCCCTCATCGAAGCGGGCGAGCATGCCCTGGGCGGTTGCGATGATGACGTCGTCCATCCCCGATGAGACGTTGACCCAGGCCAGTTCATCGGTCTCGGCGAGCGTGATCGCCCGGATGCCCGTCGAACGAACGCGCTCGAACTGCTCGAGGGGCGTTTTCTTGACGATCCCGCGCGTCGTCGCCAGCACGAGGTAGCTGCCGGGCGCGAAGGTCGGCAGGGTGATGGTGGCCACGGGCACCTCGCCGGTCTCCACCTGGACACCGGGCAGGTTGATGATCGGCATGCCCTTCGCCTGGCGGCTGGCGTCGGGGATGGAGTGGACCTTGGCGGAGAAGACGCGACCCCGGTTCGTGAAGAACAGCGCCCAGTCGTGCGTGTTCGCCACGAGGAGGTGCTTCACCGCGTCCTCTTCGCGCGTCGTGTGGCCGATGATCCCCTTGCCGCCGCGCCCCTGGCGCCGGTAGGTGGCGACCGGCTGTCGCTTGATGTACCCGCGGCCACTGATCGTGATCACGACGTCCTCGTCGGCGATGAGGTCCTCGTCCGTGAGCTCCCGGGACGAGTCGTCCTGGACTCGCGTCTTGCGTTCGCCGGCGTACTTGCGCTTCAGCTCGGCCAGCTCGTCCTTGATGATCGCGAGCACCCGGGCCGTGTTGGCGAGGATGTCCTCGAGTTCGGCGATCAGCTGGATCACCTGGAGGTACTCGTCCTCGATCTTCTGCCGCTCGAGGGCGGCGAGGCGGGCCAGCCGCATGTCCAGGATGGCCTGGGCCTGTCGGTCGGACAGGTCGAAGCCGGTCATGAGGTTGGTCTTCGCCGCCTCTGTATCGGCCGAGGCCCGGATCGTCTTGATCACCGCGTCGAGGTTGTCGAGCGCCTTCTTCAGACCCTCGAGGATGTGCGCCCGATCGCGCGCCTTTCCGAGATCGAATTCCGTTCGTCGCCGAACGATCTCCCGGCGATGGTCGACGTGATGCTGGAGGACCGACTTGAGCGAGAGGGTCTGGGGCTGGCCGTCGACCAGGGCCAGCATGTTCATGTTGAAGGCCATCTGCATCGAGGTGTGCTTGAACAGGTTGTTCAGGACCTTGTGCGGATTGGCGTCCCGCTTGATCTCGATGTAGATGCGCATGCCGTCGCGGTCGGATTCATCGCGAAGGTCGGAGATGCCGTCGATCTTCTTGTCCTTGACGAGCTCGGCGATCTTCTCGAGGAGGCTGGACTTGTTGACCTGGTAGGGCAACTCGGTGACGATGATCGCCATCCGGTCGCCCCGGACCTCCTCGAAGGCGACCTGGGCGCGCATCACGACGCGGCCCCGGCCGTGGGCGTACATCTGGCGTATCGCGTCGACCGTCTCCCACTCCCCGGAGATCAGGTTGCGCTGTCGCTCGTAGCGGAAGATCGTCCCCCCGGTCGGGAAGTCGGGGCCCGTCACGATGGTCGACAGGTCGTCCGATGTGGTCGCCGGATCGTCGATGAGGGCGATCGCCGCGTCCACGACTTCGCCGAGGTGGTGCGGCGGGATATTCGTGGCCATGCCCACGGCGATTCCCGAGCTGCCGTTGATCAGGAGGTTCGGGAGCTTCGCCGGGAGCACCGACGGCTCCTTCTGGGTGCCGTCGTAGTTCTCGACGTAGTCGACCGTGTCCTTGTCGATGTCGGCCAGCATCTCCGAGGCGATCGCCGTCAGGCGCGCCTCCGTGTATCGCATCGCTGCGGCCGCGTCGCCATCGACCGAGCCGAAGTTGCCCTGGCCGTCGATCAGCGGGTACCGCATCGAGAAGCTCTGGGCGAGGCGGACGAGGGCGTCGTACAGGGCGACGTCACCATGCGGGTGGTACTTGCCCATGACCTCGCCGACGATCGCGGCGCACTTCCGGAACGAGCTCGTCGAGGACAGGCCCATCTCGCCCATCGTGTAGAGGATCCGGCGATGGACCGGCTTGAGCCCGTCCCGGACATCCGGCAGCGCGCGCGCCACGATGACGCTCATGGCGTAGTCGAGGTACGAAACGCGCATCTCGTCCTCGATGCGGATGCCCCTGATGTTGCCGGGGTTGTCGATCACTGGTTCGTGGCTCCTTCGATCCGTTCGACGGCGGTCATGTCAGCGGCGGCTCGGGCAGGGCGCGCCCCAGACCTAGGTCGGCGAATCGGGCGGCGGTCTCAGCCGCTGTCGAGGTCGAAGGACTGTCGCGACGCCGTCGAAGGCCGACGAGCACGCCGCGAAGCCGTGCCGCGCGGGCCGGATCGAGCTTCAGCAGCACATCGCGGATGACCCAGGCCCGGTGACCGTCCGCCGTCATCGCGGCACGTTCGGCCTCGTCCTCGAGGGCCGAGGTCGTGGCTTCGAGATCGACCAGCGCCATCGACCGGTACGCCCAGGAGAGCGCCTTCTGCACATCCGGCTCGGCGTCGCCGATGAGCTGGCCGAGCAGGCCGAGCCCGCGCGCCGCGACCTCGGGTTCCCGACCGGCCCGGCGATCCACGAACGGGATCGTGGCGATCGTGGAGCCGACCAGGCGGCGTTCCCAGCGCGACGGTGAATACACGAGCTGCTCCAGCTCGGCCCAGCGGTACGGTTCGTCGAGCACGCCGCGGCCGACGGTGTGGGCCAGCGTGTCGACGGTGATCCAGTCCCCAGCCTCGCGGCCCGCACGACGCAGGAGCTGCCAGGTCCGCTCACGTTCACGCGGCAGGGTCTGGCCCAGGATTCCGAACGCGAACCAGCGCGCCTCGAGCTCCGGCTGGCCGAGAAGCTCGTGAGCGTCCAGGAGCAGGGCCGACGATGAGTCCCGGCGCGTCGCGTTCATGAAGCCGTGGCCGAGAGCGCGGAGCAGCGGACTGCGAACGCCGTGCGTACGCCCGATGCCCGGCGCCACGAACTGCTGGCCCGTGCGATAGGCGCGATCGGCGAGCTCCTCGAGGGCTGCACGGAGCGCCACCGCAAGGGCGACAGGCTCCTGGACGTGCTCGGCGAGCGACCCTCCGAGTACCGCCGCCCGGGCCCGTCGGGCGTCGACGATGGCGCGGGCTCGATCGCCGGCCGAACCTCCCGATGCCGTGCCCTCGGTGGTTACCCAGGCGGGCCCGGCCGTGAGCCCGGCCGTCCTGCCCGGGGTCCCGGCGCCTTTGCGCGCGACCTCGGCCGTGCTGCCCGGGGTCACGGCGCCTTTGCGCGCGACCTCGGCCGTGCTGCTCCGAGTCATGGCGGCTCTGGCCAGGGCGACGACGGCCTTGCCCGGTGTCACGGAGATCACCCGTCCACGCCGTCGGGTGCATCGGCCCGATCATCGACCGTCTGCAGTCGATAACGGGCCTTCAGCTCGGCCAGGCGCTCGGGGGGAGCTGCGACATAGGTCCCGGTGCTCGTTGCAAGGATCTCTCCGGTGAGCGCGTCGAGTACCCGGCCTTCGGTCCGGAAGAGGCGTCGCCGGGCCTCGGCCACCGTGCCCTCGGCGCGCAATCGCCGGCCGACCTCGACCGGGCGGCGGAATTCGACGGCCATGCGAGCGGTGACGCCCCAGGTGTCCCTGCCGATGACGGACCAGGCCATGACCTCGTCGAGGATGGTGCTCAGGATCCCGCCATGGACGACGCCTTCCCAGCCCTGGAACGCGGGGTCAAGCGTCAGTTCCGTCCAGCATCCCGAGGCGTCCGTGTGCAGCTCGAGATGCAGCCCGCGCTCGTTGAGTTCGCCGCAGGCGAAGCAGCGGTGCGGCTCGAATGTGAACCGCTGCCCCGCCATCTCCGTCGTCGGGCGGATCTCAGATGTCAAGATTCCGGACCTTCCTGGCTTCGCTCTTGATGAAATCCTTGCGTGGAGCCACCTTCTCGCCCATCAACATCGTGAAGATCCCGTCGGCCTCGGCCGCATCCTCGATTTCCGCCCTGAGCAGGACCCGGGTGTCCGGATTCATCGTGGTATCCCAGAGCTGATCGGCATTCATCTCGCCGAGACCCTTGAACCGCTGGACCGAGATGTTCTTGACGTTGAATTCCTTGACGAACCTGTCGCGCTCGCGCTCGGATTGTGCGTACTTCGTGATCTTTCCGGTCGACACGCGGTACAGCGGGGGCTGGGCGATGTACAGGTAGCCCGCCTCGATGATCTGGGGCATGAAGCGGAAGAACAGGGTCAGCAGGAGCGTCCGGATGTGGGCCCCGTCAACATCCGCGTCGGTCATGATGATGACCCGGTGGTATCGCAGCTTCGAAATGTCGAAGCTGTCGCCGATCCCTTCGATACCGGCACCCAGGGCAATGATCAAGGGCCGGACGTTCTCGCTCGCGACGATCTTGTCGAGGCGCGCCTTCTCGACGTTCAGGACCTTGCCCCGGAGGGGTAGGATGGCCTGGAATCGCCGATCGCGCCCCTGCTTGGCCGAGCCACCGGCCGAGTCTCCCTCCACGATGAACAGTTCGCTCCGGGCCGGGTCCCGCTCCTGGCAGTCCGCCAGCTTGCCGGGCAGCGAGAGTCCATCGAGAACGCCCTTCCGGATGACCAGGTCGCGGGCCTTGCGGGCCGCTTCCCTGGCGCGGGCCGCTGTCAGGCACTTTTCGATGATCCGGCGGCCGTCGCCGGGGTTCTCCTCGAGGTACTGGGTGAGGCTTTCGCCGACGGCTGTCTGGACCTGGCCCTTGACCTCGGCATTGCCGAGCTTGGCCTTGGTCTGACCTTCGAACTGGGGGTCGGTGAGTTTGACGCTGATGACCGCCGTCAGCCCTTCTCGGACGTCATCGCCCGAGAGATTCCCGTCGGCGTCCTTGAGGACACCGGCTTTGCGAGCCCAGTCGTTGAGCGAGCTCGTGAGCGCTGCCCGGAAGCCCGTGACATGGGTTCCGCCGTCCACGGTATTGATGTTATTGGCGAATGCGAGCACGTTCTCCGTGTAGGTGTCGTTGTACTGGAGGGCTACCTCGACGGCGGTCGAGCCCTCGCGCCGCTCGACGTAGATCGGGCGGCCGTGGAGGGCCTCCTTGTTCCGGTTGAGATGCCGGACGAACGATTGCAGTCCGCCCTCGAAGTAGAAGGAACGCTCCCTGTCGCTCGGCTCGTCGATCAAGGTGATCCAGACGCCCTTGGTGAGGTATGCGGACTCGCGCAGGCGCTGGGATACGGTGTCGAACGAGTACGCCGTTGTCTCGAAGATCTCGGGATCGGCCCGGAAGGTCGTTCGTGTTCCGCGCCGGTTGCCTTGGGGCCCGACCTTGGCCACCGGTCCTGTCGGCTTGCCGCGGACGTACTCCTGCGCCCAGATGAACCCGTCTCGAGCGGTCTCGACCCGCAGGTGATCCGACAGGGCGTTCACGACGCTGACGCCGACACCGTGCAATCCGCCGGAAACCTTGTACCCGCCTCCACCGAACTTGCCACCCGCGTGGAGCACGGTGTGGACGACTTCAAGGGCGTCCTTGCCCGTCGCATGCTTGCCGACTGGCACGCCCCGCCCATCATCGATGACCTCGACCATGCCGTCCGCCATCATCGTGACGCGAATCGCGGTGGCGTGGCCGGCCATCGCCTCGTCGATCGAGTTGTCGACGACCTCCCATACCAGGTGATGGAGGCCCCGCACATCGGTCGATCCGATGTACATCCCGGGGCGTCGTCGGACAGCCTCGAGCCCTTCCAGGACCTGGATGCTCGCGGCGGTGTAATCCGAGCCCGCCGCCTTCGTACGGCGGGTGGATCCGGCGCCCTTGGCGCGGTGGGGTCCGACCGTGGGCTCCGTCACGCAGTTCCTCCCATCAGGCGCTCGTAGAGGCGCCCGAGCTCTTCCTCGCTGTAGTAGTCGATCACGATCCGTCCGCCCGTTCGCGCGCGCGCCAGCCGAACCTTCGTCCCGAGGGCTCGTCGCAGGTCTTCTTCGACACGCTCGGCGTCCACGTCCCGGCTCGGAGCGGGCTGACTCGGCTCTCGAGGCTCCCGCAGGCGCCGGACGAATTCCTCTGTCTGGCGAACGGAGAGGTCCTGGGCGATGACGGCGGCAACAACCGTCGGTTGCCGATCGATCGCGAGCCCACCGATCGCCCGGCCGTGGCCCTCCGTGATCGTGCCGTCTGCGACGGCAGCCTGCACCGCGGTATGCAGGTCCAGGAGGCGCAGGGTATTCGCAACGGTTGAGCGAGCGCGGCCGACGCGGGCCGCCAGTGCTTCCTGGGAGAACCCGAAGTCGTCGATGAGCTGCCGGTAGGCACGAGCCGATTCCAGCGGGTCCAGGTCCTCTCGCTGGAGGTTCTCCACCAGCGCGAGCTCGAGCTGCTCACGGTCCGCGAGTTGGCGGATCACGGCCGGGATCCGATCCAGGCCCGCCATCCGAGCTGCCCGGACGCGTCGTTCCCCCGCGACCAGCTGGTATCCGTCGACGCTCTCGGTCACCAGGATCGGCTGGATGACGCCGTGTTCGCGGATGCTCGCGGCCAGGGTCGTCAGGGCCGCATCGTCCATGCGCAGGCGCGGCTGCCGCGGATTGGCCTGGATGCGATCAAGAGGTATCTCCGTCGATCCGGAGGCCTGTGGCGCGCGCTGCGGAATGAGCGCCGCAAGGCCACGACCAAGGCCGGTCGGCCGGTCGGCGCGAGAGCTCGTCACGCCACGAGGACCGTTGCGTGGACCGGTCGCGGCATTCGCGCCCGGAACTCGTCGGCGAGGGCGTGGTAAGCGGCGGCGCCGCGGGATTCGGGGGCGTAGGCGTGAATCGGGAGGCCGTGGCTGGGCGCCTCGGACAGCTTCACGTTCCGCGGAATGACAGTCTCGAACACCTGGCCCAGGAGGTGGGCCCGAACTTCGGCGGCGACTTCGCCGGCGAGGTTGGTCCGACCGTCGAACATCGTGAGGATCGCCCCGTCGATCTCGAGGCGTGGATTCAGGTGCTCCCGCACCAGGGCCACGGTCGCCAACAGCTGGGCGAGACCCTCGAGCGCGTAGTACTCGCACTGGATCGGGATCAAGGTCCCGTCCGCTGCGGTGAGGGCATTGACCGTGAGCAGGCCCAGGGATGGCGGGCAGTCGAGCAGGACCCAGTCGTAGCGATCCCGGATCGGTTCCAGCAGGCGTGCCAGCCGGCGCTCTCGCTGTTCGAGCGGGGCGAGCTCGACTTCTGCCCCAGCAAGCGCGATCGAGGATGGGATCAATGAGAGCCCTTCGGTCCCGGTCTCGCGAATGAGGCTGGCCAGCGCCACGTCATCCACGACAGCGTCATAGACGGACGAAACGTCCGAGCGGTCGATCCCGAAGCCACTGGTCGCGTTGCCCTGGGGGTCGAGATCGATGACGAGGACGCGATCACCAGCGAGTGCGAGGTAGCTCGCGAGATTCACAACCGTTGTGGTTTTGCCGACGCCGCCCTTCTGATTCGTACAGGCGATTACTCGGCCCACAAGGTCCTCGTCCAAGAGTGCTTCACAGGCACGAATTCTAGCATTTCCGGTGTCTTCCCCCCTCCCGCGCCGCCCGTGCGGCGAATGGCGGTCTTCCGCGGAGACCTCAGTGTCCGCTCGGCGGATTGAGGGTGACGAGACCCGGTAACGCAGCGATCACCAGCCAATTGTCCGGACCACCACGACCAGCTTGTTTCACGTGAAACATGGCACCCAGGAGCCGGGATCTGGCCACGGAACACCCGCGGTTCCGCTCGGCACGATGGGGTCAATCCTCCCCAACTGTGGATCCGTTGCTCCACGATGGAACCCGTGGGATACTGCGGGCCGGACGCGGCCCGGCCGTCCGTCTGTGGTGAACGCGGTTGCAGCTCCGCCTTCGACCCGTGGCCGGCACGCCAAGGATCGACGTCGCCTGATGACCCAGTTACTCGCCGCGATTGGAGCGACGGTCGCCGCCCTCCTTGAACTGAGCTTGGTTCCGTATCTCCAGATCGGCGACGCTCACCCGCATCCCGTGCTGGTGTTCGGTGTCATCTGGACCATCGTGGCCGGCATGGAGTCGGGCCTCGTCTGGGCGGTGGTCGGCGGTGTGATGCTCGACAGCCTTGCGGCACGCCCGCTCGGCGCTTCTGTGTTCGCCCTCGTGATTGCAGTCGGGATCTCTGTGCTGATCTCGCGCACAGTCATTCGTATCCGGCCCATCGCGCCGGTCATCGCCGTTCCGATCGTGAGTCTCGTGTATTCGATGATTCTTCTTAACCTGATTGCCGCCATCCGCCCGCCCGTCTCCGTGACTGACCCGGTTGCCGCGCTGATGCCGGGGGCCGCCTACGACGCGGTTCTCGGCCTCCTATTCGGCCCATTGGCCCTTTCGATTCGCGATCGGTATCGGCCGGAGGAGCGAGTCGACTGGTGAGTACGGACAGCATCGGCATGGGAGAACAGGCACCGAGCGACCATCGGTCGCCCATTCGGTTCCTGGTGTTCGGATTGGTGGTGGTCATCCTCGGGACCATCCTCGGCGTGCGGCTCTTCATGCTGCAGGTGACAGGCAACGGCCAGTTCGCCACCCTCGCCGAGGCGAATCGCTCAGTAATCGAGCCGATCAAGTCGACGCGTGGCGTGATCTACGATCGGAACGGCACCCCGCTCGTCACCAACGTTCCTGCCTACACCGTGAAGATTCGACCGGCAGACCTGCCTGAGGATCGGCGCGCCGAGGTCGTCCAGCGCCTTGCCGCGCTGCTCGACATGGATCCGGCGGACATCAACACGGCGATCGACTCCAACCCCGGCTCGCGCTTCGACCTGGTCCGCATCGCGTCCGACGTGGATGAGAAGGTCGCCAATTTCATCGCCGAGTCACGACTCGACCTTCCGGGTACCGAGATCGTGGTGGAATCCCGGCGCGAGTACACGACCGGAGCGCTGCTCGCCCAGGTGATGGGCTACACGGGCCCGATCAGCCGGACGCAGCTGGACGCCCTCGCCGCGGGCGGGTACCTGCCAGACGACCTGATCGGCAAGGCCGGCGTCGAATCGCAGTACGAATCCGCGTTGCGCGGTGCCTACGGCGAGCAGCTCATCGAGAAGGACGCCGCCGGCCGCAAATTGCAGGTCCTGCAGACCGTCAAGGAGCCCGTAGCCGGCAATTCCCTCGGTCTGACGATCGACGTGAAGGAGCAGCAGTACGCCGAGAAGGCCCTCAAGTGGGGCATGTCCCTTGCTGGCCTGAAGCGCGGCGTCGTGATCGTCATGAACCCCCAGACGGGGGAAATCCTGGCCATGGTCAGTCTTCCAACATACGACGACAATCTCTTCGCGCGCGGGATCACGAGCGCGGACTACGCGAGCCTCATCGAGAACCCCGACAAGCCGCTGACGAACCACGCCATCGCCGAGCAATTCCCACCCGGATCGACATACAAGCTCGTGACCGCTGCCGGGGCGTTGGCGGACGGCAAGATCACCAGGACCACCCAGATTCTGACGCAGCCATACCTCACCCTCGGGAGCACGAAGTTCTACGAGTGGAACCGGCGAGGCTGGGGCAAGTGCAACATCATGTGTGGTTTCGGCCACTCCAGCGACACCTTCTTCTTTCAGGTCTCCGCGATGCTCGGCATCGACAGACTGGCCTACTGGGCGGAGCAGTTCGGTTTCGGAGCCCGAACCGGGATCGACCTGCCGGGGGAGGTCGACGGCACGGTCCCCTCAAACCAGTGGAAGCTGGACACGCTGGGATCCGAGATCTATCCCGGTGAGGTCTTCCAGGCCGGAATCGGCCAGGGCTACGACGTCGTCACGCCGCTCCAATTGATCAACGCCTACGCCGCACTCGCGAACGGGGGCACCCTGTACAAGCCCCGGGTGGTCCGCGACATCAGGAAAGCAGACGGCCAGATCGTCCGCGGCTTCCAGCCCGAGGTCCTCCGGAAGCTCGACATCGCGACTTCCGTGCTCGAGACGATGCGCCAGGCCGCCCGCAACGTCGTGGTCATCCGGCACACGTACAACCTGGCGGATCTCCCGATCGTCGTGGCGGGGAAGTCCGGTACCGCCGAGTTCGGCAACCGCGATTCCGAAGGCCGGCTGCCCTTCCATTCGTGGTTCGTTGCGTTCGTTCCGAAGAACCCCGTCGTGTCGGCGAAGGACCCGAACGGCATGAAGGCGGTCTCGAGGACGGATTCGGAGCTCGTCGTCCTGGCCTTCGCCTACGACTCTCGCACCAAGGGGAACGCCGCGACCGAGATCGTCAAGTACTACCTGCAGCTGCACTACGGGATCAAGAAGGACTACAGCGTGGCGAGCGGCGACGGTGTGCTGGTCTCGGGCTCGGTCTTCCTGCGCGGCCTCCTCTGGACCGCGATCGCGCTGGTCGTCTTCGTCGTGGCCACAGCCTTTGACTATCGATGGCTGAAGACGCTGGCGTGGCCGCTCTACGCGGTCCAGCTCGGCCTCCTCGTCACCACGCTGGCGATTGGCTCCGGGGTCGGCGGCTCGTCGCGGTGGGTCAGTGTTTTCGGCCTGCAGTTCCAGTTCTCCGAACTGGCGAAGATCCTCATGATCGTCATCCTCGCGAACTACCTCGGAGCTCGTCGGGGACGGATGGATTCCCTCTGGAGCATCCTCGGGGCCTGTGCCCTGACCGGGCCGCCACTGGCCCTCGTCCTTCTCCAGCCGGACCTGGGCACCTCGCTGGTCTTCGGTGCCATCCTGGTCGGCATGCTGTTCCTCAGCGGGGCCAGCCTCCGCTGGCTCGGCGCGATCGCCCTGGCAGCCGTGTCCACCTTGCCGTTCGTCTGGACGTACGTTCTGCTCGACTACCAGAAGGAGCGCCTGACCTCGTTCATCAACCCGCTGTCGGACATTCGGGGCGCCGGCTACCAGCTGTATCAGTCCCAGATTGCGGTTGGCTCGGGCGGCTGGTTCGGGAAGGGCCTTACCAACAGCTCGCAGAACCAGCTCGATTTCCTGCCCGTTCAGGCGACGGACTTCGTCTTCGCGATCCTGGCCGAGGAACTCGGGTTCATCGGCGCACTCGTGGTGATCGGACTGTTCACGGTTCTGATCTGGCGGGTGCTGGCGGGTGGCTGGCGATCGAGGGATCCATTCGGAACGATGTTCGCGGCGGGACTCGGGTCATTGCTTGTCTTCCAACTGTTCGTCAATGTCGGCATGGTCATCGGGATCATGCCGATCACAGGTATCCCGCTGCCCTTCATCACCCACGGCGGGGCGTCTCTGATCAGTATCGCGGCGGGGCTTGGGATCCTCCAGAGCATCAATATCCGGCAGGGCCGCGCGGAGTGGTGACCAGTCACTGACACCGATACACCCGGCACGTGGCCATACCGTCTCGTAGCAGATTCGGCAGGTCCGTCTCCGATGACGGCGACCCAGGCGCCGCCGGGCTGGCGATCGAGCCGCTGTGGTGGGCCTTTGCACTCGGGGCGTGTCTCGGCGGCAACGCGACGGTCACTGGCGCCTCAACGTACTTCCCCGTCGCGAACGTCGCTGTCCGTGAACGACCGTGTCGCGGAGCTCACCCGCAGGGCCGGCCGGGAGATCACCCACAGAGCCGGCCGGGACATCACCTTCCGGTCGTTCTTCGCGTACGGGTCCCCGCTCGCCTCCGAGTCCCTCGGCATCACCACCCTGTACGTGTGGGTTCGTCGCCTCATCGGATACGCGGCCATCTTCTGTTCCGCGGACACCTTCCGGAGATGACGCGCTGATCCGCTCCGCGGGGACACTCAGCCGGGCAAAGAGGTGCATGTAGACGTCCCGGCCCGCGGCAGCGATCGGGAGCGCGAGGATGGCTCCGAGGAGTCCGGCGATCGCGCCGCCCACGACCAGCGCGAGCATGACCACGCTCGGATGAAGGTTCGTGGCATCCCCCTGGATCTTCGGCACGAGGAGGTTGTTCTCGAGTTGCTGGACACCCAGATACAGCAGGAACGCCGCGCCGACGGCCTCGATGCCCGTCGTGGCGGCAAGCAGGATCGCGGGAATCGCCGCGATGATCGGACCGATGATCGGCAGCAGCTCGAGGACGCCGGCGATGACCGCGAGGAGCACGGCGAACCGGGTGAAGATCGGGTCGACGGCTTCACCGAGCACGAGGAGGCCGATGAACGTTGCGATTCCGACGGTCAGGCCGAGGAGGACCTGGCCTCGAACCCAGGACCCGAAGACCCGGCCGACGATGGCCGCGATCGCTTCGACATCGGGTTGCCACTCGCGGGGAATGGCCGACTCAAACGCCCGGCTGAGCCGAGGTCGATCCTTCAGGATGAAGAAGGCCCAGACGGGGACGATGAGGAAGGTCAGGACGGCAATCACGGCGGCGGTGGTGGCCCGAAGGACCGGCAGGAGCACGGTGGGATCGAGCCCAAAGTCACCTGTGGCCAGCTTGGCCAGCTGCTCGTCGATGGCCTGGCGAAGGGCCGGAGGCAACTCCAGGCCTCGGTAGACGGCCCCGAACTGGACAAGCTGCTGCTGCAGCCGCGTGACGAGACCGGGCAGGTCCGTGGCGAACTGGCGGATCTGGTCCACCAGCGGCTGGAGCATGACGTTGAGGCCCTCGACCACGAGTCCGACCGCCGCCACGTAGACGACCAGAATCGCGATGGGACGAGGGATCTTCAGGCGGGCCAGCCACTCGACCGGTGGGGCCAGCAGGTACACGATCAGCAGGCCGACGATGAACGGACCGAGGGCCTCGCGTGCCGCGTACAGGGCAATCCCGACGATGGACACGGCAAGGGCGAGCAAGGCAACCCGGGGAGACATCGGGGGGAGCCGGCGGGCGGTGATGGCCATCCTTCCGGCAGACTAGCAGAGCAATGCACGCCCCAGTCCCAAGTTCGTCAGCCGAGCCACGCCAGCGGTGGCGGCTCGGGTATGGCCGCTCGGCTAACGCCCCCCGCCTCGCCCAGCGGGACCAGAACGACGCCTGGGAGCAGTCCCTCGTGGGGAGTGGCCTGCCCGTTGCCGGCCTCGACCTTGATCCGCCGCGCCCTCGCATCGTGTTTGCGGCGCCCATTGGTGTCGGAGTCGCCGCAGAGCACGAGCTGGCGGATCTCTTCCTGACGGATCGGCGGTCGGTAGCGGAGGTCCGCGAGGCGCTGGAGCTGCACATGCCTGCCGGTCACTCGCTGACGGGCCTCCACGACGTCTGGCTCGGAGCGCCTCCACTGCCGGGTCGGGTCGAGGCGGCCGACTATCGCGCCAGGATCGCGACCGACGACGGATCCCGCCAGCCAGACGCGATGGTGGATCTCGCTGTCCTTCGGCATGCCGCGGTGGGGCTGCTGGCTGCGGGGCACCTCCCGCGCACTCGGCACAAGGGCGGCCGCGTGGTCGCCTACGACCTGCGTCCCCTCATTGCCCGCGTCGACGTCCGGGGCGTGACTGTTTCCCTGGAGGACGGCGCGATTGCCGAACTGTGCGTGCGGGTTCGGTTCGATTCCGAGCGCGGGGTGGGTCGTCCGGAAGACGTGCTGGCCGCCATTGCCGATTCGGCAGGCGTCCAGCTGCTGATCGTCTCCCTCGTTCGAGAGCGAATCGTCCTGACCGGTGTCGACTGACGGGCTGTCGATTGACGGCCCATCAACACATGACGGCCTGTCGATGTCCCTCGACACAAAATCCCAGCCCACATGAGGGGTGACAGAATCGCTGCCCACATGAGGGGTGACAGAATCGCTGCCCATCAACAAATGACGGCCTGTCGATTGACGCATCTTGTCGCCTGGCCGTACACTCGCTGTTCGCGCCTCGACGCTGATCGGGGTGCCTGCTTCTGTCCAACAGGCCGCGGTTGTCTGGCGCCGCGCAATCACCACGCATGTCCGCAGAGGATCCATGTACGCAGTCATCGAGACCGGCGGTAAGCAATACCGCGTCGAGGTCGGCACCGAACTTGAGGTCGAGCTCCTGGAAGTCGCCCCCGGCGACGCGATCACGCTGGACCGTGTCCTGCTCGTCGCGGACGGGTCTGCCGCGGAGATCGGTCGCCCCATCGTCCCGAATGCCACGGTGGCGGCCGAGGTGCTCCGGCAGATCCGGGGCGAAAAGACCATCAGCTTCAAGTACCGGCCCAAGGCCCGACGCCGCGTGAAGAAGGGTCATCGCCAGGAACTGACCGTGCTCCGGATCAGCGATATCGTGCTCGGCGGCCACAGTGCCGCGTCGGATGCGGCCAAGGCGGTCGAAGCAAAGAAAACCGAGCGCTCCCGTCTCGAGGATGCGGCTCGGCAGCAGGCCGCGGCAGATGCTGCGCTTGCCGCGAAGCTCGCCAAGGCCGCGAAGCCGAAGGCCGAGTCGGCCGCGGATGCAGGTACGACGAGGCCGACCCCGGCAGCCGGCAAGGCCGCTTCGAAGGCAACCAGAGCCACGCCAAAGACACCGGCAGCCCCCGCGGCTGCGAAGACCACCAGGCCCAGGGCCTCGAAGGCACCGTCGAAGGAGCCGGCGGCTCCTGAAGCCAAGCCCAGGCGCGCCCGCGCAACGAAGAAGGACGAGTAGTCGAGATGGCCCACAAGAAGGCCGGCGGCACATCCAAGAACGGTCGCGACAGCGTCGGCCAGCGCCTTGGCATCAAGGCCGGTGACGGTCAGACGGTGTCGGCCGGCACGATCATCGTCCGGCAGCGAGGCATGACCTTCCTCGCCGGAAAGGGGACAGGTCTCGGCGACGACTACACGGTCTTCGCCAAGGTGCCGGGCAAGGTCCGGTTCGAATTCGCCACCCGGACCAAGAAGCGCGTCCGCGTCGTCGAGGTCGCAGCCGCCGCGGCCGAGGCCTGACCGAGCATCCACGGAGCGGCGACCACCGACAGGGCATCGTGACCCTGCACGGACGGCGTCGAGGAGAACAGCAATGAAACCAGAGATCCATCCCCCGTACCACCAGGCCAAAGTTCACTGCGGGTCCTGCGGGACCGAGTGGACGGTCGGTTCCACCCGGACCGAACTCCGCGTCGACGTCTGTGGCAACTGCCACCCATTCTTCACGGGCAAGCAGACGATCATCGACACGGCAGGCCAGGTCGAGCGGTTCCAGAAGCGCCTCGAACGGCAGGTCCGCGCCGGCTGATCGACGCAGGTCGACCACGCGACGGACACCCTGCGGCGGGCCGGAAACGGGCCGCCGTCGTGATTCCGGGAGTCCGCGGCTAGACTTCGGTCCATGGCACGTTTCAATTACGGCGGACAGGCCCTCATCGAGGGAGTTCTCATGCGCGGTCGCGACGCGATTGCCGTCGCCTTCCGGCACCCCGACGGCCACATCGTCTGGGCATCTGAGCCGTTGACGACCGGACCCCATGGCTGGCGGTTCGCCTCGGCCCCTCTGGTTCGAGGTCTGGTGCTCCTGTACGAGACGCTGATCATCGGCACCCGGTGGCTCATTCGCAGCGCGAACATCCAGGCCGAGGAAGACGGCGCAGAACTCGGGCGTGGCTCGGTCATCCTGATGCTCGGGATCACTCTGGCCCTCGGAATCGGGGTGTTCTTTCTGCTCCCGCTGGTCATCGCGAGCGTGACCACCGCCAACATCAAGCAGGGCTTCGTCCAGCACCTGGTGGAAGGTCTCGTGCGTGTCGGAATCTTCCTCGGCTATCTCGCCCTGATCTCGCGGGCACCGGACATCCGCCGGGTGTTCCAGTACCACGGCGCGGAGCACATGACCATCCACGCCCTCGAGGCCGGCCAACCGCTGACGACCGCGACGGTCCGAGGCCACCCGACCGCCCACCCTCGCTGCGGCACCGAGTTCCTGGTCGTCCTCATCCTCCTGTCGATCATCGCCTTCACGCTGGTCGGGCGCCAGGAGCCGGTCGTGATGGTCGGCAGCCGGATCCTGCTGATCCCTGTCCTCGCGGCCGTCGGGTACGAGGTCCTTCGCTGGGGTGCGCGCCACCGGGCGAATCCCGTCATCCGAGTGATCATGTGGCCGGGGATCCTCGTCCAGATGATCACGACGAAGCAGCCCACCGATGACCAGATCGAGGTGGCGATCGTGTCGATGGAGCAGGCCCTCCAGGCCGATGGGCAGGCCGTCCCACCCGGCTCGGACGAACCTGCCCGGACCCCGCTTGATCCGCTGGTGGCGGCCGCGACCTCGGCATGAGCGAGCTCGACGACCGGCTCGCCGAGCTGGCGCTCCAGTTCGACGATCTCCAGGCGCAGCTGGCGCTCCCCGAAACGAGCCGGGACCCGGATGCCATCCGCCGACTCGGACGCGAGTTCGCCCGCATGGAGCCCGTGGTGGCTGCCTACCGACGCCTCCTCGACACGCGGCTGGAACTCGAAGGAGCCCGTGAGATGCGCGACGCGGACGCCGACGAGGAGGTTCGCTCGATGGCTCGCGAAGAGGTTGAGGGGCTGGAGCAGACGGAGACGCGCCTCGTCGAGGAACTGAAGGTCCTGCTGCTCCCGCGCGATCCCGCGGATGACGGCAACGTGATCCTGGAGATCCGGGCCGGGGCCGGCGGCGAGGAAGCGGCCCTCTTCGCGGCGGAGCTCCTGCGCATGTACCTGCGGTATGCCGAGCGACATCACTGGACGCCCGAGGTGATGAGCGTCAACGAGACGGGCATCGGCGGAGTCAAGGAGGCGATCGTCCAGATCGCCGGCGACGGTGCGTATTCGCGGCTCAAGTTCGAGGGCGGAACGCACCGCGTCCAACGTGTCCCCGCGACGGAGTCGTCCGGTCGCACGCACACGTCGACCGCGACCGTCGTGGTGATGCCCGAGGTCGAGGAGACCGAGATCCAGATCGACGAGGAGCGCGACCTGCGCATCGACGTGACACGCTCGTCGGGTCCGGGCGGGCATTCGGTGAACTCGACCGACTCCGCGTTCCGGATCACCCACCTGCCGACCGGGCTCGTAGTCGAGATCCAGGATGAGAAGAGTCAGCACAAGAACAAGGCCAAGGCGATGGCGGTCCTTCGGGCCCGCCTTCAGGATGCGGAGCGTCGCCGCCAGCGCGAGGCCGATTCCGCGGCCCGCCGGTCGATGATCGGGTCGGGCGATCGGGCGGACAAGATCCGGACCTACAACTTCCCCCAGGACCGGGTCACGGACCATCGGGTCAACGTGGACCTGTCGAGCCTGCCCCGCGTGATGGATGGCGACCTGGATCGACTCATCGACACCCTGATCACAACAGATCAGGCGGAGCGACTCGCCGATCTCGTCGAGCCGACGACGGAGGTCTGAGCCGGGCGTGGCGACCGTCGACGCGCTTGTGCGCGCTGCCACGAAGCGGTTCCGGACGGCGGGCCTGGACTCAGCACGCCTGGATGCGGAGCTGCTCCTGGCGAACGTCCTCGGGATCGATCGGTCGGGCGTGCTGGCCCATCCCGAGGCCCCGGTCGGTGACGGCCAGGTGGCCCGGTTCGAGGCCGCCGTCACCCGCCACGAAGCCGGTGAGCCGGTCGCCTACCTGCGTGGCCTGAAGGAGTTCGCCGGGCTCGCACTGGCCATCGATGAGCGTGCCCTGATCCCGCGGCCAGAAACGGAGCGGCTCGTCGAGCTCGCCGAGGCCGACATCGCCGCCCGGCTCCTGTCGGCGCCGCGAACGCACGGTGCGCCGCCGATCCGGGTCGTGGACGTTGGGACCGGAAGCGGCGCAGTCGCCGTCGCGATCGCCGTTCGCCTTCGGGCGCGGCGGATGCTTGATGACGTCGACATACTCGCCACCGATGACGACGCCCGCGCGCTCGACCTCGCCAGAGAGAATGCCGTCGGGCACGCCGTCGCGGATCGACTTCGCCTTGGCGAGGCAGATCTCATTCCAGCCTCGGAATCTCCTTTCGACCTTGTGCTCGCGAACCTGCCCTACGTGAGCACCGAGGCCATGGCCGAGCTGCCGGCGCAGGTCCTGTTCGAGCCGCGCCACGCGCTTGACGGCGGTGTGGACGGGCTCGCCGTGATTCGCCGGCTCGTGGCGATCCTGCCCGAGGTGCTCGCCCAGCATGGCCTCGTCCTCCTCGAGATTGGTGCGGACCAGGAAGCCGGGATCGTCAGGGCGGTCACGGAACTGCCGGGCGGCTGGACCTGCAGCGTCGAACCGGACCTGGCCGGGCTGCCGCGAATCGCGAGAATCGCAAGAATCGCAAGAATCGCGACGTGACGACGACCTCCCGGCCATTCATTCCGCGGTCGGTGGTGCCGTCGTTCCCGATCCGGATGATCGCCCTCGATATCGACGGAACGCTCGTCGACGAGGACCTGATCCTGCCCGACCGGACGGTCGCCGCGATCCGGCGGGCAACCAGGCGCGGCATCCATGTCTCCCTCGTGACCGGGCGTATGACGTCCTCGGCGATCCGCTTCGCGGAGACGTTGGGGCTGTCGACCCCCGTGGTCGGCTACCAGGGCGCGTTGATCCGTGAGATGCCCGGAGATCCGCATCGGGTCGGCCGCATGCTTCGGCACCGACCGCTCGCCCCGGGCGTCGCGCGGTCCGCGGAGGCCTGGAGCCGCGAACGAGGGCTGGACCCGCACGTGAACCATCTCGAGCGGCTGGTCATCCGCGGCGACGATCCGCGCGTTGACGACTACTCGGCGTTCCTCGGCACCCGGGCGACGCGGGTTCGGGACCTTGGGGAGTGGATCACCCGTCCGGTGACCAAGATCGTTGCTGTTGGCCCACCGGGTCTGCCGATGGGCCTGCTGACCGATGCGCGCCGGGTCTTTGCCGGCAGGGCGGAGGTGACGGTGGCGCACCCGAGGTTCCTCGAATTCGTTGCGCCGCGCGTGTCCAAGGGCGAGGCAGTGCGTTGGCTGGCCCGCCGGCATGGGCTCGACCTGTCGAACGCCCTGGCGATCGGGGATCAGGTGAACGACCTGGAGATGCTCGCCGCCGTCGGCCACGGGACGTCGATGCCGTCGGCGCCGCCGGCCGTCATCTCCGCGGCCCGGTACGTGGCCTCGTCGCTCTCGGACGAAGGTGCGGCGGAGATCATCGAGCGACTCGCCCTGGCCGGGTCACGGGAAGCGGCAGGGGCGAGCGTCGAACTGGCGGGCCAGGCGACGAAGCTGCGGGCCACGCTGCCCACGGGCGAATTGCCCTCATGGAGCGCTGCCAGGTGAACGGCCCCGCGCGGCCCGATCGGCCGCAGATCCTCCGGGACGACGACGTCGGCAGATCCGTGGCCCTCGACGTGCTCAATGCCGGCGGTGTGGTTGCGCTTCCGACGGACACGGTTTACGGGATCGCGGTCCGGCTCAGCGCACCGGACAGCATCGAGCGATTGTTTCACGTGAAGCACCGTCCGCCCGAGCGGGGGATCGCCCTTCTGCTCGGAAGCGCCGAACAGGCTGACGCCGTCGGGGTCACGAACGTGATGTCCCGACGCCTCGCGGCGGTGTTCTGGCCCGGGCCCTTGACGCTCGTCCTGCCGCGCAATCCGCAGGCGCAGCTCCCGACCGTGCTGACCGACGGAGCACCGACCGTGGGCGTGCGCCTTCCGGATCACGCCGCGCCACGTGCGCTCGCCACGGTCCTCGGCCCACTGCCGACCACCTCGGCGAACCTGAGCGGGGAGCCAGATTCCCTCGATGTCGACATGGTCGTCCGGCAGCTCGGCAACCGGGTCGACCTGATTCTCGACGGTGGTCGAACACCGGGCGCGGTTCCATCGACGGTTGTTGACTGTACGGGCACGAACCCGCGCATCCTGCGCGAGGGCGTCCTCGGAACCGCCCGGATCCTCGCGGCGCTTCGCCATCGTGCGGAGGGACTCCCGTTCGAGCCTGGTACCTCGTGAGCCCTGGTGCGATTGTGGGACGATAGCCTCGTCGCCGAACAGGGACGCGATCAGATCCGGCGCAGCCCGCTGGGCCGGGCCCGGCCACCCGCGCCGGCTCGCGAAGAGACCTGGAAGGAGCGGTCACGATGACGGTCGTCAGGGGCCAGGGCCTCGGTTGGGCTCCGCTCGCCGACGTTGATCCGGAGCTCTGGACAGCGATGGTCCGGGAGCGGCGCCGGCAGCACGACAAGATCGAGCTGATCGCCAGTGAGAACTACACCTTCGCGGCCGTGATGGAGGCCCAGGGCTCGTGGCTGACCAACAAGTACGCCGAGGGCCTGCCGGGCAAGCGCTATTACGGGGGCTGCGAGTACGTCGACGTCGCTGAGGTGCTCGCCCAGCAGCGTGCTCTCGCCCTGTTCCCCGGCTCGGAGCACGTCAACGTCCAGCCCCACTCAGGTGCCCAGGCCAACATGGCGGCCTATTTCAGCGTGCTTCGACCGGGTGACCGGATCCTCGGCATGAACCTGGCCCACGGCGGGCACCTGACCCACGGATCGCCGGTCAACTTCTCGGGCCGCCTGTATGAAGTCCACCCGTACGGTGTCGACCAGGCGACCGGCCGAATCGACTACGACGCGCTCGAGGCAATCGCCCGCGAGGTCCGACCGAAGATGGTCGTTGCCGGCGCCTCCGCGTACCCGCGCATCTTCGACTTCGAGCGGATGGCCTCGATCGCCCACGGTGTCGGGGCGCTCCTCTTCGTCGATATGGCCCATATCGCCGGCCTCGTGGCGGCGGGTGTCCACCCGAGTCCGTTCCCGCACGCCGACATCGTGACCACGACCACCCACAAGACACTTCGGGGCCCACGTGGCGGGCTCATCTTCAGTCGCATCGATCTTCCCGACGCCGTGGATCCGGCCGACTATCCGTCTGTCAAGACGACGCTCGCGGCCCAGGTGGACAAGACGGTCTTCCCAGGGGTCCAGGGCGGCCCCTTGATGCACATCGTCGCCGCCAAGGCGGTCGGCTTGCTCCTCGCGGCCGGCGAGAGCTTCCGCGAGGAGCAGCGCCGGACCGTCGAGAACGCCGCCATCCTGGCGGCCACGTTGATCGAGCGTGGAGCCCGCGTCGTGTCCGGCGGCACGGACAACCACCTGATGCTCGTGGACGTGACCCCGCTCGGGGTGACCGGCAAGGAGGCCGAGCACCTCCTCGATGAGATCGGGATCACGGTGAACAAGAACGCGATCCCGTTCGACACGCTCCCTCCGAACACGTCCTCCGGCATCCGGATGGGCACTCCCGCGACCACGACGCGAGGCTTCGGGCCCGACGAGATGCGGACGATCGCACGGCTCATCACCGACGCGATCGAACGGCGCGAGGATCCGGCGGCGCGATCCACCCTGGCTGCCGAGGTCAGCGGCATCGTCGATCGGTTCCCGGTTCCGGGACTCCCTGCCGAGGTGCCATGACCTTTGTCCCGGGCGCCATTGGCACGCTGCCCCTCCTGATCGGTGCCTTCGTCGCATCCGCCCTGGTCGCGCTCGTGCTCACGCCCGCGATCCGCGCGGTCGTGGGGCGGCGGGGGATCGTCGACGCCCCAAACCACCGACGCGTGAACACCAGCCCGGTGCCACGAGGCGGCGGTGTCGCGGTGGCCGCGGCCTTCCTGGTGGTCGGTGGTGGGCTGACCGTCTTCCAGCGAGACATCGCGTCGATGCCGGCGCCGGCCGGGATCACGACGGGCCAGCTCGGTGCACTCTTCGCCGGTGGGGCACTGGCGGCGTTGATCGGCGCGGCCGATGACGTCTTCGATCTCCGCGCTCGGTGGCAGTTCCTCGGGCAGATCGGTCTGGCCCTGTTCGCCGTGCTCCTCGGAATCGGGGTCGTCGTTGTCAGCAACCCCTTCGGCCCGGGCCTCGTGGTGTTCGCCCGGCCCTTTGCCATCGCCTTCACGATGGTCTGGATCATCGGAATGCTGAACAGCATGAACTTCATCGACGGGCTGGACGGCCTGTCGACCGGCATCGCCCTCATCGCGGCCCTGACGCTGGGCATCCTGAGCCTGACCGTGGTGGTGAACCAGCCGTACGTCGCCGTGCTGTGCGTGGTGCTCGCCGGAGCGCTGCTGGGATTCCTCAGGTTCAACTTCCAGCCGGCCTCCATCTTCCAGGGCACATCGGGCGTCATGTTCATGGGCTACACGCTCGCGATCCTCTCGATCCTCGGAGCCGCGAAGGTCGTCGTGGCGGTCCTCGTCCTCGGCGTGCCGATCATCGACACGTTCTGGGTGATCGTGCGGCGGCTGCTCAGCGGGCGTTCTCCGTTCACGCCGGATCGCGGCCACATCCACCATCGCCTGCTCGACCTTGGACTGAGCCACCGCAACACGGTCCTCCTGATCTACGGGATCTGTGCGGGCCTCGGCGTGATGTCCCTGGTCGTCTCGAGCGCGACCCAGGTCTATGCCTTCCTCGGCGCCCTCGTCGCGTTCGGCGTGGTGCTGTTCCTGCTGACGCGAGAGCCACGCGCGGCGCTCGAGCCCGACTCCTACGAAGGCGAGCCGGACGCGTGAAGATCTGACGCGTTCGTTCCGCTGATCTGGCGGCGACACCGGACCCGATCTCCGCAGAGGAGCTGGCGCGGCGCCTCGGTGCAGCCACGGTTCGAGCGGCCGCCAGGTGGGATGGACTCGGGGCCCAGAGCACATTCACTGAGCACTGACACGAGGCGGCGGGCCCAGAGGGGCCTCTGGTATACTCCGGCGGCTTTGCCAGGACGCGAATGATCGAGCCGGGCCGGGGAGGTGCGTACTTCGCACTCTTCTCGGAAATCGGGGTCATCCTGCTCGTGACAACGCTGGCGGGTGTCGGCATCGGCTACCTGGCCGATACGAAATTCGGGACCATCCCCGTCTTCGTCCTGATCGGTCTGGCCGTTGGGATGGCAGTCGGGGCCCGGGCGGTCTGGCTGTTGATCAGCCGGTTCCTCGCCCATGTTGACGACCACGAATAGCGCTGGGGACCCGGCGCCTGGACCTCGACGAGCGCGGTCGGTGCCGCGCTCCTGTGTGTGGAGCGAGCGTTGACGAACGAACGGACGGCCGAGAGGGCCGCTCCGCGGTCAAGGCGGAACCTGATCCTCGCGGGCATCGCCGGCGTGGTGGGTCTTGACGTCCTTGCCGCCATCTTCGTCCCCCCCTTTCCCGTCGGCGAGCCGGGCCAGAGGATCAGCGGCATCGCCGACCTGATCGGCGCCAACCTCGAGTTTCCCTCGCCCAACGTGGTCTGGGATCTCGCGCCGAACGATCCCGTCGGTTCCACCGCCATCATCTTCTTCCACCCGAGCATCTCGGCACCGCTCCTGACCATGTGGCTCGTGATGGCGGCCATCCTCATCGTCGCGTTCCTGTCAGTCCGCGGCATGAGCCTGGTCCCGGGTCGCGTCCAGAACGCAGTCGAGTTCGCGTGGGAGTCACTCGAGAACTGGGCGATCTCGCTCGGCGGCCCAGGGGCTCGGAAGCACATCCCGCTCTTCGCGGCCTTCTTCCTGTTCATCCTCTTCTCGAACTGGAGCGGCCTCCTGCCGTTCTTCGGCAAGATCGAGGCGCTCCGAGCCCCCACGAGCGATGTGAACGTGACGATCGGGCTGGCGCTCGTCGTCTTCGTCTACTTCCACTTCCGCGGCTTCCAGGCCCTGGGCGTCCGGGGCTATCTCGGGAAGTTCTTCGTGTTCACCGGCTTCAGGCATGGCATCGCGAACGGGGCGGTCGACCTCTTCGTCGGCCTCATCGAGTTCCTGCTCGAGTTCATCAAGCCCGTTACGCTGGCCATGCGTCTCTTCGGCAACATCTTCGGCGGGGAGGTGGCCCTCGGCGTCATCACTGCGCTGACGATCGCCGTGCTGCCAGCCGCAATGCTGCTCCTGGAGGGACTCCTCAACTTCGTCCAGGCACTCATCTTCTCGACGCTCATGCTCATGTACACGATCATCGCCGTGGAAAGCCACGGTGAGGAGGCACACGCGGCGCCGGCCTTCGCGGATGATCCGCAGGGCATCGAAGGGCCGCCCATCGCGAGCATGCAACCGGCCAGCCACTGATCGCCGGCCCGGATGGGCGGTGTCGGACAATCGGAACGCAGGTGCGCCGGGATGACCCCGGGGCACGCAGGAGGGAACAGATGGAAAACATCGGCGCAGGACTCGCGGCCCTGGGGGTCATCGGGCCTGGCATCGGCATCGGCATCCTGACCGGCCTCGCCGCCACGGCGATCGGCCGGAACCCGGACGCAACCCCGGCGATTCGTGCCCAGTTCATCCTCGGCGCGGCATTCGCCGAAGGACTCGGCGTGCTCGCGATCGTGGTCGCGATCCTGGCGATCGTCCTCAAGTAGGGCGCGGGCACTCCCGGTCATGGATTTGTTCGCCTTCGTCGGATCGCCCGCCCAGGTCGGCGCCGTGCTGGCGGCCGAGACAGAGGGCGGCGGCCTGGCGATCAACTTCTTCTGGATCATCGTCGCGTCGCTGAACTTCCTGGTCTTCGCGACCGTGCTCTACTTTGCGTTCGGGAAATCGGTGAGCAGAATGCTTGCCGACCGCCGCGCGCGGATCGAGCAGGGCCTCAGGGACGCGGAGCAGGCTCGCCATGATCGCGACAGCGCGGAGCAGGAGCGCCTTGCCGCTCTCACCGAGGCCCGTCGCGAATCCAACGAGATCCTGGCTCGCTCGCAGAAAGTTGCCCAGGAGACCCGCGACGCTGATATCGCGGCAACCCGCCAGGAGCTCGAGCGGATGCGCACCCGCGCCACCGCCGAGATCGAAGCGGAGAAGCAGCGCGCCCTCGTGGACCTTCGAGCCGAGGTCGCCGAGCTCGCCCTCGCTGCCGCGAGCAAGGTCGTCGGTGAGTCGATGACCGATGCGCGCCAGCGCCGTCTCGTCGAGGAGTTTCTTGCAGAACCGGCCGGGGACGCCAGAAACTGATGGCCCGATCCGGGACCGCCGCCCGCCGCTACGCCGAGGCAGCCTTCGAGCTGGCCGGGCGTGATGACGCCTACGACACGTGGGCGGAGGGTCTGGCCCTGATGGCCGGCGTGGCGGCAGATTCGACCGCCTCGCGGGCGATCGACAACCCGGCCACGCCACACGGCGTACGGGAGGCCGCCGTTGCCACCCTCTTCGAGGGCCGCGTCGCCTCCGGCACCCTGAACCTTGGGCGGCTCCTCGCTCGGCGCGGCCGCTTCGAGGATCTCCCCGCGGTTGCCGCGGAGTTCAGCCGTCTGCTCAATCGCCGCAACGGTGTCGTGGAGGCCGTCGTGACAAGCGCCGCGCCGCTGACGGCCACGGAAGCGGACGCCGTGGGCGCCCGGATCCGAACGATGACCGGATCGGTCGTCAGCCTCCGCTCGGAGGTCGACCCCCGGCTCATCGGCGGCATCACCATCAAGGTCGGCGACGAACTGCACGACGCGAGCGTTCGAGGCCGCCTCGAACGGCTTCGGGAGCAGCTCGTGGCCGACTCTCGCTAACGCCCACACCCGTCCCGCGATCCGCGGGGCCTCAGCGGGCCGGTCGCGCCCGAAACGGAGTACCGATGGCCATTCGCTCGGACGAGATCATCAGCATCATCAAGTCGGCGATCGAGACGTTCGATACCGGCACGGACACGCGCAGCGTCGGCACGGTCGTCGAGGTCGGCGACGGCATCGCCCAGGTCTTCGGTCTCGAGGGCGCCCTTTCCTCCGAACTCCTCGAGTTTCCGAACGGCGTCCGTGGCATGGCCCTGAACCTCGAGGAGGAGACGGTCGGCGCGGTCATCCTCGGCGATGCCCGCTTCATCAAGGAAGGCGACACCGTCAAGACCACGGGTCGCGTCGTCGAGGTCCCCGTCGGGCAGGGCCTCATCGGGCGCGTCGTGGATCCGCTCGGGCGGCCACTCGATGACAAGGGTCCGATCGAATCGACCACCACCCGGCCCGTCGAGCGCATCGCCCCGGGCGTCATCGTTCGCCAGTCAGTCGATACCCCGGTCCAGACCGGCATCAAGGCCATCGACGCCCTCATCCCGATCGGTCGCGGCCAGCGCGAACTCATCATCGGCGACCGCCAGACGGGCAAGACCGCCATCGCGATCGACACGATCATCAACCAGAAGGGCAAGAGCCTCGTCTGCGTCTATGTCGCGATCGGGCAGAAGCTCTCGACGGTCGCCAACACGGTGGCCATCCTCGAGAAGTACGGCGCGATGGAGCACACGATCGTCGTCGTCGCCGGCGCGGAGGAAGCCGCACCGCTGCAGTTCCTGGCCCCGTACTCCGGGGTCGCCATGGCCGAGGAGGTCATGGAGGTCGGTGTCCAGGTCGAGGGGCAGCTCGTGAAGGACGCCCTGTGCGTCTATGACGATCTGAGCAAGCATGCCTGGGCCTACCGCGAGATGTCCCTGCTGCTCCGCCGCCCGCCGGGTCGCGAGGCCTACCCGGGCGACGTCTTCTACCTCCACAGCCGCCTCCTCGAGCGCGCGGCGCGCATGAACGACGAGAACGGTGGCGGCTCCATCACCGCCCTCCCGATCATCGAGACGCAGGCCGGTGACGTGTCCGCCTACATCCCGACCAACGTGATCTCGATCACCGACGGGCAGATCTTCCTCGAGACGGACCTCTTCAATGCCGGCCAGCGGCCCGCCCTGAACATCGGGATCTCGGTGAGCCGCGTCGGCTCGGCAGCCCAGACCAAAGCCATGAAGAAGGTCGCGGCGCCGCTCAAGCTGGACCTTGCCCAGTACCGCTCCCTCGCCGCGTTCGCCCAGTTCGCGTCCGACCTGGACAAGGCCACCCGCGACCAGCTGACCAGGGGCGAGAAGTTGTCCGAGGTCGTCAAGCAGCCGCAGTACCAGCCGATGCCGGTCGAGAAGCAGGTCGCCATCCTCTACGCCGCCACGACCGGGCGTCTGGACGATGTCCCGACGCCACGGGTCCGGGAGTTCGAGTCGCAGTTCTATCGGTTCCTCGAGACCGAACGACCGGCGATCCTTGACGATCTCGGCAAGGGCAGGACCCTGACTGACGAGATCGCCGCGGCGCTTGACGAGGCAATCGGCGCGTTCCGCACGAGCTTCCTGGTCTAGTTGATGGCAATCCGCGCGACCACCCGGCGTCGGGGCCTGGATCTGGCGGCGCCCGGTACGACCGGCACTCGTGGTATTGGCCACACGAAGCCGGATCGCCACCATCTACGAACGTGGTTCGTGATAGGCGCCCGGCCGAGCCGCGGAGAGCCCGGCCGGGCCACGCGCCACGGACAGATCGTGCTCGGGGGCGGCCCGCTGCCGGGCGGCGACCTGGCAATCTCGTGCCTACCACGACCGGCAGTCGTATTTGGCGGAGCCAGCCGCCGCCCCGGGCGCGCAGGCGTGAACGCCGCCACCATTCGAAACCGCGAGCGGCAGAGGTCTCTGACCCATGGCTAGCCAGAGGGACATCCGGCGTCGGATTCGCGACGTCGGGCGGATCAAGCAGATCACCCGGGCGATGCAGTTCGTGGCCGCCTCCAAGCTGAAGCGCGCCCAGGACGCGACGCTCGCCGCGCGGCCGTACTCGGAGAAGATCGATGAGGTCCTGGCCGACCTCGCCGCCGTTCTCGGGGACCAGGAGCACCCCCTCCTGGGCGATCGGCGCGACGGCAAGCGGCTCATCGTGCTCATCACCTCCGACCGCGGCCTCGCCGGACCGCTGAACACGAACACCATCCGTTACGGGGCCCGCGCGATCACCGAACACGCCGGTGATCTCGCTGTCGTCAGCGTCGGCCGCAAGGGCCGCGACGCCATGCGCCGCTCCCGGGTGCCGCTCGAGGCCCACTTCGCCGGTTTCGGCGACCGGCCCGCGTTCGCCGACATCATTCCCCTCGCCCGGCTGATCACGGACGGGTTCGTCAACGGCGAGTTCGGCCAGATCGACATCGTCTTCCCCCGCTTCGTGTCGACGCTGGTCCAGCGCCCGACGCTGGATCCGCTGCTGCCGATCAAGCCGACCGAGGACACGGAGGGCATCCCCGGCAACCAGTTCATCTTCGAGCCGGATCCCGGCACGGTGCTGGAGCAGCTCCTGCCACGCTACGTCGCCACCCGCCTGTATCAGGCGGTGCTGGAGGCGAAGGCCTCAGAGGAATCCTCGCGCATGGTCGCGATGAAGAACGCCACCGAAAACGCGGACGACCTGATCGCGGAATACACCCTTGCCTACAACAAGGTCCGCCAGGCGAACATCACCCGCGAAATGATCGAAATCGCGACCGGCGCGCAGGCGCGCTGACGGCGCGCACAGGAGGCAGATAGAACCATGGCGACCGCCACCGCTCCCGCGACCGGCCGGGTGATCCAGATCACCGGTGCCGTTGTCGACATCGTGTTCCCGCCCGGGCAGCTCCCCGCGATCTACAACGCGGTCGAGCTCGAGCGGGAAGGCCAGGAACCCCTGGTCTGCGAGGTCCAGCAGCATCTCGGCAACAACTGGGTCCGGACGGTCGCGATGACGACGACCGACGGCCTGCCACGCGGTGGTGCCGCTCGCGATACCGGCAACCCGATCACGGTCCCCGTCGGCGAGGCGACCCTGGGTCGCGTCTTCGATGTCCTCGGGCACGCGATCGACGGCAAGGCTGCCGTCACGTCGCCGCACAACCTCCCGATCCACCGCTCGGCACCCGCCTTCGACGAGCAGTCGACGGAGGTCGAGGTTTTCGAGACCGGGCTCAAGGTCATCGACCTCATCTGCCCCTTCCGGAAGGCGGCAAGATCGGCATCTTCGGCGGGGCCGGTGTCGGCAAGACGGTCATCATCCAGGAGCTGATCCGCAACGTCGCCCAGGAGCACGCTGGCGTGTCCGTGTTCGCCGGCGTCGGCGAGCGATCCCGCGAGGGCAACGACCTCATCCACGAGATGACCGAGTCGGGCGTCATCGCCAAGACGGCCTTCGTCTTCGGCCAGATGAACGAGCCGCCGGGCGCCCGCCTCCGGGTCGGCCTGACCGGCCTCACGATGGCCGAGTACTTCCGCGACGAGGAGGGCCGCGACGTCCTCCTCTTCATCGACAACATCTTCCGCTTCACCCAGGCGGGCTCGGAGGTCTCGGCCCTGCTCGGCCGGATGCCCTCGGCGGTCGGCTACCAGCCGAACCTCGCCACCGAGATGGCCGCCCTGCAGGAGCGGATCACGTCCACGAAGAAGGGCTCGATCACGTCGCTCCAGGCGGTCTTCGTTCCCGCCGACGACTACACCGATCCGGCCCCGGCCACGACCTTCGGCCACCTCGACTCGACGATCCGCCTCGAGCGGAGCATCGCCGAGCTCGGCATCTACCCGGCCGTCGACCCGCTCACCTCGACGTCGCGAGTTCTCGACCCCCTGGTCGTCGGCCAGGAGCACTACGACGTCGCCCGCGAGACGCAGCGCGTCCTCCAGCGCTACCAGGATCTCGAGCAGATCATCGCGATCCTCGGCGTCGACGAGCTGTCGGAGGACGACAAGTCGACCGTGGCCCGAGCCCGCCGGCTGCAGCGTTTCATGAGCCAGCCGTTCTTCGTGGGCGAGGTCTTCACCGGCCGCCCGGGCGTCTACGTCTCGATCAAGGACACCATCGCCTCGTTCAAGGAGATCCTCGAGGGCAACGTGGACACCCTGCCTGAGCAGGCGTTCTTCCTCGCCGGCACCATCGACGACGTCCGCGCGAACGCGGCCAAGCTGGAAGCCTGATCCGATGCCCCTCCTCCTCGAGATCGTCACGCCGGAGAAGCTGGCCTACAGCGACACGGTGGATGCCGTTTTGCTGCCGGGCAGCGAAGGCGAGCTTGGGGTACTGCCACACCACGCTCCACTGGTCTCGATGCTCGGCGTCGGCGAGCTGCGGATCCGGAAGGGCGCGGAGACCGAGACCTTCGCCATCGCCGGCGGGTTCCTCCAGGTTCGGCCGGACAAGGTCGTGGTGATGGCGGAGATGGCCGACATGGCCGCCGACATCGATCTCGAGCGTGCCGCTGAAGCGCGACGCGAGGCCGAACGGGCTCTCGAGGGCGGATTCCACGAGGGTGCCGACCTGGCCCAGGCCCGGGCGGCGCTGCAGGTGGCCCTGCTGCGTCAGCGCGTCGCCGAGCGACGCCATCGCGAGGGTCCCCGCCGCCGCGGGTAGGAGCCACGTGGCTGAACCTCGACCATTCGTCTGGGAGTATGTCCCGCAGCCCATTCCGCGGGAGGCCTTCCGGGTGACCGGAGGCACCGCCCTTCACGGAACGGTGACCGTGGCCGGCGCCAAGAACGCGGCCCTCAAGCTCCTGGCCGCAGCCGTGCTCACCGGCGAGCGCTGCCGCCTCACCAACGTCCCCGAGATCGAGGACGTCCGGGCGATGAGCGATACCCTCCGGGACATCGGGGTCGTGGTGGATCATCCCCAGCCGAACACGTACGAGATCTCGGCCGGTGACGTTGACTGGCTGTTCGTGCCGCTCGAGGCGGCCGCGAAGATGCGCTCGAGCTTCATGCTTCTCGGCCCGCTCCTGACCCGGTTCGGCGAGGTGATCATCAGCAACCCTTGCGGTGACCGGATCGGGCGACGCCCCGTCGACCTCCACGTTGACGCGATGCGAGCGCTCGGCGCCGACATCACCTATCGCTACGGCTACTACTACGCCAAGGCTCCCGGTCGCCTTCGCGGCGCCACGGTGACGTTCCCGTTCGTGTCCGTGATGGGCACGGAGAACGCGATGCTCGCCGCGACCCTGGCCGACGGGCACACGGTGATCCATCCGGCAGCCCAGGAGCCCGAGGTGGACGACCTCATCGACTTCCTGAACAAGATGGGGGCGGATGTCCAGCGGACGTCCCCCGACACCATCGAGGTCGAGGGTCGGAAGCGCCTGCGGGGCGCCGACCATCGCGTGGTGCCCGACCGGATCGAGGCCGGGACGTTTGCCATCGCGGCCGCGATGACCGGCGGCAGGGTCACGCTCGAATCGGCCCGCTGCGATCATCTCGACGCGCTCGTGCAGGTTCTCGGGTCGATGGGCGTCGTGGTGGACTGCGGGCGGGACACGCTGACCGTGGACGCGACCGAGGTCGGGCCCGGCCAGTATCGGCCGACCGCGATCGAGACCGCGCCGTACCCCGGGCTTGCCACGGACCTCCAGCCACCCACCAGCGTGCTGCTGACCCAGGCGAGCGGCCGCTCGACGATCCACGAAGCCATCTTCGAGGACCGCCTGGAATGGATGATCGAGCTTCGCAAGATGGGAGCAGCCATCGAGCTGCCGGACGCCCACCACGCCATCGTGGACGGGCCAACCAGCCTCGCCGGCGCCGACGTCGAGATCTCCGACCTGCGGGCCGGGGCCTCGCTCATCCTCGCGGCGCTGGCCGCCTCCGGAACCTCCACGATTCACGGCGGACACCATGTCCGGCGTGGGTATGAGAACATCGAGGCGAAGTTCCTGGATCTCGGCGCCAATATCGAGCGCGTCCAGGAAGAGGATTCCGTCACACCCCCATGACGATCGCCATCGACCTCGGCACGGCCAACGTCCTCGTTCACGTCGAGGGCAAGGGCATCGTCATCCAGGAACCCTCCGTCGTCGCGGTCGATGACGAGAACCGCATCCGGGCGGTCGGCGAAGAGGCCCGCGAGATGATCGGCCGGACGCCGGGCAACATCACGGCCATTCGCCCGATGAAGGACGGCGTCATCGCCGACTACGTCATCACCGAGGCGATGCTCCGCTTCTTCATCAACAAGGCGACCGGCGGCAAGTTCATGTTCAGCGGGCCCGAGGTCATGATCAGCGTGCCGGCCGGCGTGACCTCGGTGGAGAAGCGGGCGGTCCGTGACGCGGCCCTCAAGGCCGGGGCCAAGGAGGCGTACCTGATCGAGGAGCCTCTGGCCGCCGCGATCGGGGCCAACGTGCCCATCAGCGGGCCATCCGGGAACATGGTCATCGACATCGGTGGCGGGACCAGCGAAATCGCCGTCATCGCCCTCGGCGGCATCGTGGTCTCGACGTCCTTGCGGGTCGGGGGCAACAAGTTCGACGAGCACATCGCGTCCTATATCCGCAAGAAGTACAACCTGATGATCGGCGAGCGGACCGCCGAGGAAGTCAAGATCACGATCGGGACTGCCCTGCCGCTCGAGCGCGAACTGACCATGGAGGTTCGCGGCCGCGATCTCATCGCCGGCCTGCCGCGCACCATCCCGATCACCTCGTCCGAGGTCATGGAAGCCATCGAGGCACCGCTCCAGCAGCTCGTGGCGGCCGTCCGCCACGTCCTCGAACAGACCCCGCCGGAGCTCTCGTCCGACATCATCGACAAAGGCATGGTCATGTCCGGTGGCGGCTCGCTGCTCCGCAATATCGACAAACTCCTGACCCAGGTCACCGGCGTTCCCTGCCATGTCGCCGAGAACGCGCTCAACTGCGTCGCGCTGGGGACGGGTGAGGCCCTCAAGCACTACGGCTTCTTCAAGAAGTCGCTCGTCCAGTCGCTGTAGCGGCGCGGCCCGGCCGGTGATCGACCCCCGGCCGTTCCTCGACCTCCATTGCCACACGTCGGCGAGCTTCGATTCGCTCGCCTCGCCAGCGAGCGTCGTGGCCGCGGCGGCGCGACGTGGGCTGACGCACCTCGCGATCACGGACCACGATCGGATCGACGGCGCCCTCGCCGCCCGCGCCGTCGCACCGGACGGCCTGACCATCCTGGTGGGCGAGGAGATCCGAACACGAGACGGCGACCTCATTGCCGTGTTCCTGACCGAGGCGGTCCCGCCGGGCATGTCCGCGGTGGACACGATCGCGGCCGTCCGCCGACAGGGTGGCCTGGTCGGGATCCCGCATCCCTTCGACCGATTCCGGGGCTCCCTGGCGAAGGACGGCGGCCCGAGGGCCATCGAGGCCCTCGCCGGCACGGTCGACTGGATCGAGACCTGGAACGCCCGGCTCATGTTCGGGGACGGCAATGCCCGCGCCGCGGACCTGGCCGCCGCCGTCGGTGTGGCGGGCGTGGCCGTCTCCGATGCCCACACGACGACCGAGGTCGGGGTCGCCTACACGGTCCTCGCCGGATCTCCCAATTCGCCCGACGGTCTCCGGGAAGCCCTGGCGGCCGGAGTGGAGCTGGTCATGGGGCGCGCATCGGCCTACGTCCGCCTCGTGACGCCCGTCGCGAAGGCCGTCAACCGGGCCCGCGGTCGGGGACGCGTACGCGTGGGACCAAGGCCATGATCAGCCGCGAGCCCGAGGCCGACGTCTCCGTCGAGCAGCTGTCGCTCTCCCGGCGGCTCCGCCAACCGCGAACGATCATCTCGCTCGTCCTGCCGCTGATCCTGATCGTCCTCTTCGTGCGCAGCCTGCCGGGGTTCCGCCTCGATGAGCTCCCGGACAAGATCCTCGGCGCGAACTTCGCCGTACTGCTGCTGGCCCTGGGGGTCTTCTATCTCGGCTTCCCACTACGCGGCCTGCGCTGGGCGATCCTCGTCCGACGGTCCGGCTATCCGCTCGCGGTCCGCGACGCCAGCGAGATCATCTTCCTGTCGTGGCTGGTCAACTGCCTCGTCCCCGCCAAGCTGGGCGACGTCTACCGGGCCTATCTCCTGAAGATCAACAGCCCGGTCTCGCTGTCCCGGACCTTCGGCACCGTCTTCATCGAGCGGGTCCTCGACCTGTTCGCCATCGTCACGCTTGGCCTCGCGGCCGGTTTCGTGTCCTTCCGGTCCGGCCTGCCGGGCGAGGTCCAGATCGTGTTCGCGGCCGGCATCGTGTTCGTCGTCGTCCTCGCGATCGGGCTCCTGACGCTCCGCAACTTCGGCCGTCGGATCATCGTCCGGCTGCCGGTCCCGGCCCGGTTCGTCGAGTTCTACGATCGCTTCGAGGAGGGCGTCTTCGCCTCGCTCGGGCTGCGTGCCGTGCCCGGGCTCGTGCTGATCACCGGGCTCATCTGGGCGACCGAGGCGACTCGCCTCTACCTCGTGGTGGAGGCCCTTGGTCTGCCCGATGTCCATCTGGGTATCAGCGGTGCCTTCTTCATCGCCCTTGCGGCCTCGCTTCTCACCGCCATCCCCATCACTCCGGCCGGCCTGGGCTTCGTGGAGGGCGCCGTGGTGGGCCTCCTGACACTCGTGTACGGCGTGCCGCAGACCGAGGCCCTGGCGATCACGGTCGTGGATCGAACGATCTCGGTCCTGACCGTCATCGTGCTGGGAACCATCGCGTACTCGATCTCCGGCAAGCGGCGGGGCACCGGGCTCAGATATCCATCGGCCGCGGCCTGACGGTCCCGGTACTACCGACCAACCAGCACCCACGCGGAAGGCACCAGACCCGCCCTCGAGTTCCTGGGCCGTCCGCCTGATCGAGGTACGAACGGGTGATAGGGATTCGGGGCCAGTCATCCGATAGTCCAGACATCGCGCATCTGCGTTTGATGCCCCGACTGGAGCGTCTGGAACGGACCAATGACCACTCAGACCGGCCGAGCCTTCAACGAATGGCTCCGCGCCCAGCTCAAGGCGAAGAAGATGTCCCAGCGACAGCTCGCCCAGCAGTCAGGCGTGGATCATTCAACGATCTCTCGACTCATTCGTGGCGATCGCATGCCCTCCCTGGGCACGGCCACGGCGCTGGCTCGTGGGCTCCGTGAGATCCGCGACGACGCCGATACGGCCGGATACCTCGGCCTGGTGACGAGCAGCTCCCAGAATCCCACGGCCCGGGTCGAGTACGGCCTTCGATCGGATGAGGCCCTGGGCGAGGGCCAGGTCCGCCAGATCATGGAGTACTACCTCGCCGTCCGGATGCGTCGCTTCGGACGCGTCTTCCAACCCGGGGGCGCCGCTTCCAACGGGAACGGAACGAACGGACACGCTTTCGACGGGGACCACACCGGCGACGACGAGGACGACGACGACGCGACCAGCAGTTCGGCGCCTGACTGCGTCCGAGGCTCGGCCGGTCCACAGCGAACCCAGTCGGCCGGCCCACAGCGAACTCAGTCGGCCGGTCCACAGCGCGCCCAGAAGGCCGGTCCACAGCGCATCGAACCCCTGCCCGTGGGCTCACGTCCACTCGGCTACGCGCATCTGCCTCCGCGCTCCGGCGGGCTCGGGCCGGTCGGTCGCGTCCAGACCCGGGTATCCGGGGCCTCCACATTGACTCGAAAGCCGGGACGGACCTTGGACCGGTACTGATTGCTTCTTGGCACACGGCTCGGATGCCTCCACGTCCGGGTCTCGGGGGCAGCGAATGCCGGCGTTCGGGGCGCCGGCATTCGCGATTCCGGCGCTCGGCGCTCGGGGTACCGCCGCGTGGTTCGGCCCTCGGGGCCCTGAGTGACCAGGCGGCGACTGCCGTGCCCGGCGACGTGGCGACCGCCGTGAGTGGCCAGGCGGAGACTGCCGTGCCCGGCGACGTGGCAACCGCCGTGAGTGGCCAGGGAGCGACCGACGTGCGGGAGCTCATGCGGCGCGACCTCGACCCGCGGAAGCTCCCGCCGCGAGACCTCGACCCGCGGGAGCTTCTGCCGCGAGACATCGACACAGGGGAGGCAGATGCCAGAGAGCCGTGGGCGCGACCTCAGCGGCGGTAGATCGAGACGGACGTTCGGGGCGAAGCATCGAACTGTTCAACGAGGACTGGTTGCCCCCCGGTCGCATCGTTCGATGTGAGTCGGCCGAGCAGGCTCCTCTCGGCCGGCCCGCCGCAAGACTCGCCAAGGACCTCCTCAAAGAGCCGGTCGCAGACGATCACGATGTCCGCGCCATCGACCAGCGGGAGACTCGCTGATTCGACACCCATCGAGATTCGTGCCGACCCACCGGCCGCGATGATCGGGAAGCCGATGCCCTCGGCCGACTTGAAGTCCGGGACACTCCTGACATCGAATGTCACGCCCGGCGCCGCGGCGACGATCCGTTCGCCGGCTGCCTTCGCGGCAGGCCATCCACCGTTCGACTGCGTTTCCGGCGGCCAGCGGCTGACATCGAGGGCCACCAGGGCCACCAGGGCGACACTGGCCAGGAGGCGGGCAGCGCGGTCGACGATCGCCTCGGGTCCGCTACCGGCAGCCAAGGATCGCATGGAGAGGGCCACGAGGATCACGACCACCGGGTCCATGAATGCGTGATAGTGGTCATTGGGAAGTCCGATAACCACGGTCTGCAGCGATGGCGCCAGCACGGACAGCGCGCTCGCCGTCCAGAGGACCGTGAACCCAAGCCAGCGTGCGGCGGACCGCTGCTCCCCGCGACCGCCGATCATCAGCCAGATCCCCAGGACGAGCGCCACGCTGACGGTCAGGATCGCGGCGAACGGCGCAGAAGTCACGAGCCCCACGAGCGGCCAGCCGATGATCCGAAGGCCCGTGAAGACGAGGCGCTCGATCGGGTCAAGGTTCCCGCCACCGCCCCCCGACCGGAGGTACTCGATGACGCGGTCCGTCTCGAGGAAGTCGGTCTGAAGCTCATGGACGATCAGCGGCACGAACAGGACCAGAACGACCGCGAACCCGGCCACGAGGCACGCGATGGTCGCCCGGACCCGAGCGAAATCTCCGGCCCTCGAGGCGCGCGCCGCTTCTGCGATACCCAGGGCGACGATCGGAGGCAGGAACACGATGCCAAGGACGTGCAGCTGCACGACCATACCCGCACTCGCCACGGCAAGCGTCGACCACCGGGCCCGGCCCGTGGCCCGCGCGTGCCACGCTGCGGCGAGCGACACGACCGCGAAGAAGGGTATGGGATTCGGGTTCCAGATGAATGTCGATTCCTCGACCGCGGCGGGCGAGACGGCAAGCAACAACCCCGCGATGGCGCCCGCCGTGCGACCGCCGATGGCCCTTGCCAGCCACCAGGTGACACCGACGGCGGCAATGCCGAAGAGGGCGATCTCGAACAGGACCGCGAGGGGATCCCCTCCGGACAACCACGCGAATGGAGCAAGCAGGTAGTAGTACGCCGCGCCGTGGTGGAAGTTGCCGATCGAGGTGGGCGGACCGAGGAGCGGGATCTGCCCGTCACGGACGAGGCGGAGCAGGACCAGCATGTCGTGACCCTGATCACCGTCGAAGTCGCCGCGACCGGCCAGGCCGGGGAGGCGGGCCAGCGCTGCGAGCGCGAGGAGCACCAGGAGCACGACGCGGTCGCGCTCGTAGAGGGCGTGAACCGTCCGCCCGAGACGCGACCGAGGACCCGCGTCGTCCAATCCGCCGCCCGACCCGCCGTCGAATCCGCCGCCCGACCCGCCGCCCGACCCGGTCGGGAGGACCGGCCGGCGCCCGACCTGCATCTCGTCCGGGACGATGCGAGTGCCCTCCACCTGATCTCGACCGGACTCGAGTGGCCCTCCGCGGCCAGCCTGGCGAACAGGACTGCGAGGGACGGTCACGCGCCGGCCTCGTGCTTGTGGTCAACCGGCACAGGGCCCGGAGCCTCACGCATGCGGCCCGGACCTCGGCCAAAGGACGCGACGCCTCGGGCACGTCGCTCCGGACCCTTTGGCACCGCGCTCGGACCCTCGTGGCACCGCGCTCGGAGCCTCGGGCCTGCCGGTCCGAGTGGGGAGCCCGAGACTCGTCGTTTCGGGCACGCGGCCCCGATCGTGGCGCAGGCAGCGTCCGTGCTCCGAGTGGGGAGCCCAGGATTCAGCGTTTCAGGCACCCGGCGCCGGAGCCCAAGTCTCGGCGTTTCAGGCACGCGGCGGGGGCCCAAGTTTCGGCGTTTCAGGCATGCGGCCCCGATCGCGGGCAGGGATCTTCGACCTGTTTCGACGGAATCGTCGCCGATGGTCAGGTGGAAGCACCGGGACATCGTACGATGCCGGCCATGCCTCATGACGCACCGACCACGTCCATGGGTGATGGTGCCATGGCCTCGAGCGGCAATGGCACCACCCTCGCCGGCGACGATCCTTCCGCACCACCGGGCCATGACGTCACCGCGCTCGCGCCACCGGCCTGGGAACCGGATCATCCCGATTTCGAGGCGCGCGTCATTCGTGCATTCATCCGGGCTGGTCGGCTCGTGTCCATCCCGGCGCGGGAGCGGAAGAAGCTCGTGATCTACAGGTATCTCCTGGAGGAGGTCCTCCCGGACCCGAACGAGACTGTGCACGAGCGGGACCTGAACATGCGCCTGGCTCTCTGGCATCCCGATGTTGCGACCATCCGCAGAGCGCTCGTCGACCTCAAGCTTGCCCGTCGCGACAGGACGGGCTATCAGCGATCCGTGCCGCGTCGCTAGCGGCGCCGCGATCTGCCGCACCACGCGGGCTGCTGCGCGGTCGGCCCGTCCGCCCGAGCGCGCTGCCGGCGCCGCCGTGCCCGGGCGCGCTGCCGCCGTGCCCGAGCGCGCTGCCGCGCGGTCACTCATAACGGTGCCCAGAATCGCCAATATCCTGGCTTCTGCTCCTGCGAGGAGCACTATCCGGATCTCAGCGGCGCGAATCAGCCGTCCGGACGATGTCCTCGCCGTTGTTCGAGTTCGGTCCATGCGGGACCGGCCGCCGAGCCGCGGCACGGCCGGCCGAAGTGACTCGAAGAACCCGGGTAGTGCTCCCCCGACGAGCACAGGCCAGGAAACCGCGACGATTCCAGCCCTTCCGCGCCGGATCACGCGCCCCGAGTCAGCGGCGACTCACGCGCCCCGGTTCCCCCACCCGATTCGCGCCCATCGGCTTCGCCGAGGATCCTGCCCCTCGCGCTGCCTCAACGCCGGCCCCGCGGTTCCACGTCAGCGGCCGCTGATCCCCGGTTCGATGAGTCCGAGATCACCGTCCCGCCGCCGGTACAGGATGGCGACGCGCTCATCCTCGGCGTTCACGAAGACGAAGAAGTCATGGTCGAGTTCGTCCATGCGGACCGCGGCGTCCTCCTCGAACATCGGCTCGATGTCGAAGCGCTTGACCTTGACGATCCTCCGCGCCTTCGGGCCGTCCGAATCGCCGTCCGCCAGGGCCCGCATGATGGCCTTCTCCTGGACGGGTCGAGCCCGGACGCGGGGCTTCTCCTTGAAGTCGACGGCGCGCCGCTCGACCTTGTCGAGCACCTCATCGATGCCCGCCCGGTGGGTTGCCGCGGCTGCGCGCCCCCGCAGGACGCGCCCGTCGATCGTGAGAGTGACCTCGACGATGTGGGAGTCGTCCGTGCTCCGATGCTGCTCCAGCGAGAGCTCCACCAGGGCGTCGCTACGTTCGTCCAGTATCCGCTCCAACCGGGCGAACTTGCGTTCGGCGTAGGCGCGGTCGCTGTCGTGGACGTCGAAGTTCTTGCCCTTGACGATGGTTCTCACCGTTGGACCTCCCGAGCTCGACACGGTTCATCTGTGGTCGGCGCTCATCGGCGTCTGAAGGGCGAACGCCCATTCACGCCCCGTCCGTCGAGTATATCCCGAGCCCCATGCGGCTCCGTTCGGGCCCCACGCGTCTCCATTCGGGCGCGTTCTACCCCCGTACGAGCCATTCGGTTCCTTCGCTGCCCGTTCGGGGCCCTTCTGACCTCATTCGGGCCCCACTCGGGCCCAATCGGGAATGTGCGGCCCCATTGGGCCTCATTCGGGCCGTTGCGCCGCCCTTCAGCGCTTCCTCGCCACGGTGATGGCCGAGACCGCGCACGCGCCAGCGTCGAGGAGCGTCGTGGCGCACGCGGAGAGCGTGCTGCCGGTGGTGAGCACGTCGTCCACCAGGACGATCCAGGGAGTGCCGCTCGGCCCGACGCCGGGTGGCAGCCGCGCGCCGGGCCGCACGCGGAACGCTCCGCGGACATTGCGTCCCCGGGAGGTCCGATCGAGGTCGAATTGGGCGATCGTGTGACGCACCCGCTCGAGTAGATCGTCGCGAACCGGCAACCCGAGATGTGCGCTCGCCTCCCGGGCGATCAGGGCCGCCTGATCGTAGCCGCGGTCCCGGATGCGATCGGCGGAAGCGGGAACGGGGACCATGACGTCGCCGCCCGCACCGGCGCGAGCCCAGCGGCGGGCCACGGCACGGCCGGCCGGACCAGCAATACGGCGCTCACCGCCGTACTTGAGTGCGTGCAGAGCTCGGCGGGTCACGCCACTGAATGATGCGCACCACTCCACCTGGACGAGCGGCGCGGGGACTTCGCCGGGCAGGCCGACGGGGATCCCGGGCGCGAGGGCGAGGCGGGCGTCGAGCGCCGGCTCACATTGGGCACACAATGCGTCCCCTTCGACCCCGCAACCGGCACACGTCGCGGGCAACGCGAAATCCAGGACCAGCCCGGCAGCGGCGCTGAACCTCTTCGTGAAGCCCCCGATGTTCGCCATCGACGAATGGTCACGCGGGCCACTGGCCGCGGACGTACGCGGCCCGACGCTGCCCCTTATCCGTGAATCACCCGGGAGCGGCGGCCAGACCACGTTCCCGGTACCACGCCCGGGCCAACGGGACGACGGCGAGGAGGAGGCTGAAGGAGTTCGGCCAAAGGGTCGGGTTGGCGACCATGATCGCGATCACGACCCCGATTTCACCGACCCGACCGCCACGCCGTCCGGCAAGGACGGCGACCAGCGACCCTGCCGCCAGCCTCGCGAGATACGGGACTCCCGGCAGACCTGCGGTGTCGGACCCGGCCCGGTCAGACACGATGCGGAGGAAGTCGACCCACGCCGCGGGTGAGATGACGACGCTCAGGAAGAGCACCGCGAACCCTGCACCCGCCGTCAGGAGCGCCTCTCTGCGCCGACCCGCGGCCAGCAGATAGATGGGCCCAATCGCCGGGGCGATCTTCAGCGCCGCGGCAGGGATCCAGAATGCCCACGAGCGGCGGATGGCGAGCACCACGAGGACGGCCACCACCAGGTGGACGTTGCGCACCCGGAGCTCGAGGGCCACCGGGAGGAATGCAATCAGGGCGAGCGCCACGAACACGTTGCGGTCGGCGAGCGCCCAGAGGCAGACGACCAGGGCTGCGGTCCAGAGGATCGTAAAGGCGAGGGGCGGCAACACGAGCGTGAACGGCGCCAGCACCTGGGCAATGATCGGTGGATACCAGAAGGCATACGGCTCGTTTGCGGGCGCGTTGACGTCGTACAGAGGCTGGCCGGCGATGAGGCGCTCGGCCGCGCCCCAGTGGCCTGCTCGTCGCCGAAGATCGGCCAGGCCGTGAACGCGACGACGATCAGCAGGACGGCACCGATTGCCGCGAGCGCCAGCAGCGCCGGCGAGGGTCGCGGCCACCGCTCGCCGCTGTCGTCCGCTATCAACCCCGCCGCGACCCCGGGCATCGGGCCCTCGTTCTGCATATCGTGGCAGAGCCTCCCTGCGTGATCAGGAGATCCTGATCACGTCTCCGCGCTCGGTGCCCGACGCGGCGATCGTCCCGACGGGGAGCTCAAGGCAACCGTCTGCCCCGCGCACCAGGGGTACCAGGCCAACCCATGGTCGGACCGCCGGTCGTGTCGCGAGGACGGCCCGCCCGCCATCCGGTCCGGGCTTGCCGAGGAACACCACGTCGATCGGAAACCGCATGAAGAACATGTGGATGCCGTTCGTGCCGGCAAGCCAGAGACCAGACCCGCGTTCCAGTGACGCGCGGCCCATGAGGCCCATGAAGCGGGTCCACAGGCTTTCCGCATGTTCAAGACGTTCGGCGACGAGTGTGTCGCGGGTCAGGTTGCGCGCCTCTGGGCGCGGCTCTGGGCGCGGCTCTGTGCGCGGCTCCACGCCCGGCTCCACGCGCGGCTAACCGCCCGTGTTGCCGAGGTTGCCGATGATCAGGATGATGGCCGGTCCAAGGATGACGATGAACAGGGCGGGGAAGATACAGCCCACGAGCGGGAACAGCATCTTGATCGGCGCCTTGGCCGCCTGTTCCTCGGCCCGCTGGCGTCGCTCGATGCGGAGCTGCTCGGACTGGACCTGGAGGACCTTGGAGATCGACACGCCCAGCTGCTCGGCCTGGATGATGGCGCCGATGAAGTTGGTCAGCGGCTGAACCTCGGTCCTCGGGACGATGTCGCGGAGCGCCTCGCGGCGCACCTTGCCGACCCGGACCTCCGCCAGCGCTCGACGGAACTCGTCGATGAGCGGCCCCTTCATCTTCTCGACGACCTTGCCGAGGGCCGCGTCGAAACCGAGGCCGGCGCGAACGGAGATCGTCAGGAGGTCGAGGGCATCGGGAATCTGGAGAAGCACGAGCTTCTGACGCTTCTTGACGCGTCCACTCAACCAGAATTCGGGCAGGATGTAGCCGATCCCGAGGCCCAACACTCCGATCACGATGCCGCCGAAGAAGTTCTGGCCGAGAAGTCCGAAGACCACGAACAGGATGCCGGATGTCGCGATCGCCCCGATCGCCTTGATGCCCAGCCAGTCGCCGGTCCGCATCTCGCCGGGGTTGCCGGCCAGCGCGAGCCGCTTCTCTGTACGCTCGCTGAAGTTGGACGACGTGATCCGTGCCACGCTCGAGGAAAGGCGTCCGGCGAGCGGTTTGACGGTCCGGTCGAAGAAGGGTTGCTGGAGCTCCAGCTCCTCCAGGTTCTTCGCCTGCATCGAGCCGAGCTGGGTGAGTCGGGCCTGGACCGGATCCACGGACCCGGAGCCGGCAAGCCCGTACGCGATCAGCAGGATGGCGATCGCGGCGACGACGGCGACGGTGATTGCGAGGGGCATCGCGCTAGACCTCGATGTCCACGATCTTCTGGATGGCAAAGAAGCCGATCATCATCATGAGGAGGCCGACGCCAAGGATGATGATCCCGGCCGGCAGTCCGCCTACCGCAACCTTCGCATCGAACATCGGATCGAAGAAAGTCGGGGCGGCGAGATAGATGAAGGCCGCCAGGCCGAACGGCAGGCCGGCCACCACGTAGCCGGACAGGCGCTGCTGGGCCGTCAAGGTCCGGATCTCGCCCTTGATCCGGACGCGCTCGCGGATCGTGTAGGCGATCGAGTCGAGGATCTCGGCAAGGTTGCCACCGACGGAGTGCTGGATGTTGATCGCGGTGGCCATCAACTCGAAGTCCTCAGACTTCATGCGGCGAACCATGTTCTCCATCGCGGCGTCGAACGGCAGGCCGAGGTTGACCTCACGGATCACGCGGCTGAACTCCGTAGAGATCGGCGGCCTGGATTCGCGGACGACCAGCTCGATCGCCTGCAGGAACGACGATCCGGCCCGCAACGCATTCGCGACCAGCGTGATCGTGTCCGGGAGCTGCTTGTTGAAGGCGTTGAGGCGACCAGACCTCCGACGATTCAGCCAGATCCGCGGAGCGAAGAACCCCAGGATCACGCCGCCGAGGAGGGCGATCGGACTCTGCAGGCTTGTCACCACGAAGCCGAGGACGAAGAACACGACGGGCGTGCCGACGGTCGTGGCGGCCCAGATCACGAGGTACTCGGAGACCTTCAGTTTCAGGTCGGCCCGGGCGAGCTCGCGGGCGAGATTCGCCCCGAAATCCCGCTCCTCGACCGCCTTGTTGAGGGTGGCCAGCGCGGTGCTCTGGGCGATCAGCTCGGCCAGTCCCTCCGGCTTCGCCTTCCCCTTGTCCGGACGACCCGAGGCATAGCGCTCGAGGCGCGCGGTCACGCCTGCCGTACTCCCGCTGGACGCAACGCCGATCGCGATGAGGATGATCGCCACGGCCGCGATGCCGGCGACGACGAGCGTGAGGCCGTTCACTTCGACGCTTCCCTCCGTCTTCCCTAGAACCCGAAGACGGCTTGCGGCAGGTGGATGCCCTGGGCTTCGAATCGCTCGACGAACTTCGGCCGGATACCGGTCGGCTTGAGGCGGCCCTGGATCTTCCCGTCGATGACGCCGGTCTGCTCGAACACGAAGACGTCCTGCATGACGATGACATCACCCTCCATGCCCTGGACCTCGGTGATGTGGGTGATCCGTCGGGTGCCGTCCTTGAGGCGGGCCTGGTGGACGATGATGTCCACGGCCGAGGCGATCTGCTCGCGGATGGCGCGAACCGGGAGGTCCACGCCGGCCATGAGGACCATCGTCTCGAGGCGGGACAGCATGTCGCGGGGGGTATTGGCGTGGCCCGTGGACAGGGAGCCGTCGTGGCCCGTGTTCATGGCCTGGAGCATGTCCAGGGCTTCTCCGGAACGACACTCCCCAACGACGATCCGATCGGGTCGCATGCGGAGCGCGTTGCGAACGAGCTCCCGGATCGGGATGGCGCCCTTGCCCTCGATGTTGGGTGGGCGCGACTCGAGGGTCACCACGTGCTCCTGGCGAAGCTGGAGCTCGGCGGCATCTTCGATGGTCACGATCCGCTCGTCGTTCGGGATGAACGATGAGAGCACGTTCAGGGTGGTCGTCTTGCCGGACCCGGTGCCGCCGGAGACGAAGCCATTGAGGCGCGCCTCGACGCAGGCCCGGAGGAATTCGAACATCTCGGGGGTCGCGGTGCCGAAGCGGATCAGGTCGTCCACGGTGAAGGGGGTGGCCGCGAACTTCCGGATTGTGATGACGGGACCGACGAGTGAGAGGGGCGGAATGATCGCGTTGACGCGAGAACCGTCCGTCAGGCGGGCGTCGACCATCGGCGACGACTCGTCAACGCGGCGACCGATCGGGGCGATGATCCGGTCGATGATCCGCATCACGTGATCGTCGTTCTGGAAGACGACGTTCGTCAGTTCGAGTTTGCCGGCACGCTCGATGTAGACCTGGCGTGGACCGTTGACCATGATTTCCGTGATCGACTCGTCACGGAGCAACGGTTCGAGCGGGCCGAGGCCGATGATCTCGTCGGTGATCTGCTCGAGCATCCGGACGCGTTCGGCGCGAGTGAGGGCCAGGCCCTCCTCGTCGATGACCTTGCCGAAGATCTCCTCGATCTGACGCCGGACCTCCACCTGGTTGGAGAGATCGAGCTTGGGATCGAGGTCCTGGATGACGCGACTCTGGATCCGGAACTTGACGTCACGGAAGGACTCGCGGATGGGTGCCTGGGACGAGAGGCGGGGCGACGATGCAGGGGGCGGCGTCGGGCCGCCGGGCGGTCCGGACGATGCCGGCACGCTCGGGCCATCGCCGGACTCCTGGCCCGGTCGCGCACTCTCAATTCGCTTCAGCAGGGACATCCCCAGCACCCCTTCCTCGCCCCCGAGGGCCGCGTTGTCATGCTATTCACCGCCACGCGAACAGCGACTTCTTCGCTGCCGCCTTGGCGGTCGTGGCCGCTTCCGCCACAGCAACCGGACTCTCCGAGCCGACGATCGCGGTCGCCAGTCGAAGGATGTCCTGCGAGACCTGGGCCTCGCGATTGCTCAGGAAGAACGGCACGCCGCGATTGAGCGCGTAGACCACGCTCCGGCCGTCGCTGACGATGGTGTGCTGTACCTTGCGCCCGATGGAATTCTCGACATCCGAGACGCGAATGCCGAGGGCCGCATCGGCCCGGTTCAGGACGATGCGGAGCTTGTCCGCCCCGTAGCCGAGCTGCTCCGCGACCTCCATGAACAGGCGCATGTTCTTGATGCTCGTGATCTCCAGGCTGACGATGGTCAGGATGATGTCCGCCGCGTCGAGCACGGCGAGGGTTGCGTCGTTGAACGTCGCAGGGCAGTCGATGACGACGAGGTCGTGCTCCGCGCGGAGCTTCTCGACCACGCGCTTGGCGTGGCTTGCCGTGACGTGCTCGGCCGCCTCCGGTGACGGCGGGGCGAGCAGGACCCGGACTCCCGAGGAGTGATCGATGATGAACGTGTCGATCGACTCGATCTCCCCGGCATCGAGCTCGGGCACGAGGTCGGCGATGGATTTGTTCTTGGGGTTCAGGTTCAGCAGCACCCCGACGTCGCCGAACTGGAACGAGCCGTCCATGAGCGCCACGCGCGTGTTGCCGAGTGACGCGGCAGCGACCGCGAGATTGACCGCGACCGTGGTCTTGCCGACGCCGCCTTTGGGGCTGAACACGGCCACGACCTGGCCCGCTTGCTCGCTCGACCCGATCGCCTTCTGGGGTACCGCCGCGGCCGCGATCCCGATCCGGGACATCTTGTCCCGCTCGCGCGTCCACACCTGTCGGATGGAAGCGTTGAGCTCGTCGGAACTGAAGGGCTTGACCAGGAACTCGCGAGCGCCTGCCAGCATGGAGCGGCGCAGGTAGTCCGCCTCTCCCTGAACGGACATCATCACCACGGACGCAGATGGGCACTTCGCCGCGAGCAACTCGGTTGCCGCGATGCCGTCCATGTCCGGCATGTTGATGTCCATCAGCACCACGTCGGGCACGAGCGCCACAGCCTGCTCGATCGCCTCGGCTCCGGACGCGGCGACACCCACGACGTCGATGTCCGTCTCGAAGCTGAGCAGCTTCGAGAGGTGGTCGCGCGTCTCTCGGATGTCGTCGACGATCAGGACCTTGATGCGGTCGCTCATGACGTGGTGTGTCAACCCCTGACTGACGCAGCCGCTACGGGCTCGGGCTGGGACCCGGGACGATGACCCATGTCGGCGGCACGACGCCCCGTCGAGACCACCTGGAGGCCCTGGAGGAGGACCTTCACGCTCGTCGGATCGTTGAGTGGGGCCGCGAGGCCGGTGACCTGCGGGTTGACGAAGTAGTTGAGGGGGAAGCTGGCCGGGCTCACCTGGACCACGAGGTCCACGTAGTCGCCCGTCTTCACGAGCGTGCCGACACCGGACACCTGGTCAACCTGGACCGCCATGCACGTGAATCCGGGAGGACATTGGAGGTTCGCACCGGACTGCTCGGCAAAGATCACTGGGGTGATCTGCTGGCCGGCCTTGATCTCTGCTCGGGTGACACTGCCAACGACCTGACTCGGGTCTCCGAAGGCTCCCGGAAGACGCACGTCGGGAGCGAGCTCCTGCGTCTTGAGCATGTCCTTGGTCAGGGTCACGCCCAGCGACACGTCTCGCGCGGCGATGACGGTCGCCACGTTGGCCGGCGGCGCGCTCGCGTTGGGACTCGTCCCACCACCCCCGCCGTTGAGCAGGATGATGACGAAGACGAACGCCAATGCCGCGAGAAAGACGCCGATGAGCAGAACTAGCCGATTGGAGCGCTTCAAGGAACGACCTCCCCCGAGTAGGCGGTGTGACAGGTGGCACCACTCTAGCACCGCTCCGGTGCTGCGCGACTATACCAATGGCCCAGTACCACTGGTAGGTTCCGGCAGGATTCGCCGCGTGACGCAAGGTCTGCCGCAAGGTTGGCGCAGGCGACATCCGGATGCCTGAAAACGCAACGACCCATCCGGCGGACGGGTCGTTGGGATCGTGACGGGGGTGGACCTTAGAGGGCGTTTCCGACGGTGCTCAGCTTGTCGCTGATCTGACTACCGAGGAAGAGCAGGGCGACGATGGCGACGATGGCGATGAGAGCAAGGATGAGTGCGTATTCTGCGAGGCCCTGTCCCTCCTGTCCTCCATGGACGAAGCCACGGGCCCATCCGAGGAACTTGAAGAGCATCTGCGTTCACCTCCCTTCTGCCCGAGTATCTGCTACCGGGCCTGCGAAACGACGAACCGCCGGCCCAGGACGGGCTCGGCGGTTCGCATCACAGACGAAGTGGGTACCGCCTAGACGGACTTGCCGACGGTGCTGAGGATCTTGCTGATTTCTCCACCGAGGAAGATGAGGGCGACGATCGCGACGATGGCGATCAGGGCGAGGATCAGCGCGTATTCCGCGAGGCCCTGGCCCTCCTCCTCATTGCGGAACGAAGCGATAAGAGCAGAGAAGAATGACATTGGTTTGGACACCCCCTTTCCTGTCCGAACTCTCCGACGAAGCGGAGGCGGCGCCCAACATAGGGTCGGACCGGCCGGGTGTCAACCACACCAGAGGTCATGGGACCCCCCCAACGGAACGACGGCCCCCGTCATCGGGGGCCGTCATGAATCTCCGAACGGAGGTGTCGGCGGCGGTCAGACCGACGTGCCGACGGTGCTGAGGATCTTGCTGATTTCTCCACCGAGGAAGATGAGGGCGACGATCGCGACGATCGCGATCAGGGCGAGGATCAGCGCGTACTCCGCGAGGCCCTGGCCCTCCTCTTCGTTGCGAAACGAAGCAAGGAATGCATGCATGCTTGCCATGGCTGTTCTCGCCTCCAGGCCGATGACGGTCGGGACCAAGCGGTCGCCCACCGTGGCAACGTAGCCAACGCGCCTGGTTCCTGCATAGAGTACTTTCGTACCAGGACCGACGGATCGCTGCAGCCCGTGGAGGATCCCGGTCAGTCGGGCGCGGGAACTTCGGGGCCAGGCGACATGGCCGTCGAGAGCCGCACGCCCCCGCCATCCTCGATGATCTCCAGCCCGATGCCCAACGTCTCGCCGCGCTGTCTGAGCTCACGCAGCAGCCGGGCCGGCAGCTTGACCTGCGCAGATGCGCGAGCCACCTCGACCGCGGCCTCGTACTGCTTTCGGCGTTCCGCCACCATCTCGAGCAGGGCAGGTGGGAGCGTCTCGCTCTCGTCGGGGATATCGAGCGGCGGAACCATCTTGGGCGTGCGCGACGCCCGCAGCGTCAGGACCAGCGCATCGCCCCAATCGATCGTGAGTGATGCCTGGTCCGGCTTCTCGGCCAGGTACGCCGCGAGCGCGTCGTCGGCGATCCGGAAGGTCGCGCTCTCGATCTCGGTGGCCAGACGCCGATCGACGCCGATCGATTCGAACGCCACCGTGAGGCCCGCCCGCTGTCCTCGATCACGGGCGGCGCGACGAAGCGTTGGCACGAGCCCGAGGTCGTCCAGCACCATCGGTCGGACATCGAAGATGAACGCCTTGGTGGCCTCGAGGGTGGACTGGACCATGGCAACGAGGGAGCGGACCTCGCCCTCCGCGAGCTTCGGATCCTGTCGGACGAGGCGCTCCACGATCTCCGCCTGGAGGACGATGTTCGTGAGGCTCTGGGCGGGTCCGTCGTGCATCGATCGGGCGATCTCACGACGAAGGTCCTCTTGGGCCGCCAGGACGAGGCGCGAGACGGCCGGAGCCATCGCGTCGTCATCGACGTCCGTCGCAGCGAAGCCCGACCCCGGCTCCGACCCCGACCGCGAGCCGCCCCCCGACGCCGACCGCGAGCCGATGCCCGATGCCGACCGCGAGCCGCTACCCGACGTCGTGCTGGCTTGGCCACCCGCCTCGATTGCGAGGACCTTCTCGGCGCCCGCGCTGAAGGACTCCTTGAGCCGAGCGGATGATCGCTTCTTGCCCTCGAGGATCTCGAGCTGCGCATCCATCAGGGCGGCCCGCCGGGTCAGGGTGACGACCTGGTTGGCGAGCTCAACGGCCTCCCTGGCCGTTCCGGTCGCGTCAAGCTTCGCCAGCTTGTCGGTCGCCGCGGTTCGCCGGGTTTCGTGACGCGCGGCCTCCGTCCTGGCCTGGGCGACGAGCATGTCGATCTCCTCGATCTCGCGATCGAGGGCGGCCGCCTCGGCCAGCAGTTCGTCGGCAACCTCGGAGGGCGTCGTCATGGGCGATGGGGTCGACCGAACCGAATGACGGCTCAGTCGTCCGGCATCTTGATCCAGCCCTGGCGCATCGCGTAGACGACGGCCTGGGTTCGGTCGTTCACCGAGAGCTTGCGGAGGATGGAACTCATATGGTTCTTGACGGTCTGCTCGCTGATCGTGAGGGTGTAGGCGACCTGCTTATTGGTCATGCCCTGGGCGATGTTGTCCAGGATCTGGACCTCCCGTGGGGAGAGCGGGGCGAAGATCGGCTGGGCGTCCTGGCCGTAGATCGCGAGTTCCCGGAACTCCTTGAGCACCCGCGACGCCACGGACGGCTTGGCAAAGACCGTGTCGTTGATCAGGTACTCGCCATTCGAGACGCGCCGGATCACGTTGATCAGGTCATCCGGGCTGATGTCCTTGAGAATGAACGCGGCAGCGCCGGCCTTGATCGCGTCAAAGAGGGCGTCCTCGTCCTCCTGGGCGGCGAGAACGATGATCAGGACAGAGGGCAGCTCGCGCTTGATCCGCTGGGTCGTCTCGATCCCACCGGGCGCTGGCAGGGAGAGGTCCATCAGGATGACATTGGGCGAGGTCTCGAGGGCCGCCTCCATGGCGGTCCGGGCATCCTCGGCTTCGCCGACGACCTCGAGGTCGTTCTCCTTGGACAGGATCTGGGCGATGCCGACGCGGAAGAGGACGTGGTCGTCCACGATCAGGATTCGGGTCCGGTCTTCTCCCGGTCGGCGACGGCGCTCGGGGCCGCTGTACTCCATCGCGCTCATGTGCTCTCCTCTGCTCCCCCCGGGATGACCAGGCGCACGGTGGTGCCTTCACCCGGCTGAGATCGTACTTCGAAACGCGCGCCGATCGATTCTGCGCGCTCTCCCATGAATTGGATGCCGAATGTCCGGTGACTGGCCTTCTTGGCACCGGACTGCCGGAAACCCAGGCCGTCGTCATGGATTTCCACCACGACGTCATCGCCGTCGCGGGCCGCCCGGATGGCGACGCGCGTAGCCTGGGCATGCTTGCGGACATTCTGGAGGGTTTCCTGCACGATCCGGAGCACCACCATGTCGACCGAATCAGGCAGCGTGTCGATCACGGGATCCAGGTCCAGCATGATCCGGATACCCAGGATCCCACCGACCTGATCGGCGTTGTCGCGGATCGCGGCGGACAGGCCCTGGTCGGTCAGGATGTGGGGTCGGAGCTGGCTGACGTACTCGCGGACATCGCCGAGCTCACGCCGGAGCACGTCGCGCAGGAGGCGGAGTTCGGCTCCGGCCAGGGCCGGATCGCGCGCCATCAGGCGTTCCACGATCTCGATCTGGAGGATGGCATTGGAGAGGGCCTGGGCGGGGCCGTCGTGGACCTCGCGGGCGAGCCGCGCGCGCTCGGCCTCCTGCGCGTCCACGATCAGGCGCCGGATATCAGCGGTGACCGGGCGATCGCCGTTCATGCGGCCCGAGTATACGGTGCCCACCCGTCGGTCAGACCAGCACCGGGCCGAGGCGTCACGGACAGGTGATCCGAAAGACCCGGAGGTCGTCGAGGACGCCGGAGGGCGGACCCACCAGGGGCACGGGCTTGAAGCATTGGATCCCGATCGGGTCGGTCGCGGCAATCCCGGGCCACAGTTCGTCGTTGCCCGGCGCCGCGATCACGAGGGTTGTCCCGGGAAAGGCCCGGGCAAGGTCCAGCACGGCCTCCGGAGGCTCGTCGGGCAGGGCCAGCGTCCGGACGCGGGTCGTGTCGGCCAGCCAGATCGGGAAGCGGGAGATCACCGGCCCGTCGCCCGGCGTCAGCGGCACTCCCGCCGCTGCCAGCGCGGCAGGTAGGGCGGCGTACTGATCCCGCGTGGCGTCGCCGTCGCGTCCGAACGTGGGCAGGAGCACCGCCGTGAACAGCACGCCAGCGCCGATCCCCAGGCATGGTCCCAGCCAGGCCACGGGTCGCGTCCAATCGCGCCACCGGCCGACGGCGGCGATCAGGGCATCCAGCACGAGGAGCGCGGAGATGATCAGGAGGACCTGGATCGCCGCCGACGCGTGGAGGAACGTGCCCCACGTGGTCGCGACCGGGAAGAGCAATGTCGTGATCGCGAAGGTCACGATGGCGAAGAGCACCAGAAGCCGGAACGAGGCCGCGCGGGCCGTCCCGGGAAGTGCCACCAGCCCGATCGCCGCGATCGGGATCCCCGGCAGCAGCAGCACACTGATGAGGTTGTGGAGCAGGCCGGTCCATCGAAGGCCCGCGAGCGTCGGCAGGCCGGCCGCGAGGTACCGGTCGATGGTCGGCGGCTGGCTCCAGGCAAAGATGTCCGTGCCCTTCAGCGACAGCGCGTTCGCCAGGGCCTGCCCCGGCAGCGGGCTCCCGAACGCGATCCAGTCGCGGATTGCCCATGGCCCGAAGACGAGCATCGCGGGCAGGGCGGCACCAACCACCAGCCGGGCCCAGCCACCCGCGCCGACTCCCGCGTCCTTGGCGATACCACGGGCGACGACCACCCAGCCCAGGGCCAGCCACGCGGCCTCGTTCCGCGTCAGCGCGGCGAGGCCGAGGACGAGGCCGAGCGCCACGACGCGCCGGTCGCCGCCGCGAACGCCACGGGCGTCGCGGGCAACCCGGGGGTCGTGCGGATCGCGGTCGTCCCCACGAACGCCGCGGGCGTCGCGGGCGACCCGGCCGGCAAGCAGGCATGCACCCAGGACGAGCGCCGCGAACAGCATCGTCGAATCCGGCAGGACGGAATAGAGGACGAGCGGCAGGAAGACGGCCGCGACAAGACCGCTGCCCACGGCCAGGGTTCGGGCGCGGCCCGGGGGCATGGCCCGTTCCGCGGCCACGTCCGCGCCGAGGCGCCACGCCAGGACCGCGACGAGCGTGCCGACGATGATCGAAAACCACTGCGCGGCGGCGAATGTGGTCCCCAACAACGCCATCGGGATCGCGGCAAGGTACGTCGGGAGTGGGAGCCAGACCTCGAAGGCCGGTCGCGGGAACTCGAGTGGTGGCGTCCCGTAACTCCAGATGGCGTCCGAGACCAGCCCTCGTCCCTCCACGAGGGTTCGCGCAACGCTGACGTAGTAGGCGGTGTCCTCGGGGCGAGGGAAGGTGATCAACGAAGCCGCCCAGATCCGGACGACGAGGGCGACGGCTGCCACGAGGGCAACCGATAGCCACGCTTCCCGGCGACTCATTCGCTCGCCTGGCAGCGCAGGTCGTCGACCGCGGTGCAGACCGGGTACAGGACCAGCCGTGGCAGGCCGCCGTCGGAGGCCGGCACGCTGAAGGCCGGCGGCCCGATCCATGCCGGTCGGTTCTCGCCCTTCAGGACAGGCGCCAGCGCCAGGGCCGCGTCGTCGCGCTCCAGGACCAGCCAGCGGGTCCCATACGCACGCGCGACCGCCTCGATCGTGTCTATCGGGTCGTTGGGGGTCACCACGCCCGGCCGGCCCGTCCAGTACTTGAACCCGGCGGCGTCGATGCTCAGGAGCCGATCCGTGGAAGGCACCGCCATCCGGTCGAGCTCGGCGGCCAGCGCGATCCGGGGTTGGCGATTCTCGTCCCACGCCTGCTGAACGGGCCGGCCGAAGACGGCGGCGGTCGCCACGACCAGGACCACCACGCCCCAGGCAAGGAAGCCCGTGGCGCCGCGCTCATCCCAGGTGCGCCGCCGCGCCGCGAACCAGCCCACGAAGATGACGACACCCTCCATGGACAGGATGGCTGCGTGGGGCGCGAGGCCGATCGCCGAGTGGATGAACGCCCCGCCCGGCACGTGGAGCGGGTAGAGGAGCGTCGCGGTCAGGAATACCACACCGGTGTAGACGAACCAGGGCGTGAAGTCGCGGGAGCGCGCCCGTTCGATGGCCCCAATGAGCATGAACGGGATGAGGACGACGGAGCCGATGACCACGACGAAATTGCCGATCGCCGACCACAGGCCGGCCAGCCGACTCGCGACGATGGCCCCCGGACCTTGATCCAGGAATCGCTGCAGACTCGGCTCCGCGGTGATGGAATTCCACTCGCTGATCGTCCGGATCCAGAGTGCTGCGCCGCTTGAGCTCGTCGGCGAGATGGACCCGAATACGGCGAGCTGGCGAGCCCACCAGGGACCCATGACCAGCAGGAACAGGGCGAGGCAGCCAACCGCGGCGGCAAGCGAGATCGGCCGTCGGTCTTCCACGTGGACCCAGCTCCCGCTCCCGCGGCGGCTGCGGAGCCAACGGAGCCGGTCGGCGAACCAGACCAGCCCGATCGCCGCACCCAGGAAGACGCCGTCATTCCGGCCCAGCGACGCGAGCCCGGCCAGGAGGCCGGCAAAGGCGAAGGCACGGTTGTCTCCCTTGAGGCCGCGAGCCGTGGCCCAGATGGCCGCCGCGACCAGCGGATGCATGATCGCGAAGTTCTCGGGCTGGGCCATGAAGACGGTGGCAGCCGCGGGGACCGCGGAAAGCACGCCCGCGGTGACGGCCACCAGGGGCGTTGCCCGCGCATCACGGGCGATCGCCCAGGTCAGGGGCGCCGCGAGGGAGCCGATGATCGCAAGGGGCAGGGCCGACGCAACCGCCGTGGGGCCGAGAACCGCGATGAACGGCACCTGGACCAGGCTGGCCAGCGGGAGCCAGTGGGCGTTCGATGGAATGGGGAGGGTCGGGACGTCCGGGATCCGGTTGCCGACCTCGGCGAAGATCCAGATGAAGTCCACGTTGAGGCCGTGGCCGGCGGCGATGGCCCGGGCCACGTCCACGTAGTAGTAGGAATCCGGATACGCCGCGTCCGGGTAGATCGCGATCAGGGCGAGCCGGACGAGCAGGGCGAGCACGAACAGCGCGATGGGGGTCCGCACGGTCTCGGAGCGTAGCATCCGGCGCCCTGAGCAGGACGTCTGGCTCGCACGAGCCGCGCCACCGGGGCCTGCCGCCGGGACTTGCCGCCGGGACTTGCCGCCGGGGCCTGCCGCCGGACCCGTCTGCGCGGGCCCTGCCGGGATGTCGTCCTCCTCCTGCGATGCGACTCGGCGCATCAGCCGGCCGGCGCCAGAGCGCTTCACACCTGATCGCCGTCCCTCCGGTGCATTTCATAGACGAATTCGAGGAGCGGGTCCCTCGCTGGCACACGCGATGGAGGTACCTCGAAGTCGACCTCGCGGTGGCCAACGCCGAGAGCCGCAAGCAAGCGTCCCAGCTGCCTGGCACGCATCCATGGGGCTTTGCCGGCCTCAAGTCTCGAGATGGAAGACTGCGAAACGCCGCTGCGCCGTGACAGCAGGTGCTGGCTGATCCCGCGGGATCCGCGCAGATTTGCCATCGCTTCGCCGAGCGTCGCAAGCCCGGCCCGCGTTTCTGGGTCCAGGTCTTCCATCTGAAAGGGCATGGCCCATTGAACCAGCCGCCGCTTGGCGGGGCGTGCCCTGGCGATGCACTCGTTGTCGCCGCCATCGGCATCGATGCGCCGAGTCGCATCGCGGAAAGTTGCAGCCCCCGGGCGTCACGGGTTCGTCACGGGTTCGCCACGGGTCCGCCGCGGACCGGATAAGAGCGGGCGCGGCGGTCCCGGCAGTTGAGAGACTCCACCCCCTGCCATCGGTCAGCGCATCTACGCTTCGCGTCGCGACCGGCCAGACGACGGGACGCCGCTTGACCCGACAAGCGGGCCGTAGTATCGGCGCATGCTGATCAGCGAGCGCGGGCGCCGGCTCATCCTGGTGAGTCTCGCCGTGGTCGGCTATCTGCTCCTCGGCCGGATCCTGCTCGTCGAGGGAATCGCAGAGGCGGGAGGGATCGGCGGGATTGATGCCAACGCGTACTGGTCTGCGGCAGGGCATGCCCTGCGAGGTGAGCCGCTCTACGACGTCGGCGGCTTTGCGTTCCGCACGTATCAATACCCGCCGGTATTCGCTCAGGCGCTTGCACCGGCAGCTCTGCTCCCGTTGCCGGTCTTTGTGTGGGCATGGCGAGCAATCGAACTCGTCGGCCTTCGCATCGCGACGGGAGGTTGGGTCCGGACCGGAATCGCGATCCTGATCTTCCCGCCCGTCATTGCCGAACTCGATGCCGGCAACGTGCACCTGATCATGGCCGGCGTCACAGCGCTCGCAATGCGCGGGATTGCGTGGCCGGTTGGCCCGGCGTTTCTGGCGAAATTCAGTTCATGGCCCCTTGCGCCAATGCTCTGGCGGCGTGATCGTCGGGGCCTGCTCATCGGCATCGCGGGTACCGCTGCCGCTACTGCAGTTTCCATCGTCCTCACGCCAGATGCCTGGCGGGCATACCTGGCCTTCCTCGCCAGCCATCCGCTCCCGGCCGAGGGATCCAAGGTACTGACGGACGTGCCGCTCGCCTGGCGACTCGGTGTCGCGGCGCTCATGGGCCTCGCAGCCACGCGATGGACGAGACTCGCGCCGATCGCCGTGACGTTGGCCTACCCCATCGTCTGGGTGGCAGCGCTGAGCACCCTGGTGGCAATCGCGACGCCGCTCCCGCGGGAACCTGAGGGACCGAACCCTCAGCCGAGCCCCCCCCAATGACCGCGCGCCGAGCGTTCCGTGATGGCCTGACCATCGCCGGTCTCATGTTCGCGATGTACCTCTTTCTGGTGGTTGCGCCAGAGACGGGAACCGTGGGATTCGATGCGTTTGCCTACTGGTCGGTCAACCTCGAGCACCCTTATCGCCTGGTGGCAGGACAGCTCGGCGCGTTCCCGTACACGCCCGTCGCCGCGCGACTCTTCGCTCCTGCCGCACTCCTGCCCTGGCCGACGTTCTGGTGGCTCTGGTCCGCTTTGCTCGTAGGAACGGCGGCATGGCTCGGGTGGCGGCGGACACTGATGGTCCTTGCCTTTCCGCCGGTCGCGTTGGAGCTCTACCACGGCAACATCCACCTGCTCCTTGCGGCGGCGATCGTCGTGGGCATGCGGTATCCGGCCGCGTGGGCGTTCGTGCTGGTCACGAAGGTCACGCCCGGAGTCGGACTCGTCTGGTTCCTGGTCCGCCGGGAGTGGCGCCACCTGGGCATCGCGCTCGGGCTGACGGCGGGCCTGGTGGTCGCGTCCCTGGTGATCGACGGTCGGCTCTGGCAGGAGTGGATCATGGACGGGCTGCTTCCCGTCGCGAGCGGCCCCGTCCAGCAGTTCTACATCGCTGTCCCCTTGCTCGTCCGCCTTCCGTTCGCCGCGCTCCTCGTGGCGTGGGGCGCCCGGACCGACCGGGCCTGGACAGTTCCCGCTGGCGCCGCCCTCGCGCTGCCGGTCCTGTGGTTGTCCGGACTCGCCGTGCTCGCGGCAATTCCCGCGATCGATCGGTTTCGGGCGGGGGACTCGGGCTAGCGCTAGCTACGGCGCCACTCGTTCGATCCGGTCGTCCGAGACTCGGTCACTCCGACTCGGTTATACGGACTTCGTTCGAGCGGCGGGATGTCAGGCACCTGCTGAGCCCCACGATGCTCCAGGCCATGAAAGCGACCGGTGACGAACGCGCGATGTTCGCGATCAGGGCGAGTACGCGTGTCGTGCGAGGTGCGAACTCCAGACTCGGCTTCACCGCGAGCAACAGGATCGAGAATGCGTAGAGCAGCGAATACGGGGCCAGCAACAGACCAGCGAACAGTGATGCAACAAATCCCTTGGAAGGATCCCGCACGATTGCCCAGAGCGCCGCGGCAGCCACGAAAGATCCCAGGACGAACGTCAGAAGATTGAGCGGCCAGACGGAGAAGTTGCCGGTATCTCTGGCCGACAGGATGAATGTGCCCCCCACAGACTCCCGCCCCGCGCCGGAGAGCACCGCGATCCACTCCTGGTACTGGCCGACGCCCAGCAACGAGATCCCAACTCCGGTGAGCAGCAGCGTCGTCAACGCGGTCGCCGACAGCGCCTGGCGCCGCCAGACGAGCATCCACACGAGGATCGGAAGCAACAGGGGTTTCGGGGCGAGTGCCAGGGCGATGCCGAACGGGATCCCGTTGCGAAACGCGTCCGGGCGTCGGGCCACCGGGTAGATGGCCGCAGCGATGAGCAGCGTCGTCTGGCCCAGCAGGAGCTCGTAGACAACCGGCGCGAATCCCACGGTTGCGATGGCAACAAACAAACGGTCGACGGGCGCCTGCCCGCGCGTTTCAAGCGCCACGCCCGTTAGAACGATCGCCAGTCCGATCAGCGTCATGGCAGCCATTGCCGAAGTCGGAGAGATCCACGTCAGCGGTCTCGCAACCAGCGCGGTCAATGGCGAGTAGAGAAACCCACAGAAGTCCGGCTGGCCATCCGCCAGGCGCAGGGCACATCGACGGAACAGTCCGGAGTCCTGACCGAAGTTGTCGGCCGCAATGGTCACGGCGAGCCCAAGACCGGTGATCGCGTTCATGACGGCGACAGCGAAGAGGGTTGGCCGTCCGCTCCAGCGCTCCAGCACTGCAGCAACGCTCTTCTGGGCGGAGGCGACTGCTGTCATCCTCGGGCCACCGCGGATGCTTCCGGCGGCTCGATGGCAGGCGACATCTTCCTGAATGACGCGGACGCGGTCAGCCCCACGAGGCTCCAAGCGGTCATCGCTCCGAGGAAGGCGCCCATCACATTCGCTATGAGCGCGAGAACCCGAGTGGTCCGAGGGGCGAATTCGAGGGCGGGTCTGACGGCGAGCAGCAGGATCGAGAAAGCGTACAGCTGCGAGTATGGGGCGAGCAGCAGGCCAGCGAACAGCGACGCCACGAAGCCTCGGGAGCTGTCGCGGAGAATCGCCCAGAGCGTCCCGATGCCGACGACGCACGCGATGACGAATGTCACCGGGTTGAGTGGCCACAGCGAAAAGTTGCCGCGTTCCCAAAGCGACAGACTCCCTGCGACCGACGCGTTCCCGGCGCCCGATAGTACGGCGATCCATTCCTGGTATTGGCCAACACCCAGAAGCGCCATCCCGACGCCGGTCAGCAGCAACGTCGTCAAGACCGTCGCGGCGAGGGCTTGTCGCCGCCAGACGACCAGCCAGATCAGGACCGGAACGACCAGCGGTTTGGGTGCCAGCGCCAGCGCGATCCCGAACGGGATCCCGTTGCGAAACGCGTCGGCACGTCGAGCCAGCGGGTAGATCGCGGCGGCGATGAGCAGCGTCGTCTGGCCGAGGAGCAGTTCGTGGACGGTCGGAGCGAAACTCAGCGCAGCAATGGCGACGAGGAGACGGTCAACGAGCGCGTGCCCGCGCGTTTCGAGCACCACGCCGGTAACAACGACCGCGATTCCGATCAGGCTCATGGCTACCATCGCCGCGGTCGGAGAGATCCAGGTCAGCGGCCGGGCGACCACCGCAGTCAGCGGAGAGTAGAGAAACCCACAGAAATCGGTCTGGCCCTCGGCCAGGAGGACGGCGCATCGGCGATACAGCCCGGAGTCGACGCCGAAATTGCCAGCAAAGATGGTCACGGCGAGGCCGAGGCCCGTGATGACGTTCATGACGGCGACGGCGAACAGAGTCGGCCGGCCAGCCCAGCGCTCGAGTACTGCGGCGAGACGATCGCGGGCGGAACCGATGGCCGTCACCTCCTGAACCCGGTCGCGGCCGGGAGGACGGAGGCGCCCTCTGATCCGGCCGGAGCCGTCGGCATGGCGTTCCATCGGCGACGCCGTGACCCCCATTCCCGTTGCGTGTTCCGATATCGTCGAGATCGTGCAGATACTACTTGGCCGCCGAGACGTCCTCGCCGCCGCCACGCTCTCGCTGATCGGAGTCGGGATCCCGCTCTGGCTGGCGGGCGCGGCTGGGGCCGTCGGCCTTCCAACGATCGACGACTGGGTCTACATCCGAGGCGCAGAGAACCTCTTCCGCAGCGGCAGCCTGGACATGCCTGGACACACGGCCGCGGCGATCGGGCAACTCGTGCTGGTCCAACCACTGTTGTGGCTGTCGGGCGGAGCTACGTGGGCATTCACCACCTTCGGGCTGATCATGACTCTGGTCGGCATCATCGCGACCTACTTCCTGGCCCGGCGCTTCGTCGGCACCGGGTCGGCGGTGATGGTCGTCCTCCTGGTACTGGCCGTTCCCGGCGTTGCCCGCCTGTCAGCGAGCTTCATGACCGACATCCCCGCCTACGCCCTCGGCATGCTCTGCCTGCTGCTCGGAACGCGGTGGCTGCAGGGCGAGGGTGGCCGCCGGACCCTCCTTGCTGCGCTCGGGTTTGGCATTCTCGCGGTGAGCATTCGGGAATTTGCCATCGCGGCACCGATCGCGGTCTTGGCCGCAGGTTGGGCGCGAAGCCGACCGGACGACCGTGTCTGGCTCGCGGGTGCATCGACGGCCTTTGTTGCGGGAGCCGGCGGGGTCCTCGCGCTCGCCGTATTGGCACCCGGTCGTGGATCAGTTGCGGCGAGCGACCTACTCGCGCCGCTGATCTTCCTGCCCGCGGCTCTCGTTTCGCTGGCGGCGATCCTGCTGCCTGTACTCGTCTTGGCAATTGGCTGGCGGATGTCGACGCTCTCGCCGCCACAGATCGTCCTCGCAGCGGGTCTCGTGCTCTTCCTGTTCGTCCCACCTCTGGGTGACCGGCCGGGTGGTGGCGGCAATCTCTGGACACCGGTCGGCGTGCTCGGCGACGGGCTCCTGTTTGGTACTCGGCCGGCCGTCCTCGACGACCCTGTCTGGGTCCTGTCCAAGCAACTCGCTGCGTTCGCGACGATGCTCACGCTCATCCTGGCTATCAGGTGGGGACGCCGAAGGTTCGCTTTAGCTACAGCGGGGTCATCAGCAGCAGCGTTGGCAATCGACGCTGCTCGCAGTCCCCATGGACTCCTCGCGCTGTTTCTGTTCGCCTATGCGGCCGAGCTGATCGTGTTCTCTCAAGTCTGGCTCTACGACCGATTCCTGTACCCACTCGTACCCATCGCCGCGATCCTCCTCCTGCGGCGGCCTGCCGGTGTCGCTCAGGGCAGCCGGAGCCTGGCGTTCTCGCATGCGGCTATGGCCTGGCTCGCGGTCACGGCGTTCGTCATCGCGGCCAACTCGTTTGCCTACGATGCGGCACGATGGCGCGAAGGTGAGACAGCGGTCGCGATGGGTTTCGATGCTCGGACGGTCGATGCCGGCTACGAGTGGGTCGGCTATCACTCGAGCGCTGGCGTGCAGCCGGGCTCCGGTACCTATGACCTTTCGTGGTATGACGACGCGCTGTTGTTGGCGCCACCCTGTGCGGTTCTGTCGAGCAGCCGGCTCGCTGGCGGGGCCCTCCGACTGATCCGGGTCACCTTGGCGGCCTATCGGCAGTTCCTCTTCTTCGGGCCCGAACAGCCGCTCTACTTGTATGGCGCCACGTCAGCGGCATGTTCGACGCCGCCGTAGGCCCGGGTCCCCAAGTCACCCCGTCATCGACGTCCACCCGATTCCCTTGGGAGGTCAGTCAAACCCGCGGATACACTGCCCGTATTGTCCAGGCTCGTCATCGAGGGAGGCGGAGCGTGATGAAGGTCGTCATCCTCGCCGGCGGATTCGGCACGCGCCTGTCGGAAGAGACTGCCTCTCGGCCCAAGCCCATGGTGGAGATCGGCGAGCGGCCGATCTTGTGGCACATCATGAAGACATACAGCCACTACGGCTTCACCGACTTCGTCGTGTGCCTTGGCTACAAGGGCTATGTCATCAAGGAGTACTTCTCGAACTACTTCCTGCACATGTCCGATGTGACCTTCGATATGCGTGACAACTCGATGAAGGTCCACCAGAATGCCGCCGAGCCGTGGCGCGTGACGCTGGTCGACACGGGGCCAGAGACGCAGACCGGCGGTCGGATCAAGCGCGTCAGCGAGTACATCCGGGACGACACGTTCATGCTGACCTACGGGGACGGCGTGGCCGATCTGGATATCGGCAAGCTGCTCGAGTTCCATCGGGCGCACGGCAAGCTGGCGACCATCACTGCCGTCCAGCCGCTGGGCCGTTTCGGCTCGCTCGAGATCGAAGATGACGAGGTCGTCGGCGGCGTCGTGGCGCCGGGCGTTCGGGCGTTCCAGGAGAAGCCTGTGGGCGACGGCGCCTGGGTGAACGGCGGCTTCTTCGTGCTTGAGCCGGGGGTCCTCGACCGTATCGAGGGGGACGACACGCTCTTCGAGAGCTCTCCGCTCGAAGGGCTCGCCGCGGACGGTGAGCTGGCGGCCTTCCGACACCGTGGCTTCTGGCAGCCGATGGACGCCCTGCGCGACGTGCGCACGCTCCAGGCTCTCTGGGACTCAGGCGCTGCGCCATGGGCCGTGTGGATGCACGGAAGTTCACCGAGCCGCATTGAAGCTGCACATGAGCCTGGCTGAGAGCTACGCGGGTCGCAGCGTCTTCGTTACCGGTCACACCGGGTTCAAGGGAGCGTGGCTGACCGAGTGGCTCGGGACCCTCGGCGCCGAGGTCACCGGCTACGCCCTGGATCCGGCCACCCAGCCGAATCTGTTCGAGGCACTGGACCTGGTCTCGCGGGTCCGACACCTTGTCGCAGACGTCCGGGCCAGCGACCGTCTGCTGGCCGAGGTGCAGGCCGCCCAGCCTTCGGTGATCTTCCATCTGGCCGCCCAGGCGATCGTCCGGCGGGCGTATGCCGAGCCGCGCGAGACGTTCGAGACCAACGTCATGGGCACGGTCAATGTGCTCGAGGCGGCCCGGGCCTGCCCGTCAGTGCGCGCGGTCGTCATTGTCACCAGCGACAAGTGCTACCAGAACCACGAGACGGACCGGGCCTTCCGCGAGACGGACGCCATGGGCGGCCGCGACCCGTACAGCGCCAGCAAGGGCTGCGCCGAGCTGGTCACCGCGGCCTACCGCGAGAGCTTCTTCGCGGACGTGGGCGAGGACGTGGACGCGGACGGAGTGGCCGCGGCCGCGGGCGCGGACGTGGACGTGGGCGCGGACGTGGGCGCGGGAGGAGCGGCCGTTGCCTCCGCGCGCGCCGGGAACGTCATCGGCGGGGGTGACTGGGCCGAGGACCGCATCATCCCGGATTCTGCTCGGGCCCTGGCGGCCGGCGCGCCAATCATCGTCCGGAACCCGGATGCCATCCGGCCCTGGCAGCACGTGCTCGAACCCCTGTCGGGCTATCTCCAGCTGGGCGCCCTGCTGCTGCGAGATGGCCGCCACTACCAGGGAGCGTGGAACTTCGGGCCCACGAACCAGGGGGGCGATCGGTCTGTGCGCTGGGTGGTTGAGCAGTTCCTCGGAGAGTGGGGTTCCGGCACCTGGAGCACGCCGTCCGATGCAGCGCGCCAGCCGCATGAAGCCCACCGACTCAGTCTCGACAGTGCCAAGGCGCGGGAGCAGCTCGGGTGGGCGCCGGTCTGGGATGCGCAAACCGCGGTGCGTCAGACGGCCAACTGGTACCGCGAGTACTACCGGGCCCCTGCCACGGCCCGCGAACTTGTGGAAGATCAGCTTCGCGCCTACCAGGCCGAGGCCCGCGCCGCGGGGCTGCCCTGGGCCGGCGCCGCAGGGGTGACCACGACGTGACGGTGACGCGCGACGACGCGGAACATACACGCACCGAGATCCTGGCGCTGGTGGGCCGGTACTACCGGGAGCGCCACGCGCCGGGATCGTTCGATCCCGAGCGCGACCCAGTGCGCTACGCCGGCCGCGTCTTCGGCGAGGAGGAGCTCCAGTCCCTCGTCGACTCGAGCCTCGATTTCTACCTGACCGCCAGCCGCTTCACGGAGCAGTTCGAGTCCGCCGTCGCAGACTACCTCGGGGTCTCGGACGCGCTCTTTGTCAACTCGGGCTCGTCGGCCAATCTCGTCGCGCTCACGGCACTCACGTCAGCAAAGCTCGGCGAGCGCCGACTCAAGCCCGGCGACGAGGTCATCACGGTGGCCGCCGGCTTCCCCAGCACCGTGGCGCCGATCGTGCAGAACGGCCTGGTGCCGGTGTTCGTGGATGTCCGCTTGAGCGATTACAACGCCGACCCGGAGCAGCTCAGGGCAGCCGTCGGGCCACGCACCCGGGCGATCATGCTGGCACACACGCTGGGCGTGCCGTTCGACCTCGACACCGTCATGGAGCTGGTGAAGGCCCACGACCTGTGGCTGATCGAGGACAACTGCGACGCGCTGGGATCGCGCCATCGAGACCGCTTGACCGGGACCTTCGGCCATCTGGCCACGTCGTCCTTCTACCCGGCGCACCACATCACCACCGGCGAGGGAGGCATGGTCGTCACCAACGACGAGGGGCTCGCCCGAATCGCCCGCTCCATCCGCGACTGGGGGCGGGACTGCTACTGCGCGGGCGGCGAGAACAACACCTGCGGCAAGCGATTCGGCCAGCAGTTCGGCAGCCTGCCGTACGGCTACGACCACAAGTACGTGTACAGCCATCTCGGCTACAACCTGAAGGCCACGGACATGCAGGCGGCCATCGGCTGTGCCCAGCTCACCCGTCTCGACGGCTTCGTCGCGGCCCGCAAGCGCAACCATGCCCGGCTGTTCGAGGCGCTTCGCCCGTTCGGGGACCGGCTCATCCTGCCCGAGGCGCCGCCGCACACGGATCCGTCCTGGTTCTGCTTCGTGATCACCGTGCGCGAGGACGCCGGGTTCACCAGGAACGAGCTCACCGGGTTCCTGGAGGCGAACCGGATCGAGACGCGCAGCCTGTTCAGCGGCAACCTGCTGCGTCACCCGGCCTTCCAGTCGATCGAGCGCCGGGTGATCGGCGACCTCGCGAACACGGACGCCGTGATGAACCGCACCTTCTTCGTTGGCGTGTACCCGGGCATCGATGATGTCCGCCTCGACTACGTCGCCGACGCGTTCGGCCGGTTCATGGCCGGTGCGCGGGCCGTGGGCGGGGGCCGAGACGCCACCTCCCCGGCGGCCCCGGACCGCTGAGCGGACGGTGGCGGTTGTCCGCAGGATCCCGTGCGTGGTCCGTGAGGTGAGCGATCACGGGGAGCACGTGTATACCGTCGATCTGGAGCCTTCCATGACCATCCCGCGCTTCACGCCCGGGCAGTTCCTGCACCTGGCCCTGGATCCCTACGAGCCGGACGGCTTCTGGCCGGATTCGCGGGTCTTCTCGATCGCCAGTTCGCCCGGGGAGCGGGACCGCCTCTCGATCACCTATGCGGTCAAGGGGGCGTTCACGGCGCGGATGGAGCGCGAGCTCAGCGTCGGCAGCGACGCCTGGGTCAAGCTGCCCTACGGCGAATTCGTGGTCGATCCGGCACGGGACGCGGTGCTGTTCGCGGGAGGGACCGGCGTCACCGCGTTCACGGCGTTCCTTGGATCGCTCACGCCCGAGCACGCCACCCGGGTGCTGCTGTTCTACGGCGCCCGCACACCGGATCTGTTCGTTTACGGTCCTCTCGCCCAGGCTCGCGCCCGCGACGTGCCGGCGCTGACCTGTCTCCTCTTGTGCGAGGAGACGCACGGAAGTGGCTTCATCGGGCGGCACGTCGTGGCGCGCCTCCGCGTTGGCCACGAGGTTCTCGCGCCGACGCACGCCGAGCTGGACGTGATCGACGCTGCCGCTGTCAGTCGCTGGTTGGTCACCCATCCGGTCGATGCCGTCGTCCATACGGCGGCCAAGCCGGGTCACCGCAATGCGCCGGACCTAGCCGACGTCGCCGAGACGAATCTGCGTCAGTTCTTCAACCTCGTGCGTTGCAGGGCCGAGTTTGGCCGGTTTGTCGTGATCACGTCCGGGGCCGTCTACGGCGCGGAGAAATCGCTCGTCGGGATAGCCGAGAACGGACTGGGCGAAGAGGTACCTGTCGACGGGCCCGGGTTCTCAAAGTACGTCGAGGCGCTCTGGCTGGCTCGCGATCGCGAGGCGGTCGAATTGCGTCCGTTTGGGGTCTATGGCCCGGGTGAGGACTACGCGATCCGCTTCATCTCCAACGCGTGTTGCAAGGCATTGCACGGGTTGCCCGTGACGCTCCGGCAGGACCGGCTCTTCAGCTTCGTCTGGGTTGAGGACCTGGCCGCCGTTGTTGAGAGCGCCATAGGTAACGGCCCGACTGCTTTGGCGCCGGGCGCCTACAACGTGACGCCCGGCGAGCCGGTCAGCCTGGCGGCCGTGGCCGACCTCGTGGTCCAGGCGTCGGGGCGCACTGTACCGGTTGTCGTCGCCCATGGCGGGCTCGGGCCGGAGTACTCGGGGGACGGGTCGAAATTGGCTGCCGCAGCGCCCTCACTCGCGTTCACGAGCACGGCGCAAGGTGTAGAGCGGCTCCTGGCCTGGTATGACGCCCGACTCGAAGACATCGACCGGTCGATGTTGGAAATGGACAGGTAGGCACGATGCGGGTCGCCGATTACATCGCAGAGGGCATCGTGCGCCTCGGTGTGCGCCACGTCTTCATGATCACCGGGGGTGGAGCGATGCACCTCGATGACGCGATCGGCCAACGCGACGACCTGCAGCCAGTGTTTGACCACCACGAGCAGGCATGCGCCATTGCGGCCGAGGGCTATGCGCGCACCACCGGGGGGATCGGCGCCGTCTGTGTGACGACCGGCCCCGGCGGGACAAACACGATCACCGGCGTACTTGGGCAGTGGCACGATTCGATCCCGGCGCTGTACGTCTCGGGGCAGGTGCGCCTGGACACCACCGTGACCAGCACTGCCCTTCCGTTACGGCAGCTAGGCGACCAGGAGGCCGACATCGTGCGGCTGGTTGCACCGATCACCAAATACGCGGTGTCAATCGTGGATCCCTCCACCGTGCGCTACCATTTCGAGAAGGCGACCTGGATTGCAACCCACGGCCGGCCGGGTCCCGTCTGGCTTGATATCCCGCTGAACGTGCAGGCTGCCCAGGTCGAGCCGGCAACTCTCGCGGGCTTCGACCCGCGAGAGTTGGAACAGCCCCTGGTTCCGGAGCATGCGGCCACATCACCCGGCAGGGCGTCGACGCCGGAGTCGCCAACGGACGGTCGACGGGGCCACCCCGAGCTGCGCCCGTGGCCGCCTGTCGAGCCGGCCGCGCAGGCCCCTGGGGCATTCTCGGGCGCCTTCGACCGGGAGCTGGCGGCGACTTCGGCGCGCCAGGTCCTGGAGCGGCTGCGCACCGCCGAGCGCCCCGTGATCCTGGCCGGAGGCGCGCTGCGGACGGCAGGCGCCCACGAGGCATTCCTTCGCCTGGTCGACCGGCTCGGCGTCCCGGTGTGCACGGCGTGGAACGCGGCGGACCTCCTCTGGGACGACCATCCATTGTTCGCGGGCCGACCTGGGAGCATCGGCCAGCGCGGAGGCAACTTCGCGCTGCAGAACGCGGACGTCGCGCTGGTCCTCGGGTGCCGGCTGAACATCCGCCAGGTCGGGTACGAATTCGCGGCGTTCGCCCACCACGCGTACCGGATCGTCGTCGACATCGACGAGGCCGAGCTGGCAAAGCCGACGATATTCCCCGACCTGGCCGTCCACGCCGACGTCGCGTTCTTCATGGAGGAGCTGGCTCGTCTTGCAGAAGCTGAGGCACCAGGCTCGCACGAGGGCTGGGTGACCTGGTGCCGCGAACAACGTGCACGCTACCCCGTTGTACTCCCCGAGTATCGGGAACGCGAGACGCCGGTCAACCCCTATGTCTTCGTCGACCGACTGGCCGATCGCCTGGAAGAGGGCGACCTGGTCGTCTGCGCGAACGGCTCGGCCTGCGTAATCGCCATCCAGGCGTTTGTCTTCAAGCGCGGCCAGCGCATGCTGGTCAACTCCGGCACGGCCGGCATGGGCTACGATCTGCCGGCAGCCGTTGGCGCCGCCTTCGCGCGCCGGACCACTGCGGAGTCCACTCCGACCGGCATCGGCGCCGGGCCCGACGCCCGCGTCGTGTGCCTGGTCGGTGATGGCAGCATCCTGATGAACATCCAAGAGTTGCAGACGATCGTGCAGCACAAGCTGCCAGTCAAGATCTTCGTTTTCGACAACGATGGGTATGCCTCGATCAGGCAGACGCAGGACAACTTGTTCGCGGGCCGGCGTCTCGGTGAGGGCCCAGGCAGCGGCCTGACCTTCCCGGACCTCGTGCGTGTGGCTGAAGCCTTCGGCATGAGAGCCGGGCGCGTTGCCCGGCATGACGAGCTTGACGCCGCCATCGACGCCGCCCTCACGAGCCCCGGACCGGTGCTCCTCAACGTGGCAATGGACCCCGCAATGACCTTCGTGCCGAAGGTCATTGCGGAGCGGCTTCCCGATGGCCGCTTGGTGTCGAAGCCCCTGGAAGACATGTTCCCGTTCCTGAGTCGCGATGAGTTCGCCGAGAACATGATCGTGCCACCGTATTCACCCCTTGGGAGTAAGCAGTGAACGAACTCGAGCACCGGATGGTGCAGCAGCTGGTGGATCTCCGCGATAACCACCACGTGGTCGGCGTCAAGGCCGAGTTCGAGGCCGAAGGGACACGGCTTGAGGAGGCGCTTCGCCTCAAGGAGGTCATCAGCGTCGCGGGCCTCGGGCTGACGATCAAGGTCGGTGGATGTGAGGCGCTGCGCGACATGTACGAGTCGCGCGTTATCGGCGTGGACCGCATCGTGGGTCCGATGGTGGAATCGCCGTGGGCGCTCCACAAGTTCGTCGAGGCCTGCAAGATGGCCTATCCCGAAGGGGAGCAGGACGAAGTGCGCTTCTGCGTCAACATCGAGACCGTGACCGGCGTGGCGAACTTCGCCGCGATGCTCGAGCTGCCCGACGTGGCGGACCTCGACGGCATCGTGCTCGGGCGGGTCGACATGTCCGGGTCGATGGGGCTCACGCGCGAAGACATCAACAGCGAGGCCGTGTACGCGGTCGCCGAGAACATCTTTGTGCAGGCCAAGGCGCGAGGTCTGGAGTGCGCACTTGGCGGCGGCGTCTCTGCCGACTCACTCGCCTTTATGCGCCGCCTGCCTCCTGGCTGCCTCGACCGCTACGAGACACGCAAGGTCATCTTCTCCTGCCCCGAGGGGCTGGGTGAGGACGCCGACAAGGGCATCCTCAAGGCGGTCGGCTTCGAGCTCATGTGGCTCAAGAACAAGCGGGACTTCTACGGCCGTATCTTCGAGGAGGACCGCGCACGTATCCAGATGCTCCAGAGCCGCTATGACCGGCTGATCGAGCAGGCCGGCGGTCTGTACGGATGATCGGACGCATCGCGCTCGTGACGGGCGGCTCAAGGGGAATCGGGCGCGCCGTTGTCGAACGTTTCGAGAAGCTCGGTGCCCGCGTCCTGGCGCCCTCCCGGGCCGAACTGGATCTTCGTGACGGGGCGGCCGTGGAGGCCTACGCGGCGGCGCTCGGTGAGCCGATCGACATCCTCGTCAACGACGCGGGCATCAACCCCATCGCCGCCTACGACACGATTGCCGACGCGGACCTCCAGGAGGTCCTGGCCGTCAACCTCATTGCCCCATTCCGGCTGTGCCGAGCGCTCGCGCCCGGCATGGTCGCCCGCCGCTACGGCCGCATCGTCAATATCAGCTCGATCTGGAGCCTCGTGGCGAAGCCCGGCCGTGCCGCCTACGCGATCAGCAAGTCGGGTGTGAACGGGCTGACCCGGTCGCTCGCCGTGGAACTTGCCCCGCACAACGTACTGGTGAATGCCGTCGCGCCGGGCTTCGTCGCCACGGAGCTGACCTATCGGAACAACACTCCAGAGGCGTTGGTGGCGCTCACCGCTAACCTGCCGATCGGCCGGCTGGGCGACCCTGCCGAGATCGCCGAGCTGGTCGCTTTTCTGGCCTCCGAGCGAAACTCGTTCGCTACCGGCCAGGTCGTGGTCTGCGACGGAGGGTATTCGTCACTGTGACCACGGATCCGGATCGCGTCGACCCCGGGGCGCCGCTCCGGATCCGGTCGCGCGTGCGCGATTACGAGGTCGACTTCGACGATGGTGGTGGCTGGGCTCGAAGCCTCGCCGCGCTCGATCGAACGTTCGTAGTCGTGGACGAGAATGTGCTCCGCCTGCACGGCGACGGCGTCCTCGCGCCGTTCCGTTCCGGCCCGATCGCGGTCATGCCGGCGTCGGAGGACTGCAAGACATTCGAGACGGTCGCAGAGCTGTGCCACCAGGCCATCGAGCGGTCCGCGAAGCGCGGCGTCGTGCTGGTCTCGATTGGCGGCGGGATCACCCAAGACGTCACGGGCTTCATGGCCTCGGTCCTCTACCGCGGCGTCGGGTGGGTCTACGTGCCAACAACGCTACTTGCCATGGGCGACAGCTGTATCGGCGGCAAGACGTCCCTCAATTTCGGTTCACGCAAGAACCTGCTCGGAACGATCTACCCGCCGCAGCGGGTCATCATCCACACGCCTTTCGTCGCGACATTGACGGGACCGGATTTCGCGAGTGGCATGGGGGAAATCGTCAAGCTCCACATGCTCGGCGGCCCCGCGATGTCGAACAATGTCCGCGACGCCCTGACGAGGGCGATGGCCCGCGAGCCTGAGGCAGTGCGTCGCGCAACCCGGACGAGCCTCGAGATCAAGAAGGTGTTCATCGAGGAGGACGAGTTCGACCGCGGCCGACGGAACCTCCTGAACTACGGACACTGCTTCGGCCACGCGCTGGAGTCGGCCACGGACTTCGCCATCCCGCATGGGCTCGCGGTGGTGATCGGAATGCGGCTGGCCGACCTCGTGGCTAGGTGGCTGCGTCGGTAATGGCCACCGGGCGAGTCTCGCACATGCCAGAATCAGCCATGCGCACCAAGACCTTCCGCCCGTATGACCAGGACACCCTGCTGCTGATGCCCCCGTCGGTGCGTGACTGGGTGGCTCCCGA
>JACPOR010000028.1 GCA_016191425.1 Chloroflexota bacterium
CCGGTTCAGCACCCGGGCCCGCCGCTGCTCTCGTCCTGTCATCGTGATCGTCTCCATCAGTGGAGACTGACAGAATCACTTTGCACTTAGCCCTGACAGATTCACTTGGCATCGAGACGCGATGGGTCCCGGCGCGGCCGGCCCCGCTAGACTCCTGCCATGCGCATTGGCGTGACACTTCCCCTTGCCCAGGGCGATTCCGGCGATGGTCGCGTCCCCACCTTCGCCGAGACGGCCGCGTTCGCGACGCACGCCGAGGCCGCCGGCCTCGACTCGATCTGGGTGTTCGACCATCTGCTGTTTCGATACCCGGACGCACCGCAGGAAGGCGTCCGCGAGGCATGGACCACGCTGAGCGCCCTCGCCACCGCGGTCCCGCGCGTGGAGCTCGGGTCGCTGGTCATGTGCTCGTCCTTCCGGAATCCGGCCCTCATGGCCAAGATGGCGGCGACACTGGACGACCTGTCCGGAGGCCGGGTGATCCTCGGCCTGGGATCCGGTTGGCATGACCCCGAGTATCGCGCGTTCGGCTTTCCGATCGACCACAAGGTCGGCCGATTCGCGGAGGATCTCGAGATCACGGCGCGCCTCCTCAACGGCGAGCGAATCAATCTGGACGGTACGTGGCGGCAGGTGACCGACGCGGAGCTCGTCCCGCCACCGGAGCGTCGGGTCCCGATTCTCGTGGCCGCCAAGGGCCACCGCATGCTCCAGCTGACCGCGACCTGGGCGGATGCCTGGAACACGGCCTGGTTCGGCCGAGTCGACGACCGCCTCCGGACCCGCCTGCGCGACCTCGATGGCGCATGCGCCGATGTCGGACGGGATCCGGCGACCATGCGCAGGACGGTCGGCGTCCGGTTGCACGACCCTGGAACCGCGGATGTCGCCGGCGATTCGTCGTCACTGGATGCGGATGCCGAGGCCCTTGCCGCGTTCTTCGATGAATTGGCTGACCTCGGCGTGGACGACGTGCTCGTCTGGTCGATCTCGAAGTCGCACGAGGCGATCGATCGGATCGCCGGCGCACGTCACATCCACCGCGGCCGGGCGGCCTGAGGAGACCTTCCCGACCCCTGCCTGCTTTCACGACCCCTGCCTGCTTCCGGGGGCCGCTGCAACGATCCGCCGTGACCCGGCCCGGCAGCGCCGACCGAGGTGCAGTCCCTCCGCTACGATGAGCCCGTGAAGATTCAGGAAGCGGATGCCAAGGGCCTGTTGGTGGCCCAGGATCTGCCCGTCCCGAGCTGGTCGGTCGCTCGCACCGCGGCCGAGGCGAGGTCCGCCGCTGAATCAATCCTCTCCGGCGGTGCCGAGCGCGTGGTCATCAAGGCCCAGGTCCTGGTCGGCGGGCGCGGCAAGGCCGGCGGCGTCAGGCTTGCCGGTTCGGCCGCTGACGCGGAGGCCGTCGCAAAGGCCATCCTGGGCATGTCCATCAAGGGCATCACCGTTCGCAAGGTGCTCGTGGCCGAGGCGGCCGACATCGTCAAGGAGTACTACCTCTCGGCCGTGCTCGATCGAGCGGCCCGGAGGATCCTGCTGATGGGCTCGGCCGAGGGAGGCGTGGAGATCGAGCAGGTCGCGGTAGAGCGTCCGGACGCGATCGTCATGATCCACGCGGATCCCCTGCTCGGGCTCCTGGACTGGCAGGCGCGCGAGATGGCGTTCCGACTGGGCCTCGGATCCCACCTGAAGGCGGCCGCCGCGATCGCGAAGGGCCTCGTTCGGACCATGCTGGCCTACGATGCGGACCTCGTCGAGATCAATCCCCTCGCCGTGGTCCGGGAATCGACCGACCAAGGCAGCATCTAACGGCTCGTCTGCCTCGACGCCAAGGTGACCCTCGACGATTCCGCGCTACCCAGACACCCGCAGCTCGAAGCGCTCCGGGACCCGGACGAAGAGGATCCGGCGGATGCCGTTGCCCGCGCAGCCGGCATCAGCTTCATTCGCCTCGACGGCACGATCGGCTGCATGGTCAATGGGGCGGGTCTGGCAATGACGACGATGGACCTCGTGAAGCGGGCCGGTGGCGAGCCGGCGAACTTCCTCGACATCGGCGGTGGTGCCAAGTCGGACAAGGTGGCGTCCGCGATGGGCCTGATCCTCGAGGACCCCAAGGTCAACGCCATCCTCGTCAACATCTTCGGTGGGATCACCCGCGGCGATGAAGTGGCACGAGGGCTCATCGAGGCGCGCGCGCAACAGGTTCGATCCGTGCCGATGGTCGTCCGGATCGTCGGAACCAACGCGGCCGAGGCGTCCGCGCTCCTGGAGGCGGCACGGTTCGAGACGGCCGCGTCGCTCGATGAGGCGGCCAGCAAGGCGGTCGCGGCCTCGAGACGCGTGTCCGCGTGAGCATCCTCATCGGCAACGACACGCGGCTGGTCGTCCAGGGAATCACTGGCCGCGAGGGGGAGTTCCATGCTCGTGCGATGCAGGCGTACGGGACGGCGATCGTCGCCGGCATGACGCCCGGCAAGGGTGGACAGCGTGCGCTCGACGGGACCGTCCCGGTCTTCAACACGATGGCCGATGCGGTCCACGAAACAGGCGCGAACACCTCGTGCATCTTCGTCCCGGCCGGCGGGGCGCCGGACGCGATCCTCGAGGCCGTGGGGGCCGGGATCGGGACGATCTTCTGCATCACCGAGGGGATCCCCGCGCTCGACATGGTCCCGGTCGTGGAGGCAGTCCGGCTGGCCGGCGCCCGCCTGGTCGGGCCGAATTGCCCCGGCGCGACCTCGCCAGGACGGGCCAAGGTCGGAATCATCCCGGCCTCCGTTCACCTCGAGGGTGATGTCGGCGTGGTCTCGCGTTCGGGCACCTTGACCTACGAGGCGGTCCAGGCGATGACGGACGCGGGCATCGGCCAATCGACCTGCATCGGGATCGGCGGGGACCCGGTGATCGGGACCACATTCCTCGATGTCCTGAGGCTCTTCGAGGCCGATCCCGAGACGCGTGCCCTTGTCCTGATCGGCGAGATCGGCGGGGCAGCCGAGGAAGAGGCCGCAGCCTGGGCCGCGGAACACCTGCGGGACATCGCAAAGGTTGCCTTCATCGCCGGCCGCACCGCCCCTGAGGGCAAGCGGATGGGCCACGCCGGCGCGATCATTTCGGGCGGCGCGGGCACAGCCGCATCGAAGGTCACCGCGCTCGAAGCGGCGGGCTTCCGGGTCGCGGGCTCGCCGACCGAGATTCCCGCCCTGCTCCGCGACGCGGGCTACGCCGGCTAGCCAGCCGGCGTAGCGCCATGCGCGTCGGTGACACTCGCTCTTTCGCGGCTCACGACCGGCCGCCAGGGGTCGAATCCTCGTCATCCTCGACGGGCTCCGAGGACCCGTGGTCCGGCGCGGCATCGCCCTTCAATGCCGGAGGGCTCGGCAGCCCCAATGAACCCACCCGGGTGTCGCACGAACCCGGCGGTGTCGCACGAACCCCGCGGTGTCGCACCAACCCCGCGGCACCGATGAGCCTGACGGCGCCGGATCAACCCCGCGGCGCCATCTTCAGGGCGGCCCACGAGGGACCACCGGGCGCTTCGATCAACTCCACGAGCACGCCGCCACACGACCGCGGATGGAGGAAGGCGACCGGACCCTCCGCTCCGCGGCGGGGCGCGCTGTCGATCAGCTCGACACCGTCGATCGCGAGCCTCGTGAGCTCCTCGGCAAGGTCGGCGACCTCGAGGCAGACGTGGTGGAACCCCTCACCTTTCGAGGCGAGGAACCGAGCTACTCCCGTCGTATCGTCGGTCGGCTCGACCAGTTCGACCTTCGACTCACCGACCCCCAGGAACGCGATCCGGACACGGTCCGCGGGGATGTCCAGTACCGTCTCGAGCGGGAGCCGGAGCATATCGCGATAGAGCCCCAGACTCGCCTCGATGGACTGGACCACCATGGCCACGTGGTGGATGCGCGACGGCACGCCGAGGCGGGCACTCGTTGAATATGAACCCACGCCCTGCCTCCTTCCATCCGCCCACACGAGCCGGGTACCGGATGCGACGATACCCGACCGGGACCGGCGGCGCCAAGCGAATGACAGATTGCGCGTTCCGTGGCTACCGGCCCTCGCCGCCGTCGGTCAGACCGTGATCAGCTCGCGATGAACCCCCCAGGCCGCGCGCAGGTGATCGGCGATCTCACCGACCGTCGCGTAGGCGCGCACGGCGTCGATGATCGCGGGCATCAGGTTCTCCCTGCCACGGGCGCAATCGTCGAGCCGGCGCATCGCGGCCTGCCAACCGGCGGGGTCGCGCTCGGAGCGAACGCGGCGCAGGCCCTCGACTTGACCGCGCTCCCCTTCAGGGTCGATCCGCTGCGTCGGTGGCATGGTCGTGGACTCGTCCCGGAAGCGGTTCACGCCGACCACCACCTGCGTCCCGGAGTCGATGTCCACCTGCGTCCGGTAGGCCGACTCCTGGATCTGGCGCTGCTGGAAGCCGCCTTCGAGCGCCGCGAGGGTCCCGCCCATGGCATCGATCTCGTCGAGGTAGGCGGCTGCGGCCTGCTCAAGCTCGTCTGTGAGCGCTTCGACGAAGAACGAACCGCCGAGCGGGTCCGGGGTGTCCGAGACGCCCGCCTCGTACGCGATGATCTGCTGGGTCCGAAGGGCGAGGCGGACGGATTCTTCGGTCGGGAGGGCAAGCGCCTCGTCCCGAGAATTCGTGTGGAGGCTCTGGGCACCGCCGAGCACGGCCGCGAGTGCCTGCAGGGTCGTCCGCACGACGTTGTTGTCCACGGATTGTGCCGTCAGTGAACTGCCGGCAGTCTGGACGTGGAAGCGGCAGGCCATCGACCGTGGGTTCTGCGCCCGAAAGCGATCTCGGACGATCTTCGCCCACATGCGCCGGGCCGCGCGGAACTTCGCGACCTCCTCGAATAGCTCCGACCAGGCGGCAAAGAAGAAGCTGAGACGCGGAGCGAACTCATCGATTGCGAGGCCCCGTTCGAGGGCCGCTTCCACGTAGGCGATGCCGTCGGCAAGCGTGAAGGCCAGTTCCTGGGCGGCCGTGGCGCCGGCCTCGCGCATGTGGTAGCCGCTGATGGAGATGGTGTTCCACTTCGGGAGCTCGCGAGCGCCGAACTCGAAGATGTCGGTGACCAGCCGCATCGATGGGCCCGGTGGGTAGATCCACGTCCCGCGAGCGACGTACTCCTTGAGGATGTCGTTCTGGACCGTGCCGGACAGCTGGTCCCGGGCGACGCCCTGGCGCTCAGCCGCGACGACGTACAGGGCCACGAGCGTGGCCGCCGTGGCATTGATGGTCATCGAGGTGGATACCTCGCCCAGCGGGATGGAATCGAACAGGACCTCCATGTCGGCAAGGCTCGCGATCGGCACGCCGACCCTGCCGACCTCGCCTGCCGCCTCGGGCGCGTCCGAGTCGAAGCCCATCTGGGTGGGCAGGTCGAAGGCGACGGAAAGACCCGTCTGACCTTGCTCGAGGAGGTACCGGAAACGGGCGTTGGTCTCGGCAGCCGTGGCGAAGCCGGCATACTGGCGCATGGTCCAGAACCGACTTCGGTACATGGTCGGCTGGACCCCACGAGTGAACGGGAACTCGCCGGGACGCCCGAGATCGCGGACCTCGTCGAGTCGTGTGACATCCGCCGGCGTGTACAGGTCACGGATCTCCAGGCCCGAGGACGTCAGGAAGTGATCCCGGCGTTCGGGCGATCCCTTGAGCGCACGCGAACGGATCTCGCTACGCCAACGATCGCGCCCGGGATCCCTGCCTTCCGCCACGCGCCCTCCTGCCTCCGTTCAGTCCATCACGAGGAGGAGATCGCCCACCTCGATCCTCGCACCCTGCCCCACCCCAATGCGCCCGATACGGCCGTCCCTCGGTGCGCGAATCTCGTTCTGCATCTTCATCGCCTCGACGATCACGAGCCGTTGTCCGACGATGACCGTATCACCCGGCACCACGGAAACCGCCAGCACGACCCCCGGGATCATGGCCCGGAGCTCCGTCGGCCCGCTGCGCCGGCCATCCGCTCGACCTCGGCGGGCCCTGGCCCTGAGGCTGGCGCGAGCCTCGGGTTCGAGCTCGAGGTCCACTCGCCAGCCGTCCACAACGACCTCGCGACGTTCGATGAACCGACCGGCCTCGGAGTGGTCGCCGGGGAGCAGCAGGACACGATGGGTGTCGCCTGAGCCCGTCGTGAGGACGGCCCGCTCCGCACCGACCATCCGCAGGCGGTCCGGCACGGGCGTGCCATCGACAAGCACCTCGTCCGGATCCCCCGACACCTGGATGACGCATGGGTCGAGCCCTCCGTCCGCAGCGTTGCCGACGAGGCTGACCCGAATCGACCTCGCCGCTACCCTGGTCCCGATCCCATCGGGTGGCTGGATCGACACAGCGGGCCTCGCTCTCATCCCGGCCACCGGTCGACCCCTTCGTCGAGTCCGGTATCGAGCCATGAAGCCCGGCGAGTCCTGGTCCGGCGGCCAGGTGTCACACGCTCCTCGGGCGGGCCCGGGACGTCGCGCGGAATCACAAGGCCTTCCGGGTGGTACGGGAAGTCGTGCGGCCTCGCCCGGGCCTGCGATGCTGCGAGGCCGGCGGCGACCTGGGCGAGTCGCATGGCGCGCGTCCGCTCGGCCGGTCCATCCCAATGCTCGACCACCCAGCCGGTGGACAGATCAGCAGCCAGGAATGAGGCGTCCCGAGCCACGAACCGGTGAAACGGGAGGGTCGTCTGAATGCCGCCGATCTCGGTCTCGTCGAGAGCTCTCCGGAGCCGATCGATCGCTGTTCCTCGGTCGCCGGCATGCACCATGATCTTGGCGATGAGATTGTCATATTCGGCAGGTATCCGCTCTCCAGCCTCGATCGCCGTATCGACGCGAACCCCAGGCCCCGCGGGCATGGTCCATCGCGTCACGCGGCCAGGCGTAGGCGCGAAGTCGCGACCGGGGTCTTCGGCAGCCAGGCGAACCTCGATGGCGTGGCTGGACGGCGCAGCTGCCCGCGACGCCGCGGCGAGCGCTGCGTCGGACAGCGGCCAGCCCGCGGCCAGGCGGAACTGCTCGTGGACGATGTCGAGACCGGATACGAGTTCGGACACGCCGTGCTCGACCTGCAGGCGCGTATTCACCTCGAGGAAGAAGAACGACCCATCCGGCGCCCGAAGGAACTCGGCCGTCGCGGCATTGACCAGGCCGGCCGCCGCCGCAACTCGAGTCGCCAGCACGTGGAGCCGGCGCCGATCGTCCGACGTGAGACCCGGCGCCGGCGCTTCCTCGACCAGTTTCTGGTGACGGCGCTGCAGCGAGCAGTCCCGTTCGCCGATCGCCACGACGGCCCCCGAAGCATCGCCGAGCAGCTGGACCTCGATGTGCCGCGCCGGCCGGACCTCCCGTTCCAGATAGACCGAGCCATCACCGAACGCCGAGGCCGCCTCGAACGACCCGGACAGCAGCGCGGCCGGGAGCTCCTCGACCGTCTCGACGCGGCGCATGCCGCGCCCACCGCCTCCGGCACCGGCCTTGACGAGGAGCGGGAACCCGATCGCCTGAGCCTCCGCCATGGTCCTCTCGAGGTCGTCTGGGCGGTCGAACATGGCCGGCTCCAACGTGCCGGGGACGACAGGAACATCGACGTCGCGAGCCAGCCGGCGGGCGTGAAGCTTGTCGCCGATGGCATCGATGGTCCCGGGCGACGGCCCGACGAAGGCCAGCCCGGCGTCGGTCACGGCCCTCGCGAAGGCGGCACGCTCCGCGAGAAATCCGTAGCCCGGATGGACGGCCTGGGCTCCAGAGTCGAGGGCCGCCTGGACGATCGAGTCGATTCGGAGATAGCTCTCGGACGGGCTGGCCGGACCGATGCGAATCGCACGGTCGGCACGACGGACGTGGGCAGCCCCAGCGTCCGCGTCGCTGTAGACACCGACCACCCCCATCCCCATCTCACGACAGGCACGAATCAGGCGGATGGCGATCTCCCCGCGATTGGCGATCAGGACGCGCTCGAACGGTCGGCTCAGCGAGCCGTCTTTGCGCAAAGACGCTACCGCCTCGCGGTCAGAGCGGGATGTTGCCATGCTTCTTTCGGGGATTGGTGTCGCGCTTGTCGGCGAGCATCTCGAGGGCGCGAATGAGGCGCGGCCGTGTCTCGGAAGGCCGGAATACGTCATCGACGTAGCCACGCGCCGCCGCGATGTACGGACTTGCGAATTCCTCCTCGTACTCGGCGACGAGGCGTGCCCGCTCCGCGGCCGGGTCGGACGCCTTCGCGATTTCGTCCTTGAAGATCACGCTGACGGCACCATCAGCACCCATGACTGCGATCTCCGCTGTGGGCCAGGCGAAGTTCATGTCGCCGCGCACGTGCTTGCTGCTCATGACGTCATACGCGCCGCCGTACGCCTTTCGGGTAATGACCGTCACCTTCGGGACGGTGGCCTCGCAGTAGGCGTACAGGAGCTTCGCCCCATGCTTGATGATGCCGCCGTGCTCCTGTCCGACGCCGGGCAGGAAACCCGGGACATCAACGAATGAGACGATCGGTACGTTGAAGCAATCGCATGTCCGGACAAATCGAGCGGCCTTCATCGATGCATCGATGTCGAGCGCGCCTGCCAGCACAGAAGGCTGTTGCGCGACAATCCCGACACTCCGCCCGCCGAGACGCGCGAACCCAATGAGGATGTTCGGTGCCCAACCCGGCTGGATCTCGAGGAAGTCCCCGTCGTCGATGACGCGCCTGATGACGTCGTGCATGTCGTATGGCTTGTGGGGATCGTCCGGAACCACCGAGTCGAGGTCCGGATCCATTCGGTCGCCCGGATCGTTCGTCGGTGCGAGGTCTGGAACGGCCAGATTGTTCTGCGGGAGGTGGGCGAGAATTCGCCGAACGGCCGCGAGCGCCTCCGCCTCGTCCGGCGCCGCGAGATGCGCCACCCCGCTCCTTGTCGTGTGGACGATCGCGCCGCCGAGCGCCTCCGAATCGACTTCCTCGTGGGTGACGGCCTTGACCACATTGGGTCCCGTGACGAACATGTAGCTCGTGCCTTCAACCATGATCGTGAAGTCCGTGATCGCAGGCGAGTACACCGCGCCTCCGGCGCACGGACCAAGGATCACGGAAATCTGGGGTACGACTCCGGACGCGAGGACGTTGCGCAGAAAGATGTCCGCGTAGCCACCTAGGGACACGACGCCTTCCTGAATTCTTGCGCCGCCCGAATCGTTGAGTCCGATGATCGGCGCTCCCACTTTCAGGGCGAGGTCCATGATCTTGCAGATCTTCTCCGCGTAGGCTTCCGACAGTGATCCCCCGAACACGGTGAAGTCCTGGCTGAACAGAAAGACCAGCCGTCCATCGATCGTCCCATGGCCGGTGACGACGCCGTCGCCAAGGTAGCGCTGCTCGGCGAGGCCGAAATCGGACGAGCGATGCGTGACGAACGCGTCCAGTTCCACAAATGAGTCCGGATCGACCAGAAGCTCGACGCGCTCCCGGGCGGTCAACTTCCCAAGTTCGTGCTGTCGGTCGATCCGGACCTGTCCCCCACCGAGCGTCGACTCAGTGCGCATCCTGTCGAGGCGGCTCAATCGCTCTGCATTCGTCGGCACGCGGTCGCTCCTGTCCGTCTGGCAGTCCCGCAGCGCGACACCGGACGAGCCACTGTATTTGCGCAAGGACACCGCTAATCCGAAGGTGGGATCGCGGTCCCATTCTAGACATGTTGACCCCCACCCAGACGTGCCTTTGCCCGGCCGCGGAATCTACAGGCCCGGATGCTTGAAGGCGCCTCCGGTAATCCACACTTCGGTGCACAAGTCGGCCATCCTGTGGATAAGTCGTACGCCGGAACAGGTCTGCCCTGAGGTACGATCTGGACATAGTCCGCCTCCAACGTGCTGCCAGGTCGCGACTGTGCAGCAAGACCACTGCTCCCCTGCCCCAGACCGAGGTGCTTCTCCGGTGACCAATGTGATCGCGATTGCGAATCAGAAGGGCGGCGTCGGAAAGACGACGACGACGATCAACCTGGCGGGTGCTCTCGCCGAGGAGGGCTACCGGATCCTCTGCATCGATATGGACCCACAGGCGAATCTGACGGCCGGACTCGGAGTCAACCTCAACAGCATCGAGACGTCGATGGCTGATGTCCTCGTGGGACGAGCAACCGTCGACCTGGTCATTCTCGCGACCGAGACGGAGCGCATCGATGTGGTCCCAGCCCACATCGACCTCGCCGCGACGGAGGGCGAGCTGTTCACACTGCTCGGGCGCGAGGGAATCCTTCGTGATGCCCTCGATGGTCGTCTCAAGCAGCGCTACGACTACGCCTTGATCGATTGTCCGCCAAACCTCGGTCTGCTCACGGTCAATGGCCTCGTTGCAGCCGACGGAGTGATCATCCCGGTCCAGACTCAGTTCTATGCGATGAAGGGGTTGAACAACCTCGTCAAAGTGATCAGCACCATCCGTCTCAAGCTGAATCGCAAGTTGCGGATCCTGGGACTCCTCCCCACTTTCTACGACGGCCGGACGAATCTCGCTCGCGACATGCTGGACGAGCTCCGGGCGATCGGCGATCATCACGTGTTCAATTCGATCATTCGGAATACAGTAAAACTCGGTGAGGCACCGCTGGTGGGACGTCCGATCACGAGCTATGCCGGGCATACGGAGGCCGCGCGGACCTATCGCGAACTGGCTCGAGAGGTGATCGACCTTGGCTAGAACAGATTTCCGGGCGGCAGCCGCACGCCGCCTGTCCGAGGAGCGAGAGCTCTCGCCCGCGATCCTCAGCCTCCTGTCGGATAACCGATCCGGCCACACCTCGGGCGTGCGGGTGATTCCCCTGTCCCAGATTGCCCCGAACCCCGAGCAGCCGCGACTGGCATTCGACGCCATGGCCCTCGAGGAGCTCGCCTCCTCAATTCGCGAGCACGGCGTCCTGCAGCCGATCCTCGTTCGGCCACTCGGGAACAACAAGTACGAGCTGATCGCCGGCGAGCGACGCTGGCGAGCGTCGATGACCGCCGGGTTGGAGACCATCCCGGCTCTCGTCGAGGACATCGATGACGACACGGCGCTCGAGATCTCGATCATCGAGAACCTCCAGCGCGAGGACCTCTCCCCCCTCGATGAAGCTGCGATGTACGACCGCATGGTCCGTGAGCACGGCTACTCGGTGAGGAAGCTCGCCCAGAAGCTCGGCAAGGACAAGGGCTACCTGGAGAATCGACTGCGGCTCGCCGATGCTCCGGCTGATGTGCGTGAGCTGGTGTCCTTGCGCAAAGACACTCTGTCGCATGCCTACGAGCTGATGAAGGTCGAGGATCCGAAGAAGCGCAAGCGGCTCGGCCAACAGGTCGCACGCGGCGAGCTCACGTTGCTCAAGCTCCGTGAGAGGATCGAGGGTCGGCGTCGGCCCGCTGGCGGCGCACCGCGTCCGGAGGCCACGGTCGAAGCCGCGGCTGACGAACTCGTTGCTGACGCTGAAACGGCATGGACCGGGCGACGTCCGACTGCCCCGCCAATCAGCGACGATTCGCTCGTCCTGGCCAAGCAGCAGCTGGCCGAGGCCGTGGCGGGTCTCATCGATGTCCTCAAGGCGCCGGATGTCGTGGCGGGGTTTGGCGCGGTGGATCGAGCCAACCTGGCCAAGTACCTGACGATCGCCAAGCTCCGGTTGGAGAACGCGATCGCGATGGTGCGAAGCGGAGAGCCCGCGGACGCGTAGTCGCTCGCCCTCGATCGCCTGAGCGCGTGAGCAAAGCTCCCCGATTGTGGGCGCGCTCGGCCGCCTGAAACCGTCGTGCGTCCGCCGTTCGGGACCTCGCTGCGTCTATTGGAACGCTCGGTCCTGGACCGATGCGTTACGGCGTGGTCGTGGTGGTTGGTCTTGCCTGCTTTCCGGCCTTGGCAGCGGCGTGTGCCCCACCCTTGGCCCTGGGGTTGGCACCGTCGTTCTTGCGTGCCCATTCGGAGACGAACGCCCCGTGATTGGCGTAGCCCGCCGGGGTCACCTGATGTGCCGCCCAGCACACGACCGCACCGTGATTCAGTGCTGCCAGCGCCTCCGCCGTCGCCGTGGTCGGGTCGACCAGACAGTGATCCGCCGAATCGCTGGTGGCGTCGGTGGTCTGGTCCTTCTCGGAGGTCTTCGCGGTTTCAACGCTTTCGTCCGTGGTCGCGTCCTCTTCGGCCTCCGAGGCACTGTCGGCGTCGGTCGTCTGATCCGTAACGACGGTGGGGACGGTCTTGCCGGACGCCTCCGTACCTGTGGAACGCCCGGAACCCAGGCCGACGGGCCTGGCGGCAAGGGCCAGCCCCGCGGTGAGCAGCAGCGCAACGACACCCATGAGCAACGGACGGAGGCGGCGGGATAGGCGATTCACGATGAAATGCGCTCCTGATGAGGGCGCTGTCGCCGAGGATAACGACCGGTCCCCGGGCCCTGTTAGGGGTACCTTCGTCCGGAGGAATTGGGAGGTGGTGCGTGCTGCCACCGAAATCACGTGGTCGTGGCTCCCGCGGCAAGGACCCAGCCGATACCGATCGCGGCGACCCCGACCGCCTCGAGGGCCCACCCGATCCGTCCGGTGATACCTCGGGGTGGCCCGACAGGGACGACATCGGTGAGCGCCAACACGATACCGGCGACTGCCAGGCCGATGCCGGCGGCCAGGACACGCTCGGCCGCGAGTCCCCCGCCGAGTGGCCGCAGGAGGATCGCGAGCACGATGGCGACCACGAGACCGCTGGCGTGCGTTGCCCAGGCTCCGGTGCGCCCGAGGACCACGGCGACGGTCCGTCGGCCGTGCCCCCGATCGGCCTCGAGGTCCACCAGGGCATTGCCGATCGCCAGGCCGGCTCCAGCAAGGATGGCGACCGGGACCACGGCGAGGACAGCTGCCGGAACGCCGCCGCTTGCCCCGAGCCAGGCGTACAGGGGAACGAGCGGCAGAGCGAACGCGAGTGGGAGCCAACTGATGGCCGTTCGGGACAGCCAGAGGTCATAGGTAACGCCACAGCCGAGGCCGGCCGCCGCGACGGCCAGCGTCTCGGGTCCGGACGGCGCCACCAGGATCAGGCCACCCGTCGCCGATCCCAAGGCGATCCCTCGCGCCGTCGAAGCGCTGACGAGGCCCGCCGCGATGGGCTTGATCGGCCGCCTGTCGCGATCACGCGGCGCGTCCAGCACGTCGTTGAGCGTCCCGATGGCGAACTGGATGAACAGCATCGCCACGGCCAGGCGGAGAGCTGCCGTGACGGGGCCGCCGGCGGTGGAGGCCATGACGAATACGGCGACGCTGTTGAGGAGGGACGGAAACGGGTGGACCAGCCGAAGCCGGGCGCTGAGCATTGCCGCCCGGCTCAATGGACCCGCTGGATCAGACGTAGACGAGTTCGTCGAAGTTGGCCACGAGGAAATCGATCAGCCGCTCTCGGCCGTTCTCCGTCCGTGACCGGAGGCCGGGTACGAGCGCATGAAGGGAGATCGTCGGGACGATGAGATTGCCGTCGCCATCGTGGCCGATGGTGGCAGGTGCGCCGCCACCGGATGCGAACACATGTTCGAATTCTGCCTCGCTGAGCGAAGCGGCAGACCGGAAGGCCCTCACGACCGACACGATGCCCCGACGCTTTGCCAGGTCGCGCATCAATTCCGCGGCCCAGGCGTCGAGCTGCACGTCAGCCTGATCGGTCAGGCGCCTTCGGTACTCCTCCGGGTCGGCCGAGAGGCCACTTGCTCCCACGCATCCTCCTTGCCCGGGATTGGGAATGACGCCCGGGGTCCCCTCCGAAGTATGCCAGAGCGACGCGGTCGGCCGGGCAAGCACACATCCGCCTCCGCGCGGAACCCAGCGGTCATCCGGAGGCGGGCGGGCTCGCCTTGGCCGCCGGCTCCAGGATCAACCGCCGGCTCAACATCGACCTGCAGCGCCGCAGCCTCCGCCGCGGCCTCAGCGGCAGCCTCCGCCGCAGCCTCCGCCGCAGCCTCCGCCGCGGCCTCCGCCACAGCACGGGATCCTTCCGGCCAGTCGTTGAAGCGTTCCGTGAGCCACCGCCTGAAGGGTCCCGCTGGCGATGGATCAGGCGCGTCCGCCAGAAGGCCGAGCAGCGCCGTCGACGTCTGGCCGATCAGGCGAGCGATGGCGTCGCGGGTCACGCTGACGAGGAGGCGTGAAGCGTATAGCGAAGCGTCCGATTCCAGACCGGCAGCTCGGGGCGAGGCAGGCGACCCGCGGGTCGCCCCGTCACGTCGAGCCTTCCGGGGAGTCGGTTTCGATGTCGGACCATTGTCGGGCGACGGTCGCCGGATCGAGATCCGCCAGGCGATCCAGGACGAGGTCCGCGAGATCCGCCGCGCCCTCAGCCGGGGGAATACTGTGATTCGGGACGAGCACGACGGTCATGCCCGCCGACCGGGCCGCTCTGACGCCATTGATCGAGTCTTCGACCGCGAGGCACGCCTCGGCTCGAATGCCGAGGGCCTCTGCCGCGGCCAGGTACACATCGGGTGCCGGCTTGCCGTTGGCAACGTCGTCGGACGAGAGGACAACGGGGATCTCCTGGTCCAGCCCCGTCGCGCGAAGGGCAGCCTCGATCACGGCGCGGTGCGCCGAGGAGGCAATCGCGACGGGCCAGTGCCCGGCGATCCGGCGGACGGCATCGACAGCACCCGGAATTGTCGGCGCGCCGGCTTCGTACCGCTGCACGACGCGGGCGATGATGTCGGCCTCGATTCCGGGTTCGGTGTCCTGTGGGAGCGCCAGGCGCTCGCGCATGATGCGGGCCCAGCCATGGGAATTCGCCCCCATCACGGCTCGACTGTCCTCATGGCTCCACTCCAGGCCCAGGTCGCGGGCCCACGCGGCCCGTTCCTCGTGCCACCAGATCTCCGAGTCCACGATCACGCCGTCGAGATCGAAGATGACGGCTGCCACGGTGGAATTGCGAGCCACGGTCGAATGGCGAGCCACGATGGAATTGCGCCTTTCGACTCGTCCCGCGGGCATGTCGCGAGCGTAGCATCGGTCACTGGGCCTGCCGAGCGGGCTTGGCTCCGCGATGCAGCCTGTTGGAGCATGCGCCATGCGCATCGATCGTCGACTGCTCGGCTGGGGCTCATTCCTGATCATGGCAAAGCCATTCCGGTCGCCGTGCGCGCGGGAGTGTTGCCACGCGACGTTCACGCCGGCGGGGGGGTCGAGCACCCGGCCGGCTCGGACTGCTGAATTCCGCTGCCGGAACGGGCGTCGGCCTCGTGGTCATAGCGGAACCAGCGAGCGATCACCACGCTGGGACCCGAGCCGTCGGCAACTGGCTGACTCGCCAGGAACCTCAGCGGCTGCGAATGCCGTACGGCCACGGGCGTGGCTTGCCCGATCGGGCTGAGCTCCCCTGAGGGTCTTCGACCCCGCGTTCGGCTGCTTCTCTGCGCGTCTCGCGTGTGACATGATGCTTGTCCGTGCCAGCCCATCTGTCGGAGAGCGAGGTAACGCACATGTCGGCGACCATCAGCGCGACTCCCACCTACGTCGAAGAGGTCGACGCGATCATCGAGGCGATGCAGGGCTACATCGAAGGTGGGCGCACCGGGAGCGGCGAGGCCATGAAGCCCACCTTCCATGACGACGCGACGATATTCGGCTACGTCGGCCCCGACCTGTTCGCGGGTCCGATCCAGGGGCTCTACGACTGGAACGACGAGAACGGCCCTGCGACAGACATGGTGAGTCGCTTCACCAGCATCGACGTTGTCGGTACGGCAGCCAGCGTGCGTCTGGACACCGACAACTGGACGGGGCACCGCTTCACTGACTTCTTCACGCTTGTGAAGTTCGATGGCCAGTGGAAGGTCCTCAGCAAGGTCTTCTACCTGCACCCCTGATCGTTCAAGGCCGGCGTGGATCGCTGCAGCGTTGGAGCGATCCACGACTCACCTCCCGCAGCTTCACGCCGACGCACCAGGCCCACGGCCGACAACTTGCCGATTCGCCAGGAATCCCGGGGGTTGCTGTCCCGATCAATCGACCGGCGCCAGTTGCCGGTCGGGCTCACTGCCGCGTCCGCCGAGTCGCCGATCGAGATGCTCGGCTGACCGACCGGCTCTGGCCCGCCGTCGCGGAGTGACCCTGATCAGAACTGCGTGGGGTACCAACCGCGCGACGACTTCACCTTGAGATCCTGGTCGACGTCCCATTCCTCCCACCCGGAGACGCGTACCGGTTGGCCGGTTCCGGCAGCGGTGCCCGTGTACGTCCAGAGATAGACGACGTGATCGTCCCCGGCGCGCAACCCATCGCAGGTCAGGTGCAGGTCGGGAACATCGGCATAGAACCCGGCTGCCATCGCAGCTACTCCGGCGCGCCCTTCCCATGGCTGCCCGCGATTGATGACGATACGGCCATCCGGCGCGTAGAACTCGGCGACTGCCCCGGCCGATCCGGAGTTCCATGCAGCGGTGTAGGCATCCGCGACCTGTCTGATCCTGTCCTCATCCATCGTCGTCTGGCTCCTTCGTCTCGGTGCTCGTCTTATGTACGGGCGGTGGGTCGATCGTGAAGGTCGTTCCGATTCAGCGGTCCACATCGAAATGGGCCGGACTACTGGGCCGGACTATTGACGGTGGTCCGGCCGGAATCGAGAATGCACCGAATCTCAGCGAGCCGTCGGGATCAGGGGAGCCGTCTCGTGGCAGACCTCGCTCGTGAGCGGGACATCATGACGATCCCGAAGGTGGAACTCCACGTCCATCTCAACGGGTCCATCAGCGAGGCGACCGCCTCGATCCTCGCCCGCCGACACGGCGCGGACCCAGAATCCGCGCTGCGGCTTGTCGATGGGCGCTATCCAGGTCACTACCCGGACTTCCAGGGCTTCCTCGATACCTACCTTGCCGCGAACGAGTTCGTCAGAACTCCTGAGGATCTGGAGCTGGTCGCTGCCGAATTCGCCCGTGGTCAGGCTGCGCAGAACGTCGTCTACTCCGAGGCCATCTTCACGGCGATGATCTACGTCCGGAACGGCATGGAACCCCGGGCGATGTGGGCCGCCCTGAGGCGCGGCCTCGCGGCGGCCGGGCCTGGCACCGGCATGGGAATCGTGGTCGATACCATTCGCGACTTCGGACCCAAGGAGGCGGCGGCGACCCTGCGTCTCGTGGAGACCGCCGACGCGCCGATCGTCGGACTGGGTCTGACCGGGATCGAGGGCACGGTGCCGACGGCGTCGTTCATCCCATTTCGAGCGGAAGCCCGCCGCCTGGGCCTCGGCTTCGAAGTCCACGCGGGAGAGATGGGCCCACCGTCCAGCATCGTGGAAGCGTTCGACGTCCTGGATGCGGACAGGATCGGCCACGGCGTGGCCGCGATTCGCGATCCGGAGCTTCTGGCTCGGCTGGTCCGCGAGCGCGTGGTCCTCGACGTCTGTCCCTCGTCGAATGTCGGTATCAGCGAGTTTCCAACCCTCGAGGCCCACCAGATGGCCGCGTTCTGGCGGGCCGGTGTGAACATGACGATCTCCAGTGACGACCCGCCGTTCTTTCGCACGACACTGACTGACGAGCTTCGGCATGTCGTCCGTGTGGCAGGGCTCGACGCGCAAGATCTTGGCGAGCTTCAGCGTCGCGCGGCACGGCACGCGTTCGCGCCGACTGGTGTCAAGGACGGGATCCTTGGCGAGATCGAGCGATGGGCGGCCGGCTGACGCACGTGACGTGAGGGGTCCCTGCCCGCTGGCTCAGGTCTCCTGTGCTCTACCGGCATCCACCGCACAGAAGCGGTTGCCCTCCGGGTCGGCCAGGATGACGTAGTCCGCGTCCGCCGGCCGCCTGTCCCAGTGCACCTCGGTCGCACCCAGGCCGATCCGGCGCCTGACTTCGGCGGCCTGGTCCTCGGCATAAAGATCGAGATGGATCCGGGGCGGGACGCGCGCCGCCGCCCCGTGCGCGTCGAGAGCGTTGTTCGGGCCGAGGCCGTCCTTCGGGTGCAGGAGCGCGAAGTCGTCGCCCCTTTCCTCGCGACCGACGTAGTCGAGTGCCGCCGTCCAGAACGCCACCTCGCGCTCCAGGTCGTCAACGCGAATGACAATCGACCCAACGCGGATCATGGAGCCTCCGGGGAGCTTCTGAACAACGTCGAACGATAGCGAAGCGGAGGATGCGGCGCCGACGATCCGTGCCGCGCGGGCGCCACCGCTCGCTGAGGACGTTGCCCGATTTCGGGGGCCCGTAGACTGGGCGCATGTCAGCCGTCCCGAAACCTCCTGCCCAGGCGCGCCCCGAGGTCTGGCTCGTGCGGCACGGCGAGACGGAATGGGCTCGTACCGGCCGGCACACCGGGCTCACCGACATTCCGTTGACCGACGTTGGCCGCAGCCAGGCCGTCGTCCTGGCGCCGCGGCTCGTCGGGCATGTCTTCAGGCGTGTCCTGTCCAGCCCTCTTTCCCGCGCCCTCGACACTGCCAGACTGGCTGGCTTCGGTGATCGCGTGCAGCCGGACGCCGACCTTGTCGAATGGGACTACGGCCAGGACGAGGGCCGGACATCGGAAGCGATCCGGGCTGATCGACCGGAATGGACGATCTGGACGAAGGGACCGCTGGGCGGCGAAACGATCGATGCCGTGGCGACGCGCGTGGATCGGGTGATCCAGGCCGCCCAAGATCTCGACGGGAACACGCTCTGCTTCGCTCACGGCCACGTCCTGCGTGTGCTGGGGGCACGCTGGGTCGGCCTCCCCCCGGGAGGAGGGGCGCTCCTCGCACTCGATACGGCGACGATCTCCGTCCTTGGCTGGGACCATGAGACGCCGGTGATCCGACGCTGGAACGACGGCATCGATTTCGACTGATCGGCGACGACCTCCACGCGCCGACGCGCTTCCGACGAGGTCAGCCAGGTGCAGCCGCACCCGCGTTTCGCGGTGCAGCACCGGTTCCAAGGTTACCCTCGGAGCCCTCACGGACGAGGAGCAGTGACGCCGTCGCGAGGATCATGAAGCCGGCCGCGACGAGGAGCGCCCGGTCGATCCCCGCCGCCTGCCAGATCTCGGAGGCGAGCGTGGCGCCGGCCACGACACCCAGATTCGAGAGTGCCGTCACCAGTCCGAAGGAGCGGCCACGGCGTCCGCCATCCGTGGCCACGGTAAGCAGCGCAAACCAGGAAGACTGGGCTGCCGCGAGCCCACCCCCGGCGGCGATCGCCGACCCGAAGATCACGAGGACCGGAGCGTGGGCGATCATCGAGACGAGGTTGAGGAAGACGAGGCCCGAACCGAACGCCACCATCTGGCGGCGGCTCCGCCGGTCGGCCAGGCGGCTCAGCCACGGCCCGATGAAGATCGACCCCAACCCGAACATGGCGAAGATCAGGGTTACCTGGTTGACGGGCAGTCCCAGCTCATCTTTGGCGAAGGGCCCGAAGGTCGTGATCCAGCCTCCGTAGGCAGCGTTGAACCCGAGGTTCCACAGCGCGAGCCTGCCGAGTGGCTGGATCGACGCCGCACGCGCCCGCAGGCGCGACCGCGTCGAGGATGGTGGGCCGGACCCGGCGAGGTAGGCCACCGCTGGCATCGCTGCCGCGGCAACCATGGCCTCGGCGGCAGGTGCGATGGGTCGCTCGGGCTCGGCCGGCAGGAACACGATGGCGGCGATGGCGGCGACCGACGCCGTGAGACCGACCACGACGAACGGCGCCCGCAGGTCGGCCAGGGCAAGGAAGCCGCCCAACGCGGGACCGAGCACGGAACCGGCCGACCCGGCGGCCGACAACACGCCGTTGGTGAAGGCGAGGCGAGCCCGATCGGCGACCCGGGCGACGTACAGGCGCTCGGCGATGATGGACAGGCCGCCACCGAACCCGGCGAGGCTCCGAAACGCGATGAGAGGCACTGCGCTCCGGGCCGTCGCGATGAGGAAGTTGGCCGCGGCGTACGACGCCTGACCCAGCGGCAGCTGGCGGCGCGGCGAGATCCGGCTGCTGATGAACCCCGAGCCAAGCTGTCCCAGCGTCTGGGTGACGGCGAAGATGCTGACCATCAGGCCGAGTTCCCGTGGGGATGCCCCGAGCTGGATCGCGAAGATCGGCAGGAGCGGCAGCATGATCGAAACGCCGACCTGGGAGATGAACGAGATCGCGGCGAGTGTCAGGATCGGGCGATCGATGTCCCGGATGGCGGACGCGATGGGGCGAAACGGGGAACGCACCCGCGAAGGGTACGCGAATGGGTCAGGCGGCGGTGGCCCCTCGCTCCATGGGAATGCAGACCGCAAATCGTGCCCCGGACGGCGCCCGGTTCGATACCTGGATGTCTCCGCCGTGACCCGCCACGATCCATGAGGCGATCGACAGTCCGAGCCCGGATCCACCCGCGGGGGCCCCGACGCCGCGCCAGAACCGCTCGAAGACATGAGGCAGGTCCTCCTCACGGATGCCGGGTCCGTCGTCCTCGACCACGAGGAGAACAGCAGCCCCATCGGGCCGCACCGAGACCCTGACCTGGCCTCCCGACGGGCTATGGCGGATGGCGTTGTCCACGAGGATGAGGACCAGCTGCCGCAGTCGCGTCGCGTCGCCATATACCACCGCAGGCGTCGGCTCGGCGGTGACCTGGATGCCGCGCTGGGCCGCCGCGGCCACGAGGGACGAGGCGGCGTCGGCCGTGACATCGCCGAGATCGACCGGGAGTCGCTCGAGTGGGACGGCACCGGAGTCCGTCCGCGCGAGAAGGAGCAGGTCCTCGACAAGGTGGGTCATGTTCTCGACCTCTGCGCCGATGTCATCGAGGGCGTCACCGACCTGCCGGATCGGCGCCTCGGGGTGGCGTCGAAGCAAATCGAGCGAGGTCCGGATCACGGTCAGCGGCGTCCGGAGTTCATGGCTCGCGTCAGCAGCGAATTCGCGCTGGCGGCGGAGTGATCGACGCTGCGACGCGAGCGACGCGCGGATGGGCACCAGCGCCCGGCGTGAGTAGAGCACGCCGACCCCGGCTGCCACGAGCACGACCACGACGCCACCGACGAGCAGAACGGTCAGCAGGACACCGAGCGTTCGCTCCTCGGCGGTACGATCCTGGAAGATCTGGACGTAGACGGGACCGATCCGGCTGCTGACGGAGGTCGTGAGGATCCGGACGGGAGTCCCTGCGGCCGTACTGTCGCGCACGTCCCGGCCGGCCGTCTCGGCGGCCGCCAGAGAGACCGCATCCGGCCCGTTGAACGGCGGAGGCATGCTCCGCGGGAGGATCAGGCGTCCATCCGCGCCCACCACGAGGGCGAAGGTACCGGAGGTGCCTCCCCCGAACTCGGCGCAGGGCGTTGGCACGGTCGTCAAGCTGCCGCGTCCCCGTGGCGGCGAGGCTCTGGTTGACCGCCGCATACAGCGCAATCCCCAGGACGACGAGGACGACGAGTGTCGTTCCCGCTGCCCAGACGACCAGGCGGCGCCCGACGCCCGCGACCAGTCGCTCGTCGCCGGCAATCGCGGCAGCTTCGGCCGTGTCGACGGCACCGAGCTGGGAACCGTCAGGCATCGCTCAACCGGTAGCCGACGCCCCTCACCGTCTCGACCCTTCTGCCTGCCGTTCCGAGCTTCGTGCGGAGGTAGTGGACGTACGCATCGACGGCGTTGGGCGTGACGGCAGCGCTGTACGGCCACGCCTGATCGAGGAGTTGATCTCGCGTCAGGGCCTGCCCGGGGTGGCGAAGGAAGCACTCGAGCAGCGCGAATTCCCGAGGGCTGAGGTCGACGCGCTTGTTGTGGACCGTGACCCGCCGCTCCGTTTCGTTGAGCGTGATCGGACCGACCTCCAGACGCGAATCCGGGCGGCGCGGGCCAGGCTCGGCCCGTCGGCTGAGGGCCCGGAGCCGGGCCGCGAGCTCCTCGTACGCGAACGGCTTGACCAGGTAGTCGTCGGCACCGGCGTCGAGACCCTCCACGCGATCGCGAACGGTGTCACGCGCCGTGAGCATCAGGATGGCGGTCTCGCTGCCGTTCGACCGGAGGCGACGGGCGACCTCGATCCCGCTGATATCCGGCAGGCCGACGTCGAGGATCACGGCATCGATGCCGTTCGCCTCGGCCAGATCGAGGCCCGATTCACCATCGGTCGCGACATCGACGACATGCCGATCCTCCTCGAGGAGGCGCTTCAGCACTCGGCCGAGTCGTTCGTCGTCCTCGATCACGAGGAGATGCATCGGGCAATGGCTCCTGTCAGGGCCGCAGGCTTCGGGCCGTGCCCGCCGCGGCCGTGTCGGCGTTTGCTCCGGTTGGTCGATGGTAGTGCATTGCACTCTTCCGATCGAACCGATCCATCGTCAGTGAAGGCCCTCGGGATGAGAATCGTCTGAGAAGCCGTGGGCGCCGGTCGAGTCGGGGACGCGGTATCGATCGATCACGGGCGTCCAGACGACCTCGCGGGACTCGGTGATCGCGAGGGCGCCATAACCCGGATGCGCGTCGATCCAGGCCAGGCCTTGGAGACCCATCACGAAGCCCGCGGTGGCATAGGCATCGGCCCACGCGAGATCCGGACCAACGACCGTGAGACTGACGAGACCCTGCGGGAACGTGCCGGTTCGGGGGTCGATGATGTGCTCGCCTCGCTCATACAACCCCGAAGTCGCGATCGCGTTGTCGCGCATCGAAAGGATGGCCGCAACGTGCGCCGCATCGTCCGGATGGCGGACTCCGATCTGCCAGGGAACCCCCGGGGCAGCCTCACCACGGCTGACGATATCCCCTCCCGCCGCCACGAGGAGGTTCACGGCCCCGGCTGTGGCAAGTCGAAGGGCCGCCTCCTCCACCGCCCAGCCCTTGACCAGCGCGCTTGGATCGACGATCCCATCCGGGCGATGGCGACGGACGTCGAAGGCCCCATTCGAGGTCCTTGCCAGATCATCACAGGCGGCCAGGACCCAGCGGACATCGGCACTCAGGTCCGCCTCAAGCAGGGCTCCCGCCGCCAGGAGGCCCAATTCGCTGTCCCGGCGATAGAGGCTGAAGCGTCGATCGATATCGCGCAGAACCTCGAACACGGCATCGATCGCGTCGGAGGACACGAACGGGGCCCGGATGTCCACCGTGATCGCAGTGCCCATGATGAACTCCACCCGGAGCTGACGGTCGGGTCGCGTTCTCGGCTCGTCGTCCCGCAGCGGTCGTTCGGACGCACCGGCCACCGTCATAAGCCCGCCTGGTCGAGCGCTCCCTGCAGCGACGTGGCGTAGGCGATGCTCGTGTACGTTGCCCCGGATACGCCATCAATGCGGGCCGACTGGACCGTCAGGGCCTGCTTCCGGAGAATCGGCGCCACGTAGTTGGAGATGCTCCCGGAGCGCCCGCCAACCGGCATCGCCAGGGCGGTGACGTCGACGATCTTCCCGGCCTTGACTGTGACCTCGACCTGGACGTTCCCATACGGATCGGCCGCAACCGGGCCGACGTACTGGACCGACACCCCGGTCGTCGATTGGCCGGTGCCGGACGAGCCCGCGGAACCCGAGGAACCCGAGGAGCCGGTCTTGCCGGTGGAGCCCGCCGTGCCCGTGGGGCCTGCCGTGCCGCCCGATGTGGTCGAACCCGTTGAGCCCGCGGTGGCGCCCGATCCGTTACCCACGCCGGTCCGTGAGCTTGTCCCGCCCGCGGCCGTGGCCGGGTCAGCTCCCGGGCTCGCTGCGGTCGCGAGCGCAAGGTCCCGTGGACCGCGGAAGTTGACGAGCAGCATCAGGGCGAGAGCGAGAGCTCCGGCAGCGGCCGTGATCCGTTGACGCATGCGTGGCCTCATTCTCTGATCAGTAGGCGAAGCGTTCGACATGGACTCGGGACGGTGGCACGCCGAGATCGCCAAGGGTTTCGGTGATGCGATCCATCATCTCGTTGGGGCCGCATACGTAGACGTCATGATCAGCGATGCCGGGAACGAGGCTCGCGATGCCGAACACGTCGAGTGGGTCCTCTGGCAGATCGATGCTCCCGCGCCGACCGACCAGGTAGTGCACCTTGACCCCGCGCTTCTCAGCCAGCACCTCGAGCTCCCTGCGGAAGATGACGTGTTTCGGATGACGGGCGCGGTAGAGCAGCGTGAGCTCGCCCGGCCTGCCGGGAAGCGCCTCGACGAGCGCCCGGAGTGGCGTGACGCCGATCCCTCCGGCGATGAGCGTGACTCGGCGGCGCGTCCGGCGCACCCCGGTGAGGACGCCGTACGGGCCTTCGAGCAGCACGCGCGTTCCGACGGCGAGGTGCTGGTATCGACGCGTGTCGTCGCCGAGCGCCTTCACGGTCGTCCGGATCCAGTTGCCGTTGGGAGCCGATGAGATGGAGAACGGGTGCCCGCTCCACCAGCGCGATCCGTCGAGGAAGCGCCACACGAAATACTGGCCGGATCGGAGCGGCAGTTGACCGAGGTTGCGACCGGTGATGTAGATCGACACGACCCCAGGTCCCTCGGAGACGACACTCGCCACACGGAACCGGTGGCGGGCATTCAGGCGGATCGGGCTGATGACGCGATACGCGAGCAGGAGCCCGAACGTGATCGCGTACAGGCCCGTCCAGTAGATCCGGGCGAGTGGATCATGAAGGAAGTCGGCGCCGACGAGCAGCTGGTGGAGGAACCCGAACGCGATCGCGAGATACGCCAGGAGGTGCAGGACGAACCAGGCCTCGTAGCTCAACGCTCGTCGCGCGGCCCGCATCGACGTGATCCCGACGATCACGAAGATCCCGAAGCCGACGGTGGCAAGGGTGACGAAGTCGAACGTGGTGAGGATCGTCCATGCCTCGCCGAGGAAGGAACTGCCATCGCCGGCTCCGTACCCGGCGATGATGAAGAAGCCGTGGGCCGCGATCAGCCACACGGTCGCGAATCCGATCCACCGATGGGCGACAGCGAGGCGGTCCATGCCGAACGCCTGCTCGAGCCACGGCATCCGTGACATCAGCAGGAGCTGGATCAGCGCGAAATAGGTCCCGAGCAGGGCGCTGACCTGACCGATCGCGACCAATGCGCCGCCCGGCGTGCTCAGCTGATCAGGGCCCCCGTGGCGTACCCACATCGCGAGGATGAACAGGGCGTTGCCAACGAGGATGGCAATCATGTCGCGCCCGGTGATGGACCAGACTCGCGGGAGGGGCACTGATCGACGCGCAGTTCCGGCGCCTCCGGCGGGCGTGGGTCGTCTGAGCGTCGAGGCTGTCATGCCGTGATGTTCCGGGTTGTCCGTGAGAGGTGCATGAGACCTCAACGGCCGGCCGCAAGAACGAATCGAACCTGGCACTGATCGGAAGGGATCGGACCTCGGAGGTTCGCATGAGGACCCGAACGCACGCGTCCGCTACCGAAGCGGGGTCAAGAGACCGTGGACGGAGTGGCTCCGGCGGTAAGATTCGAACTTACGACCAAGCGATTAACAGTCGCCCGCTCTACCACTGAGCTACGCCGGAGCGAAGGCGTCGCCGAGACGACCGCCGAGGGCGGGGCCGGGGGCCTCGCGCCGGGCGAAGAATAGCAGAGGTCTGCCGCGCCGGGGACAGGCCCGCCTTGGTTTTGGCTCAGGCACGTGGAGCGCTGCCATACTGCGACCGTGGACTCCCCGCTCGTCTCCCCGCAGGTCCTTGCCGACTGGATCGCATCAGGCCGACGCGACCTTCGGGTCGTTGATGTGCGGTGGTATCTCGGAAGGCCGGCCGGCGCAGGACGCGCCGCCTACGAGAGCGGACATGTTCCCGGGGCCGTGCACCTGGACGTGGACGGTGAGCTCACAGCCAGCTCCGGTCCGGGCCGCCATCCGCTCCCGGATCCGCGTGCCTTCGTGGGGACGCTCGAGGCGGCCGGCATCAATGACGGCGACACTGTCGTTGCCTATGACGACGTCGGCGGCTGGGTCGCGGCCCGTCTCTGGTGGATGCTCGAGGACCTCGGCTTCGGGGCCGGTGGGCACGGAGGAGTGCTCGTCCTTGATGGCGGATGGCCGGCCTGGACCACCTCCGGCGGCGCCGTGGCGATCTCGACCCCGATCTTGACCCAGACCCCGAATCCGACCCCGAACCGTGGGTCGGTCCACCTCGCGGCGTCATGGCGGCGCGTCATCGATCGCGAGGCGCTGAAAGCTCGCCTCGGCGGTGTGCTTCTCCTCGACTCGCGGGCAGCCGCTCGGTATCGGGGCGAGATCGAACCGATCGACCCTGTTCCCGGTCACATCCCGACGGCGCTCAACGCCCCCACCGATGGCAACTTGGAGCTCTCCGGGCGGTTCCGGGATCCCGCGGAACTCGCCGGGCTGTACCGGTCGCTCCGTCGCAGGGCCATCGGCGCCGGGTACGACCTTCGAAGGGGAGGCGGGGCCGCGGTCGTCGTGTCCTGCGGCAGCGGCATTTCCGCATGCCACTCGGCCCTTGCCATGCGGATCGCCGGGCTGCCAGATCCCGTCCTGTATCCGGGCTCGTACAGCGACTGGTCCACGGCCGGCGAACCCGTCGCGGTCGGTTCGGGGCCGGGCGCACCACCCGCCGCGCCGGGTATGCACCCAGCGCATGGGGCGAGGCAGTAGAGCGTCGCAGCTCCCCTGGTTCGGTCACCTCGCGCATGAGACGACACCGTTCGTGCCCCACCGGCACGACCGGCAACACCAGAGCCACGCAGGCGCCCGGACTCATGCGTCCCGCGCATGAGGACCCGCCCGGTCGGCCCCGCCGTGTCGGCCCCGCCGTGTCGGCCCGGCCGTGTCGGCCCGGCCGTGTCGGCCCGGCGCTGCTCATCGGGGCCGAGGGTGACGGGAGGGGTATCCATCCCGACAGGGTCCGCTTGACCCAGGGTGACAAAGTCTCAGCCCAGGCCACGGGGTGATAGTGAATCGCTGCCCATCGACACATCGACAACGCGACACATCGACAACTCGGCCTTGACGGATCAGTAACCGTGCGTTACTAATATGCGTTACTTACGCGTCGACGACGCGTCAATCGAGGTGCCGGGTGCCCTCACCGTCGTGGAGCTGGCCGGCCCAGGAGGATGCGGATTGACGAAGCCGCGCCGACGACCAACCAGCGCCGATGTTGCCACGCAGGCGGGCGTTTCCCGGACGACGGTCTCCCTGGTTCTCAACGAGCGTGGCAGCTCGATCCCCGAACCGACCCGCCAGCGGGTCATCGAAGCGGCGCGGGCGCTCGGCTACTTCCCCGACCGAGCGGCTGGCGGTCTGGTTCACGGCCGCAGCCAGACCATGGCCCTCGTCCTGCGGCAGACGGCCGAACAGGTGGCCGCGGACGCCCTCCTTGCGGAAACGTTGCGAGGAATCTCGACGGCAGCGCGCACGGCGCACTACCGCGTCCTCGTCGAGCCGGTGACCGCCGCGACTCCGTCCTACGGCAACATCGTCCGGTCCGGGCGTGCTGACGGCGTGATCGTGTCCGGCCCGACTTTCGATGAACTTGAGGTTCGTGCCCTCGTTGCCGACGGGTTCCCGATCGTCATCCAGGGGCGCGTTCCGGGCCTCGGAGCTCCCAGCGTCGACATCGACAACGTCGCCAGTGCGAGGCTGGCGGTCGAGTATCTCATCGAGCTCGGGCACCGCCGGATTGCGTGCATCACCAACGCTCCGCTGGAGTACACCGCCGCGGCCGACCGACTGACCGGGTACCGGGAGGCACTCGCGGCAGCGGGAATTCCTGTCGACGAAGGGCTGATCGCCGAAGGTGCGTTCAGCGCCCCCAGTGGTCAGCAGGCGATGGCCGCGATCCTCGCGCATGGCCAGCCCGATGCGGTCTTCGCCGCGAGCGACACCGTCGCGCTCGGCGCCATCGGGGCGATTCGTGACGCTGGGCTCCGCGTCCCGGAGGACCTCTCGGTCATCGGCTTCGACGACATCCCGTTGGCCGCCTACTTCGATCCCCCACTCACCACGGTCCGGATGCCGGCGCACGACCTGGGTCTGGCCGCCGGAACCGCGATGCTCGATGTCATTTCGGGCCGTGAAGCACCACTTCGGACCCTGCTGGCCACGCGAGTCGTGGTCCGGTCGTCGACCGCGCCGCGGCCGACGGGACACGCGGGTTGAGCCCTGGTCGCAACCGGGGATGGAGGAGCCAGCCGGATAACCGGTCTGGGAAAGGAGATCTGCACATGCACGGATCAGCAACAGGCTGGCGACGGCTGACGGCCCTGGGGGCCGTCGTCGTGCTGGCAGCAGCCGCGTGCGGGACCTCAGGGTCCTCGGGCGGCAAGACTGTCTCGGTCATCGGGACGTGGGGCGGCGACGAGGAGAAAGCCTTCCTCGCCATGGTCAAGCCGTGGGAGGATTCCACCGGCAACAAGGTGAAGTACACCGGCACCCGCGACATCAACGCCGTCCTGACGACCGGAGTCGCCTCGGGCGTGTTGCCCGACCTCGCCGGCCTCCCCGGCCCAGGCCAGATGGCCGAGTATGCGGCCGCCGGAGCCCTCAAGCCCCTCGATGGCGTTCTGGACCTGGCGAAATACAAGAGCGAGACCGCTTCCGCGCTCGTCGACCTCGGAACCGTCGACGGCAAGGTCGTCGGCGTCTTCATCAAGGCCGCAGTCAAGGGACTGATCTGGTACAACCCGTCACTCCGTGACTACTCCTCGGACGCACCGGCGACCTGGGATGATCTCAAGGCTGCGGCGACGGCGAACCAGGGCAACGCGGGGGCGATCTGGTGCGTCGGCCTCGAATCCGGATCGGCCTCCGGCTGGCCCGGTACCGACTGGGTCGAGGACTTCGTCCTTCGTCAGGCCGGACCGGACTTCTACAACGCGTGGTGGCAGGGCAAGCAGGCGTGGACCTCGCCCGAGATCAAGGCCGCATTCCAGGCCTTCGGAGACGTGATCGCCTCGTCCGCCGGCGGAGCGAACACCGTCCTGACCACCGCCTTCCAGGAAGGCGGCGACGGTCTCTTCACCAACCCGCCCCAGTGCGAGTTCCACCACCAGGCCAGCTTCATCACCGGCCTCGGGAAGTTCAAGGGCGCCGTCGCTGGCACTGACTACAACTTCTTCCCGTTCCCCGACATCAACCCGGCCTACACCGGCGCCGTTGAGGGCGCGGGCGACCTGTTCGGCATGTTCAATGACACGGAAGCGGCCAAGTCGCTCATGAAGTACCTCGTCACGGCCGAAGCCCAGGACATCTGGGTCAAGCTTGGTGGGGCTCTATCGGCGAACAAGAATGCCACGAGCTACCCGGACGACATCGCCAAGCGCTCAGCCGAGTTGCTCTCCACTGCCAAGATCTTCGTCTTCGACGCGAGCGACCTCATGCCGAGCGCGATGAACGCCGCATTCTGGACGGCAGTCGTCGATTACACGAAGGATCCATCCAAGCTCGATGCGATCCTGGTCTCCCTCGACGCCGTCCAGAAGGACGCCTACGCCCAGTAGACCGACCGTGCCTTCTCGTGAGGGCGGCCTCCGGCCGCCCTCACCTTCCCCGCCAAGCTTGGGAGTGTGTCAATGGATCCCCGGCTCGGGACCGCGCTCATCGTGGTCTTTGGCGTTCCCGCGGTCTTGATCGGGTACATCTATACCACCGAGATCGTGCTCCGACTCGCACCTGAGGGGCGGGCCGGCAGGATCCGGCCCTGGCTCTGGCTGCTCCCTGCCCTGTTGTTCGTTGGCGTCTTCCTGATCTACCCGACAATCGGGACGATCATCCGAAGCGTCCAGGACAAGGCGGGCGCGACATTCGTCGGCCTGACCAACTACGCCTGGTTCTTCGGCAACCCTGAAGCGCTCGTCTCGCTCCGCAACAACGTCCTCTGGGTCCTCCTCTTGACGGGCCTGACCGTCGGCCTCGGACTCCTCATCGCGCTCCTGGTCGACCGCGTTCGGTACGAATCGGCAGCCAAGTCCGTGATCTTCGTGCCGCTGGCCATCAGCATGGTTGCGGCTGGCGTCATCTGGAAGTTCATGTATGCCTATAAGGCGCCGGGCCTGCCCCAGGTCGCGACCGTGAACGGTGTCCTCCAGGCGCTCGGCCTCGACTCTGTCCCGTGGATCACCGTGGACGCAGCTGCCATCAATACCATCGCCCTCATCGTCGTCATGACATGGATGTGGACCGGCTTTGCCATGGTCATCCTGTCGGCCGCCCTCAAGGGCATCAGCCCGGAACTGCTCGAGGCTGCCCGCGTTGACGGTGCGACGGAACTCCAGGTCTTCAAGGGGATCGTCTTTCCTCTCCTCCTTCCCACCATCGCGGTGGTCTCGACGACGATCATCATCACGGCCCTCAAGGCCTTCGACATCGTGTATGTCATGACGGGCGGTCAATACGACACCAACGTCATCGCCCACCTCATGTATCAGGAGATGTTCAGCTTTGGCGACTTCGGCCGGGCGAGTGCCCTGGCCGTGATCCTGTTGATTGCGATCGTGCCGATCATGTTCTTCAACATCAGCCGGTTCCGCGCGCAGGAGGCCATTCGATGACGACGATCGGGCGCACTCAGAGTCCGGCGCCCGTCGCGCAGGGACCGTCTCGGCTGGCCCGGGGCATTCGACGGGTCGCCCTGCACGCATCCGTGATCGGGCTCATGGTCTTCTGGCTGATCCCGACAATCGGCCTGCTCGTGAACTCCTTCCGTAGCGCCGATGCCGTGTCGTCCTCGGGCTGGTGGAACGGGCTCCTCCCGCCGACCGCCCTCAGCCTCGACAACTACGCCTCCGTGATCGGCCAGTCGGGCATCGTCGATGCGTTCGTCAACAGCCTGTTCATCACGATCCCGGCCACGGTGATCCCGATCATGGTGGCGGCCTTCGCCGCGTATGCGTTCTCGTGGATGAACTTCCCCGGCCGCAACATCCTCTTCGTCGCCTTTGTCGGGCTGCTCGTGGTGCCGCTCCAGACGACCCTGATCCCGATCCTCCGACTCTTCGCGACACTCGGGATCAACGGACAGTTCCTCGCCGTCTGGCTGGCTCATACGGGCTACGGCCTGCCATTCGCGGTCTACCTCCTGCGCAATTTCATGGGATCGCTGCCGCGGGAGGTCTTCGAATCGGCCGCCATCGACGGGGCCAGCCCGGTGGTGAGCTTCATCCGGCTGGCCTTGCCGATGAGCATCCCGGCAATCGCCGCCCTGGCGATCTTCCAGTTCCTGTTCGTCTGGAACGACCTCCTGGTGGCGCTGACCTACATTGGGGCGGCGAACTCCGAGAACCTGCCGCTGACCGTCGCGGTCTCGAACCTCGTGAGTTCGCTGGGCGATGGATGGCAACTCCTCGGAGCCGCCGCATTCCTGTCGATGGCCCTGCCACTGGCCGTCTTCTTCGCCCTCCAGCGCTACTTCGTCCGAGGTATCACCGGCGGCGCCGTCAAGGGCTGACCCGGAACCGGCTCGCGTGCCCGTCGCCGAGGGATTACGCCTCGAGATGGGCCCGCAGTCGTCTCACGAGCTCGGCGAGTTCCTCGGCCCGGGCCAGGGCCCCCGCCACGACCTCGGGCGGAGCCTTGGTCATGAACTGGGTGTTCGCGAGGCGTCCGTTCGCGCCCGCGAGGAACCCTTCGGCCTCGGCGAGCTCCTTCTCCAGGCGTTCACGATCTCGATCCCCAGCGGCCGCCTGGTTCGCTGACGGGATGATGCGGGCCTCGATGTCGCCCGAGATGACGGCAATCGTCCCCGGCGCGTCAGACTCGGCCAGTTCGGCGCGAGAGCCGACCACCTCGAGGGGACGCGCCCGGGCCAGGCGCGCGATGGCCGGACGAAGACCTTCGAAGGCTTCCGAGAGATGGGCTGGTACGACGACGCGCAGGCCCAGCCAGGCGCTTGCCTCGAGGCCGCCCTCCGCTCGCGCATTCCGCGCCGCACGGACAAAATCGATGAGCGGTCCAACCATCGCCGAGGCGCGCTCAGATTCCACGTCGCTGGCGCCGGCCTCCACGGCTGCCGCGTCGATGGCGCCCGAGCCGATGCCGCCCGCGTCCATGGCTGCCGGGTCGCCGGCGTCCGAGTCGCTGGCACCTGCCTCCACGGCTGCCGCGTCGATGGCGTCCGAGTCGATGCCGCCCGCGTCCATGGCTGCCGGGTCGCCGGCGTCCGAACGGGGCCAGGTCGCGACCATGAGCAGGCTGGGATCGTCGGACTCGTGCGGCAGGGAACCCCACAGTTCTTCGGTCACGAACGGCATGACCGGATGGAGCAGACGCAGGTAGGTGTCGAGGGTCTCCACGAGCGTCCACCACGTCGCCTCGCGCTCAGGTCCGGGAAGATCGACATCCGAGAGGCGAACCTTCGAGAGCTCGATCCCCCAGTCGCAGAACTCGGACCAGATGGCCTCGTAGAGCGAGCGCGTGACTTCGGCGAACTGGAATTCCGCCATCGCACCGTCCACGGCGTCGATCGTCGCCGCCCGGCGTGACCGGATCCAGAGCTCACCCGGCCCAAGGTGGGCCGGGTTCGGCGCCTGGCGCGAGGTGCCCGGAGGGATCGACACGGGTCGGGCGCCGAGGACATAGCGGGTCGCATTCCAGAGCTTGTTGACGAAGTTTCGGGCGTTCTCCACTCTCGCCGCGCCGAACTTCTGGTCCAGGCCGGGCGTTGCGCCGTGGATCAGGGCAAATCGGAGTGCGTCCGCACCCATCGAATCGATGATCTCGAGGGGATCCACAACGTTGCCGGTGGTCTTCGACATCTTCCTGCCGTAGGGATCCCGGATCAGGCCGGAGAGGTAGACCGTCGCAAACGGCGCCTCATCGAGGAGGGCCAGGCCGAGCATGACCATCCGGGCCACCCAGAAGAAGATGATGTCGTAGCCGGTCTCCATGACGCTGCCCGGGTAATACCGGGCCAGGTCGTCGGTCGCGTCCGGCCAGCCGAGCGTCGAGAACGGCCACAGGCCGGAGCTGAACCAGGTATCGAAGATGTCCGGATCCTGCCTGAGCTGGCTCGGATCGCACCCACAGCTCCCGCACGCCGCGGGACCTTCCTCCAGTTCGGTCACCGTGATGTGGCCGTCCGGGCAGTACCAGGCCGGGATACGGTGGCCCCACCACAGCTGGCGGCTGACGTTCCAGTCCCGGATGCCCGTCAGCCAGTGCTCCCAGACCTTTTCGAAGCGCTCCGGCAGGATCGTGGTACGGCCGGAGCGGGTGACCTCGAGCGCCCGCTCGGCGAGCGGCGCCGTCCGGATGAACCACTGGGTCTTTAGGCGGGGCTCAACGATGTCGTCCGAACGCTGGCATCGACCGAGGACCATCTCGTGAGGTCGCGCGTCCGCGAAGTCACCCTGGGCCACGAGATCGTCGAGGATCCGCGTCCGGGCGGCGAAGCGGTCCAGCCCGGCGTAGGCGCCACCGCGCTCGTTGATCGTGCCATCGTCGGCCATGACGTCGATGGACGCGAGTCCGTGGCGCCTGCCCGTCTCCAGGTCCGTGGCGTCGTGGGCCGGCGTGACCTTGACGGCTCCGCTGCCGAAGGCACGATCGACCGACTCGTCGGCGACGATTGGCACATCCCGTTCGACGAACGGGATTCGGACCTCGCGGCCGACCAGCGCGGCATAGCGCACGTCGTCCGGGTGCACGGCAACGCCGGTGTCGCCGAGGATCGTTTCCGGCCGCGTGGTCGCCACCGAGATCCAGGAATCCGGATCGGGGGCTCCGGTGGACTCATCGATCAGGTGATAACGGACGGACCAGATGGTCCCCGTCGTGGGGGTCGCGATGACCTCGAGATCGGAGAGGCTCGTCCGACACGTGGGACACCAGTTGATCAGGGCCTCGGTTCGGTAGGCCAGGCCATCCCGATACAGCGCAGCGAAGGCATGGCGGACCGCCCGGGCGCTCCCTTCGTCCATCGTGAAGCGGAGTCGCCCCCAGTCCGCCGACGCGCCGACGCGCCGTTGCTGCCCCAGGATCACGCCGCGCGTACGCTCCACGAACTCGTGCATGCGCTCGAGGTAGCGATCCCGGCCGAGGCTGGCCCGCGTCTCGCCCTCGCGGGCAAGGATGCCGTCCAGGACGACCTGCGCGGCGATGCTCGCGTGATCCAGACCCGGCAGGAAGAGCGCCGGGCGGCCCTGCATCCGGGCGTGGCGGATCATCAGGTCCTCGACCGCCGTGCGCTGGGCATGGCCGAGGTGGAGCGAGCCCGTCACGTTCGGCGGCGGCTGGATGATCACGAATGGGGGCTTCGAGGCATCGGCACGGGAACCAGCGCCATCGGGCGCGAAGACGTCGGCCGCGAGCCAACGCTCGTACACGGCGCCTTCGACAGCCGAAGGCCGGTAGGCCTTCTCGAGTTCGCGTTCTGCCATCGCGTGCGTTGCTCCTGTCCCGAGTCCCGACTCCCGAGTCTCGAGTCTCGAGTACCGAGTACCGAGTCTCTAGTCCCGAGGCTAGAGATACATCAAACCCGCTCGTCCAGCGGACGAACGGGTCGTGGTACCACCTGCTGGTTCGAAGTCCCTCCGGCGCGTTCATCGCGAACCGGGCCGGCCCATCGGCACCGGGACTTCCTCTCGGCATGCTATCGGGCGCCAGCCGCACGGCTCGCGAGCGACCTTCGGACCGTCGTACCCGCGCGGCTCGCACCGTCCCGCGCTCGCTCCGTGGCCGACCCGACCCTACTCTTCCCGGTCCTCGCCGTGAGGGCGGGAGTGTAGCACGGCCTGATTGGCCGCCACGCCGCGGCCGATTCCGTGCCGTGCCCCCGGTGCGCCACCGGGGCCAGGTCCTCAGGCGCTGCCCGCGACGTCTCGCTTGATCCGGCCGCTGATCAAGAGCGCGACCGCGATCGCGGGGCCGATCGCAAGCGGCGCCGGGCCATTCACCACGAACCATGACCCCCCGGCCACGAGGACCACGATCGCGAGCACCCGCTCGAGCCGATGATCGGCGAGGTCGGCCAAGGCGCCGTACCCCCCGACCGCGAGGAGAACCGGCACGATCCCGATCGCGATGACGTGCACGTTCGCGGAGCCCCCGAGAAGGGAGCTCATCGTCAGCGGCAACGCCGCGCTGACGAGGAGTGTGTCCAGCACGATCAGGGGCGAAGCGCGGCCGCCGGCTCGCCAGATCAGCGCCGCGAAGGCCAGTACCAAGAGGACGCCGCCGAAATAGATGCCCCCCAACGTCGCGCACATGAAGTCCCCGATGCACGGTTGGGCAAGCCAATAGACTGTCTCGATCAGGAGGATCCCGAGCACGATTAGGTGCAAGGTTTGCGTAGCGCGCTTCGATGGCACGGGCCAGCTTGGCGCTGGACGTGCGGAGGCAGCGGCGGAGGTGGCGGGAGGGTCGCCCGTCACGACCTCATTCGCTGCGGCCTCGGATCACGGGCTCAGGCGCTCTCGCGGGACGCAAGCCACTCCTCGTAGTTCGTCTCGTCGACGCCGCGGTCGATCTCCGTCTTGGTCAGGAGGAGCGGCATCCGGCGATCCCGGATCGTCTCTTCCGTGATGATGCATTTCCGGATATCGGTGCGCTCTGGGATGTCGAACATCACCTCCAGGAGCGCCTCCTCGACGATGGAGCGGAGGGCGCGAGCTCCGGTCTTCCGGTCCAGCGCCACGTCGGCCGCGGCCTGCAGGGCCGCGGGGGTGAAGACGAGCTCGACCTTGTCGAGGGACAGGAACTTCTGGAACTGCCTCGCGACCGCGTTCTTCGGCTCCATGAGCACCCGGACGAGGTCCTCGGCGGTCAGCGCCGAGAGCGTGACGATGACCGGCAGCCGGCCGATGAACTCCGGGATCAGGCCGTATTTCAGCAGATCCTCGGGCATGAGTCTGTCAAGAAGGCGCCCGCGCTCGGCGGCCGATGGAGCCGCTTCCGAGCCGAAGCCGATGGCGCGCTTGCCCACACGCTCCTCGACGATCTTCTCGAGGCCGTCGAACGCCCCGCCGCAGATGAACAGGATGTTGGTGGTGTCAATCTGGATGAAGTCCTGGTGGGGGTGCTTCCGGCCACCCTGGGGCGGTACGTTGGCCACGGTCCCCTCGAGGATCTTGAGGAGCGCCTGCTGGACGCCCTCACCGGAGACGTCTCGGGTGATCGACGGGTTGTCCGCCTTGCGGGCGATCTTGTCGATCTCGTCGATGTAGATGATCCCGCGCTGGGCACGGGCGACGTCGAAATCGGCGGCCTGGATCAGGCGCAGCAGGATGTTCTCGACATCCTCGCCGACGTAGCCTGCCTCGGTCAGCGACGTGGCGTCGGCAATGCAGAACGGCACGTCCAGCACACGGGCCAACGTCTGGGCGAGCAGGGTCTTGCCAGAGCCGGTTGGCCCGACCAGGAGGACATTGGACTTCTGGAGTTCGACCTCATCGATGGCGTGACCCGCGTTGACCCGCTTGTAGTGGTTGTAGACAGCGACCGAGAGAACCTTCTTGGCCTTGTCCTGGCTGATCACATACTGGTCGAGGGCGAACGTGAGCTGGCGAGGGTTGGGGAGCTTGGCGGTGGCCGGCTTGACCTTCGGCTGCTCCAGCAGCTCCTCGTCGATGATCTCCTGGCAGAGATTGATGCATTCGTCGCAGATGTAGACGCCCTGCCCAGCGATCAGCTTGCGGACCTGCTCCTGGCTCTTGCCGCAGAACGAGCAGCGATACGGAACCTTGGGGCCCTTCGTTGTGCTGCTGCTTGTGCTCACGCGCTTGCCTCGTGCGATTGCCGGAGGGTGACTCGGCCCGGCGTCCGAATCAGCCCTTCGACTTCTTCGTCTCCGGCTCCGGCGCGGCGGCGACCTTGCTGCCCTCGCCGCCGGCCAGTCCGGCGTCATGAGCCTGCGAGATCAGCGACGCTCCCTGAGCGTTGTAGACGGCATCGATGATGCCATAGTCCTTTGCCTCTTCGGGCGACATGAACCGGTCCCGATCGGTGTCCGTCACGATCTTCTCGATCGACTGACCGGTGTGGCGGGCCAGGATCGCGTGGTTCAGCTGGACCAGGTGTTCCCACTCGCGCATCTGGATGATCGCGTCGGGCGCGTTGCCTCGGAAACCGCCCGAACCCTGGTGGATCATGATTCGGCTGTGCGGCAGCGCATACCGCTTGCCCTTGGCGCCCGCCGCGAGAAGAACTGCGGCCATCGACGCAGCTTGCCCCAGGCAGATCGTGCTGACCGGGGCCCGAAGGTACTGCATGGTGTCGTAGATCGCCAGGCCAGCCGTGACGACGCCACCGGGCGAGTTCACGTACAGGCTGATGTCCTTCTCGGGATCCTCGGACTCGAGGAACAGGAGCTGAGCGATGACGAGGTTGGCGAGGTGATCCTCGATCACGTCACCGATGAAGATGATCCGCTCCTTGAGGAGGCGCGAGTAGATGTCGTAGGCGCGTTCCCCCCGGCTGGAGGTCTCGATCACCATGGGTACGAGCATGGTTGGCTCCTGTGACAACGGGGGGGTTGATCAGCCGGCCGGAGCCGGTTCCGCGGCGGGTTCGATGACGGCGCCCGGACCGGTGGCATCGCTGGAATCATCGACTGGCGCGGCGCCAGATTCCACGCTTCCAGGCACATCGTCCTCGAGATGCAGCAGGGCCGGATGGTCCGGATGCGTCGCAAGCCAGGCATCCACGAGCTGTTCGACGACACGGCTCCGCCGGAGGGTGCTGCGGATGAAGCTCCGTCCGCGCGACGATTCGAAGTAGGCGATCGTCTTCCTGTCGCCGGCGTAGCGCTCGCGGGATCGGGCAACCTCGGCCTCCACGGTCGGGTCGTCGATCACGACGCCCTCGGCCTCGGCGATCTTCGAGAGGACGAGGAGGACCCGGACCCGTTTCTCGGCGTTCGGTCGAAACTCCGCGTGGAGGTCGGCGTCCGCCTTCCCGACCACCTTGAGGTAGGCCTCCTCGGTGATGCCCTGTCGAGCCAGCGAACCGCGGAACTCGTCATGCATGACCTCCACTTCCTGGTCGATCAGGATGTCCGGCAGGTCCACGGCCGCGTTCGCGACGGCATACTCGATGATCCTGTCCGAGAATTCATGCCGAGCGCGGTCGAGCGCGTTGCGCTTGAGGCGGGCCTCGATCTCGACGCGCAGGGCCGCAAGATCGGCATATGCGCCCATCGAGCGAGCGAACGCATCGTCGACGATCGGCATCACCTTCTCCCGGAGCTCCCGCACCTCGACGCTGAAATGGGCTGGCTGGCCGGCGAGCGACGGCTCCGTGTAGTCGTCGGGAAACGTGATATCGAACGTGGTGGACTCGCCCGACCGGAGGCCCATCAGGTTCGCCTCGAAGCCCGGGATCAGGCGCTCCTCGCCAAGGATCAGGGGCATCCGATCAGTCGAGCCACCCTCGAACGGGACCCCGTCCCGGGTGCCGACGTAGCCGATCACCGCATAGTCGCCCTCCCTGGCGCCGCGGTCCTCGACCGGCGAGAGCGTGGCGTTCTGGTCCGCCAGCTCCTCGATGACCTTCTCGACCTTCGCCCCGTCGATGGCTTCGATCTCGGGGCTGAACCTGAAGCCCCGGTAGTCGCCCAGCTTGACCTCGGGACGGACCTGGACGGTGGCCGTGAAGATGACCGGCTTGCCCTCCTCGGCCTGCTCGATCTCGATATTCGCGTTCGTCAGGGGCGTGAGATCGTGCTCCTCCAGGGCGTCGCGATAGGCGCCCTGCACGAGGTGGTCCAGGGCTTCGTCGAGGATGGCCTGGGCGCCGACGGTGCGCTCCACGACCGCGCGAGGGGCCTTGCCGGGACGAAAGCCGGCGATCCGGGTGCGTCGTGCGATGTGCCGAACAGCCTCGTCGAGGGCGCTGGTCAGCTGCTCAGGCGGGAGTTCGAACCGTACGGCGACGGAACTTCTGGCGGCGGGGGTGATCGTGCTGCTCATCGCCGGGAAGTATACGGGCCGCCGACGCGGTGGCCGGGTTGACGCCCGGGGGCGTGGCCGCCGCGTCGGCACCAGGGCGTGGTAGGCGAGGTCGGAGTCGAACCGACACGCCCCTCACGGGGCACCGGCTCCTAAGGCCGGCGCGTCTGCCATTTCGCCACTCGCCCGGACCGAGGATACCGTCGCCGGTCAGGCAGCGGCGGCAGCGGCCCCGATCACGCCTTCGGATTGGCCTTGCCGGCCGCCGCGGTCATGCGGGCGCGGGCCTTTCGGAGCCCATCCGCGAACGACGGGCCATCGGGATCGAAGAGGCGCTCGGCGAATTCGCGGCCGGCTCTGACCGAGGCGGGTCGCAAGGCGTTCCCGATGAGGCCTCCCGCCAGACCGACGAGGTCGCCCTCCCGAACCTTCGGCGTCCGGTCCTTCAGGAACCTTGCGAACTCGCGCTCGAGCGTCTCACGCACGCGATCGCCGTCCGGGCCGAGCTTGCGGAGAACCGCCTCGACCTCCTCGGGCAGCATCGACCGGGGCATTCCCGCGGGAGCCCCGAAGATCGCCCGCCTGGTCCTGCCGAGGATCCTCCGCGGGCCGCCGAGCAGAAGGAAGGCGGCGCCGGCCGCCGCCCCACCGACCTTGAGAGGACTGTTCCGCAGCCGGGTCCGGATATCGAACGCTGCCCGACCCGCCGCTTCGAGCCGGACGACCTCGTTCTCCAGCCCCTCGCGGGCGGCTAGGACTTCCGTCCGAGCGGCGTCCGTTCGCGCACCCACTCGATGGTCTCCTTCGTGGTCTCGATGGTCCGGGTCGGGTAGAACCGGGACTTGAGGGCGTCGGTGTCAATTCCGCTCCGCGAGACGTCGAGTCCACCCAGGACCGGCCACGCAACCAGCAGGACGAGGAGCCCGAGGCCGACCGACACGCGACTCTCGGCGATCGAAAGGAGGAGCAGGATCGTCACGACGGCCGCCGCCAGGAACGCGACGAGGAATGCCCGCCCGAGACGCTCGCTCGACACGCCGATCGCGCGGAGGACGGCGACCATGGCCACGTCGAGGAGCAGGAGGCTCCCGAGCAGCACTCCCCAGCCGATGGAGCCGAGGAGCCAGTCGGCGAGGAACAGGAGGCCACCGATGGGCAGCAGGATGGCGGTGACGAACAGCGCGCCGAACGCCGTCCCTGCCAAGAGCGCGACGCGCTGGATCTCCGCGCCGATCTCGCCGGCCTCGGCCCTAGCGAGATCGACGTGCGCGATGACGAGGCGCCTGATGGCATCGCGAACGACGCCGATCTGCTCGCGAAGGCCCTTCGGCGCAGACTCCGAGCTCGGCTCCGGGGCACCTGTGGTTGTCGAGTCCTGGGCGGGATCCACGTGCACTCCAAGTAGGGCCGCGCAGGTCTGTGCGCCTGTCGATCATACCAACCGGGCGCGTCCGCCCCTTCCGGACGACTACCATCGGCCGATGCGGACGATCCAGACGGCCGAACTGTTGGCCATCGGCTCCGAGCTGACGGTCGGCGAGACACGGGACACGAACAGCGGAGAGCTTGCCGCCGCCCTGACGCTCGAAGGGGTGGAGATCCTCCGGATGACCGCCCTTCCGGACGACTTCGCCACGGTCACTGCCGCCGTCGCGGCCGCCCTCGAACGATCCGACGTGGTCGTGTCCACCGGTGGCCTCGGCCCCACTCCGGACGACCTGACCCGCGAGTCGATCGCCGCCGCCATCGGCGAAACGCCGGTGGTCGATCCCGTGCTTGAGGCCTGGCTCCGCGGACTCTTCGGACGCCGCGGAATCCCGTTCTCCACGATCAACCTGAAGCAGGCCTGGGTGTTGCCCTCGGGGGTTCCGATCCCGAACGAGAACGGGACGGCCCCCGGCTGGTGGGTGGATCGTCCGGACGGACGAATCGTGGTTGCGCTCCCCGGACCGCCACGTGAGCTGCGACCGATGTGGGCCGACTGGGTCGTTCCCCGACTGCGGGACCGGGGGTTGGGCCGGCCGAGCGCGACCCTCACCCTCCGGACGACCGGGATCGGCGAGTCCCTGATCGCCGAGCGACTCGGCTCACTCCTCGGGCGCGGCGCCAATCCGATCGTGGCCACCTACGCTCGCGCCGATGCCGTCGACGTCCGTATTTCCGCGATCGACACGGATGCGGCGACGGCCGCGGACCTCGTCGCGGCAGCCGAGGCGGCTGTCCTCGCGAGGATCGGCGATCACGTCTGGGCCCGGGGTGACACGAGCTGGCCCGCGGCAATCGAATCCGGGCTGGGATCGCGAGGGTGGTCCCTGGCGACCGCCGAGATCGGGACGAGGGGCTCCCTCACCGCGCTCCTCGGCGAAGGGCTCGGGGATCGACTTGTCCGAGCCGTTGTCGTCACTGAGTCCGATGCCATGGCCATCGCCCGCTCCGATCTCGTGACCGTGGCCCGTGACCTTCGAGGCGCGGCGTCGGCCGATGTCGGGCTTGCAGTTCTCGCCACCAGTCGCCACGGCGACATGGCCGTCACAATCGCCATCGCCGACCCGAACGGCGAGCACATGGAGCGCCGTGTCGCCTTCCTCGCCGGTAGCATGGGCCGCAGCCGCGCCGCACTCCTGACTGCCGCGGTCCTGTACGCGCGCCTCCGGTGACCCGGCGCACCAGGCGCAATTGACCCGGCGCACCAGGCGCGATTTGGGCAAGACGAGCGCGGCAGTTCGTGCCACCATCCCTCGGACGCGCCGAAGCGGCGCGCACAATGGAGGACCCGCATGCACCTGACCGTCCTTGGGACGGGCACCGCCCGACCGGTCGCGGAGACTGCGGCCTCCGGCATCCTCGTCCAGACGGCCACCACTGCGGTCCTCTTCGATATCGGGAGTGGAATCGCATCGCGCCTGGAGGCATCCATCGGCGCGGCGGCCCTCCATGGCCTCGTCGTCGGCCACATGCACGCCGATCACTGGATCGACATTGCGCCGCTCCGCTACAAGTTCCCCTGGGGCGAGACCGCGCCGCGGCCCCTCGAGGTCCATCTGCCGCCCGGCGGCAAGGACCGTCTCGACCACCTCGCGATCGTGATGTCCGAGCGGCCCGGCTTCTTCGAGGCTTCGTTCAATATCCATGAGTACGCGAGCGGCGCCGAGTTCATGATCGGCGACATCTCGATTCGACCGCACCCGATCGGCCACTACGTGCCTGCCTGGTCCATGGAGATCACGGGACCCGGCGGCGAGCGTGTGATCTACGCCGGCGACATGGGCCCGGCGGACTCCGTTGTCGAACTCGCACGAGCTTCGGAGCTGCTCATCCTCGAGGCGACGCTGGACACCAATGCATTCGACGACGTCAAGCGCGGCCACCTGACGGCCGAGGAGGCAGTCGACCACGCCGTCCGGGCGGGCGTTCCCCGCGCCGTCCTGGTCCACTATCCAATCGAGCGGCTCGAGGCGATTCGCCAGATCTGTGCCCCGACCGGCGGTGTCGTCCTGCCGGCCCTGCCGCGGATGGAGATCGAGGTCTCGGTCGGCGCGGCCCCCCTGGTGACGCTGCCGGACCGGCGCGCCTAGGAGATCGTCAGCACCGGCTGGCCGGCTCCGGTCGCGGCCCGCACGCTCATGCGCGCAGCGACGGTCCGGGCCAGGGCCTGCAGCGCGACGGCTGCCGGACCCGGCTCCCGCTGGGCAACTGCGGGGACGCCGACGTCGCCGCCCTGACGAACGGTCACGTCAAGGGGAATCCCGCCCAGGAACTCGAGGCCGTGCTCGCGCGCGAAGCGCTCACCCCCGCCCCGACCGAAGAGGTCGATCATGTCGCCGCAGTGGGGGCACACGAGGCCGCTCATGTTCTCGACGATTCCGATGACCGGGACGCTCATCCGCTTGAACATGGCGAGCGCCTTCTCGACGTCGAGCAGGGCCACCTCCTGGGGCGTGGTGACCAGGACGGAACCCGAGATCGGCACGGCCTGGGCGAGGGTCAGCTGGGCGTCCGATGTGCCCGGCGGCAGGTCGATCACGAGGTAGTCCAGCTCGCCCCAATCCACATCCCTGAGGAACTGCTGGATCGCGCCGCCAACCAGTGGCCCGCGCCAGATGATCGGCTGCCCGGCCGGGACGAAGAACTGGATGGAAATCACCTTCACGCCGTGGCGCTCGAGCGGCAGGATCTTGTCGTCCGTGCTCTTGCCGGGCTGGCCGTCCAGGCCGAGCATGATCGGCACGTTCGGCCCGGTGATGTCGGCGTCGAGGAGGCCCACCGACGCGCCATCACGGGCGAGGGCCACGGCCAGGTTGACCGCGATCGTGCTCTTGCCGACTCCCCCCTTGCCGGAGGCCACGGCGATCACGTTCTTCACGCCGGGAAGCAGCTGCTCGGCGGTCCTGGGCGCCGCACGTCGGACCATCGAGCCCCAGGTCAGCTCGATCGCCTGGACGCCGATCGGATCGAGTGCCGTATGCACCCGTGCCTCGATCTCGTCCTTGAGCGGGCAGGCCGGGGTTGTCAGCTCGATCGTGAACGCCACGGCGGCCCCGTCGATTGTCAGGTCCTTGATCATGTTGCGGCTCACGAGATCACCGCCGAGCTCAGGCTCCTGGACGGTGCTCAGCGCTGTCATGACGGCGGCTTCAGTGACCTGGGGCATGGGTTCCTCGGCGATGCTGGGGATTTCCGGCGTGATTGGCGTCGATATCGTAGACCCGACCTGGGCGTTCTGCCGTTGACCCGCCGGCCGGGCCCCTGATGCCGGCTGCGGGCGCCGAACGGGGCACACGGCCCGGAACCCGAACTTCGCGTCATTTGACGGGCGTTCCGTGCGAAATTCGCACGCATCCCTCGCCTATTGTCGGGCCTTCCGCTGTTTGACACCCCGCATCGCGCGCGCCTATCCTCGGGCCACGTTCGTTGTCCCCGTCGTGGAACAGCGTGCGGTGCTGGCCGGTGCGACCGCAGATCCGAGGAGCGATACGAGCGTGGCTGAGGTCGAAGTCAGGCTGACCCAGGTCTACAAGGCGTTCGGAGGGGACGCCGCGGGTCGCCGCGTGGCCCAGTACATCAAGCCCGATGAGCACGGGGTCATCGTGGCGGTCGACCACATCGATCTCGAGGTCCGGGAGGGGGAGTTCTTCAGCCTGCTCGGGCCGTCGGGATGCGGCAAGACGACGACCCTCCGCATGATCGGCGGCTTCGAGCAGCCCACCTCCGGGCTCATCGAGCTGGCCGGTCAGGACGTCACCTGGTTGCCGCCCTACAAGCGAAACGTCAATACGGTCTTCCAGAGCTACGCCCTCTTCCCCCACCTGACGATCTTCGACAATGTCGCCTTCGGATTGCGCCGCCGCAAGATCGCCCAGGCCGAGATCAAGACCCGCGTCAGGGAGATGCTCGAACTGGTGGAGCTGCCGGGCTATGAGAATCGCAAGCCGGGACAGCTGTCCGGTGGCAAGGCCCAACGCGTGGCCCTGGCCCGGGCGCTCGTGAACAAGCCAGCGGTCCTGCTCCTCGACGAACCGCTCGGAGCCCTTGACCTCAAGCTCCGCAAGCAGATGCAGGTCGAGCTCAAGCGGATCCAGGCGGACGTGGGAATCACCTTCATCTACGTGACGCACGATCAGGAAGAGGCGATGACGATGTCCGATCGCATTGCCGTCATGAACCGTGGGAAATACGAGCAACTCGGTGATCCGGAGACGCTCTACGAGCGACCGGCGACGGAATTCGTCGCGGGCTTCCTGGGCGTCAGCAACCTGCTGATGGCGAGCATCGGCGATCGTGACGGCGACTACGCCGCCGCCCACCTCGCGGACGGGTCGACCGTCCGGATCCCGGCGACGCTCAAGGGCCCTGTCGCAGCGATCAAGATCGGCGTGCGGCCGGAGAAGATCCGGCTGTACGCTGAGGGGGCTCCCGTCCCGGAGCAGATGAATCGCCTCGAGGGCCAGGTCATGGACGCGTCCTATCTGGGCGCATCCACGAGCTACATCATCCGATCCAATGATGGTGAGCGGATCACGGTCTTCGAGCAGAACCTCGCCCGCACGTCGCATGGATCGCTGCATCAACCCGGTCAGAAGGTACAGCTCGCCTGGCTGCCCGACCACACCTTCGCCGTCGCCGCTGATGGTCACGCGACTGCAGGAGGGCCCGACGGCGCCTGAAACAACCCGTAGTCCTCTCATTCCCCGGCCACTGGAAGGAGCCCCATCGATGCCCGAACCCGAAGGACAGATCACCTCCCCGGTTTCCCGACGAACCTTCATCAAGGGCGTCGGCCTGACGGGCGTGGCCGCCTTCCTTGCCGCCTGCGCCCCGGGGAGCGGGGCGACGACGGCCCCCGCCGCGACCTCGACGGCACCGGGCATGACCACCGGGCCAACGGCGGCGCCCACCCCGCAGACCGTGACGGGACCGCTCAAATGGGCCAACTGGACCGCCTATATCGACCTCGTCGGGGCGGCCAGCGACGCCGGCGAGTACCAGCCCGGTTCCTCGCCGACCATCGAGCAGTTCAAGCAGAAGTACGGGATCGAGGTCGACTACGAGGAGAAGATCAACGACAACCCGTCCTTCATGGCCACGATCAAGCCAGCACTCGTCGCCGGGCTGCCGACGGGTTGGGACCTCATCGTCCTGACCGACTGGATGGCCGCCAAGGTCATCGCCAGCAACTGGGCCGAGAAGATCGATCAGGCCAACGTCCCGAACTGCGTGAACAACCTGCGGGACGCCCTGCGCAACCAGACCTGGGACCCCGGCAACGATTACCACTACCCGTGGCAGTCCGGCATGACCGGCGTCGGCTACAACGCAACCGCACTCTCGGAGAACGGGATCGCGGCGCCGACCAAGGTCGCCGATCTCTGGGGCATTCCGCCCAACAAGGTCACCTTCCTGACCGAGTCGCGGGACACCGTCGGACTCGCCCTTCTCAAGCTCGGGATCAAGGCCGATCCGGCCACCGTGACCGACGCCGACCTCCAACGGGTCTACGACGACATCAAGCCCCTGGTGGACCAGGGATTGCGGTTCACCGGCAACGACTACCTCCAGGACTTCGGGCAGAAGAAGGTCTGGGCGGCGATGGTCTGGTCCGGTGATCTCGCGTCGTCGGCGGGTGAGGACGACTTCTTCGTCTTCCCCGAGGAGGGCACGATGATCTGGACCGACAACATGCTCATTCCCAAGGGTGCCGAGAACAAGTACACCGCAGAATTGATGATGGACTTCGTCTACGATCCGCCGATCGCAGCGCAGATCGCCGACTGGATCTACTACGTTTCCCCGGTCAAGGGTGCCGCCGAGGAGATCAAGAGCCTCGATCCGGGCGCCGAGTCGAATCCGCTCCTCTTCCCGCCGGATGACATCGTGGCCAAGCAGCAGAACTTCCAGTTCCTGCCGGATGCCCTCGAGAGCACGATGAACGACCTCTTCGCCTCCCTGTCGGGCGTCTAGGGCGATACGGCCGGCGCGCCAGGCCACCCCCGATGCGTTCGTCTCGCCCCGTCTCGCCCCGGGCATCACGGGCGTGGCGTTCGAGGCTGGGCACGGTCACGCCCTACGCGCTCCTCGCCCCAGGCATCCTGTGGCTGCTCATCTTCTACGTCGTGCCCGTCGCCCAGATGTTCATCTTCTCGATCTCGACGGGTTCACTCGAGACCGGCTTCCAGATCACCTATAGCCTCGACGCGTACACCGAGGGCCTGAGCCGATACGGCGAGCAGTTCGGTAACTCGCTGGTGTACGGCGGAACCGCCACGATCCTGACCCTGTTGATCGGCTTCCCTGTCGCCTACACGATCGCGTTCCGCGGCGGCCGCTACAAGAACCTGCTCCTGTTCCTCGTCATCGCCCCATTCTTCACGAGCTTCCTGATCCGGACCATCAGCTGGAAGATCCTGCTGGGCGATGAGGGACCGCTCCTCGGCCCGCTGAAGCACGTTCTCGGAATCCTGCCGGGTGACGCCAGTCTGGTGTCGACGCCGTACGCGGTCATCGCGGGCCTGACCTACAACTTCCTGCCCTTCATGATCCTGCCGCTGTACGTGGCTCTCGAGAAGATCGACATCCGGCTGATCGAGGCTGCCAGCGACCTCTACGCATCCCGCTGGGAGGCGTTTCGGCGGATCACCTTCCCGCTCGCCCTGCCGGGCGTCTTCGCAGGAACCCTCCTGACGTTCATCCCGGCAATGGGTGACTTCGTGAACGCCCAGCTCCTCGGCAGTCCCCAGACGTCGATGATCGGCAACGTCATCCAGAACCGCTTCCTCATCCAGAACGATTATCCGACGGCTGCGGCCCTGTCCTTCGTCCTCATGGCCGGGATCCTCGTGGCGGTGCTCGCCTATGCTCGCGTCCTGGGCTCCGAGCAGTTGACCGGCTGATGGCAGCCACCGTCGCCCCCCAGCGATCCACGGGCCGCCTCATGCGCGCCCTCGAGCATCGGGCCCTGCCGGTCTTCACGGTGCTCGCGATCGGCTATCTCCTCGTCCCGATCATCGTCATGTTCGTGTTCAGCTTCAACCGGGTCGATCAGTCGCTCGGGGACGGCAAGTTCAACTACCAATGGCATGCCTTCTCCCTCGAAGCCTGGCTCAATCCCCTCGGCTGGCCCGGCCTCGGCAATGCGCTCTACGCGAGCCTCTGGATCGCGGTGATGGCGACGATCGGATCGACCATTCTCGGCACGCTGATCGGCCTGGCGCTGACCCGCTATGCCTTCCGGGGCCGCGGAATGATCAACAGCCTGATCTTCCTGCCGATGGCCACGCCGGAGCTCGTCATGGGGTCGAGCCTGGGCATCCTCTTCGTCGCGACCGCCCTGCCACCGCTCCGGGGCGCCGTCCCGACACTCTTCCCGTTCGGGATCTCGACCATCCTCATCGCCCACGTCATGTTCAACATCAGCTACGTCGTGGTCACGGTGAAGGCTCGATTGGCGGGCTTCGATCGCCGCCTCGAAGAGGCCGCGATGGATCTCGGCGCGAACGAATGGACGACCTTCTGGCGGGTGACCTTTCCCCTGATCTTTCCGGGGATCATGGCGGCGGCGCTGCTCGCCTTTTCGCTCTCGATCGACGACTTCATCATCACCAGCTTCGTCTCCGGCACGCAGAACACGTTCCCGATCTGGGTCTATGGGATCATCCGGAACGCCCTGCCGCCGCAGATCAACGTGATCGGGTCGATCATCTTCCTGGTGGCCGTCCTCTTGGTCGCGTCGTCGACGCTGCGGACCGGACGCCCGCCACGTTGACGGACCCGCGGATCAGCAGGGCACCGACTCGCCCCGCCCGATCTGCTCTGGAGGCACACCAATGACCGTCGACGCCGCCCCAGGTTCGCCCAGCGCCTTCCCGGATCATGGCGCGATCCCGCCTGTCTGGAGCAGGATCACGAACATCGAGGTGGATCACGGCGAGGGTTCGTGGCTGATCACGCCGGAGGGCGATCGGTATCTCGATTACTCGTCCGGCATCGGCGTGACGAACACCGGACACGCCCATCCCCGGGTCGTCAGGGCGGTCCAGGCCCAGGCTGCCAAGCTGTTGCATGGCCAGCAGAACATCGTCTATCACGAGGCGGGCCTCCGCCTGTACGAGCGACTTGCCGGATTGCTGCCCGGCGGGCCGTGGAGTGCCTTCCTCTCCAACTCCGGGGCCGAGGCCGTCGAAGCGGCGGTCAAGCTCGCCCGGGTGGCAACGGGCCGTCCGGTGATCATCAGCTTCCGGGGCGGCTTCCACGGCCGAACCGCCCAGACGATGGCCCTGACGACCGCCAAGGACGTCTACCGGGCGGCCTTCGAGCCACTCCCCGGGTCCGTGTACCACACGAAGTTCCCGTACTGCTACCGGGCAGCCGGCGGCCCCCACGCCCCCGACGCGGACTGCACCTGCGACTGGGAGGCGGAGCTCGACCTCCTGTTCCACCAGGTCATCTATCCCAGCCGGGTCGCGGCCATCATCGTCGAGCCGGTCCAGGGCGAGGGCGGCTACATCGTCCCGCCTCCGACCTTCCTGCCCCGCCTCCGGGAGATCACCCGGCGCCACGGGATCCTCCTCATCGCCGACGAGGTCCAGACGGGCTTCGGCCGAACCGGCGAGCTGTTCGCGGTCCAGCATTGGGGCGTGGATCCGGACATCCTCGTCATGGCCAAGGGCATTGCGTCCGGCCTGCCGCTGTCCGGGATCCTCGCCCGCACGGACGTCCTTGCGGCCTTCGCGCCGGGCACGCATGGCGGGACCTACGGCGGCAACGTGGTGTCGTGCGCGGCGGCGCTGGCCACGCTCGACGTGATCGAGGACGAGGACCTGGTGGCCAATGCCCGTGCCAGGGGCTCCCAGTTCATCGGTGGCCTGCGCGAACTGCAGGCCGACCATCCCGTGATCGGGGATGTGCGTGGGCTCGGCTGCATGATCGCGATGGAACTGGTGAGACCGGACGAGGGCGATGGGCGCACGCCCGACGCTGATCTCACGAAGCGGGTGATCGCGGGGGCTCTCGAGCGCCGCCTGATCGTGCTGTCGGCCGGCTCGTATGGCAACGTGTCACGGATCATTCCCCCGCTCGTCACGACCGCCGACGAGATTGACCTCGCGCTCTCGATCCTCGAGGACAGCCTCCGGGCGGCGGGCGGATGACACCCCAGGCGGGCGATCCGATCGATCGCCTCTCGCCGGGAGCTCGCGATCGTCTCGACCGATTCGCCGAGGCCTTCCAGCTCCTCGACAGTGACCTCTACACGGTCTTCGCGGCATCGTCCCATGACCCCGAGGACCGCATGGCGGCCCTCGCGCGAGTTCAGGAGCTGATCGGGCAGGGTCCGCGGCGCGAGGGCGTCCTCGCCGCCCTGTCGGAATTTCGTGAGTTCGCCGTCCGGTCCGCCACCGAAGCGCTCGGTGGTTCCAATGCCGCCCTGTTGACTCGCACCAACGTGGCGACAGCTGAGGACCGGGTCCGATTCCTCGCCAGCCTCGAACTCGCGGTGGTGACGGTGATCCTGTGGGACGAGATCGAGCCGGAGGAACGGGCGCAATTCCTGGGCCCGTGGGAGGAGATGGCGGAACAGGCTTCCGGGACGAGTTGACCGTGGTCGCGCCTCGACGCCATCGCCGCGCGCCCGTCCTCATCGCGTGCGTTGATGGGACCGCGGTCGGCCCGTGCGGCTCGACCTGGCGTGACCGATCCGCCCGACCTGCCGCGTCGGCAGGCTGCGCCGCAGCTCAACCGCAGACGAGCGCCTGCCGCCGGTCCGGCTCGGATCTCATTCGGCGGTCGTTCCGCTCCCGCTCCCCAGCAGGGTCACGACCGTGTCGTGAAGCGCGCCGTTCGTCGCCAAAGTCGTCCCGCGATGGAAGGTCCGGCGACCGGAGAAGTCCGTAACGCGACCGCCCGCTTCCTCGACGAGCACGCTCGGTGCCGCGATGTCCCAGATGGACAGGCCGACCTCGAGCATGACCTCAGCTGCGCCCTCGGCGAGCAGGGTGTAGCCCCAGAAATCACCGAACCCGCGCTCGCGCCAGGACGCCTGCAGCAGGTGCATGAAGCCCGGCGCCTCGCCCGACGCAATCACGTCCTGCGTCCCCGCGTAGATGACCTGCGCATCCGCCAGGACGGAGATTCGGCTGACCCGAAGGCGACGCGGCGTGCCCTGCCTGTCCGTGCCGGAGAGGGGGCCGGCGCCCCACGCTCCCCCACCCCGCCAGGCAAACCAGCGGCCCCCGAGCGCTGGGGCGGAGATGATCCCGGCCTGGAGCTCGCCATCCCGTTCAACCCCCATCAGGGTGGCGAAGACGGGGATGCCGCGAAGGTAGTTATGGGTCCCGTCGATCGGGTCCACGAACCAACGCACCGACGCGCCGGCGGATTCGGCGCCGAACTCCTCGCCCACGACCCCATGGCCGGGATACGCGTCCGTGATCCGCTCGCGCAGCAACCGTTCGACGGCCGTGTCGGCCTCGGTCACGAAGGACCGATCCGGTTTTTGCGCCGTCACCGGGTTTCGCCGGAAGTGGCCCAGGGCGATCGCATCGGCCGCATCGCACCAGCCGAGTGCCGAGTCCACCCAGCCCCTTAACTCGGCGTCGGATCCATTCCGGAGCGACGCGCTCCACTCGGCGCCGAAGCCCTGGCGCGCGGGCGACGTCACGACTTGATCCTCGAAGCCTCCGGGTCCCAGAGAGGTTCTCGCATGACCTCGAAACCCGTCCAGACCCCGAAGATGTCGATGTCGCCGCGAACTCCGATCGCGGCCTCGTCGGGCGGCAGGTAGGCGTAGGCGATGGACCGTTCGACGGCGAACCCGTACCCCCCAGACGTGACGCGACCGACGATCTGGCCGTCAATCCGCACCGGTTCGTTGCCGAGGGCGACGGAGCGGGGGTCGTCCAGGACCAGGCACCGGAGGCGCTTGCGCGGCCCGCTGGCCTTCGCCGCGATGAGTGCGTCACGGCCGAGAAAGTCGCTCCCCTTGTCGAGATGCACCGCGAACCCGAGGCCGGCCTCGTAGGGAGTCTCCTCGGGCGTGATGTCGGCGGACCAGACGCGGTAGCCCTTCTCGAGCCGGAGGGCGTCGATCGAGCGGTACCCGCACGCCACGAGCCCATGGGCACCCCCGGCCGCCCAGAGCGTGTTCCAGAGCGCCCGTCCGTACTCGGCCGGCGGGTAGAGCTCCCAGCCCAGCTCCCCGACGTACGTGACGCGGAGCGCGAGGACCGGCACCTCCGCGATCGTGATCTCGCGGGCCGTCATGTAGGGAAAGCCCGCGTCCGAGACATCGTCCTTCGTCAGCGGCGCCAGGATGTCCCGCGCCCGCGGCCCCCACAGCCCGAAGCAGGCCCGGGCGGACGTGACGTCGCGCACCCGGACGCCGCCGCCCGTGCCGGCGTCTGCGGGGAGGTGCTTGCGGATCCAGCCCAGGTCGTGATTCCCGAACGCCGTCCCGGTGATGATGAGGAATCGGTCGTCCGCGAGGCGGGTGACGGTGAAGTCGCACTCGATCCCGCCGCGCCGGTTGAGCATCTGGGTGTAGACGATCGAGCCCGCCGGCCGGTCGATGTCGTTCGCGCAGAGGTGCTGGAGGAAGCCAAGGGCACCCTCGCCCTCGACCTCGATCTTGGCGAAGCTCGATTCATCGAACAGTCCCGCGTTCCGGCGAGTTGCCAGCGCCTCGGCGCCGATCGCGGGGCTCCAGTGTTCGCCCGCCCAGCCGCGTGGCCGCAGCGCGTCGAGGGTCGCCCGGTCGCTGACGCCGGCGCCCTCCTCGTTCGGAGTGAACCAGTTCGGGCGCTCCCACATCGACTTCTCGCCGAACACGGCGCCGAGGGCCTTGAGCTCCTCGTAGGCCGGCGACAGGCGGAGGGGTCGAGCGGCCGTCCGCTCCTCGTTCGGGTAGTGGATGTCGTAGTACGTCGCGTAGTTCTCGTACGTCCGGGCGAGCGTGAGCTTCTGGCTCCGGTACTGCCCGCCGAAGCGCCGGATGTCCATCTTCCAGAGGTCGAGCTCGGGCTCGCCGTCGACGATCCAGCGGGCCATCTGCTGGCCGATCCCGCCGGTCCCGGCGATGCCGTGGGCGCAGAACCCGGCCGCCACGAAGAACCCACGAACCTCGCTCTCGCCCAGGATGAACTCGTTATCCGGCGTGAACGCCTCGGGGCCGTTGATCATCCGGGTGACGCCGGCATCGGCGATTGCCGGCACGCGCCGGATGGCGCCCTCCATGATCGATTCGAAGCGCGGCCAGTCGGGGTCGAGGAGGCGGTGGTTGAAGTCGGCCGGCACCCAGTCCAGGGACCAGGGGGCCGGGTCCCGCTCGTAACCGCCCATGCAGAGGCCGCCGACCTCCTCGCGGAAGTAGCACAGGTTGTCCGGGTCGCGCATCGCCGGCAGGCCCGGATGGACGCCGTCGATAGCATGGGTGAAGAGGTACTGGTGGGCCATCGGAATGATCGGGATGGTCACCCCCGCCAGGCGGCCGATCTCCGGGGCATACATGCCCCCGGCATTGACGACGACATCGGCGGCGATGGTCGATCGAGTCCCGTCCCGCGCCTCGATCTCGACGTCGCGGACGCGCCCGCGATCCACCGTGATGCCGACGACGCGGGTGTGTTGACGGACCTGCACGCCGCGGGTGCGGGCCCCGGCCGCGAGGGCCATGGCCAGTCCGGACGGGTCGAGCCAACCGTCCGTGGGCAGCCAGACGGCCCCGAGGACGCCGTCGAGGGTCATCAGCGGGAAGCGATCCCGGGCTTCCTGGGCCGAGATGAGCTCAAGGGGCAGCCCGAACGTCTTCGCCCAGCCTGCCTGGCGCTGCAATTCCTCGTATCGCGCCCGGGTCGACGCGAGTCGCAATGATCCGACCTCGTGCCACGACACGTCGACGCCGGTCTCCGCCGACAGTCGCCGGTACAGGTCGACGCCGTACATCATCATCCGGGTAAGGGTCACGCTGGACCGGAGCTGCCCGACCAGGCCGGCGCTGTGGAATGTGGAGCCGGAGGTCAGCTCCGCACGGTCGACGAGGACGACGTCGGTCCACCCCAGCTCCGCAAGGTGGAAGGCGATCGACGTCCCCCCGATACCGCCGCCGATGATCACCGCCCGGGCCTGATCCGCCATGTGCGTGTCGTCTCCCCTTCGCCGATCCCGTGAGCCGCCGACCCGCGCCGAGATCGGATGTCGGGCACAGGGTACCGAGCGAAACACGGCGACGTGAGGTGGGTGCGCCAGCATGAGTGGTGCGGACGTCGGGCGGCGGCCCGAAGTGGCTCCGTGAAGCGGCCGCGTGACACGCGGCTCGTGTACGCTCGCGACCGGTCAACGTTCGGAGGCCCGCGCATCGTGGATCCGTCAGTCGAGGACGTCATTGGCGCCATCCCGTCATGGGCCGGCGCGCACGTCAGCGCGACTCCGATCGTGGCGGGCCTGACGAATCGCAACTTCCGCGTCGTAGTCGACGACGTACCACACTTTGTGCGGATCCCCGGCGTGGCCACGGACCTGCTCGCCGTCGATCGGGGCAACGAGCTTGCCAATACCAGGGCCGCCGCGGTGGCCGGCGCCGGTGCTCGCGTGCTACACCACCTGCCCGAGTGGGACGTGATCGTGCTTGAGTGGCTGAACGCGCAGACGATGTCCAACGCGGCATTTCGGGCACCCGATGCGCCGAGCCGCATCGCGGAATCCCTGCGCCGGCTCCATGCCGGTCCGCGGTTCCGGGACGACTTCAACATGGTCGCCTTGTCGAGCCGCTATCTCGGCGTCATCGACGAGCGCGGCATTCCCGTCCCGGACGGATACCTCGACCACCTGGCTGCGGTTCCGCGCATCGACGCGGCCCTGCGAGCCCACCCACTGCCGACGGTCCCGTGCCACAACGACCTGCTGGCCGAGAACTACCTCGACGATGGCCGCCGACTCTGGATCGTCGACTACGAATACAGCGGCAACAACGATCCGACCTTCGAGCTCGGCAACACGGCCCAGGAGCTCGCATTCGACGAGGAGCGGTTACGCGAACTGGTCGCCGCCTACTTCGGGGCCGCAACACCCGCGCTGATGGCCCGCTGTCGGCTCCAGATGATCATGTCCGATGTCGGCTGGACCCTCTGGGCCGCGATTCAGGCCCGCATCTCCCCCATCGACTTCGACTTCTGGGCCTGGGCCGTGGAACGCTGGAACCGGGCCCAGGCGATGATCGACGGGGCTGATTTCGAGGCCTGGCTGGCAGAGACCGCGGCCGGCTGACGGGGACCGGGGCCGGCTGACGGGGACCGTGGCCGGCTGTCGGATGGAAACCGGCCGCATACCGGCGTGGATCGGCCCGGCTATTCCCGGGCCGATCCTGATTCGTGCGTGATCCAACACGGATCACTCCGGTGGGATCTCCTTGAACGCGTAGTTCACGTTGATGCCGCTCTGGCGCCGGACGAAATACGTCACGACGTACCAGCCGAGCGCAAACACGACGATGCCCGCGACGACCCGGTAGGCAAGCTCGCTGGTCAGGCCGAGCGTGGCGTTCGTGAGGAAGAGATAGAGGAAGATGGCGCCCGCCGCGGTGCCGATGAGCCCGACGATCGTGACCAGCGGGATCCCGCCGAGTGTGTACGCCGCGCCGGGCGACGCCGCGTAGAGGCCCTTCGCCCGGAACGGCAAAAGGGCGCCGGCGAGCGCCGTCCC
>JACPOR010000029.1 GCA_016191425.1 Chloroflexota bacterium
CGAGACGGACACCCCGCCGGCGTAGTTGGGGAGGACGTACCAGCGCGGGTTGGCCCCGCTGTATGACCGGAACGAGCTGATCTGACGGCTCCAGTTGATCGTCGCCAGATCGGGCCAGCTCCAGGCGGCGTCGAACGCCGGACCGCCGTAGCTGGCGTCGCGGTACCAGGTCACCCAGAGCGTCGCGCCCGACCCGACCAGCGCCGCCGCCCGCTCCTCGTCGGCCCGCAAGGCCGACTCGTCGCGGAAGCACCGGATGAGCGGGTAGTCGAGGTCGTGACAGTAGAGCGAGCCGACCGCGGCGAGCGGGATCGGGCGGCCGTCCACGGTCGCCCGGAGCGCTCCGCTCGGTGCCCCCGCCACACTGGCGACGGGCGCCACGACCGCGATGCCAAGGGCGAGCAGGGCAGCCCATGGCCCGAGGGTTCGCGCGGTAGACTTCGGCATCACATCGGACCTCGGCTCCGCGCCGGACAGAGATCGCCGACGACGAGCCGAGCCTAGCGCCCGACGGACGGTGCGGATTGCGGGTTATCCCTATCGCGGCTGCGGGAAATCACCTAACCTAACGCGGGCCCGGCACACGGGTTTACCGGCCGCCGGTGCAGCTCAACCGGTAGCGTTCGATCGCGAGCAGGATAAGGGCGACCAGCAGGGCCACCCACAGCACCGTCGCAAAATTGGAGAGGAACGTCCAGAGCGGTGTGCTGCTCCGGGTGCTCACGGCCGCCTCGACGACGGCGCCGACAACCAGGCCCACGAGGACGGCCCGTCTGACGTTCAACGGGGGCATGGTGGCTCGACGACGATTGGTCGTCGCAAGCATCACGGCGATGCCGAGCGGGACGGCCATCACCAGCGCGAACAGGATGGTCTCCGCGAGCACCAGGAGCGGCGCGTCGGACCGAGCAGCAACCGGGACGCCCAAGATGATCAGCATGAACGCACCCATTGCGACGCCCCGTTTGACGTTCAACGGGCTGGGTACGACCTCAGGCCTCATCGTGCTCAACTCCGAACGGGCATAACCGCTGTCATTCCGATCATACGCAGCGGACACAACTCCGTGCAGTTCCATCCAGGTTTCCTCAGACTGCAACCTGTCCCTCCTGTTGTCGGCTCGAAGCCGTGCAGCCCGAGCCTGACAAGGGGGGCGTCCGGTTTCCCGTCCCAATGGAAAGGCCCCCGGGTCACCCCGAGGGCCTCTGCACTTCTCGTGCTCAACTCTCTGCAGCTTTCATGACCGCCCACCACCGCAGCCCTTCAGTCTCAGCGTTCGGGCGTGATGTTCGACGCCTCAGCCAGGACCACTCCCGCGCTCGACACGAACCGCCGCCGGAGCTTGGTGGGCAGGATGTCCTCGTCGCGCAGCGCGAGGGCGTACAGCCCATCCTCGACCGTACCTCCGATCGGTTCGAGCCCTGCCAACTCGACTCGGACCGAACCGACCGGCGCGAGGCCGTAGACGAACGAGTTGTAGACCCTGCCGGTATCGCCACTCAAGCTGAACAGGTCCACGGTCGGCGCCATCCGGTCCGGTTGATGGCCCCCTGTGTCCTGGCCATCGATGACGAAGTGGATGCCGGCAGCGTCGCGGAACACGCCCACGACGCCGTCAGCGTGTCGAGCGGAACCTGGATCGGTGGCGGCGTCGGGGTGGGCTCGGTGAGTCCTCGGCCCGCGACAGCCATGGCGGCGAGGGCCAGGAGGCCGAGACGCATCACGTCCTCAGCGACACGTAGACGGTGACGGCCTCTGAGCCAGACGACGGACTGTACGAGACCGGCAGAGCGGGACGGGGAGCCGCACCCGTGAACGCTCCATCGAACCGCCCTACGGACCCTTCCCGACGACGACCGCGGCCGTCGTCCTTTCGGCGTTGCTGGCGCACAGCTGACCGCGGCTGTCGGGGCAGATCCGGACTTGACCTCCGCATCCGTGCCGCCGACTGGAACAGATCCATGGGCAGCCACATCGAGGTCCGCCTCGAACTCCGACGCCGGTCGGCCGCGGGTCATGAGACGGACGGTCCGACGTGGCCCGCGGCGTTGAGCCGTCGCGCACGAGCCAGCGCCGACACCCAGATGACCACTCCGACAAGGATGATCAGACCGGGGATCCACGGGGTGAAGATGCCGACCCGGTCGTCGGGGATGCCACCCATGCTGATCCCTACACCGCCAGCCCTGCGGGCCTGGCCGAGATCGAAGCCGAGGTTCGAGGTTGGCGGAACGACCACGAGGTACTGCTCGGACCCTTCGGTGATCTCGAGCTGGTCGCGCCATTGGACGATCCGCGAGACCCGGCCCGCCTCGAAGTCAGCGAGGAACTCCGCGTATGGCAGCGAGGGGTGCGCGGCGAAGGGCCCTCGTGCGTTGATCACGCCACCGACGATCCCCACCGCGAGCAGGACACCGACCACGAGCCAGCGTGTGCGAGGCATCTCATCCACTCCCTGCACTGGGCGGTCGGACCCGCTCCCAACTCGATCTTCGCGCCCGCGTGGGGCAAGGGCCGAAAGGCAGATGTTCGGTTCGCTCCCCGAATTCGTGCACGTCGGTGCCGCCGTCGCGATTCAGCTCCGGTCCCGCCGACGCAATCGAAGCACGAGGAGTGCTGCCACACCGATTCCGGCCGCGGTGAAGGCCACGAGGGGTCCGGTCATGGCGACTCCGAGCAACTCCATCGCGAGCTCCCCTCTCTGCCTTGCTGCATCGTGGGGGTTCATCTGAACCGTGGTGGCAGCCAGTACAGCAGCAGACTGAGCACGACGACTGCGGTAATGGCCGCAAGCACGACGTACATCCGCCGCATACCAACACCACAGCCCGCGACAACCACGACGGCGAGGGCCAGAAGGCCAAGGCGCATCACGTCGTCAGCGACTGAACCGGCCAATGTCGTTGTCCCTGATCATACGCAGCCGATGTCACTTCCGAACCCGGCGCGAATCGCCTGTGGTGCGGCGGGGTTACCTCCGATCGGGAGCCGCAGGTCAAGCAGTAGCAACGCGGGCACTGGCGGTGCACTCTCTGATCGCCTTCGACCGATTGTCGAGCCAGGCGGCCCGGCGCCCAGGTGGTGGCGGCACCCACGCTACCCCACGTTGATTTCGTCACTCCGCGCAGTGATCAAGTCCGACGGCGCGGCTGGCCAAACCTCGATCCGGCGATCAGACCTCAGGGCGTCGACCAACGCGGCCGATCCCCCTACGTACGTCGAATCAAGATCGACATCCGTCGAGACGAACCACGCTCTGTCGCTTGGCCACATGACGTTTGGCGCTTCATGCACGAAGTGCCCCCCAGGAGCGTTCCATCCCATGTCGAACACGGCAACAAGGGGACCTTCGAAAATGAGATGGCTCCGCTCAGGCAGCTCCAAGCGTGCCGTCTCAACTGGCTCGTTACAGAGCCAGGCGCGCCCCTCCCAAACGCCCACAGAGCATGAATCCGGCGTGGCAGTGTGGACGGCGAGCGTCTCTACGAGTGCCGCAAGCGACGGACGTGCCAGCGCGCCGTCCCCGGGCTTCTCGACGAATTGAGCCGGCCCTCCACGCAAGCCTAACGGCTTTGCGATGACGGCGAATTCCGCAAGACGATGCATTCTGCGTCCCGACCGGGCTGCGATTTCGTCCCAGCGGATCGGCGCCCCAGCGGGCCCGTGCGCAGGGTGCAGCACGCGACCGTAGGCCTCGAATATGGTTGGGACAAGAGATCCAACGGAGCCGGCGCTGAACGGAAGCAGGGCATCCGAGATCCATGCCCAATCCTGACCGCCCAGCGCTGGCCGAAGTGTTCTGTTCTGGCTCATGCGGGCATTCTGAGCACCGTTTGCAAGTGTATGAGCGCGCTCAGCGACAGACAGGACAGCGACGCGGGCGAGTCTGCCGGCCCGCGCGCAACGAAACTGCGTTGATCACGGCGACGAGGTCTGAGCCGCTTGGTGGTCAGCTCGCGGAACCAGCGCTCGACCAGGTTGAGCCAGGACGAGCGCTGGTGGGCGTGAAGTGGAGCACGAAGCGGTTCAGAGCCTCGGGCTGCGATTCGATGGGTCCGTCGACCATACACGAATCGCAGCCCGTCGGGCTTGTCGATTCATCTCCCGCACGCGAGAGTCACGATCGTCTCGCTTGTCGAGTAATAGGTCACGACTTGGTTTCCATTGAATCCAGTCGATGAACCATTTGCCACGATGCGCCACCGCGTGCTGTTGGAATTGTTGCAGTTGGCGCTGAGCGTGCTCCCGATGCTTGTGTTGAGGGACCCCCCTTGTACATAGTCGGTAGCGACCTGATTCCAAGAACAGAAGACGAAGAAGCAACTCTCGTAGTAGAGCCAAGCCCTGACGTCGTGGCTGTCGGGCCTGGTCGGGATCAGTCGGTTGGGCCTATAGTAGCCTGGGCAGTTGTGACTTGCGACGGCGGCAACGGTCCCCGGGTAGTGTCCAGACAGGATTGTCGGTCTGTGTGTAGCAACCCCAGGGGTTGTACTCGATGCCAACCTGCTGGGCGACAGGTTCGCCGGTACCTGCGGGTTGGACCTCGACAGCATCGATCTGTCCGGATGGAGCACCGTGCCCTTTGCCATTGGATGGGTCTTTGGCAGCAACGGCGGCTGGCAAAGAGACAAGCAGCACAGCTGCGAGGACCGCCCCCACCAGTTGGCGGCGTTTGTGAATTCCCGGCCGATTCATCGGGTTGACTTCCTCTTCCTACAGCTCCGTGCAGTCGTTCGGTTTGGGTCGCACTCCTCCGGTGGGTTGCGGGGCCAATCACAAGTCGTCAACCATCGGCACCTCCTTCGGCCGCTCCCTCCAGGCGACCCAGCGGCACCGGCCCGCCCACGTGGGCCCAGCCTCACGGCACCCCGACGCTCTCGAACCGGTCGTTGTAGGTGCGCCCGACGTAGCTGACCTGGGCGTCCACGCCCCAGGAGACGGACACCCCGGTTGGTTTCGCGCGGTAGACTTCGGCATCATTCAGACCTCGGCTCCGTCCTGGGGAGAGATCGCTGAGGACGAGCCTAGCGCGCGACGGACGGTGCGGATTGCGGGTTATCCCTATCGGGGGAGCGGGAAACCACCGAACGCGGGTCGGTCATGTCGTGCGTGGTGCCGCGTTCTCGATCGCGGCCCTCGTCCTGCTCGCTTCGTGGCTCGCGAGCCAGGGCACGGCCGATGTCCCGGTCACGCTTCAGGCGTCCGGGAGTGGCTTCGTGATCGGCTCGGTCTCGCCGGGATCACATCCCTGGTCCCTCGGGTTGCGTCCCGGCCAGCCCGCCATCGCCTTGGCTTCCCCGGGAGCCGGTGCCGCCGACTGGAACACCCTGCTCGTCGCCATCTCGGACGGTCCGACCCTCACGGTGAGTCGAGGCCAGCTCGGCGTTCCCGTCGGACCGGCCTTCCTTGCCGGAGTGGGCCTCTTCCTTGCCGCCCTGGCGCTCTGGAGCTGGCCGTCCGCGAGTGGGGTGGCACTCGTTGCATCGGCCATCCTCACCGGATCCGGGCAGTACGCTGTGGCAGCCCGGCCGCTGGTGTTCGCGCTCTGGCTCGCACCCGTCATCGTCGCAACGTGGGCCCTTCTCGTCCCCGACGTTCGACGCGGCTGGCTCATCGCCGTCGCGGCCCCCCTGGTGCTGGCAGTGGCCTGGGGCGTGGCAACGATCGCGCCCCTGGAGGACTGGTCGGTCCTCTTCGCGCTGGGGCCGGTCGCCGGCGTCGTGGCGGCGGCGCTGGGTGTCGGGTTGGCCGTGCGCTCGGGCTGGCACCGCGCGCGGATCGGTCAGGTCAGGATGGCGGCCCTCGGGGTGGTCACTCCGTTCCGCGTCGCGCTGGCCGATGAGCTCGTCCCGGGGAGAGCCGCGACCCGGGCGGCCGCGGCGCGGGAAGAGCGGTCACGACTCGCTTCGGAGTTGCACGCCGAGGTGCTCCCACTGGTTCACCAAGTCGCCGGCCTGGCCCGCGATGGCCTCCCGGACCATGTCGCCCCCGAAGTCGATGAACTGGACGGAGCGCTCCGTTCCCTGATGATCGAGCGGCGCAACATCGAGCTCGAGACGGCCGGGCTGGTGTCGGCGGTCGAGACGCTCGTGGAGTCCCGGTCGGCCCCTGGCTCCCCGGAGGTGACGATCGACGTCGTCGCGGACGAGGGGATTCCGCCTCCGCTCGTCGCGGAAGCCGCCTATGACGCGATCAGGGAGGCCCTGGAGAACGTCCTGCGGCATGCCCACGCGGGGCGGGTCTCGATCGAGATCGAAACCGCACCCGACCGAGCCCGCGTGGTCGTGAGCGATGACGGAGTCGGCCTCGATCCGCTGGCCGCGGCCGACGCGCGACGCCGAGGCCATCTCGGGCTCGCCGGGATGGAGACGGCAGCCGCCCTCGTGGGGGCGAGCGTTGAGGTCGCTCCGCAACCGGGTGGGGGTACGACACTGATCTGGCAATGGCCGGCGCCGTGATCCGGGTGATCGTCGTCGATGATCATCCGGTCATCGGCTATGGGCTGGAGCGCCTCCTGCGCGATGCCGTTCCCGAGGCGGTGATCGTGGGGACGGCCACGAGCGTCGACGGCGCGCTCGAGGCAATCCGCGAGGCTCGACCCGATGTCGTGATCTGCGATCTGATGCTCGGCGAGGCTCCAGATGGACTGCGCCTGCTGGAGCTCGTGCGGGATGGACCCCAGGCGTGCCCGGTCGTGATCTACTCCGCCTACGACATCCCGGCGCTGGTCCTGAGGGCCATGGAAGGTGGCGCCGCGGCGTACCTGCGAAAATCGGCCCGACCCGCCGAGGTTGCAGCGGCGGTTCGGGCGGCGGCGTCCGGGAAGCGGCTGTTCGACCCGGACCTCGTCCGGATCGCGCACGGCGCGCGGCCGACTCCGTCGGAGCGGGAGCGCGAGATCCTGCGGCTGGTGGCTGCCGGCAGCAGCAACGAGGAGACCGCGCGTCAGATGGCGCTCAGCCCGAAGACGATCGAGAGCCACCTGCGCCGGATGTTCATGCGCTACGGAGTCTTCTCGCGCAGCGAGCTCATCGCCGTGGCCAGGGAGCAGGGCTGGCTGCTGGGCGGGGGCGAGCCTGTCTGACCGCGCGCCGAGACGGTGCGCCGCCCGATGGGGACGGTCCGTCCAGTCGGGAACCTCCCGGCCGGTTCGGAACCGCGTCGCCCGGTAGACTCACCGGCGATGCCGACATTCCGCGCCCCTCGCGGCACCCGCGACCTGCTGCCGGACGAGGCCGCCCGCTTCCTGCGCTTCGCCCGGGTGGCGCGCGATCTGGCGGACCGCTACGGCTACCGGCCGATCGAGACGCCGCTCTTCGAGCAGGCGGCGGTCTTCGAGCGGGGAATCGGCGAGGTCACCGACGTCGTCGAGAAGGAACTGTTCCGGATCCAGCCACGGACGGACGAGGCAGAAGCATGGGCCCTCCGGCCGGAGCCGACGGCCGGGATCGCCCGGGCGTACGTCCAGCACGGGATGCAGACCCTGCCCCAACCCGTGAGGCTCTCGATGATCGGGCCCATGTTCCGCTACGACCGGCCGCAGGCCGGACGCTACCGCCAGTTCTGGCAGTTTGACGTCGAGGCGATCGGGCATCCCGGTCCAGCCATCGACGCCGAGATCATCGAGCTCGGGGCGCGATTCTATGCCGGGGTCGGCGTCGACGGGGTGGAAGTCCTCGTGAATTCCATCGGGGATGGCGGATGCCGGCCGGCCTACCTCGAGTCGCTCACGAGCTACTACCTCGGACGGGCCGCCGATCTGCCGGCGACGGAGCGCGATCGGCTTGGCCGAAACGTCCTCCGGCTGCTCGACTCGAAGGATCCGGCGATGGTGCCGATCAACGCCGCGGCGCCGCGCATCAACGACCACCTCTGCGATGCGTGCTCCGAGCATTTCGCAGGCGTCCGCGCACACCTCGACGCGCTCGGCATCGTGTACCGCGTCGATCCGGGACTGGTTCGAGGCCTCGACTACTACACCCGGACGGCCTTCGAGTTCTATGTTGCCGGCCGCTCGGGGCAGCAGCAGGCGCTCGGTGGCTGAGGCCGCTATGACGGCCTGATCGAGCTCCTTGGTGGGCGCTCCACGCCCGGGATCGGCTTCGGGCTCGGGCTGGATCGCGTGGCGCTCGTGCTCGATGAACAGGGGACGCCGGGGGAATTCGCCCAGGGCAGGCACCTGGCGCCGGACGCGGTGGTTGTATCGGCCGATCCGGCGGATACCGTGAGTCGCCTGCGCGTGGCGACGCAACTCAGGTCGGCCGGCCTCGCCGCGCGCGCCGACCTGGGTATTCGCAAGCTCGGGCGCCAGATGGAAGGAGCCGCTCGAGATGGCGCGCATTTCGCGGTGATCCTCGGCGACGAACTCTCGGAAGGCCAGGTGCAACTGCGCGACCTGAAGGCCGGGACCCAGCACCTCGTCGCCCTGGACGACCTCGGCCGCGAACTCAGTCGAGCGGTGAAACGGCACCGCCACGGCGGTGCCGACTGAGGACGGCCCCGATCGGCGGCGCCCGATACCATGAGCCGGCCATGATCGACACTCCCGCGAGCCTCGCCACTCCGTACCGCAGCCATACGTGCGGGGCACTGCGCGCCATCGACGCCGGCTCGGCAGTCCGACTCGCGGGCTGGGTCCATCGCCGCCGCGATCACGGGCAGTTGATCTTCCTCGACCTCAGGGATCGTCACGGGATCACCCAGGTCGTGATCGACGCGGCCGACGCCCCCACGGCGCATGCAGCGGCAACGGCGGCTCGGTCGGAGTTCGTCGTGACCGTCGCGGGGACCGTTGCGCGGCGCCTGCCCGGCACGGAGAACGCGAAGCTGCCCACCGGCGACATCGAGGTCCAGGCAACGTCCTTCACGATCCTGAACGAGGCGAAGACGCCGCCGTTCTACATCAACGACCCGGACGCTCCGGTCGATGAAGCGCTGCGGCTCAAGTACCGCTACCTCGACATCCGGCGCGAGCCGATGCAGCAGCGTCTCCTCCTGCGCAGCCGGCTGGTGCAGGCCATCCGCGAGGTCCATCACGCCAACGGATTCGTGGAGGTCGAGACCCCGAACCTGATCAAGTCCACGCCGGAGGGGGCGCGCGATTTCATCGTCCCGTCACGGCTTCAGCCCGGCAGTGTGTATGCGCTGCCCCAGAGCCCGCAACAGCTCAAGCAGCTCCTGATGGTCGCCGGCGTCGATCGCTATTTCCAGATCGCGCGCTGTTTCCGGGACGAGGATCTGCGTGGGGATCGCCAGCCCGAGTTCACGCAGCTGGACCTCGAGATGAGCTTCGTCGACGAGGCCGCGGTCATGGACTTTGTGGAAGCCATGGTCATCGCCGTGTCGAAGTCCGTCGTTCCCGACCGTCCCATCCAGCAAGCGCCGTTCCCGCGGTTCACCTACGACGCGGCTGTGGAGCGGTTCGGGTCGGACAAGCCAGATCTGCGCTTTGGCATGGAGCTCGTGGACCTCGCCCAGGATCTGTGTGCCGCCGATGGGACGCCGTCATCGGGATTCCGCGTGTTCGACGAAGCGATTGCGGCGGGCCATCGCGTGAAGGCGATCGCCGTCCCGGGTCTGGCCGACGCACCGCGCAGCCGCATCGACGAGCTGACGGAGACGGCCCGGCGGTTCGGGGCCAAGGGCCTCGCACATCTGGCAATCGAAGCCGATGGATCCATCAAGAGCCCGATCGTGAAGTTCCTGGGAGACGACCTCGCAGGTCGCCTGGCAGCCAGGGCCGGCGCAACCTCGGGCGATCTCGTGCTCATCGTCGCGGATACGACGGATCTCACGAACGATGTCCTCGGACGCCTTCGGGCGGATCTCGGCGTGCGGCTCGGCCTGGTGGATCCCGACGTGCTGGCGTATTGCTGGGTTCACCGCTTCCCGATGTACAAATGGGACGCGGATGGCGCCCGTTGGGACGCCACACACAACCCGTTCTCGGGTGTCGTGCCCGAAGATGAGGCGCTCCTGACCACGATCTCGGGCGACCCGACGCGCCCGTCGCCGGATGATCCGGCCGGCCGGGCGCGGGCCATGCAGTACGACATCGCGCTCAACGGCTGGGAGCTCGGTGGCGGCTCGGTCCGGATCTGGCGGCACGACCTGCTGGAGCGCAGCTTCGCGCTGCAGGGCTACAGCGAAGCGCGGATGCGGAACATGTTCGGCGCCATCCTCGACGCGTTCGAATACGGTGCCCCGCCGCACGGCGGGATTGCCCTCGGGATCGACCGCTGGGCGGCCCTCCTCGCGTACCAGACGAACATTCGCGAGGTCATGGCGTTTCCCAAGACGCAGTCGGGCAACGACCCGATGCTCGACGCGCCATCGGAGCCGGACCCGACGCAATACGCGGATCTCGGTTTGCAGTTCGTCGGGATCTCCGGCAAGTCGGCGTGATCGCTCGGCCCTCGGTGAGCTCCCGGCTCCCGGAGTGAGTGCGCTCTACGATGCGATCGCGGCACGGCCGCGGCTGGCGGCGCTGCTCGGCGCGTTCTGCATCTCGTTCTCGGGGATCTTCTATCGGTACGCGGACGTGTCGCCCTCCACGGTGACCGTGTTCCGAAGCCTGTATGGGCTGCCGATCCTGATCCTCGTGGCGATGCTCGAGCGCCGTCGCTACGGCCCGATGTCACGACGGACGGTCTATCTGGCGATCATCGCGGGGGTGTTCTTCGCGGGCGATCTCCTGACCTGGCACAACGCGGTGAACGCCGTCGGCGCCGGGCTCGCCACGGTTCTCGGCAATATGCAGGTGCTCGTCGTCGGATTTGTGGCGTGGGTAGTGCTGGGGGAGCGCCCGCCCCGCCCGGTCATCGCGGCGACTCCGGTGGTCCTGGTAGGGGCCATCCTGATCTCCGGGGTGATCGGCACGGGTGCCTACGGTGCGAATCCGCCGCTGGGCGTTGGCCTTGGAACCGCGACGGCGCTCTTCTATGCGGGCTATCTGTTGATCATCCGGCGAGGCACGAACGACACTCGGCGCCCGGCCGGCCCGGTTGCGATTGCCACTGCCTCGACGATGGTCGTGGCGATCATCGTGGGCCTGATCATCGGTGACCTCAATCTGGTCCCGTCATGGCCCAGCCACGGCTGGCTGGCCCTCGTCGGAATCACGTCACAGTCGGTCGGCTACCTGCTGATCTCGATGTCCCTACCGCGGCTGCCGGCCGCCGTCGTCTCGATCATCCTGCTCGCACAGCCGGTCGGGACCGTGATCCTGGCGCGGGTTCTGCTGACCGAGATCCCCTCGACGTTCCAGTTCGGTGGCGTGCTCCTGATCGTAGGTGGGATCGCCCTGGCGACCATCCCGGTCGGTCGCCTGCGCGATCGAGCGCGCGGCGTCACGACCTGATCAGTCGGGGAGCACCGGCTCGATCACCCAGCCGGATCGTCGGCGCGGGCCGGGCCGTCGAGGGGTGCCTCATCGGGCATCGACGCCAGCGCCGCGCCCCAGTCCTGCGATCCCGAGGACTCCGCGGGGCCCTCATAGGGTGGCAGGTCCTCGCGCCTGGTGGCGCCGTCGATGACCGTCCCCGGGTCGCCCAGGTCGATCGGCCGGGATTCGATGGTGCCGGTGGCGACGAGTGCATCGAGGAGCTCATCCAGCGTCGCGGTGGGCGCCAGGGTCCGCAGGGCATCGACGGCCCTGCGTGGTACGAGTGCGGGCCAGCCGACCTCGCCGTGAAAGGACGGACGCAGGAGGTCGCCCGGGAACGGCCCGTGTCTTTCCACCAGCGATGTGATCGTCTCGGGTCCCACCCAGCACAGGTTCGCCGGCCAGACCAGGGCACCAGAGGTCCCGCTGACCTCGGCGGCCGCGAGCTCGATCCCCCGCACGATCCCGGCGATCGGCCCGCCTTCGATCGGGGCCGGCGGCGCGAGCGTGACCGGGGCGCCGCTCAGCACGGCCGCCACGGCTCCATCCGGATCGGGCGAGACCACGATGATCGGCAGGGCGCCCCCGGACCAGGCGGCATCGGCGATCCGTCGGATCCGGGCCACACCGGCGGCGTCGGCGAGGGCGGACTCGACGGAGGCGGCAAGGATGACGGCGGCGATGGTCACGGGACGCTGATCCTAGCAGCCACCGGGCGCGGGAGCGACATGCGGGAGCGACACGCGGGAGCAAGTCGTCGGTGCACTCGACCCACGCCACCGGGTGGGCCGGGAACCATGGTGTGCGACAATCCGCCGGCCCATGTCGGACCCAATTCGCTCCACGCTGCCCCGGGTCGTCGACGTTGTCGCGTCGGCCACAGGTGACGGCACCGTCGCTCGCGATGACCTGCGCGACGTCGCCATCGTGGCCCACGTCGACCACGGCAAGACGACGCTCGTCGACGCTCTGCTCCGCCAGACGGGCACGTTCCGGTCGAATGAGACGCTCGTCGACCGCGTCATGGACTCGATGGACCTCGAGCGGGAGAAGGGGATCACGATCCTCGCCAAGCAGACGACCGTCGATCACGACGGCGTCCGGTTGAACATCGTCGATACCCCGGGTCACGCCGATTTCGGCGGCGAAGTCGAGCGTTCGCTGCTCATGGTCGACAGCGTCCTGCTCCTCGTGGACGCGGCGGAGGGTCCACTGCCGCAGACGCGATACGTCCTCCAGAAGGCGATGGCCCGCCGACTCCCGGTGGTCGTGGCCATCAACAAGATCGATCGTTCGGACGCCCGACCCCCCGAGGTCCTCGATGCGGTGTACGAGCTGTTCATCAACCTGGGAGCCGACGACGACCAGATCGACTTTCCCGTGGTCTACACGAACGCCAAGGTCGGCACCGCGACGCTCGATCTGGCCGTTCCCGGAACGGACCTGCGGCCACTGCTCGATCTCCTGGTCCGCGTGACGCCGCCACCTCGCCACCTGCCGGGCCACCCCCTCCAGCTCCTCGTGACCAACCTCAGTGCCAACGAGTACGTCGGCCGCATGGCGGTCGGTCGGATCCGGAACGGCACCATCCGGGTTGGTCAACGGATCACCGTTGTGCGCGAGGAGGCTGGCGACGCGGCCGGCAGCATCGAACCGGGCCGGACCGTGACGTTGTCCGGGTCCGTGACCAGCCTCCAGACGGCGCATGGGATCGATCGCGTCGACATCGCCGAGGCGGGGCCGGGCGAGATCGTGTCCGTGGCCGGCCTTCCGGACGTGACCATCGGCGACACGATCACCGACCCGGCCGATCCCCGGCCGTTGCCTCGACTCGACGTGGACGCGCCGACACTGCGCATGACCTTCGGCGTGAACACGTCGCCGCTGGCCGGTCGCGAGGGCAGGTACGTGACGTCTCGGCAGATCAAGGCCCGCCTCGACAAGGAAGTCCTCGGCAACGTGTCGATCGAGGTCTATCCGACCGAATCGGGCGACACATTCGAGGTCCGCGGCCGTGGCGAGCTGCAGCTTGCGGTGCTCATCGAGCAGATGCGTCGGGAGGGCTACGAGCTCACCGCGTCGCGGCCGGAAGTCATCCTCCGGGATGTCGACGGCCAGGTCCAGGAGCCGTACGAGCGAGTGACGGTCGACATCCCGCCCGCGTACATTGGCGAGGTCCAGGCCGCGCTGGCCGGGCGCAAGGGACGCCTCGAGCAGATGACGACGGATGCCGACGGTCGCGTCCGGCTCGAGTACGTCCTGCCGACGCGCGGCCTCATCGGCTACCGCGGACAGCTGCTTACCGAAACTCGCGGCACGGCCCTGCTGCATCAGCTCGGCGAAGGCTATGGTCCGTGGGCGGGCGAGGTGACCCACCGGACCGCGGGGGTCCTGGTCAGCGACCGGAGCGGGATCTCGAACGCCTACGGCATGTTCAACCTCCAGGAACGCTCCGAGCTGCTCATCGGCGCTGGCGTCGAGGTCTACGAAGGGATGATCGTTGGCGAGAATGCCCGGTCCGGCGACCTCGACGTGAACGCGACGAAGGAAAAGAAGCTCACCAATATCCGGACGCATGCGCATGACGAGTCGCTGCGGCTCACGCCGCCGCGCCCGCTCACGCTCGAATCGGCCCTCGAATTCATCGCCGCGGACGAGCTGGTCGAAGTGACGCCGCTGTCGATCCGCATGCGGAAGCGTCTGCTCGCCAAGCATCAGCGCGAACGCGAACGCGGCCGCGAATACGACCGGAGCCTCGTCGAGAGTTAGGCCTGAGGCCTGAGCCTTTCGCGCCGGCCTTGTCGACGGCCGCGTCGGACGGCCGCGTCCGACCTTGTCCAGGAGTCAGCGATTCCTGACGCGCCGGCACGTTTCTTCTCTGCTGGTCACGATCACGGCCCAATCGGGGGCGCAACCGCGCCCGAACGGTCGCCTTGTTGACCGCCACACGATCCAACGCCGGAGAAGCGTCAGAACCTTGACTCGCAGTCAGGGTCGTCGTACTGGCCGTCCGCTGGTGCCTCGGCGCGTCCGGCCTACAATCCCCGGAATGCCGATCTACCTGGATCACGCCGCCACCACGCCCCTCCGCCCGGAAGCACTTGACGCGATGCTGCCGTTCCTCGGCGCCCAGTTCGGGAATCCGAGTTCGCCGCATGCATGGGGCAGGCGCGCACGGGCCGCACTGGACGAAGCGCACGAGCGGGTGGCCGCGGCCATCGGGGCCGGACCGCGAGAGATCGTGATCACGAGCGGCGGGACCGAAGCCCTCAACCTCGCGCTCAAGGGCGCGGCCTGGGCGGCCAAGGCCAGGGGCTCGCGGATCATCACGACCGCGATCGAGCACCATGCCGTCCTTCATCCGCTCAAGCAGCTCGAGAAGTTCGGCTTCGAGATCATTGAGCTGCCGGTTGATCGCTACGGTCGCCTCGACCCGGACACGCTGGGCGCGGCCCTCACCGATCGGACCATCCTGGTGGCGCTCGGGCACGCCAACAACGAGGTCGGCACCGTCCGTCGGCTCGGCGACCTCATTGCCCGGGTTCGCGCCGACGGACCGCGAGGCTGTCTGGTCGCAGTCGACGCGGTGGCATCCGTGCCATACCTGCCGATCGACGTCGCCGCGCTCGACTGCGACTTCCTCGCGATCGCTGCCCACAAGTTCGAAGGGCCCAAGGGGGCCGGCGCGCTGTTCATCCGGGCTGGCACGCACATCCTCGGGCAGCAGCAGGGCGGCTCGCAGGAGCGATTCCGACGCGCCGGCACCGAAGACGTGGCCGCGGCCGTGGGTATGGGTGTGGCGATCCAGCTTGCTGTTGCCGAACAGAGCGAGGTAGCGATCCGTCTCGAGGCGGCCCGCGAACGGCTGTCGGCGGCGCTGGCCGCGATCGAGGGCGTCGAGTCCACCGGCCATCCGGTCGATCGCCTTCCCGGGCTCATCTCGATCGTCGCCCGGGACGTCGACGGCGCGTCCGTGGTGCTCAAGCTTGACCTGGACGGTGTCGCCGCGTCTGTCGGTTCCGCCTGCACGACGGGATCGGCCGAGCCGTCCCACGTCCTCCGGGCCATGGGCTATCCAGACGAGGAGGCCCGTGGATCCCTGCGCCTCTCGCTCGGACGGTCGACATCCGACGC
>JACPOR010000056.1 GCA_016191425.1 Chloroflexota bacterium
CGGTGCCGTCCGCGGCCGCGATCGAGAAGTGGTTGTACAGCCAGATGACCGGCAGGCTCGCCACGAAATAGATGAGATGGGCGTTGACGGGTGTATGGAAGCGCTCTGACACCCGACTGAAGAACTCGGGCAGGAGCCGATCGAGCGACATGGCAACCATCACCCGAGTCACCCCGATGTAGCTGTTGTGGACGATCTGGTGGGCATTCAGGATGAAGCCCGCTGCGATGAGGATCGTCACGATGGGATTGTTCGCGATCGCGGTTGCGATGATGTTCGGCCACAGGAAGGAACCGGCCAGCGACGCCTCGCCGACGCCGCTCCAGTACCCGGAACCGGCGACGTACAGGAACTGCGTGCCTACGGCGCGCTCGAGGACGAAGGCGAGGATGGCGAGGAGCACCCCGGTCAGGACCAGCGAGCCGACAATGATGAAGACCTGATCCTTGAACGAGCCGGCGGACTTGATCTCGCCGTTCTGCTGCGCCGAATACGTCGCCCATTGGAGCGAAGTCCAGGCAATCGGCGCGATCAGGAGCGTGGCCAGCAGGCTGAACGGTGGGTTGAGGTCGACACCGGCGCCCTGCGCAGCGGCGATCGCGTCGGCGGTGAACGTGGGCGAGCCGCCTACCGCGGCCGAGAAGGCGTCGAGCTTTCCGGGGACGTCGGCCGCCGCAGTCGTGGCCAGCACGACCAGCATTGTCGTGAAGGCAACGAGAATCGCGATCCACATGACCCGCTGAAGCCGAACGTAGTTCCTGAAGCCAGACGAAAGGATGAGCATCGCGACAAGGGCATTCGCGACGCTCGTGACGATGATCCCCTGCGCCGAGGTGAACCATGTGGCGATGTCCACGAAGGCTGTACTCCCCGTCGCCGCGCCCAGGCCCAGGAAGAGCGGAGCGAACCCGAGAGCGGAGAGGAGCCAGCCGGACAGGGCAACCCACTGGAGGATCCAGATCACGAAGCCGGAGAAGACCAGGGTGAACCCGATCCCGCCGCCCAGCACGCGGCTCTGGAAGACGTAGTCGCCACCGGATCGCGGCAGCGCGGTCGAGAGCCACACATACGCGAGGGCGATCGGGATCTCGAGGACCATCGCCAGGAGGATCCCCCAGACAAGTTGCCCTCCGGGCAGCGCTCCGGGGGCCCAGAGGTACGTCCAGGGAAAAATCAGCCCCATGGTCAGCACGTTGTAGACGAATGCCGACCGTGGTGACATCACGCGAACCAGACCGGAGGACTTCCGGACGAAGACCTCGGGTATCGTCGTCGTCGTAGCCGTAGCCATACCTTCACCTCACTACAGGGAATGCTGGGAACGGCGGCCCTCCCTCAAGGACCGCCCACTACCTGGGACCAAACCTCCGATCACACCTCCTCGGTCCGGGCAGGAACCGGCGGACACCGGTCCGGCGGACACCGATCCCGGGCCCTCAGCCAGCCGTCATCTGATAGCCGGTGACCTTGCCGTCCCTGATGGTGATGAGGCAGCCCCGGAGCACTCCTTCGCCGTATTCGCTGCCCGGGTTGATGCAGACCGTTCGCCCGATCCTGGCCGCGGCCTGCGACTCGTGGATGTGGCCGTGGAGGCCGAGCATCGGCTGGTATCGCTCGATCGATTCGCGAATCGCGGCGCTCCCGGCGCCATGGAGGACGGGCTGCCCTCCCTTCACGATCTGGCGGGGCGGGTCCGTGGATGCATCGAGCATCGGACAGGTGTCAAGGGTCGAATCGATCGGCGGCGCATGGAAGTTGAAGATGACCCTGGAGTGATCCCCGAACCGTGCCGCGAGGTGCGCGATCCGCTCCGCAAGCTCCGGCTCGCCGGCTTCCCGCGGCGTATGCCACGGCGTCGGGTTCACGTACGGCATGCTGATCATCACGTGGTCGTCGTCGAGTGGAACGGCTCGATCCTCGCAGGCGACGAACGCCTGCGTGTCAGCCCGATCCATCGTGGCCATGACCTCGGTCAGGTCGTCGTTCCCGCCCGTGGCGTAGACCTTGATTCCCGTGCCCGCGAGCCGCGTCTCGGCAAGGTCGATCCAGCGGGCGACCCGCTCGGTGGCCAGCCGGACGAAGAGCCGCTCAACCGCGGCTGGATCTGCCTGTGTGGTTCGGTACTCGTCCTCATCCATGACGACGTCATAGAAGCCGAGGTCGCCGATCCGCGCCCGGATCGCGGCTACCTCCGCGTCTGTCGTAACACGTTCGAGACGCCCATGCACGGTGGCCCGGTACGACCCTCCGGCTTCGTGGATCACGGGAATGGCCAGCTTGCCCATGACGTCGCCGCCCATGACCAGGACGTCGGCGCCGTAGAACTTGGCGGCGTTCAGGAATTTCTTCCATGTCCGCTCGGAACCATGCACGTCGGTGGCATAGAAGATCTTCGTGCCGCGCTGACCCTTGCCGATGAGACGCATCCTGGCGGCGATCCTACGCTCGCATCCGGGCGCCCGTCGGGTCATGGAGCACGTCGGCGGCCACGCGTCCAGACTCGCGCCGGTCGAAGACGTCGATCTCGACGCCCACGCCCTCCTCGATCGCAGCGGGCAGGTAGACCGTCCCGACCGTCTGCCCGACGGTGTACCCGAACGCCGCGCTGCGCAGCCGCCCGACGATATCCCCGTTGATCCTGACGGCCTCGCCGCCGTAGATCGGCAGCCACGCGTCGCCACCGATGGTCACCGTCCGAAGGCGCCGGCTCGGGCCATGGGGATTGGCGTCGCGCCAGGTGACGAGCGCATCGCGGCCGACGAAGTCGCCCTTGCCGAGTCGCACGAACGGCCCCATCCCCGCCTCGAAGGGCCGATCCTGGGTTGTCAGCTCCGCGCCGTAGTACCGGAATCCCTTCTCCAGGCGAAGACCATCGAGCGCGCGGTAGCCCACGGGCTCGAGACCAGCCCCTGTCGCCAGCGCAGCCCGTTCGAGCGCATCCCAGATCGCGACCGCATCCGCCCGTGCCACGGTGAACTCCCAACCCAGTTCGCCGGCGTAGCTGATCCGTGTGGCGAGCACGCGCGTCTCGGACGGCCCGACCCGGATCTCCCTCGCCGACCGAATCGGGATACCCCCATCCGACACGTCATCGCCGGAGGCCAGGGCCAGGATGTCTCGAGCGCGGGGGCCCCAGCAGCCGATGACCGCGAGGTCATCGGTCACGTCGCAGATCTCGACGGCCTCGCCCGGCTCCGCGTTGGCGCGCACCCAGCCCATGTCGGCCGCGAGGTACCCCGCGCCCGTCAGGACCCGGAACCGGTCCTCGGCGAGCCGGGTGATCGTGACGTCGGCCAGCATCCCGCCGAGACGGTCCAGGAACTGCCCGTAGACCGCTGCACCGATGGGCCGATCGACATCGTTCGCACTGACCCGCTGGAGCAGGCCGAGCGCCGCCGCCCCCCGAACCTCGATCTTGCCGAACGAGGAGAGGTCGATGATCCCGGCCCGCTCCCGGACCGCACGGTGCTCGTCCCCCACCCGCTCGAACCAGTCCGGCCGCGCCCAGCCGCGCTCGCGCGGGAGCCGTCCGGCTCTGCGCCATGGAGACCCCGGCCGATGCAGGTCGGCGCGCTCCCAGCCGGCCTTGCTGCCGAACTCCGCGCCGGTCTCCTGGAGCCGGCCGTGGAGTGCCGACAGTCGGCGTGGCCGACCGGCCTCGTCGGCGTCGTACGGGAACCGAAGCCGGTAGTAGTCCGAGTACGTTTCGCGAGCCAGGCCGGCCACCCACGATGGATCGCGGTAGGTGTCGGCAAACCGCCACGCCCGATAGGCCGCGATGTCCACGCCCGGGTCTCCCGCAGTGATCCAGCCGGCAAGCGCACGGCCGATGCCGCCGCCGCCGCCGAAGCCGTTGAGGGACAGGCCCGCGGCCATCCAGAAGCCACGGAGGCCCGGCATCGGGCCGAGCAGGGGGTTGGCGTCCGGTGTCATCGCGTCCGGGTGGCAGACCAGCCGGATGGCCTCCGCATCAGCGAGGAACGGGAACCGTCGGATGGCGCCGGCCATCAGCGGCGCGAATCGCTCCCAGTCGGGCGGGAGAGCCGTGGCGGCATGCTCCCAGGGCACGCCGTCCAGCCACCGCACCCGTGGTTCGGCCTCGTAGCCGCCGAAGACCATGCCGCCGTGCTCGCTCTTGCCGTAGACGAGATTGTCCGGATCGCGGAAGCAGGGCATGTCGCGAGGCAACTCGTGGCCGGGAACCGCCTTCAGGGCCACGTGCTGGTGGTCCACCGGCGTGGACGGCGCGAACGCCCCGACCATCGCCGCGATCTGGGGCGCCCACATGCCGGCGGCATCGACCACGAGTTCCGTGGCGATGGGTCCGCGATCGGTGAGGACACGCCTGATCTCCCTCGCCGGCGAGAGCTCGAACCCTGTCACGCGCGTGTTGAGCTGGTAGCGCACGCCGAGCGCCCGGGCGGCATCCGCCACCGCGTGCGTGGCCATGTGCGGGTCGAGGTGGCCGTCTCCGGGAATGTGGACGCCGCCGAACAGGGAATCTGGTGAGAGGGCCGGCATCAGCGACCGGGCGGCGTCTGCGGAGATCACCCCGGCCTCGAGTCCGATGCCACGCGCCCGGCTGACGGTACGTTCCAGCTCGCGCAGCTGCTCCGGCGAGGACGCCAGTCGGACACTCCCGACCCGCTCGAACACGCCGAGCCGCTCATACAGCTCGACGCTGTAGCGACGGAACCGCATCATCGTGTTCGAGGGGTTGAACATCGTGACGAGCCCGGCCGCCTGACACGTGGAGCCCGAGGTCAACTGCGCCTTCTCGACGAGCAGGACGTCGGTCCAGCCCGCCTCCGCGAGGTGATAGGCCACGCTGCAGCCGGTGATCCCGCCGCCGATGACGACGACTCTCGCCTGATCCACGTTCGGTCATTCCTCGAGGCAGGGTGGGCGTCAGCGGCCACTCGGGCCCTCACCGTACGGTAGCGGCTCAGCACGGTCATCGGGCGGCCGTTGTGCGCCTACAATCGGCGCATCCCCTATCCACCGAGTGGAGTCGACAGCGTCCATGCCGCGCGATCAGAACGCCGTCGTCCTCGATCGGGCCGGGCTGGAACGCGAACTCGATCGCGTCGTTGCCACGGTTGCCCGGCGGGGCCGCCCGATTCGGGCCCTCGGATCGATCGCCGTGGCGCTCCGCTGCCCGGACGCCGGCGTGCTGCTGCCGGCGTTCGACCGGACCTACGCGGACATTGACTTCGCGGCCTACCGGCGAGATGCCCGCGAGATCTCGAGCGCGATCGTCGGTCTCGGGTATGTCGAGGATCGCCAGATCTTCATCTTCTCGGAAGGCCGCCGGGCGATCTTCGACCACCCGTCGGCCGCACTTCACCTCGACGTCTTCTACGACCGGCTCGAGTTCTGCCACGTTATCCCGTTGGCCGGCCGGCTCGAGATCGATTCGCCGACCATTCCGCTCGCCGAGCTCCTCCTGTCCAAGCTCCAGATCGTCAAGTTGAACGAGAAGGATGTCGTGGATGCCGTCCTGCTCCTGCTCGACCACCCGCTCGGAGAGGGCGACGGGGACACCATCGACGTGGTCCGGATCGCGAACCTCGCGTCCGAGGAATGGGGGCTCTGGCGGACCCTGACGATGAACCTCGAAAAGGTCGCCCTGCTCGCGGCCACGTACCGGCAGCTCGACGAGGCGCAACGCACTCGCGTGGGGCAGGCCGCGGCCAGGCTGAAGGCGGCAATCGACGAGATCCCCAAATCGTTCCGATGGCGGATGCGCGATCGGGTCGGCGATCGCCGCCAGTGGTGGACGGACGTGGACGAGGTGCGCTGAGTCGTGCTCCGGTCAGCGCCCGGGCGAACTGGTGGACGTCCGGGCGATGCGGTGGAGGCCCGGGCGAACTGGTGGACGCCCGGGCGAACTGGTGGACGCCCGGGCGATGCGGTGAGCGCCCCGGCCCGACCCCGCCGTGGACCTTCAGGCGCGCGCGGAGGTCGCCGAGCGAGCGCCCGCCTCCGCGTCAACGGGCAGGCACTCCGGTAGCGAAGAAGCAGATGACCGCGCCGGACGGATCCTCAGGAAGGCACCCACGTACACCCCGGCGAGAATAATCGCACCGCCGATCAGCAGCAGCGGCGACACCCGCTCTCCGGCCACGGCCGCGCCGGCGGACAGGGTCACGAGCGGCAGGAGCAGCGTCGTGTACGAGACCGCGGATGCGGTCCAACGCTGCAGGGCGAAGAGGTAGAGCGCGAACATCGCGACCGAACCGAAGACCACGAGGTATCCGACCGCGATCCAGGTCACGGGCTGCGCGGGCAGCACCCGGGCCTCGCCGGTTGCGGCCGACAGCGCAAGGAGCATCGCCGCTCCGGTGAGCATCGCCACCGCGTTCGTCGCAAAGGGATCGCTGCGGGGGATCCATTTCACGGCAGCGCCGTAGCGCGGCAGCAGGCCTTCAAAGGTCGAGCTGGCCTCACTCGACTCCCACCCCAGATAAGCACCTCCGACCCGCTCCACGCGATCGCGTGCCCGCTTCGACCGCCGATCGGCGGCCCGGCCGTCTGCCGCCATTCACCCCGCAGGACGAAGCTCGGCGGCTCGACCCGCTCGACCGCGGTGGCGACGAAGCGCTGCCGGCACCACGCCACATCCGCGACGGACCCGCACTCCTCCGATGACGGAGAAGACCGCCACCAGGATGCGGGGGTCGGTCCTCACGCGGTGCTGCCCGTGCATCTGTCCATGGACGTTGTCCCCCCGGGGGATGATGCCCGGTTAGACCGCTCGGTCGCCTGGGACGTGACGGCAGGGACCCCGCCTTTCGCGAGCCCTATCCCTCCGCGGCGTCGCGCAGGGCACGCTGGAAGACGGGTGCCGACGCGTTCCCGAGCAGACGGTCGAAGTGCTTCCCCGCATACGCCACGAAATCGACATCGAGCGTGCTGATCCCCTGCTGGAGCACGGCCCACATCGCCTCCCGGAAGTCGGACACGATCCGCATGAGGAGGAGCCGGGCAATCCGCCCAGGCCGCACCGCGCCCTCATAGGCTTCGAGGAGGACGGCGTCTTCGTCCGGCGAGAGGTCGTGGTTCACCGAGAAGTTGCCAAGGTCGAAGAACGGGTCGCCGAGCCCCGCGTATTCCCAGTCCACGATCCGGATGCGCTCGCCGTCATCGATGAAATTGGCATTGAGGAGGTCGTTGTGGCACGGCCGAAGCTCGACCGGTGAGGCCAGCATCGCCATCTCGATCCGTCGGGCGACGTCCATCGAGCGAGCGTACTCCGGGGGGATCGCCACGCCCCGCGCCATGGCCAGCGCCCGGTACGCCTCGACGAGCCGGAACGGCATGAACAGTCCGGGGATCGGCGGGCCGTCATGGAAGCGCCGGATTGAATTCGCTACCCGCCGAATCGTCTCGGGCCGGTGGACGGCCTCGTCCGAGACCGGGCCACCCACGATGAACCGGGTGACGAGATAGCCCTCTGGACGCACGAAGGCGACCACTTCGGGACCGACACCCACGCCGGCCGCGGCCACGGTGGCCGCGTGTTCGACCTCGCGGCTGATCCCGAGCAGATGCGTATCGTTGCCGGCCATGCGGATCACATAGCGGTCGCGCATTCCGGGCGACTCGACCAGGAAGTTGCGGTTCGTGATCCCGCCCGACAAGGCCGTGAATTCGAGCCTGCGGCGGGCCAGTTCGGGCACGCGCTGCATCGCGTGGGTGAGCTGGTCGCGGAGCTCGCCGGTCAACGCCTCTTTTGGACCGGTTCCGGTGTTGGTCGTCAAGGAACGAACCTCGTCATCAAAGGCGGCGCGCCTCGCATGATGCCGGAATCAGCACGGCGCGACGGGAACCGTCGCGCCGTTCGATGGCGGAAGCGGTGCTGCGAGATCGACGCGCCGATCCCCAGCGGCAAACGGGGCGGCTAGCCGATCATTGCCTCGCCAGTCGCGGCATCCGCTTCGACGTCGGCCGCCCGACCTCGAACCTCGAGGTAATAGTAGATGGCACCGGTGATGAGGATGACACCGACGATGACCTCGAACATCGGCCAGTTCGGCAGGTTTTCGATCGTCTTGCCGAACGGCTTGAAGAAGATTCCGAAGCCCGGGTTGGTGAATCCGCGCCCGTCGCCGCCGAAATCGCCGAACAAGGTCGTGTCCTGCCAGAGGCTGAAGTTGACGAGCATCACCCCACCCCAGAGCAGGGCGAGGACGTTCACGAGCATGCCCCAGCGGCCCAGATTGAACCAGGCCCGCTTGTGGGGCCAGCCCCTCCGGCGGGCCAGGAGCACGCCCACGTTGCACAGGAAGTAGCTGAGGTAGATCAG
>JACPOR010000025.1 GCA_016191425.1 Chloroflexota bacterium
CCCCGGTCAGGACATGGTTGAGGACGTAGAGGCGGTGCTGCGCTCGAGCGTCCAAGGTAATCGTCTCCCTCGTTTCCATGCGATCGAGGGTGACAAAGTCACTGGCCGCTTAGCGGGTGACACTTTCACTGGCCGTCGACATTCCTGAGTGGCCCGAGCCTGGGCGACGCCGTATCGAGCACGTCGCCCGCCGGATCGAAAGAGCGAGCCAGCGTCGCCCGGATTGCCGGGAGTGCGTGGAGGGACCACGAGAGGTCGCGAAGCAGCGGACGGCGATCCTCGGCAAGGACCGTCCGAAGTCGCGTGGCGGCCTCCAGGGTGTCCGAGATCCCGAGGAATTCGGCCGGATCGAGGCGTCCGCCCCGGCTCGCACGATCGATCGAGGGCCCGATGTCATGGGCACCACCGACACCGACGCCCGGCCGTTCCTCCAGGAGCGCCCGAGCCTCGTCCGTCTCATTGAGCGCGCGGGCAACGAGGACCGGCTCGTGGCTGGGCACGAGCGCCTCAGCCAGGCGCCGACCCGGATCGAACGAGGTATGGTCGGCCAGCCTCGCGCGGACGAGCGGGAATTCGAGCAGGGTCTGCGATCGTTCGTCCATCGTCAGGCCAACTGCCCTGGCCGGGGCGTGCGGCCGGACACCGATGGGCTCGCAGATACGAGGAGCCGCCAAGGCATGGACGCCCACGGCTCCCCCGCGTACGAGACTCCGACGCGTGCCGTCCGACTGATGGCGCGGGTCTCGAGGTGATCGTCGATCTCGATACGCAGCGGCGATACGACCGAACAGAGGTCCAGGCCCGTGAACGACCGGTCGATCCCGAACGCCGTACACAGGAGACCAGGGCCGGCGCCGAGCCGCTCGTCGGGCGGCAGGGTCGGCGCTGAACGGGGCCTCGTCATCCGGCTCGCCCACCGCCGCGCGCGGGACCTGATGAGCTCCGACCGCATCCCCGCAACGCCGGCCAGCGGCTCGACGGCCCGGATCAGCACGGCCCCTGCTTCTCCGTCCTCTCCGGTCACGATGTTCAGGCAGTCATGCATGCCATAGACAAGGTACACGTAGGCATGGCCGGCCGGCCCGAACATGGGCGCGGTTCGTGCGGTTCGGCCGGCCCGGGCGTGCGAAGCACGATCCTCGGGCCCGCCGTAGGCCTCGAGTTCCACGATTCTCCCGATGCGGGCCGACCTGCCGTCGCCCTCGTCCCGGACCAGCAGGGTGCCCAGCAGCGCTGACGCGGCCTCGACCGCGGCCGTTTTCAGGACGGACCGCGCGATGACCCGGCCCGGTACGGGCCGCGAGCTCAGAAGAGCGATGTCACGTCCGACGGAAACAACGCACCGAAGAACAGCAGGAAGAACGGGATCACCTGGTTCCTGACGACATCCGCGGTGACGGTGCCCTGGAGCGCCTCGTAGATCTGGCGGATGAACGGGAACTCATTGTTCTGTGCTCCCGCGCCCACGACGACGAAGAATGGATCCGTGATCAGGAAGAATGCGGCAAGGATGAGGGCGCCCTGCACCAGGCCGAGCATCCCGCCAAGGATCTCGTCCAGGACCGGGTAGTTCGCGAACAACGGCATCGGCTTGAAGAACAGCTGGAGGGCGATGGTAGATCCGACCACGCCTGCCACGAAGACCGATCCAAAGGCGATCATGTGATCGTACTGGGGGCTGTACTGCGTCCAGTTCGCGGTCAGGAAGTCCCCCAGCGGGGTGCGGATCTGGGCCGCGATCAGCAGCGCGAGGAGGATGGAACCAATCCCGAGGAGCCGGCGGATGACGCCCTGCATGTAGCCCAGGACGAACAGGGCGAAGAGCACGAAGAACACGAGCAGGTCGACGCCCTTGATGCTGGTGATCGCACCGATGATGTCCACAGGTCCGGCGTCTCCCCGTCATCGAGCCGTCGGCGCGTCGCTCGGGCGAGCGTGACCAGGCCCGGACAGCGTAGCAGCGACGCCATCGCCATCGCAACCGGACTGCCGGCGGTGGCGGGCGGTACTTGATCAGGTCCGAACGCGCGCCCCGGCGGTCACGATGGCGGCCATGATCGAGGCGATCGCCGCCTCGACCTCGTCATCCGCGAGGGTCCGTTCCTCGGCTCCAAAGACAAGCCTGAACGCAAGACTTCGCTCGCCATCCGCGAGCGGGGCACCCGCGTACACGTCGAACACGTTGACGGAGAGCAGGAGCTGTCCGGCGTGATCCCGGATCACGGCCGCCAGGGCCGCCGACGTCATCCCGTCGGTGGCGACGATCGCGAGATCGCGTTCGACGGTCGGAAACCTCCGGGGCGAAGTGGCCCGCGGCACCGCCGGAGCACCGCCCGATAGCCCCCGGACGGAGACCTCGAGGAGGATTGCACCACCGACCCGATCGTCCCACGCGGCGGCCGTCGAGGGATGGATCTCGCCGAGCACTCCGGAGACCGCGAGCCCTCCATCCGGACCCTTCGCCCGGACGCGCGCGGCACGTCCGGGATGGAGTGTCCGCTCCGAGCTCAGCTGCTCGTAGGTCGGTGACGCGAATCCGAGCAGGCTGCACAGCGCTTCGAGAATGCCCTTGGCGTCGTGGAGGTCCGCCGCCCTTCGCGGACGATTCCAGGCGGCGACGTCGAACGAGCCGGCGAGGGCGACACCCAGCCGCCACCACTCATGCGCGCGGTCGGCACGCCGCCCGTAGCCCTTGCCGATCTCGAACAGCGCCAGGTCGTCCTGCCCGCGTCGTCGGTTCAGCGCGATCGCCGACACGAGGCCGCCCACGAGCTCCTGGCGCAGGAAGGCGTGATCGGCCGAGAGCGGGTTCGTGACAGAAATGACCGCTCCCGCCTGGGGTTCCTCACCGTCGGCCGGGATGGTCGGGTCGGTCCACGTCCATGTCTCGACGTGCTGTCGGGAGATGAGGGCGTGGGTCACGATTTCGTGCAGTCCCATTCCGGCGAGCGACGAACGAACCGTGTCCCGAAGGCCGAGCGGCGACACGCGGAACGCCGGCGACGGCGTCGAGGGCAGGGTCGTCGGGATCCGATCGTAGCCACTGACCCGAGCCACCTCCTCGATGATGTCCGCCTCGACGGCGATGTCGCGCCGCCACGTTGGCACCGTTGCGATCAGGGCGTCGATCGCAGGCACCGTCGTCGAGAGCGGCCTGGTCCCGCCGGCAACGGGAATCGTGACCTTGGCAGCGGGCCCCGGAGCCGGAGCTGCGGAAATGCCCACCCTCGCCAGCAGGTCGACCTGAGCGTCCGGTTCCAGGACCAGGCCCAGGAGGCGCGTGACGCGTTCCGGGCGGAACGCGACGCGCTCGGGCACCGGCTCGTCCGGCGAAGTATCGATCCGGCCGGGCGCGATCCTGCCTCCGGCCCAGGCGGCCAGCAGCTGGGCGGTTCGATCCGCGCCGACCCGGGCGAGACGGAACTCCTGGCCCTTCTCGAATCGAAGACTCGCCTCCGATCGAAGGGCGTAGTGGAACGCCGTCCGGCGGATGCTGATCGGGTCGAAGATCGCCGACTCGACGACAACCTCTGTCGTGGCGTCCGACACTTCCGATGCGGCCCCGCCCATCACGCCCGCGATCGCCAGTGGGCCGTGCTCGTCGGCAATCAGGAGCGTGTCCTGGTCGAGATCCCGATCGACGTGATCGAGAGTCGTGAGCCGCTCGCCTGCCCGGGCCCGCCGGACCGCCACGTGCCCGCCCCGGATTGCCGCCGCATCGAACGTATGGATCGGCTTGCCGAGCTCCAGCATCACGTAGTTCGAGGCGTCCACGACGTTGCTGATCGGGCGGACGCCGGCCGCCAGCAGGCGCATCTGGATGGCGTCGGGCGATGGCGCAACCGTTAGGCCGCTGACCCAACGGCCCACGAACCGCGGGCACAGGGCGGGGTCCTCGACGGCGACCGACAAGCGGTCGGCAACAGGCGTGCCGACCTCCGCGATCTCGACATCCGGCATGCGCAGCGGCGAGCCGGTGATCGCCGAGATTTCCCGGGCGAGGCCAATGATCGAGAGAGCGTCCCCTCGATTGGGCTTGACGTCGATGTCGAAGACCACGTCGCCGTAGAGGTCGGCCAGTTGCGCGCCGAGTGGGCTGCGTGAATCGAGAATGAGGATTCCGTCTCCGTCGCCGGTGAGTCGCAGCTCGTCGCCGGAGCAGAGCATGCCGTTGCTGAGGACGCCCATCTTCTCGGTCCGCTCGATCCGGCGGCCACCCGGCAGCACGGCACCCGGCAGGGCGACCGGTACGCGCTGACCCGGCACGATGTTCGTCGCACCACAGACGATGGTGAGCGGCTCGCCCGTGCCGATGGTCACCGTCGCCAGCGAAAGCCGATCGGCGTTCGGATGTCGCTCGACCGTCAGGAGTTCGCCGACGACCACGTTCTGCCAGTCGACCCCGTGCTCCTCGATCCCCCGAACCTCCATGCCCAGCAAGGTGAGACGCTCGGCCAGTCGGTCGGCAGTCAGCTCGACATCGACGAATTCGCGGAGCCATGACAGGGGCGCCTTCACCGGAACGACTCCAGGAACCGGACGTCGTTCTCCATGAACAGGCGCAGGTCGGAGATCCCGTGCTTGAGCATGGATATACGCTCCGGACCCATCCCGAAGGCGAACCCCTGGTATCGCTCGGGATCGAGTCCGCCGTACTGGAGCACGACCGGGTGCACCATTCCGGCCCCCAGGATCGTCATCCAGCCACTCCGTCCGCAGGCCGGGCAGCCGGGTCCGCCGCAGACGAGGCATTCCACGTCAAAGGCGACCGACGGCTCGGTGAACGGGTAGTAGCCCGGCCGGAATCGGGTGCGCTTGCCGCTCCCGAACATGGCCTGCGCAAACTGGTCGAGGAGGCCTTTCAGGTCGGCCAGGGTGGTGCCCTCGTCGACCATCAGGCCCTCGACCTGGAAGAACTCGAACCCGTGGGACGCGTCGACGGATTCGTACCGGAAGCAGCGGCCCGGAAGCAGCGCCCGGATCGGCGGCTTCATTGCCTGCATGACGCGGATCTGGCCGGGCGACGTGTGCGTCCGGAGCAGCCGGTCGGGCACGTCCACGTACAGCGTGTCCCACAGGTCGCGGGCCGGATGATCGGGCGGGATGTTCAGCATCTGGAAGTTGGTCAGATCGTCCTCGATCTCCGGGCTCTCGTGGACCACGAAGCCGAACTGCTCGAAGATCCTCGCGATCTCGGTCATCGCCTCGATGCTCGGGTGCAGTGATCCACGGCGGATGGGCCGGCCCGGCAGGGTCACGTCCACGGTTTCGCGAGCGAGTCGCGCGGCAAGTTCGACGTCGCCGAGGGACGTCCGTCGCACTGCCAATGCCGATTCGATGGCCGTCCGCACCGTGTTGGCCACGGCCCCGACCCTCGGTCGGTCTTCCGGCGGCAGGCCACCGATTCCCCTAAGGATCGCGGTCAGGGCGCCCTTCTTGCCCAGGGCGTCCACCTCGAGGGCCTGGAGCGCCGCCGTGTCAGGCGCACCGGCGATCGCGTCGATCGTCCCCGCACGGAGGGCGTCGAGTTCGCGGGCCAGGTCGGCGAAATTCACGGGCGCTGCGGCTCCTGAAGGCGAAACGGGTGGACGGTGGGTCGTGTGGTTTGCGTCGTGAGCGCGGGTCAGGTGATGGTAGTGGGTCGGCGCCCGTGAATCACGAGCCCTCGATCGTCGATGACGTCGAGGGCTCCGAAACCGGACTGCCGCGCGTCGGGCTCAGGCGCCCTTTGCCACCTCGACGATTCGTCCAAACGTGGCGGCATCGCGGACCGCGATATCGGCCAGGACCTTGCGGTCGAGGTGCACATCGGCTGCCTTGAGCCCGGCGATGAACCGACCGTAGGCCATTCCGTTGGCCCGGACCGCGGCGTTGATCCGAATGATCCACAGCTCCCGAAAGTCGCGCTTCCGCTGCTTGCGATCCCGGGTCGCGTAGGCGAGCGCGTGCAGGAGCGCTTCGCGCGCCGGCTTGACCAGGCGCGACCGCGTGCCCTTGCGGCCTTCCGCCGCATCAAGGAGGCGCTTGTGGCGCTTGTGGGCCGTTACGCCCCTCTTGACTCGAGCCATGACGTCCTGGTGCTCCTAGAGGTACGGGAGCAGGCGCTTGACCTGCTTGGCGTGGGTGGAATTCATGATGGACTTGCCCGCATAGCGGCGCGTTCGACGGGACGACTTGATCTCGAGATGGTGGCCCCGCCATGCATTCACGCGGATCACCTTGCCGCTGCCGGTCACGCCGATCCGCTTCTGGGCGGTCTTGTGGCTCTTCATCTTCGGCACGGTGCCGTCACTCTCCCGTCGTTGCCGGCGCTGACGCCGCGGTAATTGCCTTCTTCACTGGCGCGGAAGGTACCTTCTCCGGTGTTGCCACCGGTTCGCCCGGAGACACCGGGGCTTCCGCCGGCGTGGCCGCTGCAGTGGATTCCGTTGTTTCCGCCGGCTCCATTGCCTGCGATCCTGGTGTCGGAACAGTTTCCTCGCTGCTGCGGCCCGGCCTCACCGGCGCATCAACGACCTTCGGTTTATGGGTCGATGCCATCGTGATGAACATCGACTTCCCTTCGAGGACCGGGGTCCGCTCAGCGAGACCATGATCCTTGACCAGGTCCGTGAACTTCGCCAACAGGTTCCGCCCCAGCTCCGGATGCGTGAGTTCACGTCCCCTGAACCGGACCGTGACCTTGATGCGATCGCCCTCCTCGAGGAATTCGATCGCGCGATGGACCTTTGTTTCGAAGTCGCCGATCCCGATCTTCGGTGACAGGCGAACTTCCTTGAATGTGACCGAACGCTGTCGACGCTTGGCTTCCTTTTCCTTCTTGGTCAGATCGTACTTGTACTGACCGAAGTCGAGGAATTTCGTGACCGGTGGAGCCGCCATCGGGGCGACCTCGACGAGATCGAGGCCGCGATCCTGCGCCATTTCGAGAGCCCGTGGAGTCGGCATGACCCCGAGTTGATTGCCCTCTTCGTCGATGACCCGCACCTGCGGGATTCGGATCATCTGGTTGACGCGCAGATCTCGGCTGATGGTGACCCCTCCGGAGTTCGGTATTCAAACGCAACGGACACGGCAACGCTCACGCCGCCGGCCGCCGCGGGACTATACCACGGGCCTTCGGAGGCGGGCAACGGAGGCCGTGCCAGTCGGGGGAATGCCGTGCCAGTCGGGCTCGCTCAGTCCGGGCGCCGGGCCGCTGCCATCGTGGCGAGGCGTGTCGCCAGCTTCTCCCAGCCCTCCGCGGGCTCCTGCTCGCCCGCCCGGGTCCGGGGTGAAGCCGTCCTCGCCTCGATCTCACGGTCACCGAGAACCATCATGTACGGCACCTTCTGTTCCTGTGCGACGCGGATCTTGTTCTGCATGCGCCCGTCGGATGCGTCCACCTCCACGCGCAGTCCGCGGGCCCGCATGACCGCGGCCAGCTCCCGGGCCGCGTCGACGTGGCGGTCCGCGATCGGGATGACGACGGCCTGGACCGGCGCAACCCAGAGCGGGAAGGCCCCGGCGAAGTGCTCTACGAGGATCCCGATGAACCGCTCCAGCGAGCCGTAGATCGCCCGATGAATCGCGATCGGACGCTGCGGCTGGCCCGCCTCGTCGATGTAGGTGAGATCGAACCGCTCAGGCAGCATGACCAGGTCAACCTGGATCGTGGCCATCTGCCATTCGCGACCGAGCGCGTCGTCGATGTAGATGTCGATCTTCGGTGCGTAGAACGTGCCGTCCTTCGGTTTCACGACGTAGTTCGCGCCGGCGCTGTCCAGGGCGCCCCTGATGAGCGCCTCCGCGCGCTCCCAGAGGGCTGGGTCCCCGAGTGCCTTGTCCGGTTTTGTGGCGAAGGCAAAGCGTGGCTCCAGGCCGAACCAGGAGTAGGCCTCCCGAACCTCCCCCAGCAGCGCCTCGATCTCCGCCGCGAGCTGATCCGGCCGGACGTAGATGTGGGCGTCGTCCTGGATGAACTGGCGCACCCGGGTGAGGCCCGAGAGCGTCCCGGAGCGCTCGTTCCGATGGAGCCGGCCGTATTCGTTGTAGCGAATCGGGAGATCACGATAGGACCGCAGCCGCGAGCGGTAGACGATCGTGCTCTCCGGACAGTTCATCGGCTTCAGGCTGAACTCCTGGCCCTCGGTCTCCAGCCGAAACATGTTGTCGCCGTAGAGATCCCAGTGTCCGGATTGCTGCCAGAGCTTCTTGTGGACGAGGATCGGCGTGGAGATCTCCTCGTACCCGCGGCGTTCCTGAAGTTCTCGCATCGCCGCCTCGAGGGTCCGCCAGACCCGCTGCCCCTTCGGGTGCCAGAACGCCGATCCCGGGCTCACGTCGTGGAAGCTGAACAGGTCGAGCTGGACGCCCAGGCGGCGATGGTCGCGCTTCTTCGCCTCGGCGCGGCGCCAGAGATACTGATCCAGCTCCTCCTGGGAGCCCCATACCGTCCCGTAGACACGCTGAAGCATCGGGCGCTTTTCATCGCCCCGCCAGTAGGCCCCGGCCACGGACAGGAGCTTGAACGGCCCGATCCGGCCGGTGCTCTCCACATGGGGCCCCTTGCACAGGTCGCTGAACGGTCCGTGCTCATAGAACGAGGTGACGGGCGGAAGGTCCCCACCCGCAATCGCCCGCGCCGCGAGGTCGTCGAGGATCTCGACCTTGTAGATCTGGCCCTGTCCCTCCGCAACCGCCCGGGCATCATCAAGGGCGATCTCCTTGCGGACAAAGCGATGATCGGCCGCCATGCTCTCGTGCATCCGGGTTTCGATGCTCTCCAGGTCGTCCGGCGTGAGCGGGCGCGGGAGGTCGAAGTCGTAGTAGAACCCGTCGGCAATGGCCGGCCCGATGCCGAGCTTCGTGCCGGGAAAGAGATCGAGGACCGCCTCCGCGAGGACGTGGGCGGTCGAGTGGCGCATCGCGCCGATCTCGTCCTGACCGCCGGCGTCGAGCAGCTCCTCCGCGGAGCCGCGGTCGGGCGCATCGAGGATGTCGTCGTCGTTACTTGGCGTATCCGCCATGGTTGCTGCCTCCTGGAAACACAAGACCTCTCGTCCGACAGGACGAGAGGTCCGTTCCTCCCGCGGTTCCACCCGCCTTCGTGACACCACGCGCCAAGCCCGGCATCACACGCTCGTGCCGCGGTAACGGGCGGACCCGGGCCGGTTCGCCGGCCGCTCACGGGCGGTACCACGGCCGCATCGATCACCGGGCTTCCAGCCGAGTCCCGGCTCTCTCCTGATCGCATGCCGCCGGGCGTGTCCCGATCGTCGCGTTCGCTATTGGCCGGCAGCATACCCTCGCTGCGCGAACCCCTCAAGCTGACATCGTCGCCACGCACGCACGTACGCCCACCGGCATGGCGGTGACGGCGCTTCGGCAGAGCGGCGTGGTGGGCGGTACTGGACTCGAACCAGTGGCCTCATGCATGTCAAGCATGTGCTCTAACCAACTGAGCTAACCGCCCGCGGCCGAGAAGGTTATCACAGGGTCTGCGGCGCCTCGCCCGCCCTGTCAGTGCTCGCCTTGCCCGGTTTGTCAGCGCCTCCGCGGCGACGGAGGACCCCTCTGAGCGGGTCAGGAACTGTCAGGGCTCGCCTCGCCCGGTTTGTCAGCGCCTCGCCCCGGTCGTCTCGTGGCACCACCGCGTCGCGACGCGCGCATCGGGCGTCGGGCTCATCATGAGGCCGTGGACACCGGGAAGCGGTATCGCCTGCTTGATTGCGGCCTTGGGCGCCGGCTTGAGTCCTTCGGTGCCCTGCTGGTCGACCGGCCCGCTCCGACCGCCGACCGAGTGCGTCGAGCGCCCGGCCTGTGGGTCGATGCGATCGCCTACCGGGCGGGTCGAGGCTGGGCAACGCCCGATGGGGTGCGTCCGGAGCCTGGCATGGTCGACGTCGCGCTCGGCGGCGTGGTCATGGTCATGAGGTTGGCTCCCGGCGGCCAGGTGGGGATCTTCCCGGAGCACGCGGCGAATGCGAGCTGGTTGAGAACCGCGATCGCGGCAAGGGTCGAGACATCGCCGGGGCAGGAGCCGGAGGTCCTGAATCTCTTTGCCCATTCGGGGCTGCTGTCCCTGGTGGCCGCATCGGCTGGCGCGCGTGTGACGCATGTCGATGCCTCGCGGCCGGCCGTCCAGGCCGCGCGCTTGAATGCCGAGCACTCGGGTCTCGCCGGGCATCCCATCCGGTGGATCGTCGACGACGCGCTGGACTTCGTCCGTCGGGAGGGCCGCCGAGGACGCCGCTATGGCGGCCTGATCGCCGATCCGCCCTCGTATGGGCACGGGGCTCGTGGCGCACGCGCCGAGACTCGTGGTGGCTGGCAGTTCGAGACGGGCATCGATGGGCTCCTTGCCGCCTGCCGTGCGATCGCCGAGCCCGACGCGTTCTGGATCCTCTCCACCCACACGCCGGGCTGGCCCGCGGATCGGCTGGCGGCAACGCTCGAGCACCGCGCGGGAGCACGAGCCGGGGGACTGCCTGGGGCGGCGGGCGCTCACGCGGAGTCCATCGAGCTCGCCATGGAGGCCGAATCCGGGGCGTCGCTTCACCTTGGCGTGGCGGCGCGGCTCGATCCCCGGCGCGGAGAATCGGAGTGATCCCGCGGATGCCGATCATCGACAGTCCACGCAACGCGAGAATCGGCGCAGCGCTGACTCTGAGAGACCGTGGCCCTCGGATGGCCGAGGCCCGGACGCTGGTGGATGGCGGGCGTGAGGCTCGACGCGCGATCGAGGCGGGGGTCGTCGTCGACGCGGCGTTCGTCTGCCCTGGCCTGGTTCGCGGCGAGGACGCCGAGGCGGCCGTTCGAATGCTTTCCGGAGGCACCACGCCCGTCTACGAGGTCAGCGAGCGTGTCCATGACCGCCTCGCCTTCGGCAACCGAGGCGACGGACTCGTCCTCGTCATCCAGACGCCGTCGACCGACCTCGATGCCCTTCACGTCGGCCCGGACCCGCTGCTCCTCGTGACCGAGGACGTGGAGAAACCCGGCAACCTCGGCGCGATCCTGCGAACGGCCGATGGTGCCGGCTGCGACGCCGTCATCGCGATCGGCGGAACCGACGTCTTCAACCCCAACGTCGTACGCGCGAGCGTCGGCACGGTTTTCACCGTGCCCATTGCCACGACGACCGCGGCCGTGGCGCTCGCCTGGCTGCGAGGTCACGGACTCCGAATCGTGACCGCGCGCGTTGACGCTCCGACGCCCTACGCCTCGGCCGACTTGACGGGATCGGTGGCACTGCTCCTCGGCAGCGAATCGGACGGCCTGTCGGCCACGTGGCACGATTCGCGCATGGAGGGCGTGGTGATTCCCATGAGCGGCATTGCCGACAGCCTCAACGTCGCGGCCACCGCGGCCGTGCTCGCCTTCGAAGCACGCCGCCAGCGGGATGCCCGTCGATGACCAGGAGATGGACCACATGACGGATCGACCGGTGGACTTCGCGATCATCGGTGCCGGCCCGGCCGGCGAGGCCGCAGCATTCATGGCCATGGCTCGCGGCGCCTCCGTTGCCGTCATCGAGCAGCGCTGGTTCGGCGGCAGCTGTCCGCACATCGGGTGCGTGCCATCCAAGTCGCTCCTCCACGGCGCAGCCGAGCATGCCGCGAATCCGGCCCGGTATGACTGGAGCCGTGCGTCGGCGCGACGCGACTTCATGGTCAATCGGGCCCCCGGAACGGCGGAGCCCGACGATGCCTCACACGTTCGCTCACTTCGGGAGGCGGGCGCGACGGTCTGGCGCGGCACAGGGCGGGTCGCCGATCGCGGGCTGGTCGAGGTAGTGCACGACGGCAGGGCCCATCGCATCGCGGCGACCAACGTCGTGGTCGCGACCGGCTCGACATCCCGCGTGCCGTCGATCCCGGGCCTGGACGCCATCCAGCCCTGGACCAATGAGCAGGCCACCCTCGCCCGGGAACTGCCCCGCTCTCTCCTCGTGCTCGGGGGTGGCCCCACCGGCTGTGAGCTTGCCCAGGTCTATGCCCGCTTCGGCGTCCCGACAACGGTCGTCCAGTCGGGACCACGGCTGGCGCCGACCGACCATCCCCGCAACTCCGAGGTCATCCTGGCCGCGCTGGTTCGCGACGGGGCCGAGGTGCGCCTGAACGTCCGGGCGACAGCTGCCCACGCGAAGGCGGGCACTGGCGGCGCGCACGTCATCGATCTTTCGGATGGCTCGACCGCCCAGGGTCACGCGGTGCTCATGGCCGTCGGGCGTGTCACCACCCTCGACGACATGGGCCTCGAGGCCTACGGGGTCGATGCCAGCGGCCGGACGCCGTTCCCGAGGGATGGCCGCCTTCGCCTCGCCGAGGGCCTCTGGTTGATCGGCGATCCCGCGGGTCCAGAGCTCCATACCCACCAGGCTCACTACCAGGGCGAGATGGCCGTGAGGATGGCACTCGGCGATCCAGTCCAGCCCGACTACCGCGCCCTGCCACGGGCCACCTACATGGATCCCGAGGCGGCCTCGGTGGGCCTGACCCTCGACCAGGCCCGCGAGCAGGGACTCGACGCCGTGGAATTCGTGGCCGACTTCACGAAGACGGCCAGGGGCTATTCCGTGGAGGCCCAACTCGGCCACCTGACCATCATCGTGGACCGTGCGACCCGGACCCTCGTCGGCGCGGCGATGGCGTGCCCGGACGCCGCTGCCGCCATCCACGAGTGCGTCCTGGCCATTCGCGCCGGAGTCGATCTCGATGTGCTGGCCGACACGATCCACGCCTTTCCCTCGACATCGCGGATCCTCAATGGGCTGTTCAACGACGCCGCGAGGGCGGCCCCGGCTCGAGTCTAGTTCTGTGCTTACGGCACGCGCCGTCGACGATCGCCCATGCAGCCCGCCGGGAGGTCCCGGCCAGGCAGGCCCGGTGATGCCAGTCAGACGTCGACGACAACATCTCCATCGATCAGGACCAGACGGGGGCGAACGGCGGCGAACGACGCACCGATCCCGTTTGGCTCACGTGGTGCCGCCGGCAGCACGATCAGGTCCGCCCTGGCGCCCGGCGTGAGTCGACCTCGATCGGCCTCGCGAGTCGTCTGGGCTGGTCCGAGTGTTGCCGCTCGCAGGGCCTGCTCGAGGTCGAGCGCCTCATGCGCCCCGAACGGGATGGCATCGGGCCCCCACGAGGGGTCGCGACGGAGCACAGAAAGGGCAATCCCAGGCCATGGATCGATGGGTTCCACCGGGGCATCCGTCCCGAACGCGAGCACGGCTCCGGCGGCCACGAGTGTGTTCCAGGCGTAGCCCGACTGCTCCGCGCGAGCTCCCCAATCGTGCCGCGCGGACTCCGCGTCCTCGCGGAGGTGAACCGGCTGGACGGACGCTGCAACACCGTGTCGCGCGAAGCGATGTCGATCGGCCGGGTTGACGAGCTGGACGTGCTCGAGTCGCGGCATCAGGGCCATCGAGGCGGCCACTGGCACGAGGGCATCAAGGGCTGCCCGAACCGCGGCGTCGCCGATGGCATGAATCTGGCTTGCGATCCCGGCCTCGGCCGCTCGCCTGACGAATGTCGCGAGCTCCTCCGGGCCCTGCCGAAAGACGCCGACATCCGTCGAGCCTTCGCGCGGCTGCAGGAGTGCCGCCGTCTGCGATCCCAGGGTCCCGTCGGCGAACAACTTGAGCCAGCCGATCCGGGCTCGACCGTTGGGGTCCTCCCCGAGCAGGGCGCCACTGCGAAGACCTCGTTCTATGGCCCGGTCCAGGCTCTCCGGCCGGATGCTCGCATGGACCCGCAGGGGCAGCTCGCCCGCGTCCGCCAGGCGGGCATACGCATCGAGGGCGATCAGGTCCACATCGGGTGACACGTTGCCGGGATCGTGAACACCGGTGACACCGAGCTCGGCGAGCTGCCGCCCGATCCGGAGGAGCGTGCGGTTCAGGGTCTGCTGGTCCGGCGGCGGCACGCAGCTCATGACGAGGACGCAGGCGTTCTCGAGGACGACACCCTCGGGCGACCCGTCGTCCAGCCGTCGGATGATCCCGCCTGCCGGATCGACGCTCCGGGCGTCCACGCCGGCCTGCAGGAACGACGCGCTGCTGCCCCAGATGGCGTGGTGGTCGAACGACCAGATGGCAGCGGGACGACCCGGAATCACCCGGTCGAGGTCGGCCGCGGTCGGCCACCGCCCCCAGCGACGCTGGTCCCAACCCCCGCCCTCCAGCCATGCGCCGGGTGGCAGGGCCAGGGCGGCATCGGCGATCATCGCCAGCCCGTCATCGATCGCCTGCGCACGGGTCAGGTCAACGTGCTCGGTGGCGACGGCGGCGTCGAGAAGGTGGAGGTGGGCGTCGGTCAGCCCGGGCATGGCGATCTCGCCGGGTTCGAGCTCGATGCGCATGGTATGCGGATCGGCGCGCGTCTCGAGATCGATCGCACTGCCCGCGAACGCCACACGGCCCTGCCGGATACCGACCGCCTCGACCCAGCCGAACCCGGCCGGACCCGCGAACGTGGCAATCCGCCCGGACACGAGGACGTCGAGTGGCATTCTCAGCCTCTCCCGCCCGGACCGAGGAGCAGCTGGCTCAATGCAGGGCGGTTCAGGCCCGCGCCGATTCCGAGCGCGAGCGCGATGCGAGCTTTTGGTCCACTCAGCGTGCCCGGGAGCATCGCCCCTGCCCGGACCCATGTTGCTCCCCCGCCCGGGAAGGCATAGCCCGTGCCCGTGGCACCGGCGGCGCAGCGGGTCGCGAGCACCACGGGCGTGCCGTCCTCGATCAGGATACGCGCGGCTTCCAGCAGGGAGGCCGATGTGTTCCCGGAGCCGGTCGCCTCGACGACCAGGCCGCTGATCCCTGCGGCCGCGACGGCCCCGATCATCGATCCATCCATCGCGACATGGGCGGTCACCAGGCGAACCCGCGGATCGGCCCGGTCGCTGCGCACGAACCGGCGGGCGCCACGGGCGCGCAGCCGCGTCAGCCCACTCTCCCCGATGGTCGCGAGCGGCCCGTCGTTGAGGCTCTGGAACGTATCCAACGCCGTGGCGTGGGTCTTCGTGACGTCATCAGCCGCATGGATCGTTCCCGCCATGCAGACGACGACGCCAGCGCCCCGGAATTCCTCCCCTGCCGCCGCCCGCACCGCGTTCCGGAGGTTCTCGGGTCCCTCGTAGCCCGACTCGGAGGCCGACCGCATGGCACCGGTCACGACGACCGGCGTGGCGGCATCGAGGAGGAGATCCCAGAAGAAGGCCGTCTCCTCGAGGACGTCGGTGCCCTGGACGACCACGACACCATCGATGGCCCGATCGAGCTGGGCTCGCCGGATGGCCGAGCCGATCTCGAAGAGCTGGTCGAAGGTGAAGTGACTCGCCGGTGTTCGGCCCATATCGAGCGGAACGACCTCCGCAATGGATGCCAGCCCGGGCGTCTGCTCGAGAATGGCTGTCCCATCGAGCGATGGGACATTCCCGCCAAGCACCGGGTCGTGGCGCATGCTGATGGTTCCACCCGTGAAGATGACCGCCACGCGGCTCACGCCTTGCTCGATCCCGCGACCTTCGAGCCATCGGACGGGCCACCGGAAGAAGCGGCCGCGCGGGCCGTCTTGTCGTATCGGACGGCCCCGTTCCGGGCGAGAAGGCGCCACAGCGCCCCGTTGATCGCAGCGAGCCAGAGCAGGCTGAAGAGCGCGACCCGGATGGTTCGGGCAAGTCGCTGCGGCGTGGGCACGCCGCTTCCATCCGGACCAACCTCCCAACGGAGCGCGTCGAATGCCAGGACGCCGCCGGCGACCAGGTAGCTTGCCACCAGGCCGACCGGCAGGAGCGGGCGGCCGAACACCAGGCCGCCGACGAGCGCGCCGACGATGATCGGCGGTGCCGCAAGTTGGGCTCCGTAGGCCGCAAAGTCCCAGCGGGCGCGGAGTGACAGGTGGGCGCTGCGAAGGACACTCGGGCCTAACCCGAACAGGCGGCGGAGTCCGCCCTCGCTCCACCGCAGCCGCTGGCGCCAGAGGCTTGGCCAGTTCGGGACGGCTTCCTCCCAGACCTCGAGGTCCATGGCCCAGGCGACCGTGATCCCCTGCCCGGCCGCGAGGCGGGCCGACAGCTCCAGGTCCTCGGTGAGGCTCGCCCCGGGCACGCCACCAACGGCCGCGAGGAGATCGCGTCGGATCGCGAAGCCATTGCCCCGGAATTCAGAGCAGCCTCCCGACGCATACCGGCCACTTTGGAGCTCCCCATCCTGTGTCTGTTCATCCGCCTGCACCATCGCCAGAACCGATCGTTCCGGCTCCAGCGTCCGGCGGCGCGCAGTGAGGGCAGGAACCCCGGCCGCCACGTACTGCGCCACGCGACGGAGATAGCCGGGCCCGATCCGGGCGTCCGCGTCAAGAACCGCCACGACATCCATCTCGCTTCTCTCAGCATGGGCGCTCGCCAGCGCCGCACCCTTTCCGTCAGCGAGTCCCGAGCCCTCACGGCGCAGGACCGAGGTCACGGCTTCGAGGCCATGCTGGGCGGCGGACGCCTTCGTGACGACGCCGGTGCCATCGGTCGAGCGGTCGTCGACCACGGTCACCCTGAATCGGGGTGACCCGTCGGGATCGCGATGATCCTGGGCGCCGAGGTCGGCCATGAGGTTCGGGATGACGCCTGCCTCATCCCGGCCGCCGATGAGCACGAGGACGGTCGGCAGGGGTCGTGACGCAACTGCCTCGAGCGCGCCCGACTCGATCGGGGGTCGGCGGCTTGCGCGCAGGATCGGTATGACACCGACGGCCAGGGCCACGGGGAGCCCGACGGCGATCCATACGTCGATCGCGCCGCCGGGCGCGATGACGCCGAGGGCAAGACCGCCGACCAGGATGATCCCCGCGCCAACACGCCAGGTGGCGGGCGTCGTGATCGGACCGCCGTGGTCCTCGACGGACGACAGTCCCGCAGCCGATTCCGCTTCCGGGTCCACGTCGGCATGCTCAGTCACGCGTATCGGGCTCCGAGGTCCGGCCCGGACCGTCGTCGCTTCGTCTGGCCAGGCCGATCGGATCCATCGCGGTTCCATGGAGCATCGTTTCGGCCGTCGCCAATTCCTCGGCCGGCATGAGATGACCGCGCTTCACGATCGAGGCGACGCCCGAGACCAGGATCAGGGCCGCGACGATGAGCAGGACCTGGGTCGTCCCGATGAGGTCCGAGATCGGACCGACGATGATGATGGGGAGGAAACTGCCGACCGAGACGAGCATGTTCAGGACGCCGAAGACACGCCCCCGGACCTCCTCCGGCAGGTCCTCCTGGAGTTGCGTCTGGCTGGAAATGGCGACGATCCCGTAGGCGATGCCCGCCAGGAACGCCATCACGATGACCACGGCCACGAGCGTCGTCACGGCGCCGACATCGCTCACCAGGGATGTTGCACCAGCCAGCGCGCGGCTGACGGGGCCGGCAATCGTCAGGGCCGCAAGGAGCAGGCCGAGGGCAATGAGCCCCCCTTCGATGGCCCGCCGTCGGGGGACGTATCGCCCGTACGAATTCAGGATGAGGACCCCCATCACGATCCCGGTTCCGAGGGGCAGCACCACGAGAATCAGGTCCTGTGTCCCGAGACCGAGTGTGGCCTGGGCGAATTTTGGACCGAGGACGCCGATGACGCCGACCAGCGACGCGGCGATGCCGAGGTAGATGAGGGACCAGCTGATCGCCCGATTCGATCGGATGTATGCGGCACCCTCACCCAGCTGCGAGAACGTTCCGTGCACGGCGATTTCGGCGCTGTGAACGGGACCGAGCGGCTCGTCCGGCGCATCCGTCGGCGGGTTGGACGGCAGCGTCAAGCAGAAGATCGCCGAGATGGCGTACAGCACCGCGACGACAAGGATGACCGGGGCCGGGCCGCCGGACACCTTCACGATGAGCGGACCCAGCAGGGCATAGCCGAGGGCAAAGGCGCCGTTGAGCGTCAGGGTGAACAGCCCGTTGGCGCTGACGAGCTGATGGCGCGGCACGAGGTGCGGAATCATCGCTGCCTCGGCCGGCGCGAAGAACACGGTCAGGGCCGAGACGACGATGTTGAGCAGGAGGATCATCGAGACGTCCGGACCGACCGCCCAGATCGCGACGAGCACCCCCGCTCTCAGGATGTTCGTCGTCACGAGGACCAGGCGGCGATCGAGCCGATCGACGAAGACGCCGGCGACGGCCGAGAAGAGGACCGCCGGAACCAGGAACGTGAGGAACAACAGCGACACGGCCGAGGAGAGGTTCGTCGAGTCCAGGACCACGACCGTCAGGCCGTAGAGGACCATGTTCGAACCGACCTGCGTCGCGAGCTGGGATAGCCACAGGAGCAGGAACGGCCGATTGCGGAGGACTGCCGCGGTACCGGTGCCGCCGATGGCAGCGGGCGCCTCCGCGATCACGCGAGGCGCACCGATTGAGGCTGCACGGCCGCCGTCATCGCCGGATCGCCACGCTCGACGAACGCCGTCAGGCGAACATCGAGGGCCCTCCGTTCGAGCATCACGTGGCGGCCGCACGACCGGCAGCGCAGCCCGATGTCGGCACCGAGACGATCCACCAACCAGGTGTCGCCGCCGCACGCATGGCGCCGCCGAAGCCGTATGACGTCACCGAGAAGCAGATCGAGAACTGGTCGACTTGGCATCCGGGCGAGGGTATCAGAGGCTCGGCTTCCCGTTGATCGGCGTGAGATCCCGCTGGGTCGCCGGGACCGTGATCGCGTCGAGCGGGGTCACGGAGATGCTCAGGTCCGGGAAGCTGACGCTGAGCTGGGCGATGATTCCCCCGGCCCGCGTCAGGGAGCCGGTGAGGATCTCGGGACTCCCGATGGCCCGGATCTCGAAGGAGGCGCCGAGGATCGCATTCTCGACCGAGAGGCCACCGACCGGTCCCGCCACCACGGAACCCGGCACGATTCGGACTCCCTCGATCGCGATCGCCTCCGCACCGGCGTTGTGCAGCTCGTTCAGGAAGTCCTCGACACCCTGACCATCGACTGAGCCGCTCACGCGGACGGAGATCCCGGAACCGGCGACATCGCGGAGCCCCGCCCAGGCCTGGATGCGATCAAGGTCGGCCCGAATCTGTCCGGCGGCACTCTCACCTCGGGCCCGTGACTCGGTCAGGCTCGCGAGCTGACGTTCGAGCGTCGCCACTTCTCCCCGAAGCTCCTCGTTCTGCGTATTGAGATTGGCCACGAGCAGCGTGAGGTCCTGCGCGGTCTGGTTCGCGAGACCGGTGTTGGCACCCACGCTCCGGATCTGGGCCACGACGAGCACGCCGAGCAGCATCGCCACCACGGCGATGCTGATCCGGTTCCGTGCCTTGCCCATCGCTCAGGACCCCGCCGGAACGATGCGCATGTAGCGGACCGTCACATTGCCGGCATAGGCCGGGATTGTGACCGTCTCGAGCTCCGCGAAGGACAGGCGCAGGCCCGCGAGGTTCACCCGATCCTGGACGAACTCGACGAACGAGGCCGCACCCGTGATCCTGGAATACAGGTCGGCTGGTCCGATGGCCCGGATCTCGTAGGGCGGTGCGAGGTAGGCACTGTTGACCAGGATCGAGTTCCCGATGTCGAGCACGGCGCTCGTACCGACGATCCGCTCGCCGTTGACCGACACCGCTTCCGCACCGGCGAGCCAGAGTTCCTGGATGACGATCCGCACGTCGCGGGCAGTCACCAGCCCGTCGGCGGATCCGGGATTGCCGACCGCGTCGGCATCCTCGAGGCGGAAGACCAGGCCGGAACCGGTCAGCTGGACGAGTCCGGCCTGGATTCTCGCCCGCTCCAGGTCCGCGTTGAGTGCCTTCTCCTGGGCGGCCGAGCCCGGCAGTTGGGCATCGGTGACGCTGATCTGGTTGCGGAGGTCAAGGATTCGGGCCTTCAGGGCATCCTGCTGCGATTGGAGTCCGAGCACCGTCTCGATGAGGGGCGCTCGTTCCTGGCTGGTGTAGCGGATTCGCGGGCCCTCGGCGCTGAGCTGGGCGGCGATGAGGAAGCCAAGACCAAGCAGCGCGACGGACAGGGTCACCTGCCAGCTTGGTATGGCCCTGAGCCGCTCGCCGAAGGTGCTCACCGGTCGGCGGCGCCATCGACGCTGGCAGGAGAGTCCACCACGTCCTCGTCGGCCATCAGCTCATCCTGCGATTGGGAGGACTCTGCCTCCTCCGAGGTCACGGCGCCGGTCAGGGTCGCACTCCGCAGGGTCGATCGCCGGCGAGCCCACAGGGCGATCATGAGGACGATCACGAACGCAAGCGCGAACGAACCTGCGATCACCGTTGGAATGGAACTCCCGCTGGCTTGCGGACCCGGGGCGCTGACGGGTCCCTCCGAGGTCGCGGGTGTCGGCGCTCCGGAATCGCCCGCGATGGTTCCCGGTGTCGGCGCGGGGCCGCCCCAGTCGGCGGGCACAGGCCCGGCCGGAGCCGGTTTCGGACCGAATGGACTCGGTGTCGGGGCGCCGATCGAGTCGAGCCACGCTGCTTCGAACCCGGCCACGTCCACACCGAGGGCCGCGCGGAACGTCTCGTCATCGGAAACGCCGTCGGCGTAGGAGCGAACCAGCTTCACCATGGCGTCGGGACCGTAGCGATCAACCAGGAAGGTGACCGAGGCGACGCTCTCCGCGTAGGCCAGGTAGAACCGCTCCCGGGTCGTCGGGAACTGGGCTGCGAGGGCACGCAGGGGTATCAGGGTCCCGGCCGAAACAGCCGAGCCGACGGCGCTTCGATCGCTCTGGCCATATCCCTCCGACAGGTTGACAGCGATGCCCTCGTTCAACCAGCGCGGTGGGTAGTGGTACGCGTTGTCGACGGCGGAGTCGAATACGAGGTGCGTCAGCTCGTGGGGAATGACGACCCCGACCCACGGGTCGTCGACCGCGTCGGGTCCGATATTGGCGAACAGCGTTCGAATCTCCGGATGTGCCTCTCCGCCGACGTTCTCGCGCGTGCCCGGCCCGAGGACGTCGTAGAACGCCTGCCGATTCCCGTACACGTAGACGTCGATCGGGTTCTGTTCGGCGACGCCGAGGAGCGAGCTCACCGACCGGACCGCCTCGTCGCCGATCTGCATCGCCCTCTGACCGAAGCTGCTGCCCCCATCGACCCAGTGCACCGTGACGAAGTCACCGGTCACGGTCTTCCACGCATAGCGCGTGTCCTCATACTCAACGGTCGTTGACGGTCCGGTCGCGGTTGAACCGTCGGCGAACGCCAGACGGAAACGCGCCGTGACGTTCGTGTTGGGAAGCAGGTACCCGCCCGGGGTCTCGAGGGACCAGGTGAGCTTTGCGGTCCCATTCCTCACGCTCGTCTCGACATCGGCCACGAGCGACCGCCGCGACCCTTCGATGTCGACCACGATCTCGACGCGAGAGACGTCAGGCGTCACCGTCGCGGTCCCCGTGAACGTGATCGCGGACAGGAAGACGACCTTCGCCGCCGGAGCGCTGACGCCCGGTGTCGCCGCCAGCGCGACGGACGCCCCGGCGCCGAGCGGCACGAGTGCCATCACGAGCACCAGCAGCACGCATCCGACGGCGGATCGCATCAATCTCAGCGCCATGCGAGACCCGCCGACCGGAGGATCCCGAGACCGTTCTCATCAGCGCCGAGCAGTCCGTCCCGGGCCAGCGCCCAACCGTCGCCATAGGACAGTGGGACCACCGGAGCCTCGTCCCGGACAACCGCCAGAGCTCGTTCAAAGGCGGCCAGGGCGGCGCTCGCATCCCGCGTCCCGAGTGCATCCGCGATGGCTCCGTCGAACACGGAGGACGACCAGTGGCCGTAGTTGTTGGAGCTCCCGGTTCCCAGCAGGACGCCGAGGAAGTCGTTGGCTCCCGGGTAGTCCGCGACCCAGCCGAGGGACCACATTGCCGGTGGATCCGCGGCGAGACGGCCGAAGTGATCGTCGACCTCCTCCAGGCGGATCGTCACGCCGAGCTCCCGTCGAAGGTCCTCGGCAATGCCCTCCGCCGGGCCGATCCCGCCAGCGGCGAACGTGACCGGCGGAAGGCCGGCACCGCCCGGATACCCGGCGGAGGCGAGCAACTGCCGAGCCGCCTGCGGGTCGTGGGCAGGCAGCCAGTCACGGTCTCCCCCGCCGGGGATCCCGGTCGGAACCATGCTGTCCGCGGGCGTGAGGTCGCCCGACGCCGCAAGTTCCGTGATCCTTGTCCAATCGACCGCCTGGGCGAATGCCTGCCGGACCCGGACATCGTTGAACGGCGGCCGGTCGGTGGTGAAGCCGATGAAGATGAGGGACAGCGACGGCACGAGGCGAAGCTGCGGCCCGAGCGTTTCGTCATACCTGATCCAGGCCGCATCCGCCGAGCTGATCGGCGTGTAATCGACGTCGCCGGCCTCGAATGCGGCCACGGGGCTTCGACCACCGATCGTGGTGAGGAAACGGACTGTCGGGATGGCCGGCGGACCGGCCCAGTAGCGGGAATTTGCCCCGAGCGTGAATTCCGTGTCGGTGATGGCCTTGATGACGTAGGCCCCGCTGCTCGGTACGGAGGCTGAATCCGCGGCGACCCCATCGCGCCACATCTGGGCCGGTACCACGCCGAACGTCGGGCTGGACACGATCGACGGGAAGTCGGCACCGGGACGCTCGAGGTCCACGATCACGTCGAGCCCATCCGCCCGCAGGCCCACCCTTGTCGGGTCGGTCTCGCGGCCCGCGAGGTACTCGGCCGCGCCACGAACGTCGAGAAGCAGCGAAGCGAGTTGCGAGGGACGGCTCGGGTTGATGATGCGAAGCCAGCTCTGGACCACGTCTTCAGCGGTCAGTGCCGCGCCGTCGGAGAACACCAGACCCGACCGGAGATGGAACACGATCCGACGGCCATCGTCGGAGACATCCCACGAACGCGCCAGCGCCGGGCGGAGCGTGAGCTGGAGGTCGAAAGTTGTCAGCGATTCATACAACTGAGCCGAGTACGCGGCCGAACCGATGTCGCTCTGAAGCGCGGGGTCGAGGGTCGATGGGTCGCCAGACAGGATCGTGACGTCCGTACGTGTCGCTCCCGCGGCGATGGGACTCCAGGGTCCGCTGCCCGCCAGACCGAGGACGATCCCAATAGCAGCCAGGAGCGGCCACAGTCCGCGGTTCCCGTCACGACGCGACGGGCTCAGGAGAGCCACCAGCCGGGCCCGCGGACGGTCCCTCCGGCCTCGACCAGGCGGACCAGCCGGATCACCGGGACCGCCGTTCGGGCGCGAGCGGCCCAGACATACCGATCGCCCGAAACGCCGAGGAGAAGGGCCGCGACACAGACGAATCGGCGCATCGCCGGAGTATAGGGCTGGCCCCGGTCGAGGCCGGTGGTGCGCCCGCCAGGGGGAGAGCGGCACAGTCCCGGCACAGTCCCGGCACAGTCTCGCAAGCGGCTCAGCCGCGCTCCTGAAACATCGAGAGACCTCGTGCCAGGCACCGCCGGGGGAACGGTGCGAACGACACAAGGCCTCTTGCATGCATCAACGAACAGGTTCGAGATTTGTTAGGGCCGCGAGTCAGGTTCCCGCGAGGGGTCATTCGGGTCCGCGCCCGAGGAGATCCGGTCGATCACGAAACTTCTTGAACACGCGATAGAAGTTCCGCCTTGCCTGCCGTGTGGCGTCGGGAGCCTCCTGTGCGGGCACGTCGAACCCGTCAATCGGTTGAACCGGCAGGCCGCCAATGACGACCGCCCTCCGTACCGGATCGCCGGCAACGACACCGGTTCCGGCACGAAGCGTGAGACTCCACCACGAATCGACATGCCGGCCGGAGACGAGTCCCTCATCGATCGGCGCCGCGGAGATGCCGTCGGCACGACGAAACGCGAGAACGCCCCTCGCAATCGTCGTTGCGTCGCCCGGATCCCGAACATCCTCGATCGCCCTCAGGTCCGGTGTCCGACGACCGCGGGCACCGGCCACGGCGACGTCGGCATCGGACAGCGCCGAGACCAGCGGCGTGATGAAGTCACCGACCGGCTCGAGTTCGGGGTCGAGCAGGATCACCACCTCCCCAACGGCCCGGCGCAGGCCGATGTTGATGGCCGCTGCAGCTCCGAGGGGCGTCGCCGTTCGGATCACTTCGACATCCGTCGGGAGGATTCCGAGTTCGGACTCGAGCCCCGGATTCGGCCCGTCGAGAAGGACCAGCAACTGGTCCTCGGCACCGAGCTGCGCGCTCGCGCCCGAGATCGAGCGACCCGCCGAGGCCGGAGCGTCCGTGGCGACGATGAGCACCGTCGCGCGGGCGGTCGCCTCCTCCTCCATTCTGCTCGGAACGGCGGCGGAACGGCCGTAGCGGACCAGGTCGCCATCGACCGCGTCGGGCGGCGAGGCGGGCTCGAGACGGAAGTTCGTGCCGCTGTCTATCACCCGCCAGCCGGCCGCCACGATCTCGTCGCGAAGCCGATCCGCCTCGCCCCACTGGCGCGTCGCACGAGCGGCCGAGCGGGCGTGCGCGGCGTCGAGAACCGTTTGCGGGACGTACGGACGATTCACAATCCGCCCCCAGCGCGATACGGAGCCTGAGCGTCGATGTCACCCACGAAGTCGGGTCGCCGCGGGTGGTGGAGGAGCTGCCGGATCGCCATGAGTTCCCCGGTGTGGAACCAGTAGTGGTACGTGACGCGAAGGACCGCGCTTCCCGTATTCCGCGGGGGCAGCCCCGGCAGGCTGCCGCTCATCGTCTGCTCATCGAGCCGGTCCAGGTGGGGATCAGCGGCCGTCGTGATGGCCTTCCACGCCCCGAGCATCGCCCGAAGCGACGGCGTGGTGGCCGGTCCGCCGTTCGGAGCGATTTCGTTGACGCTCGGAACCGGCGTTGTGCCCGCAAGCCGGGTCAGCCAGTAGCGCTGTTCGTGCCAGGCCATGTGGGCAACGATCCATCCGATCGAATTCATCGGCTCGAGGCGACGGTAGCCGTCCGCCTCCGGAACTCCGCGGAGGCCACGGCTGAACTCGGACCGGGCGAACCGGAGCTGCTCCACGAGCGGGTGGGTCATGGGCTGGTCCTCATGGCGCTACGCCGGACATGACACGTGTCGATCCGGCCGACAGCGCGGGCGGTCGTGGGACAAGTATCGCCGAGGTCATGGCCCGGGGTTGAGCCGTCCATACGGAGCTGGCATGTGGGCCGCTGCTGGAGTGCGGGCCGCTGCGGGCAGCCGAGGGGGCAGCGTCCGGCCCTGGAGCCCCGGGCCCACTGACCGGGCCGAACGGCACCACGGCCGGGTGACGTTCGCACCTCGACATCGAGCTCGACCGCGCGCACGGTGGGACAGTCGGTGTACCTGAACGCACCTGGGCGCCGATGGCATGAGGACGTCCTTTGACACGTATCCTGGTCGTCAACCACGACCTCGACCTCGGGGGCCAGGAGGTCGATTCGCTCCGCCGGCTCGGCTACGATGTCACGGAGTGCACCGGACCCACGCGAAACCGCTGCCCGATCCTCGCTGGCATGCCCTGCGAGCTCGCCGAGGAAGCTGACGCCCTCGTCTATGACGCCTGGGCCAGCGGCGATGCCGAGGGCGCGCGACTCCTGATCCAGAACCTGCGCGACATCCATCCCGAGACGCCGATCGTCCTGACGACGCCTGGACTCGAGCTCGACTGGGAGGAGCAGTCCGGTCCCCATGCCGTGACGATCCTCGCTGGCCAGCCGACCGGGGCACGGCTCGCCGAGGCCATCCAGGCCGCGATTGCCACATGTTCCGGAGCGACGGTCGCCCACCAGACTTCAGAGACGGCCCGGTCCGCCACGGGCGCCGATCTCGATGGGCAACGTCTCTTCGACAGCACCGCGCACGGCGGAGCCATGCTCATTGCACGGGTCGTCGCTCGGTGAGTAACCCGCGGAGTCTCGCGATCGCTGCCCGGGGAGCCATCCTCGTCGCCGTCACTCTGGGCGCGTTGACATCAGTCCCCCATGTGTCCCGCGCCATGGGAGTGTCGTCCCGAAAGGACCTGGCCACCTGAGGGCCTCGCGACGAGCCGCCGGACCTCCCACATCCCGTTTCGTACCACAGCCAGGCGGCTGGCCGGTCGCCGCGCAAGCCGTGGCTGGGCTGCCCTCCTTGGCTGGGCTGCCCTCGCGAATAGCCGTGCATCGTTGACGTGGCGCGACGTGCTGGCGCCCCCGGACGGATTCGAACCGCCGACGCCAGCCTTAGGACGGCTGCGCTCTATCCACTGAGCTACGGGGGCGTCGAGCCATCGTACCCGACCGCGGCGGTCGACCCGGGGGCTTGCCGGCCCGGGACCCTCGCGGGGTTGTAGCATCACGACCGTGACCGGTTCGATCCCCGACCTCGTGCTGTACACCAGTCCGGGCTGCGGGTTGTGCGGCGAAGCCCGAACGGCTGTCGAGATCCTGCTAGCCGACCGAATGGAGCGCGGGCTCGCTGTCCCCACAGTCATCGAGCGAAACATCGAGCAGGACGCTGACCTCCATCGGCAGCTGTTCGAGCGGATTCCCGTGATCGAGCTCGGCCCGGGACGCCTGGAGCTCGCCACCAGCATGGCTCGCCTTCGACGGTTGTTCGCCGATGTTCTCGACTCGGGCGGAGCCACCCCCGCGACCGGTGGGGCCCCCTCGCTCCCGGGAAGAAGCGCCTGACCCCGTGGGCCCCGATCTCTCGATCGCCGTTGCCCTCGGGGCCGGTCTGCTCAGCTTCCTCTCACCCTGCGTGCTGCCACTGGTACCCGCCTACGTCGGCCAGCTCACCGCCGTGGCGATCGTCGGCCGATCAGGAGCAACCGTGACCCGCTGGCTGGCCGTCCGCCATGCGCTTGCCTACGTGTCAGGCTTCGGGGCCGTCTTCTCGATCCTCGGCGTCACGGCGACGTATCTTGCCGGGCCGCTCGTCACCTTCCTGCCAGTGCTCCGCCAGGTTGGTGGCGTCCTCCTCATCCTGCTCGGGCTCAACCTCGCCGGGATCCTGAGGATCCCGGCTCTGGACCGAAGCTGGCGACCGCTCGACCTTGGCGCCGCCGGATCCCTGGCCACCGCGACGGGGACGACGGCGATCGCCAGTGTCGGGTTTGCCGAGCGCGGTCCGGGGCTCGGAGGTCGGCTCGGCGGCCGGCTCGTGAGCGCGCGTGGAGGCTGGCTCGCCTCCTTTGGCCTCGGGGCGATCTTCGCGATCGGCTGGACCCCCTGCATCGGGATCATCCTCGGCGGAATCCTGACGATGGCCGCGACGAGCGGGAGCGTCGGCCAGGGCCTGATCCTCCTCGTGGCGTACACGGCCGGACTCGGCTTGCCGTTCATCCTCATCGCCGCTGCCTACGATCGAACGCCGGCCCTCATCCGGCCGCTGCTGCGCCACGGCCGTGCGGTGTCGGTCGTCGGCGGCCTGCTGGTGTCCATGATCGGCGTGGCCATGCTGATGAACTGGCTCGCACTGCTTTCCCGATTTGTCCCGTTCAACACATCGATCTGACCGGACGCGAGCGTGCGGTCCGCCGCCGAACCCCCCTGCGCAGCAATCGATTCAGGCGGGTTCGAACCGGTAGCGATCCCGGTCCGACACCAGGTGCCCGACCGGCCGGAGGAGCTCGTGGGACAGGGCCACGATCCACCCATCGGCAGCCGCGCGGGCGAAGAGACCCCCCTTCACTTCGACGGAATCGAGCGGGAAGTCGTCGAAGGACGTGATCCAGCGGGGGTTCGCGCTCCAGGGCCGCATGCAGAGGTCGCCGAAGAACGCCAGCGTTCGGGCCGTCGGTCCGGTGCCTCGAACGACGATGGCCTGGTGGCCCATCGAGTGGCCACCCGTCGGGATCACCGAGACACCCGCCAGGATCTCCACCTCGCCATCGGCCCAGGCTCCTGCTCCCCATTCTCGGACGAGGCGGATCTCCGGCTGATCGTAGGACGCCACGATCCGGCTGTTGTCGTCGAGCGCGACTTCCCACTCCGCGCGCTGGGCGACGATCCGCGCCCGTGGGAAGGCCCGCGACCCATCCGTGCGCAGGAGCCCCCCGGCGTGATCGAAGTGGAGGTGGCTCATCGCCACGACATCGACGCTGCCGGGCTCGAAACCGGCAGCCTGAAGGGCGGGAACGATCGGCGTGCCCATGTAGCCACGCATGTCGCGGACCTTGTCGGTCACCCGTTCCCCGATGCCCGTCTCGATGAGGACGCGGCCGGCCGGCGTTTCCACGAGGAGGCAGTTGAGTGCCTGGAGCAGCCGGTGCTCGTGATCGATCTCCTCGCTGACCAAACGGTCCCAGAGGAGACGCGGAACCGGTCCGAACAGGGCCCCCGCGTCCGACCGGAAAGTCCCCGCCTGGATCAACGCCACGGTCGTCCCCTCACCGAGGTCAGCCGACCAGTGCACCGCGTCGTTGATGGCCACGGCCTTCAACCCTTGCGAGGGGCGCCGAAATCGCGGTGGTAGGCCGAGGCGGTCGGTTCGGACTGCCCCTGGTACTTCGAGCCGAGCTCCGGACTGCCGTAGGGCCGATCCACCGGGCTCGACATCTTGAAGAAGCTGATCTGGCCGATCTTCATGCCGTGATACAGGGCGATCGGGAGGTTGGCCACGTTCGACAGCTCCAGGGTCAGGTTGCCCTTCCAGCCCGGGTCGACGTAGCCCGCGGTGGAGTGAATCAGCAGGCCCAGCCGCCCGAGCGATGACTTGCCCTCCAGACGGGCAACCAGATCGCCCGGTAGCTCCACCCATTCGAGCGTCTGGCCGAGGACGAACTCGCCCGGGTGGAGGATGAACGGCTCGTCGTCGGCGATGTGCAGCAGCTCGGTCAGGTCCGGCTGGGCCTGGCGAACGTCGATGTAGGCATAGCGGTTGTTCCGGAAGACCCGGAAGCTCCGATCGAGGTGCAGGTCCACCGACGATGGCTGAATGTCGGCCGCATCGAACGGCCGGATTCCGATGGTGCCGCCATCGATCGCCGCCCGGATATCACGATCGGAAAGGACACTCATCGCGGTGCGGCCTTGGGGCTCCATTGCGCATAGAGGGTATCCACTTCCCGCTTGAGGTCCTCCAGGTCGTCGAAGCTCTGGTACACGCTCGCAAAGCGAATGTAGGCGATCTGGTCCATCTCGCGCAGCTTGGCCATCGCCATCTGGCCCACCCGGGACGACGGGACCTCCGTCATGCCCTCCGCCCGCAGCGCCGCCTCGATGCTGTCGGCCGCCTGCTCGGCGGCCGTCGCCGGAACCGGTCGCCTCGTGAGTGCCTTGCGCAGCCCCGCCACGAGCTTGTCGCGGTCGAATTCCTGGCGAACGCCATCGCGCTTGACGATGACCAGCCGCGGCGCCTCGATGCGCTCGTAGGTCGTGAAGCGTAGGCTGCAAGCTCCGCATTCCCGCCGCCGACGGATGGTGGCGGCGTCGTCCAGATCCCGCGAATCGACGACGCGCGTTTCACGCTCTCCGCACTGAGGGCAGCGCATCCGACCTCCTTGCCACCACTAGGGGTTGTGGTGTCAGCCGAGCATACCACTACATGGTGTGCTGCAGCCCCGGATTCCCTCAGCGCAGGAGGCGACCGACCCGACGTGCGGGAGAGGCGACCTCGGCCGCTCGCATGGCCGCTGCGGCATGCTCGGTGAAGGACTCGCGGGCATGGAGCAGGTTGAGGTAGCCGCGCTTGATCGCGGTATCCGCCTCCTGCCCACGGACCGCGCGCGGGCCATCGATCGCGAGCGCGCAACCGTGGTCGACCATCGCCAGGGCCCGCTCGACCCGCTCCAGCTCCTCGACCATCCGAGTCTGGTCACGCAGCGTTGATGCTGGTCCCGAGAGAGCCCGCGCCTCGGCCGCGTAGCGTAGGGCGGCGTCCCGGCCAGCGGCCAGGCTCGGCCGGACCGACTCGACGTCCGCCTCGCGACGTCGGAGGAGATCGATGACCGCGGCCAGCTCACCGAGAGTCAGGTTGACGCGTCGCGAGAGATCGCCCGTGGAGCCGCGGAAACCTTCGGCGACTCGCGTCCTGTAGAGCGCGCCACCCGCCCGCCGCGTCACGAGCCCAACGAACACGGCAAGCAGGACGAAGCCCACGAGGGCCACTCCCTGTGCCGTCTCCATCTCGACTCCCCCTCGCGATTGAACGGACAGCCTATCCAGCGCGCGCGTCGAGGGCCGTGAGCAGCACCGGGACGACATCGAAGAGATCGCCGACCACGAGGAGGTCGGCGAACTCCGCGATCGGCGCGTCTGGGTCGCGATTGATCGCGATGATCGTCTCGGCGGTCTGCATGCCGACCTTGTGCTGGATGGCCCCGGAGACGCCGAGGGCCAGGTAGAGCTGCGGCTTGACGATCTTGCCCGTCTGGCCGATCTGCTGGGCGTACGGGATCCACCCCGCGTCCACCGCCGCGCGCGTTGCTCCCACCACCCCACCGAGGCGCGACGCGAGCGAGGCGACAAGGTCAAATCCGGCCGCGCTGCCGACACCGCGCCCACCCGAGACGATGATCCGGGCCTCCTCGATCGGAGCCGCCGCACCGGCCTCGGCGACCTGCTCGACAACCGCGACCCGGGGCAGCGTCAACGGTTCTTGCGGGGCTGCGGCCACGATCGAGCCGCGGGCCCCGGCGGGTTCTACGGCCACCGAATTCGGACGGATCGTGATGATCCCGCCCTTCGCCGTGAAGCTCGAGGTGGTGATGAGCTTGCCACCGAAGACGCTCATCTCGACCATCGGGCCGCCGTCCGTCCATGACACGCCGGTCGCGTTCACCAGGAGGCCGAGACCCGTCATGGCTGACAGGGCCCCGGCGACGTCGCGGCCGTCGGGTCCTGCGCCGATGAGGACGACGTTCTCTGGATCAGGCCCGATGAGCGCGGCGGCCCGCTCCGCGGCGATCGACGCCCATGCGGCGCCACGCGTCGCAGGTTCGTTGACGGCGACCACCCTGGGGACGAACGCGGCCAGGTCCTCCGCCGCTGCCACCGGGTCGGCGGCCACGACGATGCCCGCGAGGTCGAGGCCGCCGGCCTGGGCCAGGCTGCGCCCAAGCGTGGCGGCCTCTGCGGAGATCCGGGCCAGCGAGCCGTCGGCGTCGAGTTCCGCGACGACCCAGATCGTGGCCATCAGATGATCCTCCGCGCTGCGAGCAGCTCCACGATGGCCGTGGCCCCCTCCTCCGCCGAACCGCGAACGACCGTCGTGGCTCCGCGTGACGGCGGCCGCCTCGTGCCGAGCACGCGTGTCGTCGTGTGCGCGCCGCCAGCGCCGGCCACGTCGGCGCCCAGGCTCTCCAGGGTCCGGGTGACAAGCTCCTTCGATCGGGCCGCCATGATGCCCTTCAGCGACGGGTAGCGCGGCTCGCCGAGGGCCTGGGTGCAGACGATCAACGCCGGCATGGGCGCTTCGAGCACGTCGTAGCCGATCGGCGTGATCCGCCGGACCGTGACCCGTCCGTTCGGGGGGTCAGGCTCGATCTTCGCCGCATTGCCCAGGTACGGGAGCCGGAGACGGGCGGCGATGGCGGCCGGGACCACGCCACCGCCGCCGTCGGACGTGTCGACGCCGGCGAGCACCAGGTCATAGGTCAGACCGCCCAGGGCCGTCGCGAGGACGATCGCCGTCGTCGGCACGTCGGACCCGGCGAGCGCGGGTTCGGAGATGAGAAGCCCTCGCGTGGCGCCCATCGCCAGAGCCTTGCGCATGGTCTCGGCGCCGGCCGCGGGCGCCATGGTCAGGAGGGTGATCTCGCCGCCGAAGGCCTCGATCAGCTTGAGGGCCGCCTCCAGGGCGTACTCGTCGTTGCCGTTCACGACCGCGGGCGAGGCCGCCCGATCGAGCCGTTGATCCGCGTCGAGACGCTCAGCTGCCGCCGCCGGATCCGGCACGGGCTTTGTCATGACGACGATGTGCACGGAACTCTTGGGCCTCCGGCTGCAGAGCGGCGGACTGGTCAGGATCCAGGTCGTCCGAGGAGCGCGCGGGCGACCACGAGCCGCTGCACCTGCTGGGTTCCCTCGTAGATCTGGGTGATCTTCGCGTCACGCATCATTCGCTCGACGGGGAACTCGTCGATGTAGCCGTAGCCACCAAGGACCTGGACTGCATCCGTCGTGACGCGCATTGCTGTGTCACCGGCTATGAGTTTACACATCGCCGACCACCGGGCGACCTCGGGCCCGCCGGCCTCGATCTCGAGGCAGGCTGTGTAGAGGAGCTGTCGGGCAGCCTCGACCTGCGAGTCCATGTCCGCGAGCATCGCGGCGACCATCTGGAAGTCGCCGATGCGCTGCCCGAACTGCCTCCGATTGCGGGCATAGGCAACGGCAGTGTCGAGCGCCCCCTGGGCAATGCCGATGGCCTGGGCGGCGACCCCGGGCCGGGAGCGATCCAGGGTCGCCATCGCGATGGAGAAGCCATCACCTTCGGCGCCGATCAGGTTGGCGGCCGGAACGCGAACTCCCTCGAAGGCGAGCTCGGCGGTCGGGCTGCCGCGAATGCCGAGCTTGTGCTCGAGGCGCTCGACGCGAAACCCCTCGGTCGGTACCTCGACCGCGAAGCAGGACAGCCGCCGATGCTTCGGACCATCTGGATCGGTGACCGCGAAGACCGTGATGAGACCGGCCACACTGCCGTTGGTGATGAACCGTTTCGTGCCGTCGAGGACGTAGGTGTCGCCGTCCCGGACGGCGCGCGTCCGGAGAGCTCCGGCGTCCGAACCAGCCTCGGGCTCCGTCAGCCCGAAGGCCGCGAGGGCCGTTCCCGAGGCCAGACGGGGGAAGAACCGGGTCTGCTGCGCGGGCGTGCCGGCGAGCAGCAAGGGCAGCGAACCGAGCTCCTGGACAATGAGGATCAGGCTGCTCGTGGCACACGCCCGGGCGATCTCCTCGATCGCGATGCACACAGTCAGGAGATCGCCGCCGACGCCGCCGTGCTCCACCGGGAACGGCAGCCCCAGGATGTCCTGCTCCGCCAGCAACTGGCGGATGTCCTCGGGGAACGTCGCTGTCCGGTCGATCTCGGCCGCCCGAGGGGCAATGCGCTCCGTGGCCAGCTGGCGCACCGTGTCGCGCAGAAGCACCTGCTCCTCGGTCAGCCGATCAGCCGGATTACGAGCGCTCACCGTGGCCATCGTACAGCCGAACCCGGTTCCGTTATCGCACCAGGCGAGGTACCCTGACGGTGTCGCACCTGTCCGCCACGGGGGCACTGGATCGGTGCGCGTGGGGGGACGCCCGATGGACCCAGCAATCCTGATCGCATTCGGCGTGGCCGCGGTCGTCGGCCTCGCAGCGTCGTGGAGCATCCTGCGCCGGCTCCGACGGCCCGGTGAGAACCCCTTCGCGGCGTCGACCGAGGGTGCCGTACGATGCCCGCATTGCGGCTTCGGGAACATGCTGACCGACCGCACCTGCGCCAGCTGTGCCCGCCCCCTGTCCGGCTAGATCAACCAATTCCGCGGCGCCGGGTCCCAAGGGCACGAGGTGTGCGCGGAACTCGTCCCTATTGCAGCACCGACAGCTGCCGACCGGCGAGTTCGCGCGGCGCGAGTGACTCGGCGAGCAGTTCGGCGATATCGACGGCTCGAACCTCGCCCGCCGCGTTGTTCTCGGCGGCCTCGAGGCCATCCTTCATCATCGTCATGCAGAACGGGCACTCGGTCGCGACGGTGCCGGCCCCGGTGGAGAGGGCCTGATCCGTTCTCGATGCGTTGATCCGCGTCCCACGCGTCTCCTCCATCCACATGCGGCCGCCGCCGGCCCCGCAGCAGAAGGTGTTCTTGCCGGTCTTCTCCATCTCGATCAGGTCGAGCCCCGGCACGGCCCCGAGCACGTCCCGCGGCTCGGCCACAACGTTGTTGTAGCGCGCCATGTAGCACGAGTCGTGGAGAGTGACCGACCGTCGGGGGGAGGTCTCGTCGTCGATGACGCGGAGGCGCCCGGCCGCGAGCAGTTCCTTCAGGAACGCGGAGTGATGGACGACGCGAAACGTGCCGCCGAGCTGGCCGTACTCGTTGCCGATGGAGTTGAAGCAGTGCGGGCAGGCGGTGACGATCGTCTTCTCGCCCATGCGGTACCGGTTGAGGGTCTCGACATTCCCGCTCGCCAGCATCTGGTAGACGTAGTCGTTGCCCATGCGGCGAGCCGGGTCGCCGGTGCACGATTCTTCCTGGCCGAGGACGGCGAAGTTCAGTCCCGCCGCATCCAGGCACGTGGCGAAGGCACGTGCCACCTTGCGATTCCGCTCATCGAACGCCGCCGCGCAGCCGACCCAGTAGAGCACGTCGAGCGCTTCGAGCTTGCCAGCGGCAGCCACGTCGGCAACGATCGGCACCTCGAAGGGCAGGCCCTTCGTCCAATCGAGGCGCGACGCCGGGGGTTGACCCCACGGGTTACCGACCCCCTCCATGTTCCGGAAGGCGCCGTTGAGCTCGGCCGGGAAGCGGGAGTCCTCGAGGACCAGGTTCCGGCGAAGGCCGATGATCTTGTCCACGTGCTCGATCAGGACCGGGCAGGCCTCCACGCAGGCACCGCAGGTCACGCAATCCCAGACGGCATCGAACGGGATCGCGTTGTCCACGATGGGTTTGGCCAGCGCCGCGGCCTGGATCGTGTCGTCGAGCCCATAGGTCTCGCGGACGATGGCCGAGTTCGGGATCAGGGGCAGGCCGTGCTCCGCCTCCACCGACATCTCGCGGATGCCCATGATGAAGTGCTTAGGGTTGAGCGGCTTGCCCGTGTTCCAGGCCGGACAGGCCTGCTGGCACCGACCGCACTCGGTGCAGGTGAAGCCGTCCAGCATGTCCTTCCAGCCGAGATCCGCGAGCGTTCGGACGCCGAAGGTCGCATCTTCCGCCTCGAGGTCCATGGCCGGGAGTTCGCCGCGGGGGGCAAGCTTGCGGTAGTAGATGTTCGGGAAGGCCATCGCGACGTGGTAGTGCTTGCTGAACGGGAGGAAGCACAGGAAGGCGGCGACGATCGCGATGCGCGCCCACCAGAGCACGGCGAATGCCGCCTCGAGGAAGCCGGAATCCAGGGATCGCAGCGGGTTCGCGATGGCGGCGGCGATGAAGGCGCCCGGCTTGTCGCCGTACCTCGCGAACTCGAACACCTGCGCGAAGAGCTCGGTCGCCACGACGCCGCCGATCAGCAGGAGGATCGACAGCGCGTCCCGGTTGTAGGTGAGGCGAGCAGGTTTCGAGATCAGGCGGCGTTCGAACGCCCAGCCGATGAAGACGAGGACGATCACCGCGACGACATTCTGCATCGCCGAGATCGCCATCCAGATCAGGCCATCGAACGGGGCCGACAGGATGGTCTGGATGATCCCGCCCGTGACGATGTCGGCCGTCCCGATCGTGAGCAGGATGAACCCCCAGAAGATGCCGAAGTGCATAACGCCGGCCCTGGGATCCTTGAACATCCTGACCTGGAGGAAGGCGTAGCGGATCAGGCCGAGGGTTCGGGTCGGGATCTTGGCCAAGGGGTTCGGGCCCGGCGCATGTCCGGCCGCGAGGACCCGGATGTGTCGTGCTGTGACGAGGGCGAAGAATGCAGCCGCGCCCCAGAAGACGACGAACACCAGTGGATAGGCGGGAACCTCGGCAAAGACCGGGAACATCAGCTGGCGTCCTCCTCCGGGCGATCGTACGTCACGCGACGGGACGCTCGCGCGGCGTCGTGGTCATGTGGCCCCGCGAGGGTCTCGATCGCGTGGGCCAGGATCGGCTCGACGGCGTTGAGGGCTTCGAGGGCCCCCGTGGGGCTCCCGGGGAGGTTGATCACGAGCGTCGTGCCCACCATGCCGGCCACGGCGCGGGACAGGTCGGCGAGCGGCGTTGCGCGACGTCCGGCCGCTCGCATCGCCTCACCGATGCCGGGGATCTCCTGGTCCAGAATCGCCCGCGTGGCCTGGGGTGTCACGTCCCGAGGCGTGAGACCCGTCCCACCCGTGGTGAGCACGAGCTGATGGGATCGGGCGGCAGCCAGAACGGCCGCTCCGATCCCTGCTGCATCGTCCATCACGACTCCCCGGTCGACCCGGGCCCCGAGCGCGGTCAGGCGTGTTTCGAGGACGGTTCCCGATCGGTCATCCCGGGTCCCGCTCGCGACTCCGTCGCTCACGGTCAGGACGAACACCCGTGTCCCGCCAAGGCCGAGCGATCCATCCGCCGCCACGATCAGCCCTTCCGGATCCGACCCGCCGCACGATCGCCAGGTCGTCGGCCTGGCCGCGGGGTCGGAGTCCCCGACCCGGTCGCCTGGCGGGCGGCACCCGACCCGGTCGCCTGGCGGGCGGCACCCGGGCTCGGAGCCGTCTCGCGACGCCAATCGCCGCTCTTGCCGCCGGTCTTTGAGACGAGGCGAATCCACTGGATCTCGACCCCGCGCTCGACCCCCTTGACCATGTCGTACACCGTGAGCGCAGCCACGGACGCTGCGGTCAGCGCTTCCATCTCCACGCCGGTGGGTCCGGTGGTGGCCGCCTCGACACGGATGCGGAGGCCGCCCGCGGCACGGTCCGGCGAGATCGCGACGACGAGGTCGGTCAGGGCGAGCGGGTGGCACAAGGGGATGAGTTCCGACGTTCGCTTGCCACCCATGACACCGGCCAGCTCGGCGACGCCCAGGACATCGCCCTTGGCGGATCCGCCGTCGATCACGAGGGACAGGGTCTCCGGCGCAAGGGCCACGAAGGCCTCGGCAATGGCGCGGCGGGCCGTGGATGGCTTGCTGCTCACGTCCACCATCCGTGGTCGCCCGCTGCGGTCAACATGGGTCAGCCGGCGTCGCTCAGCTCGGGGAGCTGGTCCTCGGTCCATGGTTCCTCCTCGTGCCGTTGATCATGCCCGACCCGACGGCGATCAGTTGCTCAGGGACAGCCCAGCCACCAGATGTCGACTTCGCCACCGGCCGGATGGACGTCGACCCCTTCCGGGATGACCGCCAGTGCCTCGGCTTCGGCGAGCGCCGACAGGACGTGGCTCCCCTGACCGCTGACGCCACCGACGAGGCGGACGATGACCCGACCCTCCCCATTGCGAACGGGTGTGCCTCGGTCATCTCGGTCGGCCCGGACACGCACGAACGCCCTTCGTCCAGGGCTCTTGGGTGTCTGATCCAGCAGGACCGCCCGGTCGACCGGGCGTCCGTGATCCAGGTGGCCGCCGAGCCGGCGAAGCGCTGGACGAACGAAGAGCTCGAAGGTCACGAACGTTGAAACGGGGTTGCCCGGCAGCCCGAACAGGAGCACCGGGACTCCGCCCCCCGGGCGCGGCGCGGTGCCGAAGACGAACGGCTTGCCCGGTTGAACGGCCGCGCGCCAGAAGGAGATCGAGCCGAGTTCGGAAAATGCCGTGCGAACGTGATCGTACGGGCCCACCGAGACGCCGCCGGATACGATGATCGCGTCGGGACTCTCCGCCAGCCCGGCGCTGAGTCGGGAACGGACCTCCTCGATCCGATCCCGGGCGATCCCGAGACTTCGGCCCTCGCCACCGGCGTCCTGGACAGAGGCGAACAGGGCGGGTCCGTTCGAGTCTGGTATGCCAGAGACACCGAGTTCCGCCCCGGGCGCCCGGATCTCGTCCCCGGTCGCCAGGATCCCGACGATCGGGCGCCGATGGACGGACAGTGCGGCGTGCCCCGCACCCGCCACGATGGCCACGCTGGCGCGGCCGACAGTCGTGCCGGCCCTGAGAACGAGCGTCCCGGACTGCAGGTCGCTCGCGCGCCGCCGGATCGAGCCCCCGAGCGGAACCCTGGTATGAACGAGGATGGCGGGGGGCAATGGGTCGGCGGCGTCACGGCCGCGTGGTCCCAGCGCGGTCCCATCGGCGGCCGTCGGGGTCGTCTCCTCGACGGGCACGACGCTGTCGGCGCCGTCGGGAATCCGGGCGCCGGTGGCGATCCGAACCGCCGTGCCCCGTCCCACGCTGGCATCGGGTGCACCGCCGGCCGCGACGTCGCCGATCACGGTGATGGGCACGGGGGTCTGATCCGTGGCATCCGCGACGTCGGCGTGTCGAAGTGCATAACCGTCCATCGCGCTGTTGTCCCATGGCGGCAGGTCGATCGCGGATCTGACGTCCTCGGCGGCCACGCGACCAAGCGCATCAGCGAGCTGGACCCACTCCGGCTCGGTCGGCTTCGGAACTGCCGCGAAGATCGCCGCGAGGGCCTCGTCGGCGCTCATCAACCGATCCGCCATGGGCACTCAGTCTCCAGAGCCGCGCGAGCCTGCGGCCCTGGCCGCGGCCGTGCGTTCGCGGACGATCTCGCCGATTGCCCGGCGTGTCAGCACGCCCTGCAGGACCCCATCGTCGAGCACCGGCAGGCCATCGAGGCCCGAGCGCATCAGGCGCTCCACCCCGGCGACAAGCCCGAGGTCCGAGCCGAGCACCACCATCCGAGGCGGTCGCGCCATCGCATCGCCGACGCGGGTGGTCCCCCATACGCCGCGCCGAAGACGGCGAACCTCACGAACACCCAGTATGCCGACGACCGTCGGCCCCTCCATAACCGGGATCGCCGTCGTGGTCGTCTCGCCATCGAGCAGCTGCCCGGCCAGCGTATCGACTGTCAGGCTCGGCTGGACCGAGGTGGGATCGTGCTCCATCGCGTCCCCCACGCTCAGATCCCCGATCAGTCCATCGATCTTCAGTCGCTCGCGGATGGCTCGACTCGACAGGATCAGAAACCAGCCACTCAGGGCCACCATGGCACCGTTCGTGATCTCGCCGGCCACGAAAACCCCGCCGCCGATCGCCAGGCCCAGCAGGCCGGCGGCGCGCCCACTCATTGCCGCGGCGTTCCAGCCTCGAGCGAGCGATCCAGTCCGGCGCCAGGCCAGACCGCGCACGATCCGCCCTCCGTCGAGGGGATAGGCGGGAATGAGGTTGACCAGCCCGATCAGGACGTTCAGTACCGCCAGCACCGCGAGCAGCTGGCCGAGGGCCGTGCCGACCTCCGTGCCGAGAGCCTCGGCTCCGAGCGCAAGGAGGCCGACGAGGAGCCCGAGGATGACGCTCAGGATCGGGCCGCTCACGGCAATCGCCAGGTCGTCGGCGGCGACCGATGAGGTCGGATCCGCGGGCGAGGTTCCGCCGAAGAACGATATGAGCATCGAATCCACCGGTACGCCCCGTCGACGGGCCGTCACGGCGTGGGCAAGATCGTGCAGCATCGCACTCACGAAGAATGCGACTCCGACCACGCCCCCGAGGACCCATTGCACCGGGGTCGCAAGAGACGGCACCACGGCGCCGACCTGGATGACCGCCAGTGCCGCCACGAGTGCCACCACGAAGATCCAGCCGAGCTGGACCCGGACCTCGATCCCGATGATCCGGGCAATCGGCACGCCGATCACGACGCTCCCCCGCCGGCCGCAGGACCCGGATCCCGGTCCGATCGGATGCGGTCTGTGGCCGGGCGCAGGTCGGCGGCCGAGAGACCGGTCCAGGCGACGGCCTCGGATCTATCCTCTCTGAAGGGCGCCCATGCAGGCGGCAGGAAGGGCAGGGTCGAGATCGCGGGGACGACGGGTGCTACCGACGCGGTCACGAGGTTGGAGAGCAGTCCGGGGATTCGGCGCATCGACGCATGGTACCGCCGGACCCATCCGGGACCCGTTGCCTACTCGTCCTCGAGCGTGCGCGCCTGCTCCCACCAGCTCTCGAGCGTGAGGTCGGTCGGCGAATCGAGGTTCAGCTCCTGCGCTCCACGCGCGATCCGACCGCGGAATTCGTCAAGGTCCACCGCCAGGATGTCCCGGAGACCTTCGAACCCGGACTGACTCAGCAGGATGTGCTCGGTGGGCCCGAAACCGGCGAGGTTGAGCATCAGGGCCTCGTCCCGCCACGTCAGGACGTCATTGGTCGATGCGTCCACCTGGTCCGCGAGCGTCTGGCGGCGCGTGGGCGTCTCGCTGACTTCGAGCAGCAGACCGGTCGTGAAAACCCCCTGGCGATCGAGGCGGTCAAGGTGGACCGGCTCGATGCGGGTCAGTTCAGTGATCGGCGGCACGTCCGGGGATCCCTCCTCTTGCCTGACTACGCTCGAAAGGATGACACGTCTGCATTCCGCTCACCGGGCGGGGAATCTCCGCAGGAAGCCCTCGTTGGCGGCGGGCTTCGGGATGCTCGAGGAGATCGCTCTGACGATCGGCCCCTACCGGCTTCGTGACGAACGCCAGGACGATGCGCATGTCGACCGGGCCGACCCCGTCCTCATGACAATGCGGCGGCTTCACGCCGCAGGATCTCCCACGCGCGCGCCACGTGCCGGTCCTCCGTCCTGATCTGGCCGAGGGCCACGCGGATGGCGAACCGGCCGTCAAGCCGAGTATGGGACAGGAACACCTCGCCGGTCCGGTTGACAGCTTCGAGAAGGTCCTGGTTGAGCGAATCGAGGCGCTCGTCGCGGGCCCGGCCGGACTCCCGGGGCGGGCCCGGAGGAGCGTAGCGGAGGCAGACCGTGGAGAACGGGGCTGGCGCCAGCCGCTCGAAGCTTGGGTCTGCATCCACCCAGGACGCGAACGCCTGGGCCTGCTCGATGTGGTGACGGATCCGCCGTCGCAGGCCCTCGAGACCGAACCAGCGCAGCAGGACCCACAGCTTCAAGGCCCGGAAGCGGCGCCCAAGCTGGGGCGTGTATTCATTCACGTCGCGGACCGGCGACGATCGGTCGAGCGTGCGGAGGTACTCCGGCACGAGGCTGAAGGCATCGCGCAGCCGTTCCATCCGGCGGGTCAGCAGGAGCGACGCATCGATCGGCGTGAAGAGCCACTTGTGCGGGTTGATGACGATCGAATCCGCGCGTTCCCAACCCGCGAAATCGGCTCGCCGTTCGGGCAGCATGGCCACCACACCGGCATAGGCAGCATCGACGTGCAGCCAGAGGCCGTGCCGGGCCGCGATGTCGGCGATCGGACCGATCGGATCGATCGCGGTGGACGACGTCGTCCCGAGCGTTGCCACGACGGCGACAGGCCGAAAACCGGCCTCGAGATCCGAATCGATGGCCGCCGCCAGAGCATCCGGACGCATCCTGAGCGCCCCGTCTGTCGCGACGCGGACGACGTTTCGGCGCCCGATCCCGAGCGTCATCGCGGCTTTCTCGATCGACGAGTGGGCTTCCTCGGAGGCGTAGATCCGGGGCGCACCGAGTGCAGCGCGCCCCGCGAGCCCAAGTTCCGAGGCATCGAGGCCGGCCTGCTCGCGGGCCCCTCCAAGCGCGATGAGCGACGAGGTGGAGGCGGTGTCGTTGAGGAAGCCGTCATAGCTGTCTGGGAGCCCCACCGCCTGTCGCAGCCAGCCGACGACGACCTGTTCCAGTTCCGTCCCGATCGGCGACGTCCGCCAGAGCATGGGATTCTGCGAAAGCGAAGTCATCAGGAGTTCCCCGACGATGCCGGCGGCCGAAGACGAGGTCGGGAAGTAGGCCATGAACCCGGGGTGCTGCCACTGAGTGGCGTTCGGCTCGATCAGGGCTCGGTAATCGGCGAGGATGGTCTCCAGGGCCTCGGCTGCCTCGGGCGGGGTCGCTGGAAAAAGTCCGACCAGCGAGCCCGGCTCGATTGCCGGAAGGACGGGCCGATCTGCCACGCCGGCAAGGTGCGCGACGACGACTTCGACCGCTGCGTGGAGGGCCGTCCGCAGCGCGTCCGGATCGAGATCGGTCAGGCCCTGCGACTGCTCGAACAGAACAGCGCCGATCGGTTCCTCTTCATCCTCGCCCTCGTGCTCCGGCATGCGCGAAGTGTAGGAGGTCGTCGAGCAACGTCGGGAAGCTCCGAAGCCTCGCGCGACAGCTCCTGCTACCCTCCCGCAAGTGCTGAAGGATCCCGGGGCAGCCGATTCGCCGCCACCGAGCGATGGGCAGCCGCCACCGAGCGATGGGCAGCCGCCTCCCCTATCCGGACAGCACCCTCCGTCCAGCGGAACCGGCCGGGCCAGGCAGCTCCGCTGGGCTGTGATCGACTCGCTGATTCCCGGGGTCGGTCACCTGGCGGCCGGGCGGCGAAACCTGGGCCTCGTGTTCGCGGTCCCGACCCTCGTCGCCCTGGTGGCCGTGGCGGCCGTGATCGCAACGACCTCGCTGCCGCGGCTGGCCGCCGGGGTCGTGAACCTCCTCGGCGCGATCCTGATCCTCGAAGGCCTTGTCCTCGCCTGGCGACTGATCGCGGTCATGGCCGCCGTGCTTGCCGTCGGACCAAGGCGACCTGGCCTCAGGCACAGCGTCCGCGTCGCGGTGCTCATCGCTGTCGTGATCCTGCCGCAGGCCTATCTCTGATACGTGACGAACGTCGCACGTGAGGAGGTCGACCGGGTGTTTGCCGGCGAGACGAACGGCGCGTGGGTGCCGCCGCCGACCGCCAAACCGACACAGGACCCGCTGGCAAGCGCAACGGCGTCCCCGTCCCCGGCACCGTCCTCCACAGTCCCGCGCGTCAACATCCTGCTGATCGGCGTTGACAGCGGAGTCGGCCGCAACACGGCGAACACGGACACCATGATCGTGGCCAGCCTTGACCTCGTGACTGAGACCGTCTCGATCATCTCGATCCCGAGGGACATGGTCAACGTGCCCCTGCCGGACGGGTCCGCGTACGCGCCCAAGCTCAACGGACTCGATTCGGAGGCGCGACGCCGACCCTCGGGCTTCCCGGGCTCAGACGGATCCGGCCACGATGTCCTCATGGCCGCCGTGGGGACGCTCCTGAAGCTGAAGATCGATTACTACGCCGCCGTGAACCTGCCCGGGTTCGTCGCCGTGGTCGACACGCTCGGCGGGGTCGATGTCACGGTGACGCGCAACCTGTGCGACCCCGGTTACACCGAGTATGGCTTCGAGAACGGGTTCTCCATCAAGGCCGGCCTTCGCCACCTCGACGGGCAGGAAGCGCTGGCCTACGCGCGGATCCGCAAGGCGGCCGGAGAATCCGACTTCACGCGCGCCGCCAGACAGCAGGAGGTGATCTCCGGGCTGCGCGATGCCATCGTGAAACGCGGGTTCCTGAGTGATCCGGTGGCCCTCCTGCAGGCCCTCGGACGATCCATATCCACGAACGTGCCGCGCGAAATCCTGCCGGACCTGGCCGACGTCATGGCGCGCGTCGACCGGGCCGACACCTATCGCGCCGTCATCAGGGCACCCCTCGTGAAGCCCGGTTTCGATGCCCGTGGATCCATTCAGGTACCCGACATCCAGGGCATTGCCTTCCTCGCCGCGCGCCTCTTCCCCGAACCCGGAACGCTGCCCGACGCCGCCTTCGCCGCGCCACCTCCGGCGACGACGGGGTCAGGCTCCGGCACCGGCAATTGCGTTCCGGCAGTCCGTCCAGCGCCCAGCCCGACGCCGGCGCCCGGCCCCACGGCAACCACCGGGCCAGGCCCCACGGTAACCACCGGGCCAGGCCCCAGTGCCTCACCTGAGCCGACGGCAGAGCCATCCCCGTCCCCCGCGCCCGAGTCTCCGGAACCGAGCTTGTCCGCGGCGCCCTGAACCAGCCGATGGACGGGGTCGTGGGCCGATTGGCACCATTGTCTCTGCCGTCACCCGGCCGTTGGCTCGCCGTCGCGGGTCTGCCCGCAGCGAGCCCCAAATACGTCACCGCCCCGGCAATCCCGGGCTCGTCGCGCCTCCCGGGGCTCGTGCCCGCCCCGCTGGCCGGGCTCGTCGCGCCCCCGAGCGTGAAATCCTGGCTGATGACCGGCCCTGGAGCACTAACCGGAAAGGCGGCCTCGAACGGTGCCCCGGGAGCGCCCCGCTGGAGCCGGTTCGCCCGGGCGCAGCGAGCGTCTCGTCCGTGGCTGAGATCAGGTCCAGCCCCAACCGAGCGCCGACGGAGCATCGATGCCGGAGATGGCGGGTCCTCCCCCGCCGCCATCTGGCTGGTGCTCCCCCCACGAGCATTGGCCATGAAGCCCGGCCCGAGGCAGGGCTGCGGCCGGGGGCAGACCGGACTGGGCAGGAGTAGGGCGGGACCGGACCGGCGCCGAGCTGAGCCGGGCTGAGCCGAGCCAGGCCAAGCCGGCCCGATGCATGGCACAAGCCGGGCCGTGCCGAGCTGTGGCGGGGCCGAACCATGGTCGAAGTCGGGCCGTGCCAAGCTGTGGCGGGGCCGAACCATGGTCGAAGTCGGGCCGTGCCAAGCTGTGGCGGGGCCGTCCATGGCGAGCATAGACATTGGCTGCATGGCGTCAGGCCCACTGTGTGCACGGCTCAACTCGACGGGTGCACCTTTCGGGTCTACGATCCTCGTGTGGGATTCCTTCGGCGATTGCTCGGCCGGCCAGCTGAGGGCGGACGGCCGGCGCCTCTGTCGGCTGCCTGCCCGTATCTCTGCGGCCACACCTTCGAGACACCGCCGAGACGCGGTCGGAGGTGCCCGACCTGCGGGCGGCAGTTCTGGGTCCGTCAGGGCGTGCCCCTGACGGAGGAGGCGACCAGGCACCATGACGTTGCCGTGACGCTCGACGGCATGGGTGTCGACTACGGCAAGGTCGAGGCGAGGATCAGGGCGAAGGACCCCAAGGTTGGGCCGCGCGACATCTACTGGGCGACGCTGAACCAGAAGCTTCTGGCCGTTCTTCGGGTGGGAGACTGGGGCTCCGTTGCCAGAATCCTGGAAGCCCAGGTCGACGAACTGGTCGAGCGCGGAAAGCCGTTTCTGGCAGTTGCTCAGGAAGCTTCAAAGGCGGAACTCCGCAGGCTCAACCACGCCGGCGTCACGGAAGTCAGGATCATCCCCTACCCCTCGCACAGCGGGCCGTGCTCAGCGTGCGTCGCGAACAGGGACCGGGTCTTTTCGATCGAGGCTGAAATCGTCTCGCCCACCTTGCCTCATCAAACGTGTGTCGACGCCGCCAGCGGGCCGTGCGACTGCTGGTACGCGGCGATCGTCTGAAGGGCGACCCGCAGACCCGCCACGTTTCTGAGGGCAAGGGTTGACTCGTCCGCTGACGGGCGGACGAGGAGAAGCCAGGATCACGTCGCCGGTTGTCGTTGCTCGAAGTCCTGATGCCGCTCAGCGGCGCCCAAAAGGGGAGGGCCGGGCTATCCTTGCGCGTCAGTCACAGCCCGCCGTCGACCTGTGGCAACCCGAGGGCGGCTCTGAGCTTGTTGGCCTCGGCGAACACGGAGCTGGTCGCGTCGAGCCACGGGCCTCCCCACTGATCCAACGCCCCCATGTCCGATGTGCCCATGTCCGCGGCGAACGCGTCGGGGTCAGTCCATCGCTCGAGGTACTCGACCACGATCTCGGCCTTCGCGACGAGTTGGTCGGCGATCCCGCGCTGGTCCGTTGTCAGTGGGAGTGCCTGAACATCCTGCTGATAGACGCGCACCGCTAGCGCAAGATCGCGGCTCAGGGGCAGGAACTTCACGAGAAACGAGCGGAGCTGCTGCGCCGGTGGAGACGTGCTCGCCGCAGCCTCGGCAGAGAACGATTCCGCGCTTGCACCCCACTCCTGCGTCGCCGCGTTCAGTCGCGCTGCGGCGTCGAGGTAACCCCGGGCAGCGTCAGAATCGGGCACCGAATCGCCTGGGACGTTCGTGGCCGTAAGCACCCCCGCGGGGACTGGACTCGGCGTTATGGCAGGCGTCGGAACCGGGGTAGAAACCTGCGCGCCGCAGCCCCATATCAAGGAGGCCACGACAAGGGTCCCAAACCACGCCCTCCGTGAACCGTTGTCCCTCTCGCGGAAGACCGTTGTGCCCAATGCTTCCTCCGACACTGCTGAGAATGGTCACGTTTCAGGATCAACCCGAGCCATGCAGGTAGGTGCCACACAAGTTGGGACACGGTCGTTCGGGCAGGGGGATTGGTCGGGGCGGCCGGATTTGAACCGACGACCACCAGTCCCCCAGACTGGTGCGCTACCAGACTGCGCCACGCCCCGACAGACCACGGAGTCTAGCAGCCGGGGACGTCACTCGGCGTCGCCACACTCGGCGTCGCCACACTCGGCGTCGCCACACTGGGCGTCGCCACACTCGGCGTCGCCAGACTCGGCATCGCCAGTTTCGGTATCGACACACGGCCCGATTTCGACACACAGCCCGACCTCGTCCTGAGCGGTCCCCACCAGGGAGTCGCCTGGCCGTCGGGGTCAAACCCACCGATATACCCACGCGCAGGGGCCTCGTCCGGGTTCCGTCGCATGCCATGCTTGGGTGGTGAGAGAGCAACTCCGCGTCGTCCTCGCCGTTGCCCGCGATCCGGGACTGGCCCGCATCGAGCTCGCCTACCTCGGCTTCAACATGGCGGAGTACGCGACGTGGATTGCGATCCTCGTCTGGGCGTACACGCGTGGCGGCGCGGCAGCCGCGGCCCTCGTGGCCTTCATCCAGCTCATGCCGGCCGCCCTCATGGCTCCCTTTGCCGCCTACGCAGGCGATCGATACCGACAGGATCGGGTGCTGCTTGCAGCCTATTTGCTCCAGGCGGCGACCCTCGCCGCCACGGGCATCGCCCTCTACCTGGACGCACCGTTTCCCCTGGTCGTACTGGCCGCCACACTGGCCTCTGTTTCGTTCACGGTCACGCGGCCAGTCCAGGCCGTGATGCTTCCAAGCGTCACGCACACACCGGCTGATCTGACCGCAGCGAACACCGTCTCGGGCCTGTCCGAGAGCATCGGGATCTTCATCGGCCCGTTCGTGGGCGGCGTGGTCCTTGGCCGGTTCGGGCCGGGCGAGGTCTTCCTGACCTTCTCGTTCATCTCGTTCATCGCGGCCGTCCTGGTCGCACGCCTGCCGATCTTCCCGGCTGCCGTCGCGAGCACGGGAACCTTGACAGCCCGCGAGAGGCTTGCCGAGTCCTTCGGGGGATTCGCCGCGCTCCGCCGCGAACGGCGCGTGATGGTGCTCGTCCTGGTCCTTTCGGCCTCGACGGTCGTCATCGGTGCCCTGGACATCCTCTTTGCTGCCGTCGCCATCGACCTGCTTCACGCAGGGGAGGCATGGGCGGGGTTCCTGTACTCCGCATTCGGCCTCGGGGGGATCGTCGGCACCGTCGCCACGGTCGCGCTCGTCGGGCGGCGGCGGATGACACCGGCGTTCGCCGGGAGCAGCGGGCTGTTCGGCTTCTCGATCTCCGCGATCGGGCTCGTGGCGACGACCGTCTCGGCCCCGGCGCTGTTTGCCGCCAGTGGTGCGGGCTCCAGCATCACGACGGTGGCGGGGAGGACGCTGCTCCAGCGAACCGCGCCGGAGGCCGTCATGGCCCGGGTGTTCGGCGTGCTGGAAGGGCTGGCCATGTTCGCCCTGGCTGTTGGCGCCGTGGCCAGCGGGATGCTGGTGGAGTCCATCGGCGTCAGCGGGGCGCTGCTCGTGGTCGGCCTGCTCGTCCCCACCGTGCTGGCGCTCACCTGGGTCCAGCTGGGTGCACTGGATCGCAACGCGAAGGCTCCCGATCCGGAGGCCCTCGAGCTGCTCCGCAGGTTGCCGATCTTCGCTCCGCTGTCGGCGATCTCGATGGAGAAGATCCTCGCCGACATGGACTGGCTGCACGTGCCCGCGGGAGCTGTCGTGATCCGGGAGGGTGACGAAGGCGACCGGTTCTACGTGATCGCCGACGGCCGGGTGGCCGTCACCTTCGGGGGTGCGCACCTCTCGATGCGCGGGCCGGGTGACGGGATCGGCGAGATCGCGCTGCTCCGGAACGTTCCGCGGACAGCCACCGTCACCGCCGTGACGCCACTGAGGCTCATCGTGGTGGAACGGGTCAGGTTCCTCGCAGCGGTGACCGGCCACGCCCAGAGTCGCGAACGGGCCGAGGCGACGGCCGATGCCCAGCTTCGGAACACCGCAGCGCCCGGATGAGCCTGCGAGGGTAAACGTCGATCGGGCTCAGTGGGACGACGAACCGGCACCTCCGAGACGATCCACCCACCCCCGGAAATCCGCCAGCTCGTCCTTGGATTCTCGCGCGAGGAGATCCACGAGGCAGCGCTGGACGCTCTTGCCCTCGAACAGCGCGTTATGGACTTCGCGGGCGATCGGCATGTCGACGCCGAGGCGCGTTGCCAGGGCGATCGCGGCGTCCACGGTATAGGCTCCCTCCGCGACACCCGGCAGCGACCCCTCGATCTCTGCCCATGCTCGGCCCCGTGCCAGTTCCTCGCCCAGCCGATGGTTTCGCGACAGCCTTGAACCGCAGGTGGCGATGATGTCGCCGATCCCGGCCAGACCCGCGAACGTCAGCGGGTTGGCACCCGCGGCGATACCCAGCCGCATCATCTCCGCAAGTCCGCGGGTCATCAGGCCGGCCTTGCCGTTGTCGCCGAACCCGAGGCCATCCGCCGCCCCGGCCGCGATCGCGATCACGTTCTTGAGCGCGCCGCACAGTTCCACGCCGAGGACGTCGGTGTTCGTGTAGAGCCTGAACTCGCGCCGTGCCAGCCGTGCGACGATTCGCTCGGCGAGGGGCTCATCGACGGCGGCTACGACCGCCGATGCCGGGAGCCCGGCCGCGATCTCGAGGGCAAGGTTCGGGCCGGACAGTGCCGCGATCCGGCCGGCATCGATGCCGCCGGCCTCCGCGATGACCTCCGACATGCGCCGCAGGGTTCCGCCCTCGAGCCCCTTTGCCACCGATAGGACATCCGCCCCGCCAGGAATCGCTGGGCCAAGACGGGTCATCGTCTCTCGCAGGTGCGCCGACGGGACGGCCACGATGACAAGCTCTGCGGCGCCGAGACGGCTCGCGTCGGCCGTCGCAGTGATGGCCTCCGGAAGAGGAATTCCCGGCAACCTCCGCTCGTTTCGACGCTCGCTCACCAGGCGCGCCGCTGTTTCGCCAGACGCACACAACAGGGTGACCGGCTGGCTTCGCGCCACGACGAGGGCGAGGGTGGTACCCCAGGCACCGCTGCCGATGACCGCCACCCGGGGCTGGCTCACCACCCGGGTCGGGCTCACGCCGTTCGCCTGCCCGGATCGGGCATCTCAGCGCCCGGGCGCATCCGCCGGCCGACGAACTCGAGGCCTCGCGCCACCGGCCGCCGCGGGGCGTGAGCCACCACCACCGGCCGCCGCGGGGCGTGAGCCACAACCACCGGCCGAACCGGGAGCCCGTTTGGAGGCCTTGCGCTCGATCCGGATTCCCGCTCGCTCGCGGAAGACCAGCCGCAGCGGTGTGCCGAGGAAGCCAAACGCTTCGCGGAGTCGGTTCTCAAGGTAGCGCTGGTAGCTGAAATGCACCGATCCGGCTTCGCGGGCGAAGAACACGAAGGTCGGGGGCGCCACCGCGGCCTGGGTCGCGTAGAAGACCTTGGGTCGCTTGCCCTTCACCATCGGTGGCTGCTGTCGCTCACTGGCGGCGACGACAACCCGGTTCAGTTCGCCCGTACCGACACGTCGGCGTCGCTCGGCCCAGACATCGACGGCGAGCTCGAGCACGCGACCGACCCGCTGGCCCGTCTTCGCGGAGATGCTCACGATCGGCGCGAAGTCCAGGAACGGGACCTCGTGGCGGATCCACTCGATGTAGGTGTCGAACGTCCTGCCGGTCTTCTCCTCGACGGCATCCCACTTGTTGATCGCGATGACGAGGCCCTTCCCCTCTTCGACGACGTAGCCGGCCACGTGCGCGTCCTGTGCGGTGAACCCGTCGACGCCATCCACGAGCAGCACCGCGACGTCGGCTCGCGAGATCGCCTTGATGCTGCGGAGCGTGGAATACCGCTCGGCCGCCGGGCCGGAAGCCACCTTGCCCCGTCGACGGATACCGGCCGTGTCGATGAGCACGACCTCGGTCCGGCCCCAGGCGATCCGCGTGTCGATCGCGTCACGGGTTGTTCCGGGGATATCGCTGACAATCGTTCGCTCCTCGCCCAGCAGCGCGTTGACGAGGCTCGACTTTCCGACGTTGGGGCGTCCGACGAAGGCAATGGCGGGCGGAGTGTCGTCGCTGGCCGCTGCGAGCATCGCGTCCCAGCGTGCCGCCTCGGCGTCCAGGCCTGCGAGGTCAGGGATGGTGCCATCGGGATTCTCGGCGACCTCGTCATCGGCATCGTCGCCTTCCTCGCCGACGACGTAGGGGCGGAGGCTGCCGCTCGCGACCTCACGGGCAAAGGTATCCGCCTCGTCGGCCCGTGCCTTGCGGGCGATTTCGGCGTCCGATTCGGGCGGTAGAACGCGCACGAGTTCGTCGAGAAGATCGGCGACGCCTCGACCATGGTTGGCGGCGATCGGGTGCGTCTGTTCCCAGCCGAGCGACCAGAACTCCGCGGCGTCGAGTTCGCGCCTGGGGTTGTCGGCCTTGTTCACGGCCACGAAGAGCGGCACGGCCGCCATGCGCAGGAGTTCATTCGCCTCGAGGTCGGCCGGCGTCAAGCCGGTGATGGCATCCACGACGAAGACGATCACGTCCGCCTCCGCGATCGCAAGCCGCGCCTGGACCTGGACCTTCGCCTCGATGGGGTCGTCTGAGTCGACCTCAAGGCCGCCGGTGTCGACGACGATGAAGCGCCGGCCATTCCATTGGGCATCGCCGTACATCCGGTCACGGGTCGTCCGGGCCCGATCCTCGACGATCGCCGCGCGTTCGCCGATGATCCGATTGAAGAGCGTGCTCTTGCCGACGTTCGGACGCCCGACGATCGCGACCACGGGAAGCGCGCCGCCCTGGCCGGCCATGTCAGCCCGCGCCCGCAGCCACGGGCAAGGACGTCGTGCGACCGGCGGGATGAGCGGCGACGGCGAAGGCCGCATCGGCCAGCTCGGTCGCGCGCGCCTGGGCGTCGGCCGTCCCGCCGACCTCGAGGATGCGCCGGGCCACGGCATGCAGGTCCTCGATGGGAGTGGATGTCCCGCCCGTCACCCCGACGATGCGGCTGCCGGCGAAGGGGATGGGATCGTCGAGATCGTTCACGGATTCGATCTGGATCGCGCGCGTCCCGGCGATCCCGCAGAGACGCGTCAGCTCCTTCGTGTTCGCCGAGGAGCGACCGCCGACGACCACCATCAGGTCGACCTCACGGGCCGATTCGAGCGTGTCCTGCTGTCGCCGGATCGTGACCGGACAGACCGTGTTCACGATCTTGAGCTCGTGGCTCCGACCGACCATGTACGCGGCGAGCTTCTCGAATTTCCATGGCGGCTGCGTGCTCTGGGAGATGAGGGCCATGCGCTTCCTGGCCGGGATCTTGGCCCAGTCCCCTTCCTCGTCAACGACGATGGCATCCGGTGCGAATCCCAGCAGCCCCACGACCTCGGGATGCTTCGGCGTCCCGAGGAGGACGATGGTGTAGCCCTCCTCCACGAGGCGGCGCAGTTCACGCTGTTCCTGGATGACCCAGGTGCAGGTCCCGTCGATGACCTCGAGACCCCGTTGGGCGGCGCGGTCCATGACCTCCGGCCGAACCCCGTGCGCACGGATGACGACTGCGGCGCCGTGGTCCACGTCGTCGAGCGCTTCGACGGTCCGGATCCCGAGTGCCTGGAGATCACGCACCACGCCCTCGTTGTGGACGACCTGGCCGAGCGTATGCGTCGACTTGCCGGCGGCGCTGGCCTCCTTGGCCTTGTCGATGGCCTCCCGGACGCCGTAGCAGAAGCCCGTTCGCTTCGCGATTCGAATGTCAGTGACGGTTCCCATGTGCCCCCGAGTATCGCATGGGCGCCGTTCGAGACCGGTCAGTCGGCCTGCCAGGGTCCGTAGGCGCCCTGTTGACGAGGCGGCAGGAGCGCCGCGATGCGGCGCATGATCACGTCGGTCCCGGCGGCATTGGACCGGCGGCGCGACCCGCTGGAAGGCCGTCCGGCGCCATCCACCTGTGTCCGGGAGCCGTTCGGTGCCTCGGTCCCGCGGGCGTCCCCCACCGCGACTGCTTCGGTCCCGCGGGCGTTCGCCGCCGCGAGTGCCTCGGTCCCGCGGGCGTCCGCCGCCGCGAGCACGTCAGCCAGGTAGAAGGGCTCACCGATCCTCACCGTCACCCGCGGCGTCCGAACCGGTATCCGCCGACCCCGGGGCCATAACCGATCGCTGTCGATGACTCCGATCGGCACGATCAGCGCCCCCGACCGCGTGGCGAGGACTGCCACGCCATCCTTGGCCGCCATCAGCTTCCCGTCGGGACTCCTGGTGCCCTCGGGAAAGACCGCCAGGATGTTGCCACGGTCCAGGATCCGCATCGCGGTCCGGAATCCCTCGACATCTGCCGCCCCGCGGTCGAGCGGGTGGATGCCACCGTGGCGCGCGAGCCACGAGATCACCGGCCAATCGAAGAGCTCGCGCTTGCCCATCCAGTTCATGGGACGGCCCAGCCGCCCATTCAGAAAGCCGCCGATCAGGACCGGATCTGCATTCGAGGCGTGATTCGCCGCGACCAGGACCGCACCGCTTCGCGGAATCGCGTCGACATCGCCTTCGATCACCACTTCCGTGAAGAACCTCGCGATGACGCGTATGACGAACGAGGCGATTCGGATGATCCAGGTGATGCGCGTGGCGATTGGCGTGGGGTCGATGGCAGCCCGCCGCGCCACACGGCCCGAGCGCCCCGCAGTCGCCAGGCGCGCTGCTGTTGGAGCGGACTGACGAGGTACATCGCCCGACAAAGGGCGTGGCGCCCGCCCGACCGCCTCGATCGCAGCGACCAGCTGATCCACTGTGGCGGCGAAGGAGACGGCGTCGGTCCGGATGGTCACGGCGTCGTCCGCGCGACGAAGGGGGGCGATCGACCTCGAGGCGTCGATGTCGTCGCGCACGCGCAACTGATCGAGAATCTCCATCGCCGCCTGGCTGCTGGGGGCGATTCCCCGCTCATCCGCGCGCCGCCGGGCCCGCTCCTCGACCGACGCATCGAGGAAGACCTTGAGGTCCGCGTCCGGAAGGACCACCGTGCCGATATCCCGGCCGGCCATGACCACGCCACCCTCGGCCGCGATCTCACGTTGGCGAGGGAGAAGGGCTGCCCGCAGCTCGGGAACGCGAGCGTATGTCGAAACCGCAGCATCGACGTCGGGCGCAATGACATCGGCCGTAATATCGGTACCGTCCAGCGTCACGACGGCGTAGCGCCCGGTCGAATCGACCTCGAGCCGTACCTGGGCGACCAGGGCCACCAGCCGGTCGACGTCGATCTCGCCGATTCCGAGCTGTCGCGCCGCGAACGTCACGGCACGGTAGAAGAGACCGGTGTCGCAGAAGCGGAGGCCGAGCCTGGCGGCCGCGGCCGCCCCGACGCTGGTCTTGCCGGACGATCCCGGACCATCAACGGCGATCACGGGTCGCCGGGACGGTACGGAGCCCGGGGATGTCGGCATCGCCGGAGCATACCGGCGCACGACCGGAACGTGTCAGGCGACCTCCCGCTTGATCGTGGCGCCCGCGAGGACGACGAACAGCGCGGCGATCCCGGCGAGGACGACAAAGTCGAGCCGGACCGCGGCGTCGCCCAGGTCCGCGCCTCGCAGCATGACGGCCTTGAGTCCGTCGACGGCGTAGGTCATGGGCAGGACGTTGGCCACGGCACGAAGGATGTCCGGAAGCCGGTCGACAGGCCAGAAGATCCCGCCGAGCAATCCCTGCGGAACGATCACGAGGGGGATGAACTGCATGATCTGGAGTTCGGTCCGGGCAAATGTGGACAGGAAGATCCCAAGACTCACGGCACCAAGCGACAGGAGCACCGCGAGGAGAAACGCGAGGATCGGACTCCCCGAGCTCTGTACGGCGAGGCCGATCGTGAAGGCCGGCAGCGGTCCGAGCGCGGGGACGTCCACCTTCGCGAGGATATACAGGGTCAGCACGATCACCTGGAGCGTGGCGAAGAAGCCGAACCCGAGGCCGTAGCCGAGGACGATCTCGGCACGCGAGACCGGTGTCGCGAGCAGCCGTTCGAGGGTCCCCCCGACGCGCTCCCGCAGGAAGCTGATCCCGGTCAGGATGAAGACGAAGAAGTAGCCGAAATAGGCCAGGAACACCGGCGCCAGGACGTCGAGCGCGTCCGCGCTCGCGGACAGGAAGACGGTCTCCCGATCGATGATGGGGATGACCGCCACGCCGCCGGTCGCGGCGGCGAGCTGCCCGGCAAGCGTCGCCATCAGTGCCTGGAAGGCTCCCAGCGCAGCGCCGTCCGTGGCCGGGTCGGTTCCCGGCGTGATCACCGTCACGTGCGGGCGACGCCCGGCCAGGACATCGTCGAAGAGCGCTCCGGGCAGGACCACGGCCAGGTCACCGTTCCCGTCGCGGAGCGCGGCGCGGGCGGCCTCCTCGCTTCCAGCGATCGAGATCACCTCGATCCCCTCCGGGGCGCCGATCGTCGCCTGCGTGAGGGCGTCGATGATGCGCTGGCCGGGCGGACCGGCGGAATTGACCATGACGACCTCAACCGTGACATCCTTCTGGTCGCGAATGACCCAACCGAGCAGGGCGGTGACGACGAGCGGGACCACGAAGATCAGGCCGAGGGTTCGTTCATCCCGCCGGAACCCCTGGATGATCCGGCGAGCCACCGCGAGGATCCGGACGATGCTCATGACGACACCGCCGTCAGGGGTCGACCCTCGGAATCGAGGCCGGCATGATGGAGGAAGGCGCTCTCCAGGTCCGTGGTGCCGGCACTGGTCCGGATCTCGGCTGACGTTCCTCGGACCAGGATCCGCCCGGACCGGACGAACACCAGCTCATCGCATCGATCCGCCTCGTCCATGACATGGCTCGCCACAAGGATCGTGGTCCCGGCATCGGCGAGCCGTCGGAAATGCGCCCAGAACTGTGCCCGCAGAGCCGGGTCCACACCGACCGTCGGCTCGTCCAGCAGCAGGACCGGAGGTTCGTGGACGAGGGTGCAGGCAAGGGACAATCGGCGTCGCATCCCGCCAGAGAGGTGCATGGCCGGGGTGCCGCGGCGATCGCCCAGGTCGGTGAGATCCAGGACGCGGTTCACCGCGGCAGGATCACGACGACCCTCGAGACGCGCGAAGAACGCCACGTTCTCCTCCACGGAGAGTTCCGGGTAGACGGCCTCTACCTGGGGCATGTACCCGATTCGGGCGAGAAGCGACCGATCGGGAACGAGCGTACCCAGAATCCGGGCCGTCCCGGCAGTTGGATGCGCGAGCCCGGCAACCATCCGGATGAAGGTGGTCTTGCCGGATCCATTCGGTCCCAACAGTCCATAGATCCGGCCCGCGCCCAGCGTGAGGTCGATTCCGTCCACGGCACGGACGGAACCGAACGTCTTGACCAGACCGACGGCCTCGACCGCCGGTACGGAGCCAGTCATCGCCCCGGAGGATACCCCTCGTGGCGACCCTTCGGGCGCTCATCTGCTCGACCCTTCGGGCGCTCATCTGGTGGATGGGCAGGATGCTTGTCCGCTCGCGATGTCGGGCGCCGCGAAACGGGTCGGGCAGGGTCAGCCGACCTCGGCCTCCGGCGCTGCCCCTTGCCCCGCTTCTGGCTGTCCGCGGCGCCAGCAGGGTCGACGCGGCCCACGCCGACCGCGCTCGGCTTCGGCGCCGGGCGTCGCGGGCCACTCGATCCGGGGGCACCCTTCAATTGGGCCGTCTTCGGTTTCGCCTTCGCACCCTGATGCCGCGCCTCGGGGGCTTTCTGGACTGTCCGCTTCGCCCCGACCGGTCCGGCTCCAGGTTGACCGAACGCCCCGGCGCCCGACGGGCCGGGATGCCGGAGAGCACGTGCTGACACCTCGACCGGCGCAGCAGGACGACGAAGCGCGGCGCCCGGGACCATACCAAGTTGGCGGATCTCGGGCGCCCGCAGGAGGCGAGCGCGGCCGGTGGATAGTCGGTCGAGCCGAACCGTGCCGATCCGGACTCGGACGAGCCGCAGGACGGGGTTGCCGGTCACAGCAAACATCCTTCGGAGCTGGCGCTTCCAGCCCTGGGCGATCACCGCCCGGTACCAGACCAGGTCGGGATGCGGCGGCGGGTGCAGGAGTTCCGCAAGCGTGCGGGTCTCGATCGGCGTGGCCAGCCGCAGCGGGGCCGCAAACGTCGCCAGGCCCTCGTCAAGCGCGATGCCGGCGCGAAGGATTGCCAACTGGTCCCGATCGAGCGGTCGAGCGAGGCCGACCGCGTATTCCCGCTGCACGCCGAAGCGGGGATGCAGGACACGGTCGGCCCAGGTGCCGTCATTGGTCAGGAGCAGCAATCCCTCCGAATCCCGATCCAGCCTGCCCACCGGGTAGAGCCGGGTACCGTCCGGTGTCAGCGCCGTGGGGACAAGATCGAGCACCGTGGTGTCGGCGTGACGATCCTGGGTCGTCGACGTCACCCCGGCAGGTTTGTGGAGAGCCACGTAGGTCCGCGCCGCTCCGACCCCGACGAGAAAGCCGTCGACCTCGATCTGGGCGGTCGCCGGGTCCACCTGCGCACCGATGGTGGCGACCCTGCCATTCACCCGCACGCGGCCGCTCGCGATCAGCGCCTCGCTGGCCCGCCGCGACGCGACGCCGGCCGCGGCGAGGATCTTCTGCAGGCGCTCCTCAGGCATCGTCGACCCCGTTGTTCCCGAAGCTTGTTCCGTTCGAATCCTCAGCGTCCCGCATCGACCGATCCGGGAGGGCGTCCGAAACCCCTGCGGCGTCTCCATCGGTCCCGGGAGCGTCTCCATCGGTCCCGGGAGCGTCGCCGTCGCTTCCGGCGGCGGGATCCACCAGCCGGGCCACGATGTCAGCGGACAGTGGCGGGAGGTCCTCGATTGACGTGAGCCCGAAGCGCTCGAGGAAATCGAAGGCCGTCCCGTACAGGATCGGACGCCCGGGAGCCTCCGACCGGCTGAACTCCACGACGAGGCGACGGTGCAGCAGGCTCCGTACCGTGTAGTCCGAGTCGACGCCCCGGATGCGCTCGATGGCCGCCTTGGTGATCGGTTGTCGATAGGCCACGATCGCGAGCGTCTCGAGCGACGCCGGCGACAGGCGCACGGCGTCGGCCCCGACGTACCGCGCCACGAGCGCACCCGCCTCCGGCGCGGTTGCCAGCTCGACGCGGTCATCGGAGAGCAGCAGGCGGATCCCGCGTTCTCGCAACGTGACCTCGAGATCCCCGAGGCGTGCGTCGACGGTCTGTCGGTCGACACCGGCCAGGCGACCGATCTCACGCCGCGACAGCGGGCGCTCAGCAACGAAGAGCAGGGCTTCCAGGCCCCGTTCCGTCAGCTCGTGCGGGCCGGCCGGACCGTCATCCTCGGATGAGCGGGGCTCTGGGGCCGGAGGCGGTCCGCTATGTGGGGCGTCCCCCGACCCGTCCCCCGACCCGTCCTCGACCGCGCGCTCGAACGCGTCCTCCAGCGCCTCCTCGAACCCGTCCGCGCCGGCCAGGGCCGTGCCGTCGTTCACCGGAAACCCGCCATCGTTTCATCCAGGTCCGTGTCGTCGCCTGCGTCGGCCCGGCCCGAGGCCGAGCGTTCCTCCGGGGTCGCTCGTCGCAGGGTGATCGGCCCGAACGGGGCCGCCTGTTCCACGACGATCTCACGGCGCTTCATCAGCTCGAGCAGGGCGAGGAACGTCACCGCGACGACGACGCGATCCCGGACGTCCCGCAGGAGATCCTGGAGCACGACGGACGGGGCCGCCCGGAGCGCCGCGCGCAGGATCGCCGCGCGCTGGTTGAGCGTGATCGAGCGCCGGATCATCTCCGGAGCGGGCTCCGGTGGCGCGACCACGAGGGCGAGGCGCGCAAGGACACCGACGAGGAGCGTCGGATCAAGCGGCGGCGCATCGGGTGCCCGTGCGCCGGCTACCGCCGCCGCGAGGGCCGCGGCCGGTTCGCGCCGGAAGAGGCCATGCCGAACCACGGCCGCATCCTGAAGCGCCTGGCCCGCATCGCGATAGGCGCGATAGAGGATCAATCGTTCCCGGAGCTCAGCCTCGGGATCTGGCCCGTCGTCCGGCATCGCGCCCGGTTCTCCGGGATCGTCCCGGCGGGGCAGCATGACCCGGCTCTTGATGAGGATCAGTTGACCCGCGACGGCCACGAACGAGCTCACATTCGTGATCCGGTCGCCTTCGAGCGTCGCCAACGCCTCGAGATAAGCGCCCGCGAGAGCGCCGAGGGGAACGGTGAGCACGTCGAGTCGGCGTGCCTCGATGAGGGTCAGGAGGAGGCCGAGCGGGCCGGCCCAGTCTGCGAGCACCACCTCGGTGGCGTCCTCGGGCCGTCGCGACGTGCCGAACGTGACGGCCGGGCGCACGGGCACCGCCGCCGGCTCCGGTGGCGGGGTGAACGAGGCCTGTGTCAGGGCGGCACCCACCTCCGTGGCCTCGTGCGCGCCGTGCGTCCCGTGCGCGCCGACGGGCGCCATCTCAGTTGGCCTCGTCGGCGAGCCGCAGCCGGTCGCCGTACTCGAGATCGCGAGGATCCTCCTGCCAGCGGATCAGCTCGACGGTCCTCGCTGAACAGCCGGCAGCCTCGGCGAGTCGAGCCGAGAGCTCCGGATGCTCCGCCAGCCGGGACAGTGCGTCGGCCATGCCCGGCAGGTGACCGACCAGGCGCGGGATCGAGGTTCCGTATGCCTGCCCGAGGCTGTGGACGATCCGGGCCAGGACGCCCGTCGATCCCTTGCCCGCGTCGTGGAGAAGTCCGGCCATCAGGACGTCGGTCTCGCCGATCCCCTCCGCACGCAATGCCGCGACGACATCCAGGCCGTGCCGTCGATCGGCCACCTGCATGCGGTCGAAGACGACAAGCTGGGCCGGCGTGAGCCATTCGCTGAGGTGCCCACGCTCGGCGTCCGTCACCCGAGCCGCCAGGTACGAGCGGAACCGACGAACCTTGCCGGACCACCAGGCCAGCCTGCCCAGCTTCATAGGCCCGTCAGGAGATTGATGACCGGATTCGCGATCACCTCGAAGACGATCCCGAGAGGCGACGGCAGGCCTGTCAGCGACGGTACGAGGATCAGGCCCAGCAGGATCAGCGAGCCGTATTGGGTCAGGAACGTTCGAAGCTGCCAGCTCGTCCGGGGGTCGACGAGCGCGAGGAGGACGTGCGACCCGTCGAGCGGCGGCAGCGGGATGAGGTTGAAGATCATCAGGGAGATGTTGATCGCGATGAACAGGTAGAGGATCTGGAGCGGGATCGTGGCGTCCGCGCCACCGGTCGCGAGGATGACCCGGAAGGGAATGGCGGCGGCGGTCGCGAGGATGAGGTTCGACACGGGCCCGGCGAGGGCAACGAGGGCGTCGCTCCGCCGGCCACCGCGCAGATTCGATGGATTGACGGGCGTCGGTTTTGCCCAGCCAAACACGAACCCACTGCCCGTCAGGAGCGTCAGGATCAGGAGCGTCCCGCCGACCGGGTCGAAATGCACGATCGGGTTGAGGGTCAGCCGACCGAAGAGCTTGGCCGTCCCATCACCCATCCGGTACGCCGTCAGGGCGTGGGCGAACTCATGAAACGGGAGCGCCGCGAGCAGGATGATCGCGATCAGGGACAACCTGATGATGAACTGGGTGTCGAGTACTGGCACCGATCGCCTCTGTATCGGGCCGCCGGACGGCGGTCTCGGCGAATGCTAGCCCCTCAGGCGGTGGCAGGGGTTTGAGCCACCTGTCGGGGCCGGATCCACGCTTCGGCATCGGGGATCGTTGTTCCGGTTCGGATGCACGCGAGTTCGCTCAGAGGCGGCCGAGCAGCTCCTGCTTCTTCGCCTCGTAATCCGACTCGGAGATCGCGCCCCGGTCGCGGAGATCGGCCAGGTTGGAGAGGGCCCGCGTGACCTCGTCGGCCCCCATGGACCGCGGCGCGGTCGCGCCGGCCGAGCCGGTCGCGCCGGCCGCGCGTGCCGGTGGTCCGGGCATCCGGGCAAGATCGACTTCCAGGCGGTGCTTCTCGTCCAGCATCACCTTCTTGAAGCGCGGCGCCTGGTCGAGCATCCGGTACCGATCAACCGTGTCCTCGGACGCGGTCATGATGTCCAGGTCGCCGTACCCGAAGATGCGGCCGAGCAGATTCTGCTCGAGGACCGCGTCATTGACCTTCTCGAGCGAGCTGTCCCCCGACCGCTTGTTGAGAATGCCCTCCACCTTGAGCACCCGTCGGTTCGTCACGATGTAGTCCTGTGCGTACCAGGCCCAGTACAGCCGCCCGAGGAGGACGAGCGACAGGACCATCAGGCCGAGGATGGCGAACCCGAGGAGCTGCTCCGCCGGGCCGTCGCCCGACAGCTGCAGCCTGAGCACGATGAGCGCGACCGCGGACACGAAGAGCGCCCACGGAACCCGCCCGTCGATGACGGTCGCGAGCCAGTGCTGGCGAGAGCGGAGGGCGATACGTTCCCCATCGGATAACAGGCTGTCGGCGTAGCGAGGCACGGGTGGACTCCTCCTGCGGTCAGGCTCGTGGATGGGCGCGAGCGTACACCTCGCGGATACGTTCGCCGGTCAGATGCGTGTAGAGCTGGGTGGTGCTGATACTCGCATGACCGAGCAGCTCCTGGACGATCCGCAGGTCGGCGCCGCCCTCGAGAAGGTGCGTCGCGAACGAATGCCTGAGCGTGTGCGGGCTGACGCGGTCCGGCAGGCCCGCCGCGGCGGCCGCGCGCTTGACCGCGGCCCAGGCCTGTTGCCGGGCCCAGCGTCGACCTCGCTCGCCCATGAACAACGGACCGCCGTCGTCCGGCGAGATCCGCGCCAGCCCGAGGAGGGCGGCTCGTGGTCCGGCGATCCATTCCCCGAGGACGCCGAGGGCGATGTCACCCACCGGGACAAGCCGCTCCTTGTCACCCTTGCCGATCACGCGGACGAAGCCGCCCTCGAAGGAGAGGTCCTCGAGGTCGAGCCCGAGCGCTTCCGTGATCCGCAACCCCGCCGCATAGAGCAGCTCGACGAGCGCCCGGTCGCGGAGGGAACCGCGGACCGAGTGGCCGTCCGCGCCGGCGCCACCGGCATCCGCGTGCTCCGGCCCCGCGGCCTCGATCAGTCGCTCCACCTCGGCCACCGAGAGCGTCTCGGGGAGGAGGCGCGACGGCCGGGGCAGATCGAGCTGGGCGGCCACGTCGAGCCCGATCACTCCTTCGCCGTAGGCGAAGCGATAGAAGCCACGAATCGCCGCCGCGCGCCGACGCAGGCTCGTCGGGGCGAGGCCGGGATCGTTGGGCCGCCCGCGTCGAGATCGGGCCGCCAGGTACCGCGTCGCCGCATCCGGCCCGGACGCCCAGTCCCGTTCCGTCCCGCGGGCGGACGCAAAGTCTCCGAGGTCGCTCCGGTAGGCCAGGATCGTCGCCCGGGAAACGCCGCGTTCCACGCGCAGGTAGGTCAGGTAGTCGTCGATTGCGCGATCAACCGTCGTAGGTCCGGCCACGATCAGCGATGACCCTTCAGGCGTCCACCTGCCCCGAGGCGTCCCGGGCGGACGCGGCCCGGAGCAGTTCCCCGGCCTGCGCGAGTGCGGCGGGACCTGGGCCCGAGTCGCCGGGCCCGCCGAGCATCACCGCGAGTTCGTCGATCCTGGCTGGGCCGTCGAGCAACTCCACCTCGGTCACCGTTCGACCGTCTCGCTCCCGCTTCGAGATTCGAAGGTGGGCGTCGGCGTAGGCCGCGATCTGGGGCAGGTGCGTCACGACCAGCACCTGATGCCTCCGCGCGAGCGACCACAGGCTGCGCCCGATGGGATCGGCGCTGCGCCCTCCGATCCCCGTGTCGACCTCGTCGAAGACGAGCGTCGGCGTGTCGTCGGCCTCCGCGAGCACCTGCTTGATCGCGAGGGCGACGCGGGACAGCTCGCCGCCGGAGGCGATCCTGGCCAGGGCACGGGCCGGTTCTCCGGGGTTCGGTGCGAGCCGGTAGACCACCTCGTCCGCCCCGGAGGCGTCGAACGCGACCGCATCGCCATCCAGCTCGATCGCAGCCTCGTCCGGACCCGCAGGGCGCCGGCCAACGGCAACCTCGAATGCGCCACTGGGGAACCCGAGGCCCTCGAGCACGGCGCCGGTCTCGGCACTCAGTTGCGCGGCCGCACGGCGACGACGTTCCCCGAGTGTTGCGGCGGCCGCCGCGACAGCCGTGAGGAGCCTGACATCGTCGACCAGCCGCCGATCCCGCTCGCCCTCGAGACCACGGAGCCCGACCACCTCCTCGGCCGCTCGTTGGCCATGGGCGATGACCGCTGCCTCGTCCTCTCCATAGCGACGCTCCAGTCCGTAGATCAGCGAGAGGCGATCCTCGAGCCCGGCCGACGTGCTCGCGTCATGGTCCACCGCCCCGAGCAACCGACGAACGTCCAGCGTCACGTCCTCGAGCTCGGCGTCGACGCCGGCGAGTCGGGCGGCGATCGCCGCGAATCGTGAATCGAACCGCTCGAGGGCTCGGGCTTCCCGGAGCGCCGTTCCGAGGATGGCGCGCGCCGAAGCCTCGTCAGCGTCGAGCAGGACCCGGAGGCCCTCTCCGCCCGTGGAGATCGCCGCGCCCTGTCGGGCGGCCGCGAGTCGCGCCCGGAGCTCGCCGGCCTCGCCGGGTCGCAGCCTCGCCGCTGCAATCTCCGCCGCTTCATGCTCGAGAAGCTCGAGCCGGCGGGCGAGTTCCCGGGGTTCGATGGCCAACACTGCCAGCCGAGCCCGGTTCTCGCGCCAGGCCGCGACGGCTTCCAGCATCGTTGTCCGGGCGTCGGCATTGTCGCCGTATGCATCGAGCAGGTCACGCTGCCATCGCTCATCGAGGAGTCGGCCCTGGTCATGCTGGCCGTGGACTTCCACGAGTCTGCCGGCGACATCGGCCAGGCGTGTGCCCGTGACCGCCTCATCGTCCATCCGCGCCGTCGATCGTCCCGCGGCCGTGACCTCGCGTACGACGATCATCGGTTCCGGATGGCGATCGAACAGTGCCTCGACGCGGGCCGACGACGCGCCATGACGCACGAGCGACACGTCAGCCCGTGCCCCGAGCGCCAGGCCGAGTGCATCGATCAGCAGGCTCTTGCCGGCGCCTGTCTCACCGGTCAGCACGTTCAGGCCGGGGTCCAGTCGGAGCCGAAGCTGATCGATCAGCCCGAGGTCGGTCACCGAGAGCTCGAGCAGCGGGCCGACGCGGCCGCCCGGCAAGTCGGCCGGTTCAGCCTGGGTCGCCGGCCCGGCCAATTCGTCATCTCCGTGCCGGGCGGCCTCGGGCACCATCGTCATCTCGTCCTCAAGAGGGCAGCAGCTCGACCTTCTTCCGCAGGAGATCCCAGAACGGCAGGGCACCATGCGGCTGGACCAGGCGGATCGGGCGATCGAGCGCACGCACCTCCACGACATCGCCCACGGCGATCGCCACGTCCTCACGTCCATCGATGGAGACCACCGCCTCGTGCGCGTCCGTCACGCGGCAGCGGACGACCACCGACGGGCCGACCACCACCGAGCGGATCGTGGTCAGGTATGCCGCGATCGGCGTCACGATGAGGTTCCGGGCAGTCGGATCGAGGATCGGCCCGCCGGCCGAGAACGAGTACCCGGTCGAACCGGTGGGGCTTGCCACCACGAGGCCGTCGGCGATGTACGTGGCGAGGTGGCTGTCGTCAAGCCGGACGTCAAGCCGGACCACGCGGGCCAGGGAACCGCGGGCCACGACGACATCATTGAGGGCCACGTGGCGCTCGGGTGTCTCATCGAACCCGCCGCGCAGGATCCGACCCTCGAGGGCCATGCGATGTTCGAGCGTGTAGGCCCCGCCGTGCAGTCGATCCAGGACCGGAATGAGATCGGCCGCCTCCACCTTCGAGAGGAAGCCCATCTTGCCGACGTTGATGCCCAGCAGTGGCACGTCGATGACGGCGACGGAACGAGCAGCCCGCAGGAACGTGCCGTCGCCACCGAGGACCACGAGCAGGTCGGTCCCGGGAAGTTCCTTCTCCATGAGGTCGTGATCCGCTGCCGCCGCGATCCAGTGGTCCAGGTGGCGCATCGCGGCCCAGCCGGTCGCACGCTCCCGCAGCTCGACGGCCGCATCGCTCGTGGGGTTGTAGGCGAAGCCGATCCGGGCCATAGCGTCGTCGGTCATGGTGCGACCTCAACCGTGATGTCGGCAATCCGGGCCGGGAGTCCGGCATTTCCGGCCACCTCCGAGTCGACGTCCGAGGCATCCTGGTCCGGAACCCGCAGGTGAAGGAGGAACTCCCGGTTACCCTCCGGGCCGAGGATCGGGGACGCGATCGCGTCGAGCGCGACAAGGCCAAGATCGCCGGCCGCCGCGACGATGCGCTCGACGGTCGCCCGATGGACCGTGGGGTCGCGGACGACCCCTCCGGGAACCTGTCCGCGACCGGCTTCGAACTGCGGCTTGACAAGCGCCACGATGCTCCCGCCGGCCCGTCCGAACGCGGACGCAACAGGCCCGAGCACCAGGCGCAGTGAGATGAACGAGACGTCGATCGTGGCCAGGGTCACCGCTTCCGGGAGCGTGGCGGAGCTGATCGCGCGCGCGTTCGTCCGTTCCATCGAGACGACCCGCGGGTCTCGCCGCAGGGACTCGGCCAGCTGCCCTCGCCCCACATCCAGGGCATAGACCCGGGACGCCCCGCGCTGGAGGAGGAGGTCCGTGAACCCGCCGGTCGAGGCCCCGACGTCGAGGCAGACGGCGTTGCGCGGGTCGATCGAGAAGGCATCGAGCGCGGCTGCGAGCTTGTGACCGCCCCGGCTCACGAACCGGTCTCGCTCGATGAGGGCCAGTTCCAGGGTCGGGTCCACGAGGTCTCCCGCCTTCCGGTCCAGGCGCCCGGCGTCACCGGCACCGGCCCTGACCTTGCCGCCGAGGATCAACGCCTGGGCGCGGGTCCGCGATGGCGCGAGTCCACGGTCGACGACGAGCTGGTCCAGGCGGATCCGTGCGGGCCTGGGAGCCGCCGACCGATCGCCGGTGGAGGAAGAGGCGTTCACGCGACTATCGTGGCACAGCGGGCTCACCACGGGCTCACAGGTCCGTCAGACCGGATCCGGAGCGACCTCCGTCCGGTCCGGCGCGACGCCGATCAACCGAAGGGTGTCGCGGACCTGGCCCTCGAGGCCGGCAGCGTCGAGTTTCAGGACGCGGCGCAGATCCCCGACGGCCCCGTGATCCACGAATCGATCCGCCGGGATGCCGATGATCCGGACCGGAATTCCCCGATACACCGGATCGGTCAGGCGGGCCTCCTCGATGGCCTCCAGGACGGCTCCCCCGAAGCCGCCGGTCACGACGCTCTCCTCGAAGGTGACCACGAGGCGCTTGCCGCGGGCCTGGTCCAGGATCAGTTGCCGATCGAGCGGCTTCGCAAACCGGGCGTTGATGGCGCCGACCGACCACCCATCACGCTCGAGGGCCATCGCAGCATCGAGCATCCGCATGACGATGGGCCCGAAACCGACGAAGAGGATGTCCCTGCCCTCCTTGAGGACTTCGGCCTGGCCCACCGGGATGGCCGCGGGTTCGACGGCAGGGAGCCCGAGCCCGGGGTCGCGCGGGTAGTGCAGGGCGAACGGGTGCTCCTGCGTCAACGCCGTCCGCAGGAGGCCGCGGAGCTCCTGCTCGTCCCTGGGACTCGCGACGACGAGGTAGGGCAGCTGGAGCTGAGCCGGAATCGTGAACATGCCCTGATGGGACGTGCCGTCCTCGCCCACGAGCCCCGCCCGATCAACCGCGAGGATGACCGGCAGGTCGTTCTGGCAGACGTCGTGGACCGTCTGGTCGAACGCTCGCTGGAGAAACGTGGAGTAAAGGGCGACCACGGGTCGCAAGCCCCCGAGGGCCAGTCCGGCCGCCATCGTCACGGCGTGCTGTTCGGCGATCCCCACGTCGATCGTGCGCTCGGGGTAGGCCGCCTGGAATCGGGCCATGCCGGTCCCGGTGGGCATGCCCGCCGTGATGCCGACGATCCGGCGATCGTCGGCGGCGAGGGCCACCAACTCCTCCGCGAAGACCGCGGTGTAGTTCGGATGCTTCTTCGCGGCGCCCGGAGGGGCAACCGGCGGCACGGCATCACCGTTGGACCCTGATTCGTGCGGCGTCGATGCACGCCTCAAGGGGGTGGACGTTCCCGGGTCGTGAGCGTCCGCGTTCGGCGCCAAATCCATCGGCGGCAGCGCCGCCCCGTGGAACGAGACCTGGTCGGCTTCGGCGGGACGATAGCCCCGGCCCTTCTGGGTGCGGACGTGGACGAGGACGGGGCCCTTGAGCTCGAGGACCCGACCGAACGTGTCGAGCAGCGCGTGGAGATCGTGACCCGGTACCACACCGATGTAGGAGACCCCCAGGTCCTCGAACAGCTGCCCGGGTGAGGCGAGGTTCACGACCGATCGACGAAGGCGCTGGCTCCATTCCAGGGCGCTGCCTCCGACCAGCGGCAACTTCTCCACCAGCTTGTCGTAGGCCGTCTTGCTCTGCTGCCAGGCGACGCTCAGCTTGATCTTCGAGAGGTACGTCGAGAAGGCACCGACCGTCGGGCTGATCGACATCTCGTTGTCGTTGAGGACGATGAGGAGCTGGGTGCCCTTGTGCCCGATGTCGTTCAGGGCCTCGAGGGAAAGCCCCGTCATCAGGGCCGCGTCGCCGACGACCACGGCAATCCGTTCGAGGCCATGTCGAAGATCCCGCGCGGTGGCCAGGCCCTGGGCGATGGAGAGGCCGGTGCCCGCATGACCGCCATCGAAGACGTCGTGCTCACTCTCCGAACGGCGCGGGAACCCTCCAAGCCCGTCGAGCTGGCGCAGGGTGTCGAACCGGTCGAGACGCCCGGTGAGGAGCTTGTGGGCGTAGGCCTGGTGGCCGGTATCCCAGACGATCTTGTCCCGGGGCGACTCGAGCAGCCGGTGCAGCGCGATGGTCAGCTCCACGACGCCGAGCGACGAACCGAGGTGGCCCCCCGTCTCGGCGACGGTGGCGATGATGGTCGCCCGCATCTCCGCCGCAAGCCCGGCCAGCTGGCCCTCATCGAGGCCACGGAGGTCGGCCGGCCCCTGAAGGCGCTTCAGCGTTGAACTCACGGTTGTCCTGCTTCTCCGATTGCGATTGTCGCCGGGTGGTCCGGAACGGTCGGGGGCAGTAATGTGATACCACGAACGCGCATGTTTCACCATCGTGCCCCGGTGCACTATCGGGCTGGCGCCTGGCGGGCCGGCGCCCGTGGGCTGGCCCGTGGCCCGCTCGGCCGCTGTCTTGTGGGAGCCTACTCGGAGTCGACGGCTTCGTCCGGGCGGACGTCGATCGCCGTGAGCGCTCCGCCCGCTCGCATCACGAGCTGCTGCACCTTGAGCTCAGCCTCTGCAAGGAGGCCGGCGCAACGCTCGTGGAGCGCCACCCCTCGCTCATACAGGGCGATCGAGCGCTCGAGCGGAAGGCCTCCCGTCTCGAGTTCCGCGACAGCCCGCTGGAGTTCGGCCAGCGCGTCATCAAAGGTCAGGCGGTCGATCGGGGTCTCAGTCGTTCCGGGCACCGGGGTCCTCATCATCGGGATCGGCGAGCCGCGATATTCGCGGAGCCAGGTAGAAGATACCCAACCCGACCCCAACCGATGCAGCGACGAACGCGAGCATGACAACGACGAGGATCTCGCCCATACCGGACGTCAGCCATCTCGCGCGAGATCGGGCACCGGCGCGAGAGCGGGCACGGGCGCGAGATCGGGCACCGGCGCGAGAGCGGGCACGGGCGCGAGATCGGGCACGGGCGGCCCGTCGCGTGAAGCCCCGGCAACGGCCGGGAATTCGCCACGAGCAACGCGAATGGCAAGGGCCGTCCCGCGACGGGCCTGGATCGGATCGCGGACGACCGCGCCGTCCTCGCGGCGCCGGACGATGGCGTAGCCGCGTTCGAGAGTGGCCTCCGGCCCGAGCGATCGAAGTGCCGCGGCCGCCGTCGAGAGCTGGCCTGCGCTCCAGGTCAGGCGTTGCCCGACGAGTGCCGGCAGGCGCTCGGCAGAGCGCTCGTCGACGCGACGTCCTTCCGCGATTCGGCCTTGTACGGCCCGCGTTCCTCGATCCAGGAGCTCTCCGGCCCGCTCGCGGGACGCGGCCAGGCGCGCCGCCGGGTGGAGTCGCTCGAGAAGCCGCCGTTCACCGCTGACATCGCGGGTCGCCTCGACGATGGCGCGAGCCGCGGCAACCCGCATCCGCTCGGAACCCCGTCCCAGCGACGCGGCGAAGTCGGTCCGGTTCGGGACGACGAGCTCAGCTGCCGCCGAGGGCGTCGGCGCCCGGAGGTCGGCCGCGAAGTCGGACAGGGTTACATCGACCTCGTGACCGATCCCGGAGATCACGGGCAGGGGATGGCTCACGATCGCGCGGACGACGCGCTCGTCATTGAATGACCAGAGATCCTCCATGGAGCCGCCACCGCGGGCCAGGATCGTGACGGCGGGTGCCTCGATGGCGCGGTCGTCATGCCGGAGCTGCTCGACGTGGCGTTCGAGCCGCCGAAATGCACCGAGGATGCTCTGGGCACTCCCCTCCCCCTGGACCTTGCAGGCGACCAGGAGGACGCTCGCAAGGGGCCAGCGCCGTCCGAGCACCTGGCAGATGTCCTTCCAGACGGCGCCCGTCGGCGAGGTGATCACCGCCACGACCGCCGGGCGCGACGGCAACGGGCGCTTTCGGGCCTGGTCGAAGAGGCCCTCGGCAGATAGCCGCGCCTTGAGTTGCTCGAACTGGATCGCCAGGTCGCCGACGCCGGATGGCTGCAGCGACCCGACGTAGAACTGCAGGGCACCCTGCGGTTCGTAGAGATCCATGCGGCCCTGGGTCACGACGCGCAGGCCGGTCTGGGGCTGGAACGGGCTCCTCAACCGGTCGTCGCGGAACCACACGCACTGGAGCTGTGACTTGTCGTCCTTGAGCGTGAAGTAGGCGTGCCCGGCCGTCGATATCGTGACGCGGCCGACCTCGCCCTCGATCCACAGGTCGCGGAGTCGATCATCCGAACGGACGAGCGTCGCAACGACCCGGGTCGCTTCGGTGACGGCCAGAATTCGCGGCCCGGACGCGCCCGGACCCGCAGGCGTGGTCAGCTCGTCCTCCTCTCGTGATGGCGGGCGCATCATATGACCCCGATACCCTGGTACTCGACCCAGGGCTGACCCGCGAAGCCCAGGAGGCGGAGTGCGTGTCGGGAACGTAGTTTCCTGCCTCGGCCTCGAAGTGCCCGGTCGCGCGGTCGCCGTCAGCTGATGCATCCGATCACCGGTCAAAGCCTTCGGTTCCCACTCACCGTTTCCGGCCGGAGGTGGGGGCAGGACACCAGCATCAACGGTCATCTGCCTGATGGCCGCGGGTCGGTCTCCCCCGGGCAGGACAGTACCATCATCGGCCTCCGCAGCGATCTCTATCAGGCGGAGATCCCGAGGCTACCGGGAGGAGGGATGCCTCTCGCTCAAGAGACGAGCACGGCGGTGTGGCCATTGAAATTGTCCGCGGAGGTGGAACTTCCGCCGCGCCCCTCCATCGGATCACGAGTGACGTTCTCGGCCTCCGGCGTGGCCGGGGGGCCGGCGGTCGAGTCCGCGAGGCGTCAGGGCAGATGCTGGGCGAGGTCGGCGAGGGTGATGTCCTCTGCCGGGTCTAGGGTGATCACCCGCCCGCCCGCGTCGGCCGGGAAGAGCCAGCTGATCGTCGACACGATGACGCCGGGGCCGAAGTCGACTGCTGGAGCGGTCAGCACGACCGCCGTTCCACCTACCCTCGGACGAGGCACGATGTCAGCGTTCCCGTTGACGAGTTCGTCGGCTCCGAGTTTGCCGCCCCCGAGCCAGTAGACGTCCGTCGGCCCGGTCGCGGTCCACTTGCCCCAAGCGACTCGTTCGAGACGCAGCCGGTAGGGCCGTCCGATGAAGTACCGGAATTCGCCAGTGTTCGACCAATCGGCATCGAGCGCCAACTCTGACGGACGAGTCCCGTCCGGCGTATTCCAGCGCAGCGGGCCAACCGACTCGACGGTCACGACGGCGATGCCCGCGAAGATTTGGCTGTTGTCGCGGACGAACTGCGCCAGCGTCTGATAGTTGTAGCTCGCCCCTGCGCCAACGAGGCTCTCGCCGTGCGGCCCGGCGGAGGGCGAGGGTGCGGCGCTCGGGACCGCCGGCTGGCTGGGTGCGATGGTGGGACCGGGGCCGGCGATCCCGCTGGGTGCGGCGGTGGGGGCTGGGACCGTGGTCGGGTTCGCGGCGCCCGCGCAGCCGGCCACGGCGAGCGCGAGCGAGAGCGTGGCCTGGACGATACGAAGGCGGTTCAGGGCAGATGCTGGGCGAGGTCGCCGAGGGTGATGTCCTCTGCCGGGTCGATCGTGGTCACCCGCCCGCTCGCGTCGACCGGGAAGACGAAGCCGATCGTCCTCACCGGCGGCTGAGGCTGGGAGACCATCGGCGTGATCGTTAGGGCCACCGCCAAGCCACCGTCAACGGGAGCAGGCACTAGGGCCGCGCTCCCGTTGACGTACTCGTCCGCACCGAGCTTGCCGCCCGGGATCCAGTAGACCTCGGTCGGGCCTTTCGCGGTCCAGTCGCCCCACGCTACTCGTTCGAGGCGAAGGCCAAAGGCTCGGCCGATCATGTACCGCGCCGCGGTCGGGTTCGACCAATCGGCATCGAGCGCCAACTCTGACGGACGAGTCCCGTCCGGCGTATTCCAGCGCAGAGGGCTGGCCGACGCGATGCGCACGACGGCGACACCCTGAATGACCTGGCGATTGTCGCGGATGAACTGCGCCAGCGTCTGATAGTTGAATATCGAGGTTGCAGCGACGAGGCTCTCGCCGTGCGGCCCGGCGGAGGCCAACGGTGCGGCGCTCGGGACCGCCGGCTGGCTCGGTGCCATGGTGGGACCGAAGCCGGCGACCCCGCTGGGTTTCGCGCTGGGAGCTGGGACCGTGGTCGGGTTTGCGGCGCCCGCGCAGCCGGCCACGGCGAGCGCGAGCGCGAGTGCGAGCGTGGCCTGGATGACGCGGCCGCGAGTCATGGCTGGGGAGACGACACGCACGGCGGCGGGTAGCAGCCGCTCGGGTCGGTCCCATAGCGCGCGTGGAGGGCGCCGGTGTCGGCCAGACCGAGGCTCCTGCGGACACCAAAAGGAACGTGGCTGGCCTGATCAGGCACGTACTGTACGACCGACTCGCCGTAGGTCGTCGGCCCCTGGGCGTCATGTGACGTGGTGGGAAGGTGGTGGGCGAGCGTCGCGATGTGACCCAGCTCGTTGAGCCCGACGGTCTCGACGTCGTAGCGCGGCGTGTCCGTACAGCTCGTCGAGGTTCCGTCGGTCCAGCACCACTGGGTCGCGTACCACACGGTCCAGGTCAGGTTCGCCGGAGAGTACTGCGCACAGGCGCCCCAGAGAATTGGTCCGCTGAGGCCACATGTCGACGCGTTCGAACGCAGCGAGACGACCCCATTGGCACTGGAGGCGGTCGTCAGCTCGAAGTCCGCGTTCCGCGAGTCCTGGTGACCGATCGTCGTCACCGCCCGGCTGACGGCGCTCCGCATCCAGCCGATGCTGAAGCTCGAATCGAAGCGATAGGTCCCCAGGTAATCGGTCGGCCACTGCCAGCTGCCGAGGTATCCGTCGTTGTGGGCGGAGGCCGTCGCCGGTACCGACCCCGCGAGGATCACGCCGGCCAGCAACGCCACGAGCTTGACCCTGGCCGTACGGGTGGTTCCTTGCATTGGCGTGACCCTACAGGGAGACGGGGGGGGGGCGTCAAGCGGGACTGTAGAATTGGCTGGGGTCTATTCTTCAGGCACGGCGACGCGTCCCCGTCCGTGGCGTCTCCTGCCCGTTTGCGGAGAAAGAGCGGGGGTCCCGGACACACCGTCATCAGACCCGCGTCTGGTACTCGCCGGTTCGGGTATCCACGCGGACCGTGTCGCCCTCGGCCACGAACAGGGGCACGCTCACGACGAGGCCGCTCTCCAGCGTCGCACTCTTGCGGGCGCCCTGGGCCGTGTCGCCCGCGAACCCGGGTTCCGTCTCGGTGACCACGAGATCGACCGTGACGGGCAGTTCCACGCCGATCGTCTCGCCCTGGTAGGTGGTCCGATCGAGGATCATCCCGTCCTTCAGGTATTGCGTCGTTTCAGCCAGCTGGTCGGCGCGCAGCACGAACTGGTCATAGGTGTCCGTGTCCATGAAATGGAAGTCATCCGCGTCCCGATAGAGGAACTGGACGGGTCGACGCTCCATCGAGGCGCGCGGCCACTTGGTGCCGGCCTGGAACGAACGCTCCACGGTCCCGCCGCGGCGGATGTTCCGGAGGGAGATCCGGACCTGGGCGGATCCGCGACCCATCTTGATGTGGTGATAGTCGAGGATCTGCCAGAGTTCGCCGTCAAGCTCAATGGCAACGCCCTTGCGAAGTTCGCCCGTGCTGATCATGGAAGCAGGCTCCTGGTCTGGCGGCCGTTCGCGCGCTGGGCACGCCGGGCCGAGGTCGCGAGTGAGGTGCTGTCGGACGATTGTAGCCGAGGCCGACCGCCGGACGGCCATCCTCGGACGGCATGCCACCCGTCGCGCTGCCGTGGTCTACGAGCCCACGACCACCACGTCTCGCGGAAACCGGGTCACGAGCTCCAGAGTCCCGGCCGCCGCGTCGAACACCGCGAGGTCCTCGATCCGGACGCCGGTCTCACCCTCCAGGTAGATCCCCGGCTCGATCGAGAAGACCGTCGGCGACGGGAGTGGCGTCGCTGCCGCCGAGCGGCCCAGGGAAGGCAGCTCGTGCGTCGCGAGGCCGATCCCGTGACCCAGGCCGTGCTGGTACGCCGGCCAGCGGCCATCCGACTCGATGGAGGCCCGGGCCACGCCATCGATGGATCGTCCGTCCGGGAGTGGCGCGGCGTGTCGCGCCGCGATCAGGCCTGCCCGAAGCGCGTCGAAGGCGGCAGTCTGAGCCGTGGCGACCGTCTCGTACACGGCAAGGTCACGGCTCGTCGGCTCGCCTACGAAGAGGGTCCGCGTCATGTCGCTTCGGTAGCCCGCAACCTGCGCGCCGAAGTCGAAGAGGAGGACGGCACCCGAGCGGACGGGTCGATCTCCCGGGGATCCATGGGGCAGTGCGGCCTCCGCTCCGGCAAGGCAGGTGACATCGAACGCCAGGGCCTCGGCCCCGCCCGTGCGCATCCGCCACTCGAGATCCAGGGCGAGCTCGCGCTCCGTGACGCCCGCGCGGATCGACGGCAGCAGCGAGGCCAGGGCGCGATCGGCAACCGCGCAGGCGGCGGCGATCCGCTCGATCTCCGTGGGCTCCTTGACCTGTCGGTCTGCCTCGACCCATCCCTCCACCGGCACGAGCTCGATCCCGGGGGCTGCGGCCGCCAGGTTCTGCCACATCGCGTGGGCCACGAATCCGGCTTCGACCGCGACCCGCCGGACCCCCGATTCCGCCAGCAGGATCGGCCAGCGCTCGCCGAGGTTGTTGTAGCAGTCGAAGAGCCGGGCATGCGATGCCTCACGTCGCGCCTGGATCGTGTACCGATTGTCCGCGAGGACGCGCACGTCGTCCGGCGTCACCAGGAACATCCCTGAGTTCCCCGCCGACGGAATCTCAGTCTCGGCCAGCGTGAAGCCGGTCAGATAGCGCATGTGCTCGCGTCGAACCCCGAAGTAGCCGTCGACGCCCGCCTCCTCCATTCGGGCCCGCAGACGGGCCAGGCGCTGCGGCCGTGCATCCCGATCGGCTGTGGCCCATCGTTCGAGATCGGCGCCAGTCGGCGGGGGCGCGAAGTCCACGGGCCGAGGCCAGGTATCGGAACGGACGTTCCGGACGGTCACAGGTAGCCGTACTTCCTGCGGTTCGCGTTGTGCTCCGCGAGGGTCTTGGCGAAGACGTGCTGCCCGGAGTCGCCCGGAATCGCCAGGAAGTAGAGGTATCCGTCCGCGGTATCCGGCTCCAGGGCGGCGTCGATGGAGAGAATGGTCGGGCTGGATATCGGCCCCGGCGGCAACCCTCGATTCTGGTACGTCTGGTAGCCGGCGAGATCGTCCGGCAACTGGACGTTGCCCACGCCGACCTCGGGAATGCCCCAGAAGAAGTAGGTCTGCCATTGATCGAAGGGGAGCTTGCGCAGCGCGACCGTGTCGGCCGCGTAGAGCACCGTCGGGTCGGAGTTGAGGATCCTCTTGAGGCCACCCTTGCCGTCGAGGCGGTTCTGGTAGACCCCGGCGATGAGGGGACGCTCCTCGTCCAGGACGGCCTCGCGCTCGACGATCGAGGCCAGCACGAGCACCTGATAGAAGGTCAGCCCGCGGCTCTCGGGAACACCGAGTCGGACGTCGCCGACCGCATCGTGGAACTTGGTCAGCATCAGCCGAACCAGGGAATCCGCGGTCGTGACCTCGTACGGACCGCCGTTGGCGGCCGTCACGAGGGTGTACGTCGCCGGATACAAGAACCCCTCGAGGCTCGCACCGTCCGGCAGCTTCAGCCACGGGAAGTCCGCGAGGAGCGTCGCCGTCGGCTTGGTCACGAGGTCGTAGAAGGCCTGCGGGTCCACGCCGGACGAGACCGTCTGGAGTTTGGCGACGATCTGTTCCAGCCGGAGCCCCTCCCTGAACGTCACGTCAACCGTGGTCACCGTCACCCGGGCTTCCACGATCGCCGTGACGAGATCGGACGGGGTCATGTCGTGGCGAAGCAGGAACAGCCCCGCCTGAAGCTTCTCGGCAAGGCCGGCCTCGGCGGCCGTGAAGAGGAATACCCGCTCGGACACCACGAACCCCTCGTCACGGAGGCGCGTCGCGAGCGATCCGACCGTCTCGCCCGATTGCACCTCGAACACGACCTCATCGGCGCTCCCGGGTGCCGGGTCGGTCAGGGCCGGACCGAGGTCCTCGCGGATGAAGTCTGCCACGAACGGCAGCCGAAGCGACCCCTGGTTATCCCAGGCCCACCCGACGACCGCGGCCCGGGCCAGCGGCCGGAGGGCGGTCAGGAGCGCGATGACGACGGCGATCGCGAGCAGTCCGGCGAACAGCACGAACCGGAGGAACCCGTTGAGACCGCCTGGGTGACCCCCCCGCCGCTCAGGGCGCTTCCCATTGGGCGGACCGCCGCGTCCGTCCGAAGCGCGCCAGGACGGCATGTCCGCGCCCTCATGGGCACCCGGGGCCATGGGCCGTGCCTGGTCGCGCGGGTTGCGCCCGCCTCGCAGACTCATCGGCCCGACTCCGGGCCGGTCTGGGCAGCGCCGTCCGCGACGAGCCCCGCCTCGAGCTCGTCCTCGAGAATGATGGCGGCGGCTTCCCGATCCACCCGCGAACGATAGCGGTCTCGCTGCGTGGGCGTCGGGGCGCCGCCGGAGCGCCCTCTCGGCATCGGACCGATCCGGGCTTCGGCCCGATGGCTGCTCAGGCGCTCATCGCGCAGGCGCATCGGGATCCCGAGGGCGTCGCTCATCGCCATGGCCCAGGCCCGTGCCGCCTGGGCCATGGGTCCCTCATCACCGTTCGCGTTCAGCGGCAGGCCCACCACCAGGACATCGATTGCCTGCTCTAGGACGACCGCCGAGAGCCGCTCGGCATCGGCGGTCGTGCTGGCTGCCCGGGGGATCGTCGCCAGCGGATGGGCCGGGTCACGGCCCGGTTCGGCGATCGCGAGCCCGATCCGGCGCTCACCGAGGTCGATCCCGAGCAGCCGGGTCATGGCGCCGCTCCAGTCGCCGTAAACGATCCGGGACTGCCTGCCGGGGACGAGCCCGTGGCTGCCGGTGTTTCAATCGTCAGGGTCACCCGGCTGTCGCTCTGTGGAATCGTCGTGACCCATTCCGGCCAGACCGTGATCGTGACCTCGCCATAGGATTCGAGGATCGTCCGCGCCTGGGGCAGGCCGAGGCCACGGATCCTGGCCAGCAGTGCCGGCCCGTCGACCTGCCTGGTCTCGGTGGCACGGACCACGATCGGGAAGGTGATCGTGGTACCGGCCACGATCGGCGTTCCGGGGACGCTCGAGATGGACGCTTCATCGAGTTCGAACCCATCGTCGACCGAGGATCGCAACCGCGCATCGGCAAGCGTCGATACGGGGCCGGGATCCACCCCCAGGACCGTCCCGCGCGCCGTCGCGCCGAGTTCGAACGATGCCTGTTCGAGGCCGATGAGCGTGGTCGGAATGACCGTCGGCGTCGACGGCCCGAGAGCGCGGGTCTGCGGGAAGAGCGTCGTTCCGGGTGGGACGTCGATCACGCCCGTCAGCTGGTCCTCGAACTGCTGGGCCAGGGCCGCATCGAGCGCCTTGAGTGCGGCGTCGATGTCCGCCTGCTGGACGACGGGAAGTTCCTCGCGCGTCCCGCCGGCGGTCGGGGCGTCGTTCTTCACGAGGGTTCGCTGCGGGTTCTCGCGCTCCGGGACGATCACGATCGCGCCGGCGTCGACATTGCCGGCGAGCCCGGGTACGACCGCCTCGATCGCGATCTTGCGGGTGGACGGGATCACCACGAACTTGCCGTCGATGATCCCGATCTGGGCGGCCGGCAATGTCACGGGACCCGTGGTCCGGAACTCGACGCCGGACTGTGTCTTGACGACCGAGCCACCGGCAATCGAATTCGACGCCCCGGTGTTCAGGCTCGAGAACGTCACCTCGCCGGTCGCCGCGGCCTCGGTGATCGATAGACCCGTTGACGGAAACATGTCGGACGCCGACACCTCAAAGGAGAACTTCGTGGCCGGTACGAGCAGGCCCACCGGATCCGGCTGGGTGATGCCGGGCTGGGCCGTCACGCTGAGCGAGATCGGGCCGATCGTGGCCACGGACGGGACCAGGACGATCGTCGCGCTCGGCAGCAGCTGGAAGGCAGTGACGCCCCCGGCGGCCAGGATGGCCACCAGGACGAGCACCAGAGCCAGGGCACGCCCGCGCCGGGAGCTCGATGACCTCCTGCCGACTTGCGGGACCGGGGTCGAGGTCCGCGGCCTCGGAATCGCCTCGCCCGTTGGAACCCGGAGGGTGGGACTGTCATCAAGTGGCACCGCACGTGGTGCCGTCCCTCCACGGGGCGTCGGGACAACGGCCGACCCCGCCTCGAACGCGGCCACCGAGACATGCGTGGGCAGACCCGCCGAGGCGGCGAGGGCCCGGGCCGACGCGTCGCCAGTCACGATCTCGACCGTCTTGTGGTGCGTGGCTGCCTCCCGGGCGAGGAGCCGGAAGTTGATGCGCGACGTGGCGAGTCGCGACCCGGGTGGCAGGACGAGGGCGATTCGTCCTTCCTTCAGGAGACGCAGCCGCGCCGCCGCCGAGGTGATCTCGTCGTCGGTGTCCAGGTAGATGAGCGCGGTCACGGTCAGATCCGGAGCTGCCGGACAACGCGCCGCAGGGCGCTGTCCAGCGTGCTCGTCGCCTGGCCGAGTTCGATCGCCTGGAAGGCAAGGCCCATCGGCGTGACGTCCTGCTGGTCGACGAGAAGCCTGGTTTCGTCACGGATGGTCTCGACCTGATCGGGCGCCATGATCGCGACCTCGGGCGGCCGTGAGAAGGGCAGGGCCTTCGAGAATGCGGGGTCGGCGAGTGCCGCCCGGATCTCGGGGAGACGCGTGCCGCCACCGCAGAGGTAGATCCGCCCCGGCAGCAGGTCTCCAGCCGCGAGTTCCTCCAGGACCAGCTCCACGCCCGCGGCCCAGACCGCCACGTCGTCCGCGACGATGGCGCGAACGTCATCGGCCGCCTCTCCCGCGATGCCTCGGGCGTAGTCAACCTTCAACGCCTCGGCCCGCGGAAACGGGAGCTCCAGGCGATCGGCGATCGACTTGGTGAACGCGCGGCCCCCCAGGGCGAACATGCGGGTACCCTCGATCCCGCCCTGTCGGACCAGGGCAACGTCGGTCGTGCCACCGCCGACGTCGACGAACAGGGCCCCACCTTGCCGCACCTGCTCGCTGTTGAGCGCCCGGGCAACCGCGTACGGCTCGGCCACAACCTCGATCAGGTCGAGTTCGAGCTGCGAGGCAACGCTCTGGAGGGCGCCGAGATGGACGAGCGGCGCGAAGGCGTTGAAGATCGAGATCTTGACGTGGCGGCCCTTGAACCCCACGGGGTTGGAGACGGCATAGCCGTCGATCCACGCTCCGACCACGGCGGCGTGGAGCGCTCCTGCGAGGTGGTCGTGGTGAAGCCCTTCACCAGCTCACCGGCGATCCCGATGACGACCTGGCGCGGCCGGAAGCCGGCCATCTCCTCGGCTTCCTGGAGGGCCACCGAGCAGTTGTCGACGACCGCCGAGATGTCGGCCACGGTCCCGGATTGCATGTGGGACAGGCCCTGCCGCTTGCGGCCCACACCGCGGACGATCCCACGCCGTTCGTCGTCGATGTCGAAGACGAGGGCCTTGGCGAACTCCGTACCGATGTCGAGCGCCGTGCAGGCGGTGAGCGCCTGGCCGTCGTCGCGTCCCCAGATCCGCCGCAGGAAGGTCATCGAGGCGGGACGCTCCAAGGCGTCGTGCGCGCCCCCGGGATCCCCGTCGCGGTCATGTGTTCCGCCCGGCGGCGTCGGCCAGGGCCGCAGCGAGCGCGTCGAGGGCGGCCGCCAGGCCGTCGCGATTCGTCCCTCGCCCCTGCGCCATCCCGGGCTTGCCGCCACCTCTTCCGTCGATCGCCGGCATCGCCGCCCGGATGAGATCAGCCGCCCCGATCCCTCGCCCCACCAGGTCGTCCGACACGCTGACGAACAGCTGCGGCTCGTCCGCCTCCAGACCCAGCGCGATGACGCCGCTCGGGAGCAGGCCGCGGAGATCCCTGGCCACGGCTTTCAGGGCCTCCATCGAACCCCACTCACCGTTGACAGCGACCGCGCGGACGCCCGGTCCGACCTCCTTCACCTGGGCGAGCAGATCGACGCCACGAGGAGCTTCGCCGGCCGTCGCACCGCCGGACTTCAGGCGTCGACGCGCGTCCTTGAGGTCATCCTGCAGGGCGGTGATGCGCGACACGACCGTTTCGGCGGTCTGGGCACCGGCCGCGGCCATCGCCGCCTCCAGCGCCTCCGATCGTGCCCGAGTCCAAGCATCCGCACCCGCTCCGGTGAGCGCCTCGATCCGGCGCATGCCGGACCCGATGCTCCGATCCGACGTGATCACGAAGGCGCCGATCTGGCCGGTCGCGCGACAGTGCGTCCCACCGCACAGTTCGAAGCTGTAGTCCTCCACCCGAATGGTCCGGACGGTCTCGCCGTACTTCTCGTCGAAGAAGGCGTCCGCGCCCGCGTCGATCGCGTTCTGCATCGCCATGAACGCGATCGAGACCGGCCGATCGTCGCGGATGATGCGGCGGACCTCATCCTCGATCGCCCGACGCTCATCATCGGTGAGAGCTCGGTCTGCGGGGTAGTCGAAGCGCAGGGAGTCCGGCGTCACGAGCGAACCCGCCTGGCGGGCACGGTCGCCGATGACGTTGCGAAGCGCTCGATGGAGCAGGTGGGTGCCCGTGTGGTTGCGCATCGTCTGGGCCCGGCGTTCCGCGTCGACTTCGGCCACCACGAGATCCCCGACCGCGACCCGTCCGTGCAGGACGCCACGATGGACGAACAGCCCACCGACCGGCTTCTGGGTGTCATCGACGTCGAAGAGAACGGGGCCATCGGTAGCTCGCAGGACGCCCCGGTCCCCGACCTGTCCGCCGCCTTCGGCGTAGAACGGCGTCAGGTCCAGGACCACCTCGGCTGCGGCCGCGGCCGCGGTCCGCAGTTCCTCGTCACCCCTCGCCACGAGCGTCCGGTATTCGACGCCGTCGCGGAGGATGGCCACGACGCGGGCGTCGTCGATGGATCTCGTCTCGTAGCCGACGAAGACCGAGTCACCCGATCGCGATTGGATCGACTGGTAGAGCGAGGTCAACTCCGCATGTCGCGCGAGCTCGGCCTTCTTGCCCGATCGAGAGCGATCCCGCTGCTCTGCGAGGGCGGCGTCGAACCCCGCCCTATCCACGGCCACTCCGTACTCCGCGGCGAGCTCGATCGTCAGGTCGATCGGAAACCCGAACGTGTCATGGAGCTTGAACGCCACACTACCGGCCAGCACCGGCGCGTCCGCAGGCAACTCCTCGGCCTTCGCGCCAACCGTGCGGTCGTTCGAAGTCAGGGGGATCAGGGCCTCCTCGAGAAGGCCCGTGCCGGCCTCGAGGGTCCGACTGAACGCTGCCTCCTCCCGGGCGATGGCCGCGAGGATCGAGCCCTCGTTTTCGCGGAGGATGGGATAGAAGTCGCCCATCGACTCGATGACGACCTTTGCCGTCTTTGCCAGAAACGGCTCGGTCCGGCCGAGGATGCGGCCATGTCGGACCGCGCGGCGAAGGATCCGCCGGGTCACGTATCCGCGACCCTCGTTGGAGGGCAGGACCCCGTCGGCGAGCAGGAATGTCACGGCCCGCGAGTGATCGGCGATGACCTGGTAGCTGAACCGCTCTGCCTCGAAGACATCGGGGTCGTGCCCCAGGAGCTCGCGCATCTGGGCGTGGATCGGAGCGAAGAGGTCGGTGTCGTAGTTCGACGGCACCTGCTGGATCACGCTCGCGATTCGCTCGAGGCCCAGGCCCGTGTCGATGCCCGGTGCCGGAAGGGGCGTCAGCGACCGGTCCGGGTGGAGCTCGAACTCCATGAATACGAGGTTCCAGACCTCGAGCCAGCGTGGACAGAACTCGGAGTGATCCGGGACACAGAAGTCGCCTTCGCTGAACTCTGCACCACGGTCGTAGTGGATCTCGGAGCACGGCCCGCTCGGCCCGATGTCGGCCATGCGCCACCAGTTCTTCTCATCGCCGTTCGGAAAGTCGCCCCATCGGACGAGCCGCTCAGGGGGCAGGCCGATCTCGTCCTTCCAGACACGGTGGGCGAAGTCGTCGGTGGAGTAAACGGTCGCCGCCAGGCGCTCGGCGGGAATTCCGAGGTCCTTGGTCAGGAATTCCCAGGCCCAGCGGATTGCTTCCCGCTTGAAGTAGTCGCCGAAGCTCCAGTTGCCGAGCATCTCGAAGAGCGTGTGGTGGCTCGGCGATCGGCCGACCTCTTCGAAGTCGTTGTGCTTGCCGGCGACGCGAAGGCAACGCTGGAAGTTGACCGCCCGTGTGTAGCTCCGCTTCTCGGCACCGGTCAGCGCGTCCTTGAACGGAACCATCCCGGAGTTGACGAACAGCAACGTGTTGTCGCCCGCTGGAACGAGGCTGCCGCTGGGCACCACCGTATGGCCTCGCTCGGCAAAGAACTCGACGAAGGGGCGAGGTCGCTCGTCCCGATCACCGTCGTGGTGCCGACGGCGGTCCCAGATCGCCGACCCCGCGATCGCTGCCCCGACGAGCGCACCCATGGTCAGGCCGCCAAGGAATCGTGACGTCATCGACCGGGCGACGCCCGGATCGTGGCCTTCGCTCGGGGTTCGGGGCGCGGATCGCGAGCCATTCCGGCGGCTCATTCCGTCGCCTTGCCGGTCTGATCGGTCTCGACAGGATCACTGCCGGGCTCGGTCCGGACCTCCTGTGCGCGCCGCTCGGAGAGGTTCACGTCAGCGGCGACCGCAGACTGGCGACCCCGCCGCCGGACCACGAGGCCGGCCGAGGCGGCCGAGGTACCCACCCCCGATTCCAGCCCCGGCCGCGGACCGAGGATGGCCACGATCGCGACCCCGAGGATTCCCACCCACGCGAACAGCGACGCGACGATCACGTGAAAGTCGCCGATGCGCAGCAGGCCAATGTCGAGACGCGCGGCCAGGGCGTCGCCGGCCCAGGCACCCAGGAACGAGGCGAGCACGAGCCACGGCAGGCGCTGGCCGGCCGAGCCCCGGATCAGGACATAGATCGCCACGTGCAGGATCCCGATCAGCAGCGCCAGGACGGGCGCCGGGCCGAGGCTCACGACGCGACAGTTGCCATCCGCGACGCTGCCCCAGGGTCGACTGCTTCGCGCTCCGCGATGGCGGCTGTGCGGGCGATGCGGGCGATGCGGCCGCCGCCGAGGCAGACCTCGCCGTCGTACAGGACCGCGGCCTGGCGCGGCGCGATCGCCCAGACCGGGGTCTCCGTCTCGACCGTCCAGCGCCCCAGCCCACCGGACTCGGGCGACACGGACGGCCGGACCCAGGCCGCCATCGGCGCTGCCCTGTGGCGGATCCGGACCCCGGCCCGGAACGGCCCGGTCGTCGCGACGTCGCTCACGAAACGAACATCCTCGATCTCGAACGACGTGGTCTCGAGATCTTCCCGACGCCCCAGGGTGATCGTGTTCGACACGGGGTCCACGCGGGAGACGTAGCGCGGGCTCCCGAGCGCGATGCCGAGGCCCTGGCGCTGGCCCGGCGTGTACCCGGCGGCGCCGGCATGCTCCCCTACCCGCGTGCCATCCGCGTCGAGGACCGGGCCTGCTTCGGGCTCCCAGCCCGCGCGCGTCCTCAGGGCGCCGCGCACGTCGCCGTCCGGGATGAAGCAGATGCCCTGGCTCTCGGGCTTGTCCGCCGTCGCGAGCCCGAGGCGTCGGGCGACTGCCCTGACATCGGGCTTCGTCAGCTCTCCGAGCGGGAACCGCGCGGCGCGCAGCTGGTCCTGGCGCAGCCCATAGAGGAAGTACGTCTGGTCCTTGTCCTCGTCCCGGGCCCGCAGCATCCGGGCACGACCGTCCGTTCCGACCTCCCGCCGCGCGTAGTGGCCGGTGGCGACGGCGTCGCAGTCATACAGATGGCGCGCCTGCCCGAGCAGGGCCCCGAACTTCACCGTCGTGTTGCAATCCACGCACGGGCTTGGGGTCGTTCCGTCGAGGTAGGCCCCGAGGAACGGAGCGAGGACACCCTCATCGAACTCGCGTTCCAGGTTCAGGACGTAGAACGGGATGTCCAGTTGCGCCGCGACTCGCCGCGCGTCCTCGGCCGCATCGAGCGAACAACAGCTCTTCTTGAACTCGGAGATCGAGTCGGCGACGTCGTGGAGGCGCATCCAGACACCCACGACCTCGTGGCCCTCGTCCTTCAGCAGGGCGGCCGCGACGGACGAGTCGAC
>JACPOR010000026.1 GCA_016191425.1 Chloroflexota bacterium
ATCGCCCCGTAGCGCGTCCGGATGGCCGCCTCGTCGATCACCCAGAGAGCATACCGAACCCAGGCGCAACTGTCAAGTTATTTCGTGGCGACCCCTAAGGCGAAACTAGCCGCAATCCAACCATCCCGTCAACAGATGACTTGCACTGGTCAGGGTGGACACCGGCCGACGCCTGCTTGCGACCTTACACTAATGGTTCCATTGGTGTAAACTGCGCCATGTGATAGGCATCGCTCAGCACGGCGGCTCGGGCCGATGACCGACGTCGTCGGGTATGTGCGAGTGAGTACCGACGAGCAGGCCGCTTCGGGCGCAGGTCTGTCAGCGCAGCGAGCGGCCATCCATGCAGAGGCCGCTCGCCGCGGCTGGACGGTGGTCGAAGTTATCGAGGACGCTGGCTACTCAGGCAAGTCGATGAAACGACCCGGCATCGCCAAGGCGCTCGAAGTCCTGAAGCAGGGTCGAGCCGACACCCTCGTCGTCGCGAAGCTTGACCGGCTCAGCCGGTCGATGCTGGACTTCTCCGGCTTGATGGAGCGGGCCACCAAAGAGCATTGGGCGCTCGTTGCACTGGATGTTGGCGTGGACACCACGACCCCTCAGGGCGAGATGATGGCCAACGTTATGGCGGTCTTCGCACAGTTCGAGCGCAAGCTGATCGGTCAACGGACCAAGGAGTCGTTGGCCGTCAAGCGGCGCGAAGGCGTGCGGTTGGGTCGGCCGCGGAAGGTTCCAGCCGAGGTCGTGGCACGCATTCGGAGTGAGCGAGCACGCGGCTCATCGCTCACGGCCATTGCCGACCGCCTCAATGCTAGCGGTGTACCGACGGCCCACGGCGGCGCGAGATGGTACGTCTCGACTGTCTCAAAGGTCCTCGCTTCTAACGATCCGACGGCACCCGAGATCCACGCACGTCCTGCCCGAGAACCGGCTCAGGGCTGATTGCGCATTTCGCTGAATTGGCCATGCCAGTCCGCGCGAAATGGCCACCCTGGATCGGGGTTTTGGCCACCCCCTCGGAGGCCGCGTCAGCGGCCGACGCGGGGCGTCCTCTTCATCCCCTGATCCTCACCTCCTCCCGATGCGTTGCAGGCCCGATGGCCGGGTAGTGTGACACGGCGCGGGTGGCGCGCAGGGAGCGCCGAGGGTTCATGCCCGGGTCTCGGTCGTCCGGCGCAGCGATGCGCCCGACAGCTCGATCCGGTGGGCACCTGCGAGCAGGCGGTCGCAGATGGCGTCGGCGACGGTCGGTTCGCCGAGCCCCTCGTGCCAGAGCGCGACCGGGAGCTGGCTGGTGACGATGGTGCTGCGCAGCCCGGCCCGGTCCTCGATCACCTCCAGCAGGTCCGCTGCCTGGGCGTCGGTGAGCGGTTGGAGGGCGAAGTCGTCGAGCACGAGGACCTCGATCCGGGCCCAGGCCGCGAGCAGGCGGGCGAGCCTGCCGTCAGCCCGCGCGGTCCCGATCTCGGTGAGCAGGCGTGGCACCCGGACATAGAGCGCGGTGTGCCCCGCGCGGATGGCGGCCGCGGCCAGGGCGCAGGCGAGATACGTCTTGCCGACCCCCGTGGGCCCGGTGAGCAGCACCTGCTGGTGCGCCGCCACCCAGCGCGCCGACGCCAGCTCGAGGACGACCGAGCGGTCGAGCCCCCGGGGCGCCCGGAAATCGACGTCCTCCACCGACGCCGCGACGCGCAGCCTGGCAGCCTTGAGGTAGCGCTCCAGGCGCCGGTTCTCGCGCTCGGTCGCCTCCCGGTCGACGAGCAGCCCCAGGCGGTCCTCGAAGGGCAGCTCGGTATAGGCCGGGCTCTCGCGCTGCTCGGCCAGGGCTCTCGCCATGCCGGCGAGGTTGAGCGTGATCAGCTTGTCGAAGGTGGGACCCGTGAGCATGGGGTGCGTTCTCCTCCTGGGTGGGGTGGGGCCAGTTCTGGCGATCACTCGTACGCGGCGGGGCCGCGGACGTTGGCGTGGGTGCGGGTCGCCCGCACGGGCGGCGGCTCGGGCAGGGGCGCCCGGTCGAGACCTCCTTTCAGGATCGAGTCGACGCTGCGATAGGACAGGGCGCCGACCGCGAGCGCCCGGGCGCAGGCGGCCTCGAGGCGCGCCTCCCCGTGGCGACGGCCGAGCCGGAAGATCCCGAGGCACGATCGGAAGCCCTGTTCCGGGTGGGGCCGCGAGGCGAGGATCGCGGCGACCAGGGCGCCCGTGGCGGGCCCGGTCTGCTCGCCCCAGGCGACGAGCCGCCCCGGGGTCCACTCGAGGTGCCGGCGGTGGGACTCGGGCATGTGCGCCGACTCCGTCGTGTGGCGTCCGACAGCGCTGCTGCGGGGATGGCTCGCCACCCGCCGGCCGCGGGCGAAGACCTCGATGGTGCGCGCCGACGCCCGGATGTCGACCCGCTCGCCGGTGAGGGCGTAGGGGACGCTGTAGTAGTGGCGGTCGAGCTCCACGTGGTAGTCGATGGAGACCTTCGCCTGCTTCCAGGTCGCGTACTCGTAGGGCACGGGCGGCAGGGGCCGCAGGGCCGGCCGATCGAGCTCCGCGAACAGGCTCGCCCGGGATCCTGCGAGCTTCTTGAAGGGCCGAGCATTGAGCCAGGCGACCCGCTCGCGGATCGCGGCATTCGCCTCGCCGATGCTGAAGAACGTCCGGTTGCGGAGGGCCGCCGCGATCCAGCGTTCGACGACGAGAACACCGGATTCCACTTTCGCCTTGTCCCGAGGCTTCTTCGGGCGAGCCGGCAGGATGGCGCACCCGTAATGGGCGGCCATCTCGGCGTACGACGCGTTGAGGATCGGCTCGTAGCGGTGCGGCTTGATCACCCCGGCCTTCAGGTTGTCCGGGACGAGGATGGCCGGGGCCCCGCCGATGAATTCGAAGGCCCGGACGTGCGCTGCGGTCCACCAGAGCTCGGCCTGGGAGGGCAGCGCCTCGGCGTACGTGTAGTTGCTGGCTCCGAGGACGGCCACGAAGAGCTGCGCCTGCCAGATCTCGCCGGTGAGGGGGTCGGTGATCGGGATGGTCTGGCCGGCGAAGTCGAGGAACAGCTTCTCGCCGGCGCGGTGGTCCTGCCGCAGCACGACATCGAGCCGCCCGGCGAAGGCTCGGTACTGCTCGGTGAACCAGGTGTACCCGAAGCCGTCGGGGCAGGCGGTCCGGTACTCGCTCCACAGCAAGGCGAGGGTCACGCTCTTGCGCCGGAGCTCGCGGTGCACCAGGGACCAGTCCGGGATCGGGCGCTGATCCGTCGGTGGCGGCGCCGCCCGGCCGTACAGGCGCTCCTCGAGGGCGCGGTCGTCAAGCTCGGACGGCAGGGGCCAGGAGAGGCCGACCTCGGCGGCCCGTTCGAGGTAGCGGCGCACGGTGGTCCGCGGCAGCCCTGTCGCGATGCCTGTCTGGCGCGGGCTCAGGCCCTCGGCGAGGCAGAGCCGCAGGGCTTCTCTGATCTTGCGCATGGCAGCACGGGGACGGGGCACCGGCATCTCTCCTGGAACGTGGACGCATTCCAGGCGAGCGTGACGGGTCCGGGGCGCCTCACGCCGGGGCTGCCGACGACCTCACGAGGGGGTGGCCATTACCCGTGAAACAGGGTGGCCATTTCCGGCGAAACAGGGTGGCCATTTCGCGCGAAACAGGGTGGCCAAAACCCGTGAAATCCGCAGCCAACCTCGCCGACATAGGCACGGAAGCGGTCCGCCTCACCGTCCACCGGCCCGAGCAGGAAGTAGATGCCCAGCACCTTCCACTCGTCTCCCAGCAGTCGGACCGAGTCCCGGTTCACCAGCACCATGCGGAGGCCAGAGTGGACGACCTTGACTTCGACTGGCTCGCCGGCCGACGCCGGCACGTAGAAGGTGACGGGCTGTACGACGCTGGTCACGCCTTGTCTCGTTGCGCGGGCGGCTGGGGGCGGGGCTGGACGCCTCGGCAATACCAGTCGTAGATCGTGTCAAGGTCCAGCGGGACTGGATCGTGAGCCCCGAGTTCCTCGAGCGCCGCCAGGACCTCGTCGCATGAGGCGCCGGCCACAAGTTCCTCCTTCACGAGGACGCGCGATCGCATCACCAACTCATCGCGAGATGGTGATCTAACCAGGGCTTGGCGTTCACGTTCAAACAGGGTCATGGATCTACACCCCGACGAGCTCTCGGTTTCCGACCTCGTCCTCAAATCCCACGAGGAGCCGACGCCGTGAAACCTCTGCGAACTTCCGCAGGGTCTCCAGGTTCGGCTGATGCTGCCCACTCTCCAGGCGGCTGATGGCCGGCGCGCTGGTTTCCATCAGCTCGGCAAGCTGTTCCTGGGTAAGGTCATTCTCGATCCGATAGGCGATGACGAGGCGGGCCAGACCCTCAAAGGGGCGAATGGCCACCGCGGCCGCAGCGTACTCGGGGTCCGCCATTCGGCGGCGTCGGGCGATCCGGTAGTCGGATCCGAGCGGACTGAGCGGCTCGGGCCCACCAGCGGCCTCGGTTGTGGACCGCTCACGTGTCCGAGGACTCATCAGAAATATTCCCAAGTGACGTGTCGATGGAACATATCACTTCTGATAAGTCTGTCAACCGGCCGCGTCCTGACCGAGCGCGCGCGGTGGACGTCGAGGCATCGCGTCCATCCGGGCTCTGCTCGCCTGTGGTCACGCCGCGCCACTTCTCGGCGAAGGCTGCCGCTGTGGGCGTTGGCTGGGTGGTCACGCTGCCGCTCGGGCACTCATCGCGAGAGCCGGTTCACCGGGGTAGCCGCTACCCGGAGGACCATGCCCGGAGATGCCCGCTCCAGCGCTCGCCGTAGCCGTGGGTCATGGCGCGATAATCAGGAGCTTCGGGAAGTACGTTCGATATCGCGCGGCGTCGCGGGTCAGGAGCCGGTAGCCCGCCACGGCTGCATGGGCCCCGATGTAGAAATCCGGGAGCGGGGAAGCCTTGGATCCTCCACCCCGTCGATACCGAACGAAGCACTTGCCGGCCAGGAACGCGGCCTCGTATGGGAGATCCTCGCGGCGGTAGAGACCGGCCGGGAGGGCCTCGTCGAGGGCCTCGATCGTCGGGAAGCCGACGGACACCTCGGCGTACACGAGCGGGTTGATCATGAGGATAGACTCGTCGGCGGTGCGCTCGAGGGCCGCGCTCGACCACGCGCTCCAGACCGGATCGGCCGTAGCAACATCGAGGAGGACGTTGCTGTCCACCAGGACGGGCGTCATGATTCCCCGCGCGTGAGGGTCAGGATCTCGTCGGTGGTCATTCGGACACCGCCGCCGTGCTCGCGAAGTCGCCGGACTGCCTGTGCCCCCCGTGTGGGACGAACACCGACGGCAGCCTTGACAAGGCGCACGCTCCCCTCCTCCACGAGGAATTCAACTTCCGTGTTCGGCAGCAGGCCCGTTCGCTCACGAATGGATTGGGGGATCGTGACCTGACCCTTGGTCGTTATCCGCATCGCTAGCCCCTTTGTAATCTGCGTTCTTACTACGGACAGTAAGACCGACGGCGATCCGCGTCAACTTCTGATCGGGTGCGGAGCGCGACCCGCTGCGAGGATAGGTGCTCGCGCTCACCTGCCGGTTGCTGCGGTAGGCCAGCGATACGCTCCACCACGTGCGACCACCCCGTCCGCTCGCCAACGACGGCCGCTAAACGCTGGATCGCCGTCATCGCGCTGACTCGGGTTCGGCGGCGTACTCGGTGGCTGACTTCGAGCTTGTGAACGCCGGCAAGAGCTTGCATGCCTCGACAATGTCGTCACGGACCGCCGAGCCGAAGAGGGACAGCCGGCGCACAGCATAGCTGCGGCACAGCTCGCCGATGTGTTCGCGCTGCCCTTGTACCGTGACGTCCATTCCGGTTCCCTCCTCGACGCTCGTCGCGTCCGATTATCCGGTGCTCGATGCGGACTTGACCATTTCTGGCTGCGCACGTGTGAGATTGACGGCCAGGAAGCGCTCGAGAACCTCGGTGTCGGTGAGATCGGTGGGCCAGCCGTAGGGCGGTGAAGACGGCGGCGTCGAGGGTAGCGTGGGCGTGGTCGAGCCAGGTGGGGCGCTGGTTGTACAGGTTGGTGAGGGTGCGCTTCGCGAGGTCGGCGGGCGCGAGGCCGGGTGGGTTGAGCCAGCCATCACGGAGTTCGACAAGCCGGCGGGCCGCCTCCCCGACCCTCGCTCGTTCCTCGTCGGTTGGGTGCGGGAATGGGAACGTCTCGAAGCAGGTAGACGGCGTGTAGCGGAAGCCGGACTCGACCTCGCGGAGTTGCGTGCCCATGCCCCGGGCCCACAGCTCGTGCACGCGCGAGTGCAAGACGCCGAAGGTGTAGTCGTCGTCTCGCGCGATGGCGACGAGCTGGTGATCCGAGAGGATCGCCGAGTCTAGCCAGACGAAGAGCCGATGCTTGGTCAGGATCGGCGTGCCGATGTATCGTCGAAGCGGCGCGATCGCCATCCGCATTTCGCCACGAGCGCGCCAGTGGAGCCACCAGGAGTCGGCTCCGATGCCGGACTTCGCGCGCTCAGGGCCGACAACGCGCTGGACGTATCCGAACGGGGCCTCGTACAGGGCTGCCTCCGCTTCGGTCATATCGACACCAAAGTCGATGATCCAGGTGTCGCTCGGCCGGCGCGTGACATCCATGCCGTTGACCCATGGCCGGACGACATCAGCGTTCGATCGGCCGTCCGGGTTCGGTGCTCGGAGCATTTCGGCGGCGAGTGGCGCGGAGATCTCAAACGAGCCGCTCTTCTGGTCGCCGATGAAGGCGATGCTGGCGTTCTCGGGCAATCGCTGCGCCTGCGTGAGATCGACGCCCGTCGTCAGGTTGGCGTTGATGTCGGTCGCCCGTTGACCATCGAGCTGCCGTTCGGTCTCCGCGCCATCGTCCTGGCCGACGAAGCTGATGTGGACGGTGGCCCCGGACAGGATCCATGGCTCGTCGGAACGAGCGAAGAAGATGTCACCTGTCTCCTTGATCCGCTCCAGAACGCGCCGGTTGGCGCCGCCACGGATGGACTGCGTGGCGAGCAGACCCGCGCGTTTCGACCGGCCGGCCGCGATCTCGGCCCGGGCCTTCTCGTGAAAGTACGACGAGAAGTCGCTCATGCCCGGGAGGCGATCACCGAAGATCAAGAAGAGCGTCTCGGCATACTCGTTGCCCAGGCCGCGCCGCAGGAGCTTGGCGCCAAGGAAGGGCGGGTTGCCGACGATGAACTCGGCGTTGGGCCACGCGGCCTCCCGAGGTTTCGTCGGGTCGGAGAGGTCGAGCAGCGCGTCGCGGGTCTCGATGTGGTCGAGCCGGCGAAGGATCGGGTCGCGGCGGTAGCCGAGGCCGTGGCGGATCATCCACTGGATCTCGCCGATCCAGATGGTCACGCGGGCAAGCTCGGCGGCATACGGGTTGACCTCGATGCCGAGGACCGCCTCGGGGCCGATCTGCGGGACCTGCATCGGGCGCTGGAGGACGAGCGAGCCCCAGTTGATGGCCTCGAACTCGAGGTCCTTGAGCGCCCACAGCGAGACGATCAGGAAGTTGCCGGAGCCGCAGGCGGGATCGAGCACGCGGACCCGTCGAAGTCGATCGAGGAAGGCCTCGAAGACGGCGATCGGGTTCTGGCCGCGCGGCGTCGACTTCGTGACCTTGCGGCCCGACATCAGCAGCCTGGTGACCTGCGTCTGCATCTCGACGTACTCGCGCCGGAGCGGGCGCAGGATGACCGGCTCCACCAGGCCCCAGATTGCATCGCGGTCCGTGTAGTGGGCGCCGAGCTGGGCCCGCTGGTCGGGGTCCAGGCCGCGCTCGAAGAGCGTTCCGAAGATCGCCGGCTCGATGAGCGCCCAGTTGAGGCGGCTGACCTCGAGGAGGGTGTTGATCTCCGTCCCGGTCAGCTGGAGCGCCTCGTTCGAGTCGAAGAGGCCGCCGTTGAACCAGTCGATCTCCTCGGTCCCGAAGAGGCCGCCCCGATCGCTCATCTTCGCGAACAGCTCGCCGAGTGCATTCGTGAAGACGTCGGCCCGGCCATGGGACGCCATCGACAGCCGGGTGAAGATGCCCTTCGGCAGGAGGCCGGCGTCCTCGGCGAACAGGCAGAACAGGATCCGATCGAGGAAGTGCGCCACGGCGTCGGGATCGTGGCCGCGCGATCGGAGCGCCTGGGCGAGCTCGGCGAAGTGGCGGGCGGCCTTCTCGGTGATCTGGGCCTGCTCGATCCGCGGCCGGAGCTCGTCGGGGGCGGTGAAGGCGTCGCGCAGGAGGCGCAGCGGCTTCGAAGGGTCGTCCGCGGCGAGATCGTCGAGCGTGATCGTCGTCAGAACCGGTGACAGGCCGGTGAAGTTGGTCCGGATCTCGATCCGGTCGAGGTCGCTGACGATCAGGAGCGGCGGGTTGCCAAGGTCATCTTTGTAGTTCAGGAGCTGGAGGTACGCGGCCTTCAGGTCCTTGTATCTGCCCTTGTACTCCCAGGCGAAGAAGTCGCGCTTCCAGACGTCGGCGAAGCCCTCCCCTCCCCCGGCCTTCGTGACGCGCCGCTCGAAGGCGTACTGCTCGCCCGTCGGGTCGGCGTCATGGGGCGTCGGCTCGCCGAGCATCCGGCACAGGTCGATGAAGTGGGACTGGGACGAGGCCTTCTCCGTGGTCGTCACGCCGCGCCACTTCTGCGCGAAGGCTGCCGGCGTCATCGTGGGCTGGCTCAACGCCACTCCCCTCCCCTGTCAGCGCTTGCACGATAGGCTACCGCAGTTCGGTGCAGAGATTTATGACCGGGGATCGCAATGCGGATCAAGGGCTGAGTACTCGCCGGCGCACGACTGCATCCCGGTGGGCAGGAGCGCCACCCATGTATGGTATAGTGGGTGGCATGGAAAAGACCACGGTCTACCTCACCACCGAGCAGAAGGCGGCGCTCGCGGCCGCCGCTCGCGAGCAGGGCCGGAGCGAGGCTCGCCTCATCCGGGACGGGATCGAAGAAGCCCTGACCGGGCATCTGGCGCGCGAGGCGCCGGCCTCCGTCGCCGACCAGCCCAGGCACGACCTCGGTGGCCGCGATGGGCTCGGCGTTCGCCCACGCTGGGTGAGTCGCGAGGCCTTCATGGGCCAGTTCGCTGACGTCCAGGCTGATCCCGCGCTGAGCACCGAGCTGCGCGACCTCGCCCCGGACCTCACGGACGAGCCGCCCGATCGATGACCGACGGCATCGCGGACACCAGCCTGTTCATCGCGCGTGAGACCGGCCGGCCGTTACGATCCGAGCTCCTGCCGGATCGCCTGGCTGTCTCGGTCATCACGATTGGCGAGCTTTGGGCAGGCGTGCTCTCGGCGACCCACGTGGCAGCCCGCGATCGCCGGCTCGTGACGCTGACGGCCGCCCTCGCGCTGGACCCGATCCCCGTCGACGAGCGGGTCGCCGCCGCATGGGCACGCCTCCGCGTCGAGCTCCGAGCTCGCGGCCTTCGGATGCCCGTCAACGACTCCTGGATTGCGGCGACGGCCATCGCCCTCGGCGTCGCGGTGGTGACGCAGGACGATGACTACGTCGAACTCCCGGGCCTCACCGTCATCCGGGCCTGATCGAGCTATCCGCCGCGTCCCGACTGCCGCATCCGCTCGAGCTCGCGGCGAAGACGCTTGCTCGGCCGGCCCTCGCCGCGGACCACCTTGATGCTGGGCGCGATCTCGCGGATGACCGGCGGGGGGCTGTTGTCGACGTAGCACGTAAGGGCGACCGGCGCGCCGACGCGCGTCTCGATCGGCCGCACCACCTCGACGATCCGCTCGCGGTCGGCGATCAGCGCATGCAGCACGTCGCCGGCGCGAACCTTGGTCGACGACTTTGCCGGGTTGCCGTTGACGCGGACGTGCCCGCCTTCGCACAGCTGGGTCGCCATGGGCCGGGTCTTGACGAGGCGCACCGCGCACAGCCAGCGATCGATTCGGGTGTCGTCGGACATGGTCGGCTTGTTCGCGTCAGTCGTCGGCACGGCCGAAGGTCGCACGCAGCTTCATTGATCACCGCTCCTTCGCGTCCATCTCGACGATGCGAAGCCTATCGCCTGATCGTCATGGGCACCCCGCCCGCGGTCATACCGTCGACCGCGGACTTCTCGCAGGCCTGACCGCCCGTGGGCGCACGCGGCCTTCAGGGCTTCATGGTGCGGTCGGGTCAAGCAGACGGACGCCCGTGCGCTCGACGTCCCGCGTGTTACGGGTCACCAGCACGAGGTCGTGAACGAGGGCGGTCGCTGCCAGGAGGCCGTCCACGGTGGGGATCTGGTCCGGCACGTTCAGGACACCCCATCGGTCGGCGACGCGGGCGTCGATCGGCAGGACACGGTCGCTGAACGTCGTCGCCAGACGCGCGAGCCATTGCTCAAGCGCAATCGCGGCCGTTGGATCGCGCCGGCGGATCGACTCGATTCCACGTCGGACCTCGCCGAGGACGAGGACGCTCGTGAACAGCTCGTCCTCGCGGGCGTCGGCGAACCAGGCGCGGACGCCGCCGTTGGCGCGGTCTCCCTTCCGAAGCTCGGACAGGACGTTCGTGTCGACGAGCCAGCTCACGGGCTCTCGCGGGGCAGGTCGCGCGGGACGAGGAAGTCGAGGTCCTCTCCGACGTCGGGCATCGAGGCCAGAAGGGCCTTGAACGAGGCGCGATCCTGATCGTCGCGGAGGGCTGCGCGCAGGATCTCGCGATGCTCCGCTTCTGCCGAGCGCCCATGGCGCGCAGCACGGCGCTTGAGGGCCCGAACGATGTCCTCAGCCACATTGCGGACGATCAGCTGGCTCACGTCATCACCTCTGCTATCAATGATAGCACCAGCCGATCTACCGGCCGGGGCCGGTCATGTCTGCTCCATGCGACGATCAGCGCCCCCGGCCGAGTTGGTCGAGTAGCCTTCGGATGGCTGTCGTGTTGTATGCCTCACGGCGATCCGCCACACGCACGATGACCACGGTGATCGTTTCGTCCTCGACCTGGTAGAGCACGCGGTACTGCCCAACCGGGATCCTCCAGATACGTTCGCGTCCGGTCCCGGAGAGGAGCATGGCTCCCTGTGGACTTGGCGCGTCGGCCAATGCCAGGACGGCGGCCATGACCCGGCCGCGGGCGTCGCGTGGAAGCTTCTCGAGCTCGCGCGCAGCACTGCGCAGGAACTCGATCCCATACCGGCCAGCCACGTTTCCCCCGTCGCCTCGCTACTATCGGCTGAGGCGCATGCGGACCTCATCAAGGGACAGCCGTTGTGCGTTTGCCGGGTCCGCAAGCGCATCTCGGGCTGCAGCGAGATCCAGTTCATCTTCGAGCGCCTCAAGGAGCTCGACATCCCCCACCGGAACCACCGCTGCGAGTTCTCGGCCCCGGCGGACAACGCGGACGCGCTCGCCTGCGTACGCCACGCGATTGACGAGCTCTGCGAAATCCTCCCGAGCCTCACTGACACTGATCGTTGTCGCCACCTCGGTCTCCACTTGTACGAGTCGTACCAAACGTACAGTCAATGTCTCACGGTGTCAAGCGCGTCAGGATCACGGTGCGGACATTCGCGGCCTTCGCGCTGCAATCCAACCCAGATCCGCGATGTTCGAGCTGGTGGGTCTCTACGGGCGGCCGAGGACGACGTCGATCCCGGCCAGGACGCTCGTGAGCGGCACGCAGACAACCGTGCGGATCGCGCTTCGATTGAATGCATCCGACTGGACCACCACGACGGGTCGCCGAAAGCCGGGGGCCGATCCTGCCGGGTCGGACAGATCCGCCCACCAGACATCGCCCTGGGCGATCACCAATCGATTGACGCCATCGTTCGGCCGGCCGCAGCACCTCCGAATGGATCGATAGCTGCCTCGTTGCCGAGCTCCTGCAGCGACCGGTCTATCGCCTCGGTGAGCTCGTCGGGCGCGTGCCTGGCGACATATTCGCGAAGAGCCGAGCTGTAGACCTCGCTCCGCGATCGACCTTCGCGGCGCGCGAGGCGCTCGGCTCGCTCGAATACCTCATCAGGCACGGACACAGCGGTCTTCATACTCGAAGTATTACCCCACGCCAAGCCCCTTGGACCCTTCACGTATGCCCGAGGATCGGAAGCCCGCCGGGGTCGTCGCTCCCGCGGCGATCACGCGGACGGCCGTCCCGGCTACGTCCGCTCGACGAACGCCGCGCGCCACTCGGGCGCCGGGAATGGGTTCGCGAAGTACTCGGTCATCCTGGCGACCTTCCCGTCGCGAAGCTCGCCAATCCCGACGTAACTGACCGGGACGCCGTCGCCGTAATCGATCGTGCCCTCGATGACGAAGAGGTCTCCCCCGCCGAGCATCCGCTTGTAGGTGAACGTCGGGCTCGTTCCGGTGCGCTCGCCGTAGCTCTCGAAGAGCTTCAGCGAGTTCGCCCGGTTGATGCGCTCGCCCGACTGGGGCCAGTTCTGGATGAAATCATCCGAGGCGTACTCCATCGTCAGCTTCGTCATGGCCTCGAAGTCGTCTGACTGCAGCGCCGCCTCGAATGCCGCCGCGATCGCCTGTGTATCTGCCATGGGACGCCCTCCTGCCACGTGGACCGCCAGCGTGGGCCTTCGCGGGACGCTTGACAAGGGCCGGGATCGTTCGCCCGCGCGCATCGGAAGATCGGCCCTTCATGCCCGCCAGCACCCGCGGCCGCCTGACGCTGGCGTCAGGCGCGGTCGAATTCGGCCCGGAGCGATCGGCGTTCGGAGTCGTCCAGCCAGGTCGAATCGATGCCCTCGCGGGCGAGCCGGCCGAGTGCCTCGAGATCGAGGTCGAACGCCTCTCCGAGGAGCCGGTACTCACGACCGAGGTCGTGCTCCATCATCGCGGGATCGTCCGTGTTGACCGTCACGAGCAGGCCGGCGTCACGCAACGCCAGTAGCGGATGGTCGGACAGTTGGCGATAGCGGTTCGCGATCACGACGTTGCTCAGCGGGCAGACGGTGAGTGGAACGCCGCGGGCGGCCACCTCGCGGACGAGTGCCGGATCCTCGGCGATGGCGACCCCGTGGTCGATCCGCTCCGCACCGAGGACGTCGAGCGCCACCCGGATGTTGTCCGGACCGACCCCCACCGCCTCGCCCGCGTGGCACGTACGGCGAAAGCCCAGCCAGCGAGCGGCCGCGAACGCAGGCTCGAAGGCGCGCAGGTCGACGCCGAGCTCCGTGGAGTCGGCGCCGATCCCGATCACCCGCTCCGCCCGGCCCGCGCGGCGCAGCTCGCCGATCCATTCGACGAGCTCGAGGCCGGCGGCAGGACCGTACGCGCGGTCGATGTCGGCGATGAGTCGGCAGCGGACGCCAGTCTCTGCCTCCGCAGCCTCGATCCCATCGGTCAGGCCGGCCACGATCCCGGCGAGGTCCTGGCCCGCGGCGAGGTGGCGAGCCGGGGTGAAGAACATCTCCCGATAGCGCAGCCCGTGGCCGGAGGCGTCGACCAGGGACTCATAGGCGATCCGTGCCCAATCGTCACGCGTGACCAGGGTCTCCTGGACGAGCCAGAAGATGGAGAGGAAGGAATCGAGCGAGTCGTAACGGTAGAGGTCGGCCGGATCGTCGACCGGCAGCGGCCGCCCGGCCTTGCGCGCCAGCTCCACGACGGTCGACGGGCGGACGGTTCCCTCGACGTGGCAATGCAGTTCGACCTTCGGGATCCGGTCGATGGGATTGCCGGGGACGGGATACGTCACGCTCACCTCCATCCGCATCGTAGAGCACGACGACGGAGAAGGGGCGACGGATGCTCCGGGCACGAGGAGCCTGGCAAGCCCGGGGCGCAACGGATCAGCCAAGCATCATGCGGACAATCGCACCGACCTCCTTCCCGGCCCGGGCGATCACGGCCCCGTCTGGCGCCCAGATCCCTGAGCAGCCAGCGGCGCGAACGTACCCACCGCCGGTGGCCCCGGCGAAGCTCGCGATGGCGACCCAGACGCCGTGGCCGGCGGCAATGCGGCGGGCACGCTGAGCGAGAATCGCCACGTCCTCGTCGGCTTCCAGCATCCCGGCAACGTAGATATCCATCCCCAGCGCGGCGGTATCGGCCGCGTGCTGCGGGATGCCGGTGTCCTTGCAGATCGCGAGGCCGAGCCGCCAGCCATCGACGTCGAGGACGGCCGGTCGGTCGCCCGGAGCGAAGTGGTCGGGCTCGGCTCCGCCCAACCAGACCTTGCGGTAGACGACGCTGGCTCCGGTTCCATCGACCGCCAGCATCCCGATCTGTGGTCGGCCGCCCGCACCTGGCACGGGAGCGCCAACCAGCGCGATGGCCCCGGTTTCCGTGCAGGCCTCGAGGATCGGCGCCAGGCGCGGGTCATCGACGGTGACGGCCGGGGCAGCGAGCTCGTATCCGGTCAGGGAGAGCTCCGGGAAGACCACGACGCGAGCGCCGGCGGCACGCACGGTTGCCGCGTGGGTCGCCGCATTCAGGGCGACGTCATACGAGACGCACGGCGGTTGAACGACGGCGACGCTCACCGGATCACGCATGGGCTGGTCGAGGTTTGGGTCGGTCATCGACACAGGGTAGAGTCTCGTCGTGAGCTGGATCACTGCGTTCGGGGTAGCGGTACTGACCTTCATGATGGTCATGTACGCGCTCGAGTCGCGCGGCCGGCGGTTCGTTCTCGGGTTCGTCGTGGGCTGTGCCCTGTCGAGCGCCTACGGCTTTCTATCCGGCGCCTGGCCGTTCGGGGTCGTCGAGGCAGTCTGGACGTTCGTGGCCATTCGCCGCTTCATCCCGCTCCAGCGGCAGTAGCCCGACAGGCCAGGCGGACCGCCGATCAGAGGTCAGCCCTGCCGGCGGCGGAGCCTGATCATCGGGATCGGGCGGCCCGCCATCTCGGGGTACGGCGCAAACCATGGCAGCTCGGCAACATGCTGGCCCCAGAGTCGGTCACGCTCCGAACCCTCGACGATCGTGGCCGTCGCCCGGAACGTCTCGTTCGCAACCTCGAGGGTTATGCTGCCGTTCGCGCGGATGTTCCCGACCCACAGCGGATCGGTGGGCGCACCGCTTTTCGTGCCCGCGACGACGAAATCGTCTCCGTCGCGCGTATAGGTCAGGATCGCCCGCCTCGGCTCCCCGCTCTTCGCGCCAGTCGACTGCATGATCAGGAGCGGATGGCCGGCCAGCGGACCGGCCGACGGCCGACCCCCGTTGGCTCGAAGATCGGCAATCAGGTCGTCCTCCCAGGGATTCGAGCTCGAGTCGGGCACCGGCGATCCTCTCTCACTGTGGTTGCGGCCGCAACTACATTGAGGAAGCGTAACGCGTCCCGATGCAACGTGCTCGCGACGTAGACTGTGCGGGCAGGCTTCGAGCGTTCCCGTGAGGCAGTGATGAGCATCTCTGTAGGTCCCGGATCCGGCGGACGGCTCTCGCACGTCATCGGAACCCGCGGCGCGCCCGTCGTGCCCGGTGCCCCGATGGTCCTGGAGCATCGAGAGTCGCTCATCTACACGCTCGGCAAGGCGGCCGAGCTCGAGCATCTCGTCATGTGCCAGTACTTGTACGCGGCCTTCAGCATGAAGGACCGGGAAGATGACGGGCTGGCGCCGGAGGCGCTCGCGATGGTGAAGCGCTGGCGACGCGAGCTGATCCATATCGCCGAGCAGGAGATGCTCCACCTCGCGATCGTCCAGAACGTCCTGACGGCGGTGGGTGCCGCCCCACGGCTCGCGCGTCCCAATTTTCCGCTGCCAAAGCGCGCCTACCCGGCGGGGATCCAGATGGCGCTGCTGCCGTTCGGCGAGGCGACGCTCCGGCATTTTGCCTTCCTTGAACGCCCCGAGGACGTCGAGATGGAGGACGTGGAGGCCTTTGCGGCGCTCGGCAAGGCGGCCGCCCTGCCGCCGGCCGGCGAGGATGAGATCGGGCCACGCCTCCAGGACTTCGACACGATCGGACACCTGTACCGCTCCATCGAGAACGGCCTGGAGCACCTCGCTGGGAAGCTCGGTGAGGCGGGCCTGTTCATCGGGCCGCCGCGGGCACAGGCGACCGCCGAGCATTTCCGCTGGGAGGAGCTCGTTCCGGTCACGGACCTCGCTTCGGCTCGGCGCGGCATCGACACGATCGTCGAGCAGGGCGAAGGGGCGCGCGGCGACTGGCGCGAGGCCCATTTCGGGCGACTGATCGCCATCCTCGACGAGTACCTGGCCGCGCGGGAGGTCGATCCGGCCTTCGAACCGGCGCGCCCGGTCCTCGCCGTTTGCGTTCGCGAATCGGACAGCGGGATGGTGATGCCGATCATCACCGACGGGTTCACCAATCGCTGCATGGACCTGCTCAACGCCGTGAACGAGGTGCTCCTCCAGTTGCTGGCCCGGTACTTCGCACACACGGACGAGACGGACGAGCAGCTTGGGACGCTCGCCGACGTCGCGGTGAGCCTGATGTACGGTGCGATCAAACCCCTCGGCGGGCTTCTGACTCGGCTGCCCGTCGGCGCGGAGCATCCCGGGCGGACCGCCGGCCCCAGCTTCGAGCTGTTCTACGCCGTGGACTACCTCCTCCCCCATCGCGAAGCCGCCTGGACGCTCATGGAGGAGCGCCTGCGCGACGTCGCCGAGCTGGCGATGCGCTGCCGCGACCAGTGTGCGATCGCCTACCTGGCGCCGCTCGCCAAGGTGACCGACGCACTCCGCGTCGAAGCGGACCGCCTCGCCGCCGCTCGCTGAGCCCCTGACGAGATCGAACACCAAGATCGGCCGGTCGGGTAGATTCCAGGCGGCCGGAATCGTAAGGGAGGGGGACGTGGCCGAGCGACTCGCATTGCTCGTCGGGACGCCGAAGGGGGTCTTCGTGCTTGAGGGGGACGCCCGCCGGCGTGACTGGGCGCTCCGGGGACCACTGTGCGAGGGCTGGCCGATCCACGATGTCTGTGTAGACCCCGGATCCGGCGCCCTCCTCGCGGGCGGAGGGAGCCCGTGGTACGGCCCGGCGATCTGGCGGAGCGAGGACCTCGGCGAGACCTGGACCCACTCGGGTGAGGGCCTGACGTATGGCGACGACGGCCCAGGCGTCAAGACGGTCTGGAACGTGAGCGTAGCCCGGGACGCGATCTACGCCGGCGTCGAGCCCGCCGGGCTCTTCCAGAGCGTCGACGGTGGCCGGACCTGGGCGCACATCGAGGGCCTGACGAACCACCCCACCCGCCCCGAATGGCAGCCCGGGAACGGCGGCTTGATCCTCCACTCGATCGTCCCCCACCCTACCGACGGCAATCGGCTGTGGGTTGGCATCTCCGCGGTCGGTGTTTTCGAGACGCGCGACGGCGGTGCGACGTGGGAGACCCGCAACCACGGGGTCCGGGCAGACTTCCACCCCGAGGTGTACCCCGAGTTCGGCCAGTGCGTCCACAAGGTCGTCATGGCGGCAGATGGCGACGAGCACCTCTACCAGCAGAACCACTGCGGCGTCTATCGCTCGGTGGACGGTGGCCGCCACTGGGAGGAGATCACGGCCGGGCTCCCTTCCCAGTTCGGCTTCCCGATGACGGCGCACCCGCGTGACCCGCGTACCGTCTGGACGATCCCGCTCACCCCGCCGGAGCTTGGCCGGTACATGCCCGAGGCGAGCGCCGCGGTCTGGCGGACTCATGACGGCGGTGATTCCTGGGTTCGATCAGGTGAGGGTCTGCCGCAGCGGAACGCGTTCATCGGCGTCCTGCGCGAGGCCATGGCCGTCGACAGCCTCCACCCGGTCGGGGTCTATTTCGGCACCAGCACCGGTCAGCTGTACGGCAGCCCCGATGAGGGCGCCACCTGGCGGCTGCTCGCCGACAACTTGCCGCCGATCTGGTCGGTCGAAGCGGCGGTGGCCGGTTGAGACGGCGGCGAGCCCGATGGCCGAGTCCCCCCGTCCCGCGATCGTCCACCTGCCGCGGTCTCTCGTCGCCCTGTTCCCGGACGCCCCGCGACGGATCGAGGTTACGGGCGTCACGGTCGCCGAGGTCGTCGACCAGCTCGACCGCCAGGTGCCGGGGATCCGGACCCGGCTGCTCGACGCCGGCCCGGTCATCCGGACGCACCTCAACGTCTTCGTGGCCGGGGCCCGAGCCACGCTCGAGACACCGGTGCCGCCAGGTGCGGACGTGCACGTCATCCCGGCGGTCTCCGGTGGCTGACCCCTGTTCTCTGCGGGTGCGGGCATGTACAGTCCGACGATCCGCCGGGCATCGCCCGTGGCGGGGAGGGGCGTTGATGTGAGGAGGGATCCGTGATCGGACGCTTGTTGATCCGGCTGCTCGATGCCCAGGACGGCTGGGCGCGTCCCCTCGGCGACGCCGTCAACCGCGTGCTCGTCGCGGTCTTCCGGCCCATTCGGCCGATCAAGGACCTGCTGAACGGGACATGGCTCGGCCATCCACTCCACCCGGCGATCACCGATGTGCCGATCGGGGCCTTCTTCGTGGCACTTGTGCTCGACGTCGCCGGGGTGGCGCGCGGCGCCTTCCTGGCCGTCGTCGTCGCCCAGCTCGCCTTCTTTGCCTCGGTCGTGACCGGGCTCGCAGACTACAGCGATGCGGACGGGCGGACCCGGACCAGGGCGACGGTCCACGGCCTCCTGATGCTCGTCGGCGGGGCCCTCACGGCCGCCTCGCTTCTGCTCCGGATCGGCAACGACGCCACCGGGGGCCTGCCGCTGATCCTGCTGGGTATCGGGTTTCTCGTCATCGTCGCGGCCGCGTACGCCGGCGGCGACCTCGTGTTCGTCTTCGGGAACATGGTCAGCCGTCATGCCTTTCGTGGCAGCGGCACGAAATGGATTCGCCTGGAGACCGCCGATGGCGTCGAGCCCGACGCGCTCCCGGAGCTCGTCCCGGCGAGAGCCAAGCTGGGGATCAACATGCTCGTCCTCGTCCGCGAGGGCGCCACGATTCATGCCCTCCACGACACGTGCGCGCACGCGGCGGGGTCGCTCTCCGACGGCAAGGTCGCCGACGGCTGCCTCGAGTGCCCTGTGCACGGCGCGCGGTACCGGCTCCGGGACGGCCACGTCGTTCGCGGTCCGGCCCTCTACGACCAGCCCGCCTACGAGGTCCGGCGGGGCGAGTCGGGCTGGGAGGCGCGCCGGGTCGGCTGAGCTCCGGGGGGGCGCCTCGGCGCCCTCGCCGGGCGGCCGTGTCACAGCGGCGGGGATCCGGCGCGATCGTGGTCATGGCGGCGCTCCCTTTCCCAGCGTCGCGACGGATCCCGCGCGACTGAATCCCGCGCGAGAGCAGTTCATCCCGGAATCCGGACCGGCCGGCACTGGCCGCTGGTTTCGGGCGGCTCCAGACTCGCGGCGACGAGATGGCTCTTCATTCGCCGCAGCGCGCCGCCGTCCCGTCTGTGCTGGCTGAGACCCAGCCCGACGGGAGCATCCGCTGCGGCGTCTGTGCACATCGCTGTCTCGTCCGGCCGGGTCGACACGGGATCTGCGGCGTCCGGGAACATCGCGACGGCCGGCTCATGTGCGATGCCTACGGCGCCGTGGCGGCGGTCGGGTTGGACCCGATCGAGAAGAAGCCACTCTTCCATGTGGACCCGGGGTCCCTCAGCTACTCGATCGCGACGACGGGTTGTCCGTTCCACTGCCGCTTCTGCCAGAACTGGGAGATCGCGCAGGCGCCACGCCTCGGTCTCGACATCCCCGTCCGGCGGCTGCCGCCCGAGGAGGTTGTGGCCGAGGCGGTGCGGGCCGGGGCCCGCTCGGTCGCGTACACGTACGTCGAGCCGACGGTCTTTCTCGAGTACGCGCTCGACACCGGGCGTCTTGCCAGGGCGGCCGGTCTTCGCAACCTCTTCATCACCGACGGCTACGCGACGCCGGAGGCCGTGGGCCTCCTGGCCGGAGTCCTCGATGCGGCCAACGTCGACCTGAAGGCGTTTGACGATGCCTTCTACCGCAAGCTCTGCGGGGCGCGGCTTGCGCATGTCCTCGAGGCAATCGTCGCGATGCGCGATGCCGGCATCTGGCTGGAACTCACGACGCTCGTCATTCCCGGCCTGAACGACTCGGATGCGGAGCTCCGGTCCCTGACCGCATGGATCGTCGCGACGCTCGGCCCGCTGGTGCCGTGGCACATCAGCCGGTTCTTTCCGGCCCACGAGATGCTCGATGTCCCGCCCACGCCGTTGTCCTCATTGCGGCGTGCCGCCCAGATCGGGCGCGACGCGGGGATGCGACACGTCTATGTCGGCAACGCCCCAGAGCTGGACCTCGAGGACACCCGCTGCGCCGGCTGCGCCCGACTGCTCATCGAGCGGCACGGCTACCGGACGCGGGTCCACCTGACCCGCGCGGGCGCGTGCCCCGGGTGCGGGCGCCTGCTCGAGGGCGTCGGCCTCGGGCGCGAGGACAGGGCACGGGACGACGACCCGCGCGCGGAGCGGATGCTGTGCGGGTGACCGGAGGCGACGGAGTGCCCGGAACCGTCACGGGACCCATGGTCGGGCGGGTTCGTTCCGCTGCGGTGGCCGGCTCGTTCTATCCGCCATCCCCCGGCGCACTCGCGGCACTCGTCCAGGACCTCATGGCCGACGCTGCTCGCCTGGTTAGGCCAGACGCCGCTGCACGAACGCCGTCCGCTCCGATCCCGGCCGGGCTCCTCGTCCCGCACGCCGGGCTCGACTACTCGGGCGTGGTCGCGGCGGCGGGCTGGTCGGCGCTCGCCTCGCCGACGCCCGTCGCCGACGGCATCACCTCGCCGCTGACGGTCGTCATCCTCGGGACGAACCACCGGGCCGGGTGGTTGGATGGGATCGGCATCTGGGACGCCGGGGCCTGGCGGACGCCGCTTGGCGACGTGCTCGTGAACGATCGCCTCGCCCGTGATGCCGTCGACCTCGGTGCCCCGTTCGTCATCGACCGCGACGCCCACGCAGCCGAGCACGCGATTGAGGTCCAGCTGCCGCTGCTCCAGGCCGTCCGACCCGACGCGACGATCGTCCCGCTGGCCGTCTCGGCCGGGACCGGCATCGCGGCGATCGACGCCGGGCGGCGGCTCGGCGAGCTGCTGGCACGCCTCCGCTCAGCAGGCAGCGGCATCACGCTGGCGGTGAGCACGGACATGGCGCACTACCCGTCGGCCGCGGCGAGCGCGGAGGTGACCGAGGCCCTCCTCCATCCCATCGTCGCGCTCGATCCGGCGGCGCTCGCGGCCGGGGAGGCCGCGATCAGGGCCGCGCGGATCCCCGGGCTCGTCTGCGGGATGTGCGGCGTCGAGCCCTCGATCGTTGGCCTGGCCGCGCTCCGGGCGATGGGCGCGGTCTCGGCGACCCGGCTGGCGACCGCGACCTCCGCCGACCGCGGCGGTCCGACAGACCGGACGGTCGGGTACCTGGCGGTGCGGTTCGACGCCTGACCGCAAGCCAGTCGAGCGGCAGCGCGTCCGTCCGGCGACGGCGTAGCATCGTGGCCCATGGACGAGGATCTCGATCCCCGCGAAGCGGAGCGCACCCGGCGACGGGACAAGGACCTCGAGGCCGAGCGCCGGGCCCTGCTCAACCCTGGGATGGGCAAGGTCTTCAAGCAGATTCAGGACGCCCAGGCCAGGTCGGCCGACGAGCCGCCGAAGCGCCGGCGGCGACGCTCCCCGGGCTGACGCCCATGTAGCGGCTGGCGACGACAGTCTGTATGTCAGGGCGTGGCGTCGACTCCCGTCCAGCGTCGATCCATCGCCAGCTGGATGACCGTTGGGCGATCCGCTACCAACGCCTGGCGGAGCGCCGGCTCGAGCGCTGCATCGGTATCGACCCGCGCACCGCGCGCCCCGAGCGCCCGGGCCGCAGCCGCGAAGTCGATCGGGCCGAGGTCCGTTCCGGCCGTCGACCCGCCCTCGCGCTGCTCCTGGTGCGTCCGGATCATCCCGTATCGTTCGTTGTCGAACACGACGACGATCGTCCGGAGGCCCATCCGCACGGCGGTCTCGACTTCCGCGAGCGTCATCCCGAGCCCACCGTCGCCGACGAGGGCCACGACCGTCCGATCGCGATGGATGAGCCCGGCGCAAATCGCCGCCGGCAGGCCGTACCCCATGGCACCCGACGTCGGGCCGAGGAAGGTGCCCGGTCGCCGAAAGCGGAACCCGCGAGCCGCCCAGCCGGCGAAGCTTCCGGCGTCGGTCGTGACGATCGCGTCGTCGGGGAGGAGTCGACGAAGGGTGGAAACCGCCTGTCCGGGGTGGATCCCCGGGCCGTTCCAGGGGTGGCCGTCGACCACCGTCGCCTGCTCCCATGCCGCCCGATCGGCGACGTTCCGTTGGACCCGGGCGTCCACACTCGCAGCGTCGATGACGCCGCGAGCCTCGAGGCGCGAGATCGCCGCGCGGAGGAACTGCTTGGCGTCCGCCTCGACGGCGATGTCCGGGGGACGCAGCGTTGGCGAAGGCCGGCCCGGCGCGAGATCGACATGTGCCCAGCGGGTGCCCTCGGCCGGGATCGTCCAGCCGAACGACGCGACCTCGCCGAGCCGGCAGCCGATGACGAGCATCGCGTCCGCCGCGCCGAGGCGCTCGCGGACGGTCGCCGGCGCACCGTAGCCGGTCATGCCGAGGAAGAGCGGGTGATCGTTCGAGATCACGTCCCCGCGCCGCCAGGCGCCGATCACGGGCACCCGCAGGAGCTCGGCAAGCCGGACGAGGTCGTTCGAGGTCCGGGCCCGGAGGATCCCTCCGCCCGCGAGGATCACCGGCCGCTCAGCGCCGGCGAGGAGATGGAGCACGGCGCCGACCTCCCCGTCCGTCGGACGGCGGGCCACGATCCGTGGTGTGGGAATCGCCCCGCCATCTGGAACGAGCTCGTCGAGGAGGTCCTCGGCCAGGGCGAGGAGGACGGGCCCGGGACGCCCTGTCGTCGCCTCGACCAGCGCGCGTTCAACGACGAGAACGGCGTCGGCGGGGTCGCGAGGCTCGGCGGCCCACTTCGCGAGCCGCCCGATGCTGCCGACCAGATCCGCCTCCTGAAAGCCCTCTCGACCTTTCGCGGAGCGGTCGACCTGGCCAACGAGCGCGAACATCGGACTTGAGTCTGCCGTCGCGGTGTGGATTCCGATCGCGAGGTTCGCGGCGCCGACGGCGCGCGTCGCCAGGCAGGCGGCGGGTCGCCCCGTCAGCTGGGCGTGCGCCTCCGCCATGAACGCAGCTGCACCCTCGTGATGCGTGGCGACGACGTTGATCCCGGCGCCTTCGAGCCCATCGATCAGGCCGAGGAAACTCTCGCCCGGCACGGTGAATGCCCACCGGACGCCGGCCCGACGGAGTGCCTCGGCGACCATGCGCCCGACGGTGACGGGTCCATCGGGCACGACCGGCGCGATCGGGGCGGGCTCCTCGGCGATGGTGGCAGCTTCAGTTGCGCCTGGTGCGATGACCTCGGCTGCGGGCACGGCCGGGTCGACAACCTCGCCCTCTCCTGCCTCGGGCTCGACGTCCTCGAATGGCGCTGGCATCGCGTCCAGGGTCGGGCCCTCCGTGTCAGGAATTCGGGTTGGGGAGCAGCGTCACGAGCAGACTCATCGTGACGATGAGCGCCAGCAGCGCCATGAGAATGCGGCCGATCCGCGCACCGGGGATCACGGTCTCAGCGGTAGTTCTGAAACTGGAGCGGGACAACCTCGTCCAACTGCCGAAGTCGGGTGATGACCCGCTGGAGCTCGTCCTTGCTCTTGCCCGACACGCGCACCGCATCCCCCTGGATTTGCGACTTCACCTTGGGGAACTCGTCACGGATGAGCCTCGTGAGCTTCTTGGCGAGGTCCTCGGACAGGCCGCGCCGGAGTCCGATCCGCTGGCGCACCTTGTTCCCGCCCGCCGGCTCCACCTTCCCGAAGTCGAAGATCTTCAGCGACAGGTTCCGGCGCACCGCCTTCGACTCGATGAGGTCCTTCACCGCGGCGGCCCGGAACTCGTCGTCCGTGACCAGCATGAGCTCGGTCGCGTCCTGCTCCAGCTCGACGGTCGCGCCCTTGAAGTCATACCGCTGGATGACCTCGCGCCGAACCTGGTCCAGCGCGTTGCGCAGCTCCTGGACGTCGAACTCACTCACCACGTCGAAGGAGACATCTCCGGCCATCGGTGCTCCGTTGCCTCCCATGCTGGTCGCCGCCCGGGCTGCGGCCGTTTGCCGAGCCGGTCGGTGTCCCTTGGTGCCGCCCGGCTCCCCCGGCGCGCGATGCCGCCGGATCGTCGGCGGGACGGCCCGGTGAGGCGTCGGGATGTGAACTCTACTCGTTCTCCGCGAGCGGCTCCAGCAGCCGCTCGGCAATCCGGTAGCTCCGGCCGCCGCCCATGACCAGGACCGCCTCGCCCGACCTGATCTCGCCAGCCAGCCAGTCGGCGGTCGCCTCCACGGATCCGGGGGCGACGACCGTCATCTCGGGACGCAGTCGCGCCGTCGCTGCCGCGACATCGGCTGACGTGACGACGGTCGTGTCGAGATCGCGACCGGCCCAGATGTCCGAGATCGCGACGGCGTCGGCGGTCGCGAGGGCGGCCGCGAGCGCGTCGAGGAGTGCAGCGGTCCGGTGATATGTCAACGGCTCGCAGGCAACCCACAGGCGGCGGCCGGGCTCGAGCTGCCGCATCGCCGCGATCGTCGCGCGAATCGCCGTCGGGTGGTGGCCGTAGTCGTCGTAGACCACGACACCATGCCGCTCGCCCTTGCGCTCGAGCCGTCTGCCGACGCCAGCGAACGACGCGAGCCCGGTGCCGATCGCCCCGCCTCTCAATCCGAGGGCCAGGGCTGCGCCCGCGACGCCGAGGGCGTTGGTCGCGTTGTGCCGGCCGGCCGTCGGCAGTCGCACGACGGGCGGCACGGCGCCGGCCTTGGTGGCGCCGGGTGTACGGAACGCGGGTGACCAGTCGAGGTCGAGGGTCGTACCGTCCGCCGAGGCCGCCATGATCCGGCCGATCAGGGTCGCGGCCGGGCCCTGTGCGGTCCGGTAGCGAGCGGCGAGATTGCCGGCTAGGTCCAGCCCATTCCGAACGACCGCATCCGCGAGGGCGACAGCCACGATCCGCCCCTCCCAGTCCTGCAGCCGAGACGCGATCTCGGCAACGCCAGGGTCGCCGACGTTCGCAACGAGGGTCGGCTGGTTGCCGTCGGGTCCGGGGCGGGCTCGCCGCAGCCAGGCCTCGAAGGCATCGAGAACCGCGCCTCGATCGGCGAACACGTCCGGGTGGTCCCACTCTGCGCTCGTGAGGACGGCGATCGACGGGCCAAACGGGTCGAAGTTGCCGGCGTATTCGTCCGCCTCGACGACGAACGCCTCGCCCCGTCCGAGACGGGCGGTGGCCGGAACGCCCCCGGTGAGGGAGGCCGGCAGGAGCGCCCCCACGAACGCGGCAGGATCCTCGCCGGCCGCCGCGAGTACGTGAACGAGCCACCCCGCCGAGGTGCTCTTGCCATGCGTCCCGGCGACGGCCACGAGGCGTCGGCCGACGGCCGCGTCGGCGACGAGCTGCTGCCATGGCTCGAGGACGATCCCGAGCTCCCTCGCTGCCTCGAGCTCGTCGTGGTGCGGCGCGATCGCCGTGAGGGCCTTGCTGACGGCAAGTCGTTCAGGTCGGGACTCGGATCGGACATGGCGGGCTCCGTGGCCGGCGGCGACGTGGATCCCGGCAACCTCGAGCGCTTGCGTGTATGGCGACTCGGGGCACACATCACAGCCGTCGACCGCGGCACCCGCGCCGATCGCCAGGAGCGCGGCGGCGGACGCGCCGGCACCCGCCGCACCCACGACGTGGATTCGTTCCCCGACCCGAATCGGGCGCGGCGGCCGCGCGGGCGCCAGCCCGAAGCCAACGTCGTCGGCCGTTCGGGTCACGTGCCGTCCCCGGCGAGGCCCGAACCCGCGCGTTCGACCAGGGAGAGGAGCACCGCGCGGACGCTCGCGCGACGGTTGGTATCCCGGTCGCCGTTCCAGACGTCCCGGCGGACGGCCACCCCATCGGCGTCGGCCACGGCCACATACGTCAGACCGATCGGCTTGCCCGCCGATCCCCCGCCCGGTCCGGCGATCCCGGTCACCGACGCCGCGATGGACGCCCCGAATCGATCGCGAGCCGCGATGGCCATCGCGCGGGCCACCTGGGCGCTGACGGCCCCGTGCGCCGCCAGCGCCGCCTCGGGAACGCCGAGCAGGGCGGCCTTTGCCTCGTCCGCGTAGGCGACCATCCCGCCGAGGAAGTAGCCGGACGACCCCGGCACGTCCGTGATTGCCGCCGCTACGAGACCGCCGGTGCACGATTCGGCGACCGCGACCGTGAGGTGCCGGCCCAGGCAGAGCCCCTGGAGCCGTTCGACCAGCGCCCGGAGCTCCGCGTCAGCCATGCCCGTCAACGACGCTGCGTGAGTTGCGGTGGGGCCGGCGGCTGGAACAGCCAGGTCTCCGGGACCCCTGGTTTCCCGAGCGCTCCGAGCGGGACGCCGTTGAGGGTGTACTGGGTGAAGCCGCTGGAACCCGTTCGAACCTCTACCGACGTCGTGCCCCGGAACGTGATCGTCCGGCCAGCCGCATACACCTTGCCGCTCTGTGGCATCGACGCGTCGAGAACGCCGTCAACCCAGACTTTCAGCCAGGCATCGCCGCCCTCGATCGTGACGACGAGGTTGACGCCGCGATAGGCCACCGTCACGGTCCGGTTGAGCGAGGCTGTCTTGCCCTCCGGCGACGTGGCCGTGATCGTGATCGACCAGCGGCCTTCCGTCAGCTCGAGCGGCGTGGTGAAGCTGCCGTCGGCCCCGACTCGGACCGTGAGTCCCCCCGGTTCCTCCGGCATCGCCGTGCCAGCCGGCTCTGGCGAGGCCGGGGCGGGTGTCGGCACCGGCGTCGGGGCCGGCGGCAAGCCGTCCGGCGGCCCGAGGTAGGTCGACCTGACGACGACGGTCGTTGCGTTCGAGGTGAGGCCCTCCACCGGGATCGCCCCGTTCTCGAAGGTCGTTCCATCCTGGGGTTGGGTCACGGTGAGCGTCGGCGCCTGGATGGGGAGGTACGGGACATTGATGACGATCCGCCTGGGGGTCTCGGTCGGCTTGCCGGTCTCGGGGTCCACGGCGTTCACGTCGAACTGGTTCTGGCCCCGACGGAGCTCGACCTCGACGCTCCATGTCCCGTCCGAGAGCGCGGTGACCCGGTACGGCTGGCCGCGTCCCGGCACCTCCACGGTCACGGTGGCGCCGGGCGTCGACGTCCCCTCGAGGCGGAAGCTGGTCGCGGTCTCGTCCGCGTTGAAGATCGCGGTTGCCGGGTTGACGAGGTCGAGGGTCGGGGGCTTCGCGAAGCGGAGGAGCTGCACGGCGAGGTAGACGCCGAACAGGATCACGCCGAACGTCATCAGCGCCGCGACAACGACCGAGGGCGAGAAGGTCAGGGGCCGCGGCGCCTCCAGGATTGTGGTCGGGGCCACGACGACCGGCTCCGTGGGGACCTGGTCGCCGCGCTCGCGGCGCCACTGGCGGAGGACGTCCTCCGGGTCGAGGTTCAGGTAGATCGCGTAGTTACGCAGGAAGCCCTTCGTGTAGACCGCCCCCGGCAGCTCACGGTAGGCGCCCCGCTCGAGCGCGGCAAGGTAGCGGACCCGGATCTTCGTGTCGCGCTCGACGCGGAGAAGATCCACGCCCTTCCGTTCGCGGGCCGCGACAAGCCGGTCCGGTAGGGACGGGACCGGTTCCACGGCATCAGCCGAGCGCCCACCGGCACGCCCGGCGGCACCAAGAGCGGCGCCGTCTCGCCGGGCGTCGTCGCCCATGCTCATGGCCTTCAGTCGTCCCCCGCGTCACCGTCTTCCGGATCCTGGCCCGGCCCATCGCGGCGCAGCACCACCCGAGCATTCGAGCCGTCGAACGCCCCGATGTAGCCCCGCGCCTCCAGTTGGTCGATCATCCGGGCGGCGCGCGCATAGCCCACCTTCAGGCGCCGCTGGAGGAGCGATGCAGAGGCCCGATCGTACTCCCGGATGACCCCGACGGCGTCCCGGAGGAGCCGGTCCGCCTCGTCGTCGGCAAGGTCGTCCACCGAACCCGTGGACTCGTCGTCGCTCTCGATGATCGCCATGTCGTAGTGCGGATCGTCAATCTGGTCGCGCCAGTGCCCCCCGACCCGGGCGATCTCGGCGTCCGAGACGAAGACGCCCTGGAGGCGCATCGGGCGAGGCAGGTCCGCCGGCTGGTAGAGCATGTCGCCCCGACCGATGAGGTCTTCCGCACCGGGGGCGTCAAGAATCGTCCGCGAGTCGATCTGGGACGCCATGGCAAACGCAATCCGGCTCGGGAAGTTCGCCTTGATGAGGCCGGTGACCACGTTGACGGATGGCCTCTGGGTGGCGAGGACCATGTGGACACCGGTCGCCCGGGCCTTCTGAGCCAGCCGGACGATCGGGTCCTCGACGTTCTTGCCCTCGCGCATCATCAGGTCGGCGAGCTCGTCGATGACGATGACGATGTAGGGCATTCGATCGGCCGGGTCCGCCCGGGTCTCGTTGTAGGCTCGGATGTTCCGGGCTGTGGCGCCGGCGAACCGCCGGTAGCGGCCCTCCATCTCATTGACTGCCCACTTCAGCGCCGCCTTCGCCCGATCCGGCTCCGTGATCACCGGGACGAGCAGGTGCGGCAGGCCGTTGTAGGCCGCGAGCTCGACGCGCTTGAGATCCATGAGGATCATCCGGACATCATCCGGGCTGGCGTTGCAGAGCAGGCTCGTGATCAGCGCGTTGACCATGACGCTCTTGCCGGAGCCGGTCGCACCGGCGATGAGCAGGTGCGGCATCTTCGCGAGGTCGACTGCCTGGGCCTTGCCGGCGACGTCGCGCCCGAGGGCGAACGTCAGCCGGGAAGTGCCGACGCCCGCGAAGTCGACCGACTCGAGAATGCCGCGCAGTCCGACGATGTTGAAGTCCTTGTTGGGGACCTCGATCCCGACCGCGCTCTTGCCGGGGATCGGCGCCTCGATCCGGAGCGAACGGGCCGCGAGGGCCATCGCAAGGTCGTCGGCGAGTGCCTCGATCCGGCTGACCTTCACGTGTGGCGCGGGCTGGACTTCGTACTGGGTGACCACGGGGCCGGCGTTCCGGCCCACGATCTGGGCCGGGATGTCGAAGCTGGCCAGCTTCCGGACGATGATCTCCTCGTTCCGCCGGTGGAGCACCTCCTCGCCCCCGAGGCCCACCGGCTCGAGCGCCTCGTCGAGCAGGTCGAGCGGCGGCAGGACGTACTCCCGCCGTTCGCGAGTCGGCGGCGAATCCGAAGCCGACGTGATGTCGTCCGGGTCGCGGGCCGTTCGGAGCGTCTCCGCGAGCACGCCGGCCACGGGCTCCGCGACGCCGGTTCCGTTTCCGTTCCGCGCGGGCGCGAACGTGGCGGACGTCGGCACCGTGGATGGGACGGCCGACGGGATCCGGGCCGCCTCGTCCTCACCCCAGATCCCGGTCTGCCCGGCCGATGGGTCGGCGGCGATGCCGCCCTTCCCGACCCGCACACCGCGAGCGCCGGTGGACCGTTCCGAGACCGCGGCGGCAGCGGCGTCCTGGGCCGAGCGGGCAGATCGGGCCACATCGGTCGCTTCCGGCTCACGGTGCAGGGACGCGGCGGCGGTGCTGCCCAGCCACCGAGCGAGGGTGGTCCCGGGCCGAACGAGGTCGCGCAGCGGCAGGTTGAAGGCGAGCATCAACCCGACTGCCCCGATCGCGACGAGGAGGACGAAGGCGCCCGGCGCCGTCAACGGCGCCACGAGGAGGTCCTCCCAGAAGCGCCCGAGCCGGCCGCCGCTCCAGATGCCCGTGATCTGGACCGCGCCGAGGATGCCCAGGTAGGCGACGACGATGCCGATGATCGTGACGCCCCACCCGGACGCCGGGCGACGCCCCGGGCCCCACTCAAGGTACCAGCCACCGCCGAGGAGCAGGAACGGGAGGAGCCAGCGGAGACTGCCGAACCACGGCCCGACGGAACCGATCCACCAGTCCGTGAGCCGTCCCTGTCCGGGCAGGATGAGGGCGATCAGGGTCACCGCGCCAAGAACGAGCAGGACGATCCCGACGATCGAGCGGGCGACCTCCGGGCCGACGTTCGGGAGGGCGATCCGCGACAGGACCAGCCCGCCCCGGCGACGGGCTCGACGTGGCGCAGAGCGACGCCGGCTGGCCATCCTCAGACCTCGACGACGACCGGGAAGACCATCGGCCGCCGCCTGGTCTGCTCGTACAGGAACCGCGAGACGCCGTCCTTGATCTGGACCTTCAGGAGACCGATCTCACTGATGTGGTCGCCAGGGTTCTCGACGGACGCGATGACCCGGTCCACGGCCGCCTCGATGATCCGGTCGTATTCCGTGCCGTGAATGAAGCCTCGGGTGATGATCTCGGGCCGCCCAACCACATTGCCGGACTGCTTGTCCACCGTGACCACGATCATGAACATCCCGTCGTTCGCCAGCGCTCGCCGGTCGCGCAGGACGATCTCCCCGACCTCGCCGACAGAGAGGCCGTCGACGAAGACGTAGCCCGCCGTGACCGTGGTGCCTCGGCGGGCCGTGCCGTCGGCGAGGAACTCGATCGGCTGGCCGTTCTCGATGATGAACACGTTTTCGGGCGCAACGCCCGTCTCGATCGCGAGGCGCCCATGCTGGACCTGCATCCGGAACTCGCCGTGCATCGGGATGAAATATCGAGGCTTCGTCAGGCCGAGCATCAGCTTCAGCTCTTCCTGGCTGGCGTGGCCGGAGACGTGGGCGCGCTTGATCGTGTGGTAGTAGACGTTGGCGCCGGCCTTGAACAGGTTGTCGATCGTCCGGCTGACGTACTCCTCGTTGCCGGGGATCGGGCTGGCACTGACGATGACCGTGTCGCCGCCCTTGATCTCGACGAATCGATGATCCCGGTTCGCCATCCGCGCCAGGCCGGCCATCGGCTCGCCCTGGGCACCGGTGGTGCAGATCACGAGCTTGTCGTCGGCGACGTCGTTGAGGCGGTCCTTGGCGACGATTCGATCCGTGTCGTAGGTCAGGTAGCCGAGATCGGAAGCGATCCGGAAGTTCTGCTCCATCGATCGGCCGATGACGGTGACCTGGCGGTCGAACGACGCCGCGGCGTCGAGGACCTGCTGGATCCGGGCGATGTTGCTGGCGAAGGTCGCGACGATGACGCGCCCGTCGAGTGGCTCCATGATCTCGCGAAACGCCTCGCCGACGGTGCGTTCGGACGGCGTGTAGCCAGGGTTCTCGGCCCGGGTCGAATCCGAGAGGAGGCAGATGACCCCCTCGGCGCCGAGCTTGGCGAGGATGTGGAAGTCGGACAACTTCCCGTCCACGGGCGTGTGGTCGAACTTGAAGTCGCCGGTGTGGACGACGACGCCGACCGGGGTCCGGAGCGCGATCCCCATGGCATCCGGGATCGAGTGACCGACCCGGAACGGCATCACCGTGAACGGCCCGACCTCGATCTCATCGCCCGGCTCGAGGGCAATCAGCGGGTTCCTGTGGAGCTTGTGCTCCTTGATCTTGTTGCCGAGCAGGCCACGGGCCAGCGTCGAGGCGTACACGGGCACGCCCGGGAACTCGGGGAGCACATACGGCAGGGCCCCGACGTGGTCCTCATGGGCATGGGTGATCAGGAAGGCGCGCACGTTCGCCTTCCGCTCCTTGAGGTAGCTGATGTCCGGGATGACGAGATCGATGCCGAACATCTCCTCGTCAGGGAACATGAGCCCGCAATCGATGACGACGATGTCGTCGCCGTATTCGAAGACGTACATGTTCTTGCCGATCTCCCCCACCCCACCCAGTGGGATGACGCGGAGCGGCGTGTCGCTGGACGGAGGCTGGCTGCGCGCGGGCTTTCTGGTCATGGGTGGCGTCTTCCCGATCAGAACAGGGTCGGCGCGTCGAGCGCCGGGTCGGCCTGGAGCAACTCACGAGCCGGCGGAGGCGCCCCGGCGTCGTGGTGGGTGGGCCTGACGGCCGGTCTGCCCGCCGCCCGACGCCCTCGAGCGTCGAGGAGTGCGGCGGGAATCCCGGCCGCGTCCTCGTAGCTCTGCCGTTCCACGTCCGTGGAGCGGAGCGCAGCCGCGGGGTGATACATCAGGTAGGCCAGCGCGCCGGCCGCCCCGGTGGTCGGCGCCACCGGGTGGACCGTCCCGTGGGCCTGCCCGATCCGGGCGCCGGGGACGAACCGGCCCATCGAGTGGCGGCCCAGCGTGACGACGAGAGCGGGGTCCAGGATCTCGAGCTGGCGGCGGAGGAACGGGAAGCACGCCTCGATCTCGTCCGGCTCGGGATCCCGGTTGTCCGGCGGCCGGCACTTCACGACGTTCGTGATGAACACCTCCTCGCGCCGCCAGCCGATGGTGGCAAGGAGACGAACCAGGAGGTCGCCGGCGCGGCCCACGAACGGCCGGCCCTGACGATCCTCGTTCATCCCGGGAGCCTCGCCGACGAAGGCGACCTCCGTGTCCGGATGCCCCTCGCCCGGCACGGCCTTCGTTCGCCCCGCGTGGAGCCGGCAGCGAGTGCAGGCGCGGACCTCCGCGGCGATGCCCTCGAGCGCCTCGCGGCGCTCGTCCGGCGTCACGCGGGGGCCCCGACCGGGTCGGCTCGGCGGGACTTGGCGCGGACCCAGTCCCGCGCCACGAGGACCTCGGCGATCTCGACCGCGTTCGTCGCGGCGCCCTTGCGCAGGTTGTCCGAGACGACCCAGAACGCGAGTCCCCGGTCGCCATCCACCGACTGGTCTCGCCGGACCCGGCCGACGAAGATCTCATCGTGGCCGGCGGCACGCGTGGCGAGCGGATACTCGTGTCCGGCTGGGTCGTCCTGGACGATGACGCCCGGAACCGCCGCGAACAGGGCGCGCGCCTGGTCCGGCGTCAGCGGCCGCGTCGTCTCAACGTGGACTGCCTCCGAGTGGCTCACGAAGACCGGGACCCGAACCGCGGTGCAGGAGACCCGAAGGTCCGGCAGGTGGAGGATCTTCCGGTTTTCGGTGACGACCTTCCACTCCTCCTTCGTGTAGCCGTTGTCGAGGAAGACGTCGATCTCGGGGAGCGCGTTGAAGGCGATCGGGTGCGGGTACACGGTCGCGATCTTGGGCTCGCCGGCCGCGTGGGCGCGGATCTGGCCGTCCAGCTCGGCGATGGCCTTGGCACCGGTTCCGGAAACCGCCTGGTAGGTATCGACGATCACCCGCTCGAGGCCGACCGCGTCCCGGAGGGCCATCAGGACCGGCGCAAGCTGCATCGTGGAGCAGTTGGGGTTGCCCACGATCCCCTCGTGCCACTCGAGGTCATCGGGGTTCACCTGGCTCACCACGAGCGGAACGGCCGGGTCCATCCGCCAGGCACTGGAGTTGTCGATGACGGTGGCGCCGCGCGCGGCCGCAGCCGGGGCGAGCTCCTTCGAGACACTTCCGCCGGCGCTGAAGAGGGCGATGTCGACGCCATCGAAGGCATCCGGGACAGCCACGTCGACCTCGATGGTCCGCCCGGCGGCCGAGACCGTCCGGCCGGCAGAGCGCGCCGACGCGAGGAGTCGCAGCTCCCCGATCGGGAAGCTTCGGTCCGTCAGGACCTGGATCATCGTCCGACCGACGACGCCGGTGGCGCCGACGACGGCGATGGTCGGGCGGGAGGGATAGCTCATCCGGGCATGGCTCCGCGGCGGTTCATGATCGGCGGGCACCGGCCGAGTATACCAGTGACCCATCGGCGCCTCGACGGTCGGCACGTGGTAGTCGGCGTGCTCGCCAATCCGGACGAGGCCGTCCTTGCCCGGCAAGATCTCGACGAAGGCGCCGAAGCCCATGATCCGGGTGACCTTGCCGAGGTACAGGGCACCGACCTCGACCTCGCGCGTCAGGCTCGCGATCCACTGGATCGCCTTGCGCGAGTTCTCCCCGCTCACCGCGGCGATCTCGACCGTGCCGTCGTCCTCGACGTTGATCTCGGTCTGGGTCTCCTCCTGGATCTTGCGGATCATGGAGCCGCCCTTGCCGATGATCTCGCGGATCTTCTCGGGGTTGATCTTGATGGTGATGATCCGCGGCGCGAAGTCGCTCATCGTCTCGCGCGCCTCCGGCATGACCTCGGTCATCTTGTCGAGGATGGCCAGGCGGGCGTCGAGCGCCTGCCGCAGGCCATTCCGAATGATCGCCTCGCTGATGCCCTGGACCTTGATGTCCATCTGCAGGGCGGTGATCCCATCCCGTGTGCCGGTCACCTTGAAGTCCATGTCCCCGACCGCGTCCTCCTTGCCGAGGATGTCGGTCAGGACCACAAACCGCCCGTCGGGCTCGCTGATCAAACCCATCGCCGCACCGGCCACTGGCGCCGAGATCGGCACGCCCGCGTCCATGAGGGCCAGCGTGGACCCGCAGGTCGAGGCCATCGAGGTCGAGCCGTTGGACGACAGACACTCCGACACGAGCCGGATGACGTACGGGAACTCCTCGTTGGTCGGGAGGACGGGGATGAGCGCCCGTTCGGCGAGGTTGCCGTGCCCGATGTCGCGCCGGCTGGGGCCACGCATCGGCTTGTTCTCGCCGGTCGAGTACGGCGGGAAGTTGTAGTGGTGGATGTAGCGCTTCTCGGTCTTCGGGCTGATCGTGTCGATCCGCTGGACGTCGGATGACGCCCCGAGGGTGGCGATCGTCAGGACCTGGGTCTCGCCGCGGGTGAACAGGCCGGAGCCGTGCGCCCGGGGGAGCAGGCCGACGTCGACCGAGATCTGGCGGAGGTCGGTGAGGCCGCGGCCGTCCATCCGGATCCCTTCGTCGAGGGCGAGCCGGCGCGCCGTCTTCTTGTGGACGAGGTTGAACAGGCTCTTGCTGACGCGCGCCTCGCGGCGAGCGGCCTCCTGGAGCGCCTTGCTGTCGCCGCCGCTCCGGGTTGCGCGGATCGCGTTCGCGATCCCCTCGCGAAGCCCGGCGATGCGGGCGGGCAGATCGTTGCCGAACCAGATGAGCAGGTTGGCGGTCGCCTCGGCGTCCGGGCCGGCGCGGTGGGCCTGGGCAAGCTCGATGCCGAAAAAGCTCGACAGCGTCGGGAGCTTGTAGTTCTCGAGGTCCGGGTAGCCCTCGCGAGCGATCGTCAGCGTGTCAAGGTATCGGCCCGGCTCGAACCGGGTCCCGTTGGCGAGGGCGGCTTCGAGGAAGGCGAGGTCGAAGCCGATCGAGTGGCCGACGATGACCGAATCGCCGATGAACTTCATCGCCTGCCCGGCGGCCTCCGCCGGCGCCGGCGCCTTCTTCACGTCGGCGTCCTTGATGCCGTGCATCTGGTTGCCGACAATTTGACGGCCAGGGTTGACGAGCGTGGACCACCGGTCCGTGATCTTGCCCTTGCGGACCTTGACGGCGGCGATCTCGACGAGGTCGGCCATCTTGGGGTCCGTCCCGGTCGTTTCGACGTCGACGATGACGAACTCGTCGCCGCGTGCGACGGCATCCGCAAAATCGAGGACCGAGCCGGTACTCGCCTCGAGGAACGGCGTGCTCTTCGGCTTGCCGACCGCCTTGCGGAGCTCCTCCTGGATGTCGATGAGGGGCTGGAGCGCGCGGTGGCCGAACAGGATCGCCTCGGCCATGACGTCCTCGGGCAGGAGCTTCGCGCCCGCCTCGACCATCATGATCGCGTCGCGCGTGCCGGAGACGATGAGGTCCAGCTCCGATTCTGCGATCTGGCTGTAGGTCGGGTTGACGACGAACTCGCCGTCGATCCGGCCCACCCGGACGGCGCCGACAGGACCGGCGAACGGGATCTCGCTGATCGTCAGCGCCGCCGACGCGGCGACGGTGCCGAGGACGTCCGGCTCGTTCTCCTGGTCCGTCGAGAGGACGGTGATGACGAGCTGAATGTCGTCCTTGTAGCCCTCGGGAAAGAGCGGCCGGATCGGCCGGTCCGTCAGGCGCGCCGCGAGGGTCGCGGCCTCCGACGCTCGCGCCTCGCGCTTGATGAAGCCGCCGGGGATCTTGCCGGCCGCATACATCCGCTCCTCGAACTCGACGGTGAGCGGGAAGAAGTCCAGGCCAGGGCGCGGGTCTGACCGGTTCGCGGTGCCGAGGATCAGGGTGTCCCCGTAGCGGACGGTGACGGCGCCGCCCGCCAGGCGCGCGAGCCGTCCCGTCTCGATCGTGAGGGTGCGACCGCCGAACTGGGTTTCGAAGCTGTTGGACACGAGGTGCTGTTCCTCCTGTCGTGGAGGAGGCGACGAACGATTCCTGGCCGATCGGCCCGACGGGCCCCCTGGTACGACCGAACCCGGGCGGACCCGGGTTCAGGTGACAGCGAGGGCTAGCGGCGGAGTCCGAGCCGCGCGATGACGGCTCGGTAGCGCGTGTTGTCCTTCTTCACGAGATAAGCGAGAAGGCGACGGCGCTGGCCGACGAGCTTGAGGAGGCCGCGGCGCGAATGATTGTCCTTCTGGAAGCTGCGGAGGTGCTCCGTCAGGTCCTTGATCCGCTCGGTGAGGAGCGCGATCTGGACCTCCGGCGATCCGGTGTCACCGTCCGTGACGGCAAAGCCGGTGATGATCTCCTGCTTCTCTTCCCGCGCGAGCGGCACTCGGTCCTCCGACACGAACGTGACTCTATGACGTCGACTGCAACTTTGACCGGCGGATGGTAGCAGTCCGGGTCCGATCGGGCAAACGGCGTCTCTCGGGCAAACGCGGGCCCCCGGGTTCGCGGGGCGAACGTGGGCCGGCCGCGACGAATCGGGTGTGTTCGCCGCAGCACAACCAACGGGCCGAATCCTCGGGTAGCTCTGCCCGAGGGTGGTCGCCTTGGGGCCTGGGAACGTCACCGCTCGGTCGGCGACGTGCGTGTTCGATCGGCGGCGGCGCACTTCCCGACCCCGGCGAGGTGGACCCAGCGGTCACCGTCCCATCCTTTGGGTTCGAATTGCGCCGTTGGTTGCCGGGGGAGACCGTCCGTCGGCGGCTGATCTCGCAGCCTCGCCGCGACCCGTCAGCCCGCGGTGGCGGCCTCGAAGGTCACCCGCAACCGACCACGGACACCCGATGATGTGGCCTGAGCGTCGATTTCCAGCGTGCCGGCAGGTCGGATCATCGCGGTCGTGGTCACGCCGCCGCGTTCGTTGTGCGGGCCGACCGTGGCGCGATAGCGGCCGGCCGGCGGGAGGGCGACGGGCATCGGGAACGAGAGCCTGGTCGTGCCGGACGAGGTGGTCCGACCCTCCCCCACAACCGCGTATGGACGCCCGAGCAGTCGCGCGGCCCCTCGGAGGTCGCCCGACGCGATGTCCGCACGAATCTCGGCGCTCCGCACCGGCCGACCGTCGAGATTGAGCGGCGGAATCACGGCCACGTCGTAACCGAGCTCGGCTCCCAGCGCGGCGACCGCTGCCGGGGTCCCGCGCCGCTCGTGCCCAAACGCGGAATCGGGCGTCATCAGGAACCCGGCGAGTGGCGCCCGGCCGGCGATTCGCCGAACGAACGTGTCGTAGCTCGTCATCCGCAGCGCGAGGTCGAAGTGCTGGACGATCGTCACGCTGACGCCAGCCGCCTCGAGGCGTTCCAGCCGTTCGTCCGGATCGCACAGGAGCGCTGGCGCAGCACCCGTCAGGATCTCGTCCGGATGGTGGTCGAAGGTCACGACTGCCGGCACCGCCCTGCGCCGCGCCGCTTCCTCCCGCAGTCGGCCGAGGAGGTAGAGATGGCCAAGGTGCAGGCCGTCGAAGACGCCAACGACGACGAACAGCCGGTCCCCGGCGGTCGTGAGGGCATCGATCCCCGGGACGACCACCATCTGCTTCGGCGAGCCGGACGGGTGCTCAGGCATCGGCGGTCATGGGTGCGGCGACCGCGCCGAGCTCCGAGGCTTCAGCCGTCTTCCCGAGGAGCATCCTGTTCCCGAGGAGCATCTTGGACGGGGCGATCCGGCGCCCGTCGAGCGTTCCGATGCCGACGATCCCGCCAGCCGCGTCAAGCAGGCGGATCGGGGCGTCCGGCGGCAGGCCCGAAAGCCCGGCTGTGGGGCGAACGTACCGGCCCATCGCCGCGTCGGAGATTTCGTCGGGCCTGAGGCGGATCGACGCCATGGCGTCGAGGCCGGCATCCATCGGCAGGAGCATCGCCGCGATCCCGGCCGGCCCCCCCGCTGCCGCCGCCCGCAGATTCTCGAGCGGCACGGCGCCCTCGAGCCGGAACGGACCACTGGCCGTTCGGACGAGCGCGCCAAGATAGGCGGCGCTCCCAAGCACGGCGCCGAGATCGCGCGCGAGCGCCCGCACGTACGTGCCGGCGGAGCAGGTCACGTCGATCACGGCGATCGGGCGCGAGGGATCGTCCGAGTTCCAGGCGATGAGCTCGAGGTCGTGGATCGTGACGATCCGCTCGGCAAGCTCCGGCGGGTGCCCGTCGCGGGCGAGCGCATAGGC
>JACPOR010000034.1 GCA_016191425.1 Chloroflexota bacterium
CGGGCAGGCGTTGCCGAACCTGCTGCAACCCTCGCGCGGGCGCCAGTCGTTGACGCGTTTGCCGCGGCGCAGGTCGGCGAAGCCGGAGCGGCGGCGGCCCCCGCGGACAAGGCCGCGGGGGCCCCCGGCGAAACCCCAGAGGCGGCCGCGGCGACTCCCCCCGCAGAGCCCCCGCCCGATGAGACACGGCCGGACGTTCCGGCCATCGATTCCATCACCCAACCCGTTTGGCCCGTGTCGCCCAAGGTCCCGACCGCACCTCCCCAGTGGCCGACCGGCCCGCGTTGGCCGACGGGCGTCCCCGCCCATTCCGCACCAACAACCGAGCCGGCCCCCGTCGACGCCCTTGCTGCGCTGATGGCGCACAACGCGACGGACGCGATGTGGGCTGCTTCGAGTCGCGAGATCCTCCAGCCGGTCGCGACCGCGCCGGCCCTCGCCGCCGTCCAGGCGTGCTCGAACTGCGGCATCTCACTTTCGGCGACGGCCCGGTTCTGCCGGCGCTGCGGGACGCCGCAGGGCTGATCTCAACCGTCTCCCCGCGACGAGGAGCGAACTCCGACGGACGCGCCGGGGCCGGGGACGCGCCGGGGCCGGGTGTCAGCCCCGGATCACCCTCCCGGCTGCCTGTCGCTCGCCCGCCCAGGCAGCCCCCATGAGGATCGCCTGGAAGGTCAGGGCGAGCCACGCGAGGGCGGCAAATGCTGTAGCCAGAGATCCGATCGTCGCCGCGGTACCGATCAGGCGGGGGGCAAGGAACACGAACGCACGGGTCAGGATCGTGAGCGCGACCGCGACGGCGACGGCCGGCGGGATGGTCGCCGACCACGACGGGCGCTGTCCCGGCACGAACCGATAGACGAAGGCCATCGTGGCGACGGCGAGCAGGAGCGGCAACAGCGCAAGGGCGAAGCGGGTAAGGATTGACAGCGCGACGATCTCCCGATTCGCCACCGCGTCGTCGAGGATCGCCGCCAGGCCGGCAAACCCGGCTCCCAGCACCACGGTGACCACCAGCGTCAGCGCCGTCGCGAGGCCGATCAGGTTCTGTCGCACGACGCTCCGGGCCGACGGGTTGCCGGTCACCCGCGAGACTGCACCCGTGAACGCCAGGACGAACCGACTGCCTCCCCAGAAGAATGTCACCGCGCCCAGGAGGGAGATCGTCGACGCCTCTCGTGCCGACTCGCCCAGGATGGCCTCGACCAGGCCACGCAACGGCGGCAGGACGTCGCCGATCGCCGTCACGACCCGATTCCTGACCGCCGGGTCCGCGACCAGGAGGCCGGTGAGGCCCGCCGTGACGAGGACGAGCGGGACCAGGGCAAACAGGGCACTGTAGGCAAGGCCTCCGGCGAGGAGGGATCCGCCCGCAGCGTCATAGCGACGGAGGACGGCAAGGAGCCGCTGGACGGCCCCATGCGAGGTGACGGCCTGGACCCGTTCCTTCCAGGCGCTCGCGTCCATGGTCAGTCCCGGAGGTCCTCGAACAAGCCGGGCTGGAGATGATCCGCGTGGACCCGCCGCGGCGGAGTGATCAATGCCCTCACTTCAGCACGCCGGACGAAGCGTCGACCGCCGAGCTTGATGCTCTGGAGCTTTCCGTTTCTCGCCCAGCCACCAATCGTCGACGCCTGGAATCGGACGTTCGATGCTGCCAGGATCTCGGCGGCCTCGGCCAGGCTGATCCAGTCGGTCGACGATCCGGCCATCGTCAGGATCCGCCGTCGGGCGACGAGGTCACAGCCGGGCGTTCGTGCTTCGTGGCGGATCGGGACGTTGACGACGAGTCGGACGCGTTCGAGGAATCGCCTGAGCCTGATCCGTCTGGCGTGGCGGATCCGCCATCCCCTGCGTTCGAGGCCACGGCCTGGTCGGCCGAGGCCGATGGCTTGGCCGTCTGGGGGCGGCCAGATGACGCGATCGCAGATCGATCCTTCTTGGCCCAACCAGAACCCTTGTAGTGGATGGCCGGGGTCGCGAAGCCCTTGCGCATGGTGCCCTCGGTGCCGCAGTTCGGGCAGAAGCGCGGTCCCGGCTCCGTCATGCCGTGGATCACCTCGACGAGGTGGTGACAGGCCGTGCACGAATAGTCGTAGATCGGCACCGTTCGGACTCCAGCTAGCCGGTGCGCTAGCCGCGCAGGAGTCGCATGCCGCACTTCGGGCAGTAGTACGCCCGCTCGTGCGCCGAATGGAACCCGCAATGTGCACAGACGACCCCGCCTCGGCCGGTCGCAACGGCCGGGCGCTCGACCGATGTGAGACCCAGCGCGTACTGGCTCGCGAGGATGTTGGACAGGATCGACGTCAGGAGACGCGACCCGATCCGATCGGTATCGCCCCGCACGCCGCGGCCGCCCCAGCCCACGACTCCGCGACAGATCATGTCCCCTGTCAGTTCGTCCCAATGCGCGGCAACGCCGCCCACGACCGCGTTGTAGGCGGGATAGCCCGACGTGTCGAGTTCACCGTCGAGCAACGCGCAGACGAACGTGTCGAAGGCCAGGTCGATGGCATCGATCGTTTCGAGCACCACCAGGGCATGGCGTCCGATGGGCGACAGGGCGTGGTGCGCGTTGAGCCATTGCATCGCCTCGGAGGGGCGGACGATGGTGGGAGCCGCCTGGCTGAACTCAATGGGCAGCGGTTCGATGACCTCGACGTCGCTCTTGGCGAAGCCGGACAGCATCCGCGGAAGGTCGGCAAGCGCCGCCGCGCCGGTCTTGATCCGGACGCCCTCGCTGGTCTTCCCGGCGTAGTTCAAACGCAGCTGGTGTTCCTGGGCAACAACCTCTTCGGGCATCGTCTGGCCCGTCTGGACCTGCGCCGCAGGCGGGGCGGCTGCCTCGGCGGGCTGATTGCCCTTTCGACGAAGGAATTCGAGGGGCACGGATTGATTCTCCCCGGAAGGACGGGTCTCGAAGCGACTCGTATCGTAGCAGCGACGATCGGCGACGAAGCGCGGCATGAGGAGGTCGTCCGAGACAGCGTTCCACGGGTGTCGGCCACGGTTGGCGTGGACCAGGCCGCCCGGACCGCCGGCTCACATAGCCACGGGGTGACAGAATCGCTGCCCACATGAGGGGTGACAGAATCGCTGCCCATCAACACCATCAACATTCATGGTGTCGCCGGCCAGTGAATCTGTCCGCGTAAGCGGCCAGTGAATCTGTCACCGGCCACGTCCAGCGTAGCGCCCTCGCCACGGGTGGTCAGGACCGGGCGTCCAGCCTGGCCGCGGATCGGGTGTCGTGGAGCGGGGCGGC
>JACPOR010000035.1 GCA_016191425.1 Chloroflexota bacterium
GGGGGCCAGGAGGAACTGCTGATCGCGCTCGACCGGCCGGAAGTTGTAGCCCATCGTCGCCCACCTCCTCGTGCGAGACCCGTCTCGGGGAATCGTAGCTGCGACGGACCTCGCCGTGGTGGTTTCTGCGACAGGTTCTGTGGGTTGCAGCAATCGGTCATATGGATGGGATCTGGCGGCCTCCTGTACCCTCGCGGGCAATGTCCGAGACTGCCGGCAGCGCGTTCGGCCCATCGATCGGGGAGGTCATCGGCGCCATCCCAGATTGGGCCGGACGTCGCGTCACCACGGCACCCATCTCCGGTGGGCTGACGAACCGCAACTATCGCGTGGACGTGGATGGGGTCCCGCATTTCGTCCGCATTCCGGGGGCCGGCACGGACCTCCTGGCGGTCGATCGCGCCAACGAGCTCCACAACACCCGAGCGGCTGCCGCGGCTGGCGCGGGTGCGCGCGTCCTCCACCACCTCATAGCCTGGGACATCATCGTCCTGGAGTGGCTGGACGCCCGGACGATGTCCAACGACGCCTTCCAGTCCCCTGGCCAGCCAGCGCGGATCGCCGAGGCGCTGCGCCGCCTCCACGCCGGACCGCGCTTCCGCGACGATTTCGACATGGTCGCGCTTGCGGCACACTATCTCCGGGTCGTCGATGAGCAGGGCATCCCCGTCCCGGCGGGCTACCGCGAGCATCTCGGCGCCGTCCCGCGACTCGCCGCCGCGCTACGCGCCCACCCACTCGCCACGGTCCCGTGCCACAACGACCTCCTCGCCGAGAACTACCTCGACGACGGGGAGCGCCTGTGGATCGTCGACTACGAGTACAGCGGGAACAACGACCCAACGTTCGAGATCGGGAACACCGCCCAGGAGCTCGGGTTTGACGAGGCGCGCCTCTGGGAGCTGGTAGGGGCGTACTTCGGCGGGGCCACGCCTGCGCTCGTTGCCCGGTGCCGGCTCCAGATGATCATGTCCGACGTCGGCTGGACGCTCTGGGCAGCGATCCAGGCACGCATCTCGCAGATCGACTACGACTTCTGGGGTTGGGCGGTCGAGCGGTGGGCGAGGGCGGCGGCGATGATCGACGGGCCCGACTTCGAGGGCTGGCTCGCGGCGACCGCCGCCGGCTGACGTCCGTCACGGCGCGGGAGCCGCGAATTCCAGCTGGCGTGGAACGGCCCGGGTGCTCGACCCGAGCCGTCCCGACGCACGGGACACCGCCGAGGGTCACTCCGGCGGGATCTCCCTGAAAGCGTAATCCACGTTGATGCCGCTGGACCGCCTGACGAAGTACGTCACGAGGTACCAGCCGACCGCGAAGACCAGGATCCCGGCAACCACGCGGTAGGCGAGCTCGCTGGTAAGGCCGAGCGACGCATTCGTCAGGAAGAGATACAGGAACACGGCGCCGCCGGCGGTGCCGATGAGCCCGACGATCGTGACCAGCGGGATCCCGCCGAGCTTGTACGCCGCGCCGGGCGAGGCCTCGTACAGACCCTTTGCCCGGAATGGGAGGAGCGCGCCGGCGAGCGCCGTGCCGACGAAGACGTAGCCCGATGCGAACGTCACCCCGAGGGTCAGCGACGCCCACGTCGTGACGGTTCCGTCCGTCGCCGTGATCGCAAAGTTGTTGTAGAGCCACATGACCGGAATGCTCGCGACGAAATAGATCACGTGCGCGTTCACCGGGGTGTGGAAACGCTCGGACACCCGGCTGACGAGCTCGGGCAGGAGCCGGTCGAGCGACATCGCGACCATGACCCGGGTCACGCCGATGTAGCTGTTGTGGACGATCTGGTGGCTGTTGAGGATGAACCCGACCGACACCAGGATCGTCACGAGCGGGCTGGCCGCGAGGGCAATCGCGAGGATGTTCGGCCAGAGGTAGAAGCCGTTGAGGGTCGCTTCCGGAGCGACGGCGAAGTAGCCGGCCCCCGCGACGTACAGGAACTGCGAACCGACCGCCTGCTCGAGCACGAACGCCAGGAGGGCGAGCAGGAGGCCTGTCAGGATGAGCGACCCGACGATGATGAACAGCTGGTCCCGGAAGGAGCCCGCGGACTTGATCTCGCCGTTCTGCTGTGCCGAGTACGTCGCCCATTGGAGCGAGGTCCAGGCGATCGGTGCGACGAGCAGCGTTGCGAGAAGGCTGAACGGCGGGTTGAGGTCCACCCCGGCATTCGTGACGGCTGTGACCGCGTCCTGGTAGAACGTGGGCGAGCCACCAATCGAGCTCGAGAACGCGTTCAGTTTGGCCGGAACGTCGGCCGAGGCGGTGGTGAAGAGGACGACGAGCATCGTCGCAAACGCGACCAGCGTCGCGACCCACATCACCCGCTGAAACCGGACGTAGTTCTTGAACCCGGAGCTGAGGATCAGGGCCGCCACGGCCGCGTTCGCGATGCTCGTCACGACGATCCCGCTCGGAGTCGTGAACCAGGTCGCGATGTCGACGAGGCCCGAGCTGCCGGTTGCCGCCCCGAGCCCCAGGAACAGCGGGGCAAGCCCAAGGTACGCCAGGAGCCAGCCCGAGAGCGCGACCCACTGAAGGATCCAGATGATGAACCCAGAGAAGACGAGCGTGAACCCGATCCCGCCGCCAAGCACCCGGCTCTGGAAGACGTAGTCGCCGCCAGAGCGCGGCAACGCTGTCGAGAGCCAGACGTAGGCGAGCGCGATCGGGATCTCGAGGACCATTGCGAGGAGGATCCCCCAGACGAGCTGGCCGCCCGGCAGGGCCGCCGGGGCCCACAGGTATGTCCAGGGAAAGATCAGCCCCATCGTCAAGACGTTGTAGACGAACGCCGATCGTGGGGACATCACGCGAACGAGGCCGGAGGACTTGCGGACGAAGACCTCGGGCGTCGTGGTTGCAGTCGTCGCCATGCCATCACCTCGATACGGGGAATGAGACACGGCGATCCCCCTCCGGGACCGCCGGGTCAGCGGGACCGAACCTCCGATCACACCTCCTCCACCCCGTACCAAGACCGGGCGGGCACCGGCCTGCAGGGCGCCCTCAGCCCGCCGTCATCTGGTAGCTCGTCACCTTGCCGTCAGCGATCGTGATCAAGCAGCCGCGGAGGATCCCCTCCCCGTACTCGCTGCCCGGGTTGATACAGACCGTCCGGCCGAGCCTGGCCGCGGCCTGCGACTCGTGGATGTGGCCGTGCAGGCCCAGCATGGGCTGGTAGCGCTCGATGGACTCGCGGATGGCCGTGCTCCCCGCGCCGTACAGGACCGGCTGGCCGCCCCGAACGACCTGGCGCGGCGGCTCCGTCGACGCGTCGAGCATCGGACACGTGTCAAGCGTCGAGTCCTTCGGCGGGGCGTGGAAGTTGAAGATGACCTTCCGGTGGTCGCCGAACCCGTCGGCGACTCGGGCGATCCGTGCCGCAATCTCCGGCTCTTCCGCCTCCCTTGGTGTCCGCCAGGGCGTCGGGTTGACATACGGCATGCTGATCATGACGTGCTCATCGTCGAGCGGGACCGCCCGGTCCTCGCAGGCGACGAACGACTGCGTGTCGGTCCGGTCCATCGTCGCCATTACTTCGGTGACGTCGTCGTTGCCGCCGGTGGCGTAGACCTTGATCCCCGTCCCGGCGAGGCGGGTCTCGGCGAGATCGATCCAGCGAGCCAGCCGCTCGGTCGCGAGACGGATGAACAGCCGCTCTACGGCGTCCGGGTCCGCTTGCGTCGCCCGATACTCGTCATCGTCCATCACCACGTCGTAGAACCCGAGATCGCCGATCCGGCCGCTGAGCAGCGCCACGCCGTCGGCCGAGTCCACCCGCTCGACTCGGCCGTGGATCGTGGCCCTGTACCGTCCACCGGCCTCCCGGATGATCGGGATCGCCAGCTTCCCCATGACGTCGCCGCCCATGACGAGGGCGTCGGCGCCGTAGAACTTCGCGGCGTTGAGGAACTTCTTCCAGGTCCGTTCAGATCCGTGGACGTCGGTCGCGTAATAGAGCTTCGTGCCCCGCTCGCCCCGGCCGAAAAGACGCATCGGCCGATCCTACGCTCGCATTCGAGCGCCTGTGGGGTCGTGGAGCACGTCCGCGCCCACGGTCCCCGCCTCGCGGCGGTCGAAGACGTCGACCTCGACTGGAGTTCCCTCCCCGACCGTCGCCGGGAGGTAGACGGTCCCGAGGGTGCGCCCAACCGTGTACCCGAACGCGGCACTGCGCAGGCGCCCGACGACATCGCCGCCGACCCGGACCGCCTCGCCGCCGTAGATCGGCAGCCAACCGCCGCCCGCGAGCGTCACTGTCCGAAGCCGTCGCGCCGGACCGTCCGGGCTGGCCGCCTGGGCCTCGAGCAGCGCGGTCCTGCCAATGAAGTCGCCCTTGCCGAGCCGAACGAACGGCGCAAGACCGGCCTCGAAACAGACCACCGGTCCGTGACATCGCCGATGTCGACGGGGCCGTCGTCCTCGCGGACGTTGGCCCGGAGCCAGCCGATGTCGCCGGCGAGGAAGCCTGCTCCGGTCAGGACCCGGAAACGGTCCTCGGCGAGTCTCGTGACGGTGACGTCGGCGAGCATCCCCCCGAGCGGGTCCAGGAACTGGCTGTAGACCGCCGACCCGACCGGCCGGTCGACGTCGTTCGCGCAGATGCGCTGGAGCAGCCCGAGCGCCCCGGGTCCCGCGACCTCGATCTTGCCGAACGAGCTCAGGTCGATGATCCCGGCCCGCTCGCGAACGGCCCGATGCTCCTCGCCCACTCGTTCGAACCAGTCCGGTTGCAGCCAGCCGCGCTCGCGATCGAGGCGCCCGGCCCGACGCCACGCCGCGCCCGGGACGTGGAAGTCGGCGCGCTCCCAGCCGGCCTTCGTCCCGAAGACAGCGCCAGCCTCCTGGAGCCGGCCGTGGAGCGCAGAAAGCCGCCGCGGCCTTCCGGCCTCGTCGGCGTCGTACGGGAACCGAAGGCGGTAGTAGTCCGCGTAGGTCTCGCGAGCGAGTGCTGCCGACCAAACGGGATCCCGGTACGTATCTGCGAACCGCCAGGCACGGTAGCCCGCCACGTCGACTCCCGGGTCGCCGGCGGTGATCCAGCCGGCCAGCGCCCGCCCGATGCCGCCGCCACCGCCGAACCCGTTGAGCGACAGGCCGGCCGCCACCCAGAAGCCGCGCAGCCCCGGCAACGGGCCCAGGAGCGGATTCGAATCTGGCGTCATGGCGTCCGGGTTGCAGACGAGCCGGATCGCCTCGGCGTCGACGAGGAACGGGAAGCGCCGAATCGCGCCGGCCATCAGCGGCGCGAACCGCTCCCAATCCGGCGGCAACGACGCCGCGGCATGCTCCCACGGGACACCGTCCACCCAGCGCGCCCGAGGCTCCGCCTCGTAGCCGCCAAAGACCATGCCGCCGTGCTCGCTCTTGCCGTAGACGAGGTTGTCCGGATCGCGGAAGCAGGGCATGCCGCGCGGCAACTCGTTGCCGGTGACCGCCTTGAGCGCCACGTGCTGGTGGTCAACCGGAGTGGACGGAAGAAAGGCGCCGACCATGGCCGCGATCCTGGGCGCCCACATCCCCGCCGCGTTGACGACAAGTTCCGTGTCGATGGGCCCGTGGTCGGTCAAGACCCGCCGCACCTCGCGCGCTCCCGACAGCTCGAAGCCGGTGACCCTCGTATTGAGCCGGAAACGAACGCCAAGGGCCTTCGCCGCGTCCGCAACTACATGGGTTGCGGTGTGTGGGTCCAGGTGACCGTCGCCCGGGATATGGACCGCGCCGTGCAGCGAATTCGGCGAGATCGCGGGCATGAGCGCTCGCGCCGCCTCGGGGGAAATCACGCCAGCGTCCAGCCCGATGCCGCGCGCGCGGCTCGCCGTCCGCTCCAGCTCGCGCAACTGCTCCGGCGAAGATGCCAGCCGGAGGCTGCCGACCCGCTCGAAGACGCCGAGCCGCTCGTACAGCTCGACGCTATACCGCCGGAACCGCATCATCGTGCTCGAAGGGTTGAACATGGTGACCAGGCCCGCCGCCTGACATGTGGAGCCGGCGGTCAGCTGCGCCTTCTCGACGAGGAGCACATCCGTCCAGCCGGCCTCGGCAAGATGCAGGGCAACGCTGCACCCGGAGATGCCGCCCCCGATGACGACGACCCTCGCCTGGTCCACGTGCAGTCCGCCCTCCATTGCCTCGCCCCGTGCGCGCCATCCTGCGGTTGTCGGGAACGGTAGCGCCTCGACCGTGCGAGCGGTCGATCCGCGCCTACAATCCGGCCATCTTGCCGCCCCGATCCCGGAGTCGTCAGCGCCCATGACCCGCGACCAGAACGCCTTCATCATCGATCGTGCGGCGCTGGAGCACGAAGTGGGCCGCGTCATCGGCGCCGTCGAGGCCGCAGGACCCCGGATCCGGGTCCTTGGGTCGATCGGTGTGGCGCTTCACTGTCCCGACGCGCATCTGCTCCTGCCCGCCTTCGAGCGGGCATACGCGGATATCGATTTCGCCGCCTACCGGAGCGATTCGCGGGCGATCTCCGGCGCGATCGCCGGGCTCGGCTACATCGAGGCGCGCGACGTGTACATCGCATCAGAAGGACTGCGGGCCATCTTCGAGAACCCGGTGTCCCGGATCCATCTGGACGTGTTCTACGACCGGCTCGAGTTCTGCCACGTGATCCCGCTGGCCGGCCGCCTGGAGGTGGATACGCCGACGATCCCGCTCGCCGAGCTCCTCCTCTCAAAGCTCCAGATCGTCAAGCTGAACGAGAAGGATGTCGTCGACATCATCCTGCTGCTCCTCGACCACGAGCTCGGGGCGGACGACGAAGACACGATCGATGTCGGTCGGATCGCGCGGCTGGCAGCGGAGGAGTGGGGCCTGTGGCGCACGCTGACGATGAACCTGGCGAAGGTCACCGTGCTCGCCGCGACCTACCCGCAGCTCCGCGATGAGCAACGGGCGCGGGTCGCGGCCGCGGTCACGGAGCTGAAGGGCACCATCGACACGATCCCCAAGCCATTCGCCTGGCGGATGCGGGACCGTGTCGGCGATCGGCGCCAGTGGTGGACCGACGTGGACGAGGTCCGCTAGGCCGGTTCGTCGCATGTTGCGGCGTCAGGTTCTCCGGGAAGCCGGGCCGCCGCCCACCAGGGCATCCACCGGCAGGCATTCCGGCAGCGATGTCGCCGAGGATCGTGTCGGTCGAACCTTCAGGAAGGCGCCCACGTACACCCCAATGAGGACGACCGCCCCGCCGATGAGCAGGAGCGGCGAGACGCGCTCCCCCGCGACGACAGTGCCCGCGGACAGGGTGACGAGCGGCAGCAGAAGGGTCGTATACGACACGGCGGAGGCGGTCCAGCGCCGCAGGGCCAAGAGGTAGAGCGCGAACATCGCGACCGAGCCGAGGACCACGAGGTACCCGATCGCTATCCAGGTCACCAACTCCACGGGCAGCTGGCGGGCCTCGCCGGACACGATCGACAACGCCATGAGCATCGCCGCTCCGGTGAGCATCGCCACAGCGTTGGTCGCGAACGGATCGCTCCGCGGGATCCACTTGACGATCACGCCGGTCTCGGCAATGCAAACGGCGCCGAGGATGACCAGGATCAGCGCGCCCGGCGGAATCGCCACGCTCAGCTGGTCCGCGACGACGATCGCGACGCCGACCAGGGCGACAAAGGCGCCGGCCAATCCCTGCACGCGAAAACGCTCTTGGCGCTGCGTGATCGCCAGCCCGAACGTGAGGAGCGGGGTAAGGGCGATGAGCAGCTGCGTCGTCCCAGCCGAAAGTTCGCGCAGGCCTTGGTAGACGAAACCATAACTGGCGGCGAAGCCGACGGCACCGTACAGGATGCCGCCGGCGAGGCTCCGGCCGCGCGGAATCGGCCGGCGCGATACGAGCACGATCGCAAGGAAGATCAGACCGGCAGCCAGGAAGCGGAGTGTCGCTCCCCAGAACGGCGCCAGCTCCTGGACCGTCTGCCGGACCCCCAGGCCGTTGAGTCCACCGAACAGCACGACCCCACCGAATGCGAGGAGGGTGGTGCGATCAGGTCGGCGATCGCCGGCTGCCGATGGGACGCTCATGTGATTCTCCTCCATGGCCCATGCGTGGGTCGATCGGGTGCAAACGGCCTCTACGGGCCGCTCATCCCGCCTATCCCTCCGAAGCGTCGCGCAGCGCCCGCTCGAAGGCCGGAGTCGAAGCGTTCGCGAGGAGCCGGTCGAAGTGCTCGGCCGTGTAGGCGACGAAGTCAACGTCGAGCGTGCTGATCCCCTGCTGGAGGACCCCCCACATCGCCTCGCGGAAGTCGGACGCGATCCGCATGAGCTGCAGGCGCGCAGCGCGCGGCCGCCGTACCTCACCTTCGTATCCGAGCAGGAGGATGGCGTCCTCCTCCGGCGTCAGATCGTGGTTGACAGAGAAGTTGCCGAGGTCGAAGTACGGGTCGCCCAGTCCCGCGTACTCCCAGTCCACGATCCTGATCCGCTCGCCGTCGTCGATGAAGTTCGCGTTCAGGAGGTCGTTGTGGCAGGGCCGGAGCTCGACCGGCGCAGCGAGGAACGCAAGCTCGATCCGGCGGGAGATCGACATCACTAGCTCGTACTCCGCGGGGATCCGCACGCCGCGGGCCATCGCCAGCGCCCGGTAGGCCTCGACGATGCGGAACGGCATGAACAGGCCGGGAATCGGCGGACCGTCATGGAAGCGGCGGATGGAGTCGGCGACCCGGCGAATCGTTTCCGGCCGATGGACGGCCTCCGCCGAGACCGGGCTGCCCTCGATGAAGCGCGTCACGAGGTAGCCCTCGGGCCGCACGAAGGCCACGACCTCCGGACCGACCCCGACCCCGGCCGCCGCGACCGTCGCCGCGTGCTCGACCTCGCGGCTGATCCCGAGGAGATGCGTGTCGTTACCGGCCAGGCGGATCACGTACCGGTCGCGCGCCCCCGACGCGGTCACCAGGAAGTTCCGATTCGTGATCCCGCCCGAGAGAGCCACGAACGAGAGCTCGCGCCCCGCCAGGTCGGGGACCCGCTGCATCGCCCGGGTCAACTCGTCGCGCAACTCGCCGCGCAGCGCCTCGTCGGTCGCCGGCGTCGTCATCGGGCCGTCCTCCTCGATCGGGCCGCCACTTCGGGACGTCGTTCGTGCGCCGCCCATGATGCCGGAATCGGAACGGCGCAGCGGGGTCTCCGCCGCGCCGTTGCGAAGGATCGCAGAAGAAGCTGAGGTGATGGGGACGCCCGGGATCTACGCGATCACGGCCTCTCCAGTGGCGGCGTCGGCCTCCATCTGGTCGACCTTGCCCCCCTGGCCCGTGGCGAAGTAGTAGACCACGCCAACGACGAGGATCAGCAGGATCGAGGCCTCGAAGAACGGGATGTCGGGCAGCCACGAGATCGACTGGCCGCCGGACGTGAGCAGGGTCAACGACGGGTTGGTGTAGTCGCGAAGATCTCCGCCAAAGTTCCCGAAGAGCGACGCGTCGCTCCACAGGCCGAAGTTGACGATCATCGAGCCGCCCCAGAGGAGCGCGGCGATATTGATGATCGTCCCCCAGCTGCCCAGGCTGAACCACGAACCCTTGTGCGGCCAGCCCTTCCGTCGGGCGGCAAACACCCCGAGGTTGCAGAGGAAGTAGCTGAGGTAGATCAGTCCGGTGGCACCGGCGGCCAGCAGGACCGGGCTGTCAGTCACCAGGAACGGAATGGCCGCCAGGACGCCGACCGCGACCGCGGCGTTGGCAGGCGTTCGGAATTGATGACTGACGTGTCCCCAGGTAGCCCCCAGTGGCACACGACGATCTCTCCCCATCGAGAAGAGAAGCCGCGTCGTCGCGCCCTGGATCGCCATCGTACAGACATAGACGGCCGCGAGGATCACGTACAGATAGATCCCGCCGAGCTGCTCGCCGAGACCGGCCTTGATCGAGGTCGCAATCGGGGCGGGATCGGCGAACGAGGCTGCCAGGTCTGGGATGCCCAGCACGATCGCGAGGAGGAACACGAACCCGACGGCGCCCGACAGCCAGATCGCCGTGAGGATGCCGCGCGGCGCCTGGCGGCTCGCGTCGAGGGTCTCCTCGCCGAACGTCCCCGCGGTGTCGAAGCCGTACACCACGAACAGGCTCATGAACATCGCAATCGCGAAGATCGGCAGATAGCCACCGGTTTCCGCGGTCTCGAGGCCGGCCGTGGTCATGAGCACCGAGACGTCCTGCTGCCGGCCCACGATCAGCAGGATCACGGCGAAGACCAGCATCCCGAGAATCTCGGCTGCCACACCGAGGTTGTTGATGATCGCCAGGAGCCGCACGCCGAAGGCGTTGATCATCGTCGTGGTGATGAGGCTGATCAGCCCCCAGAAGACCAGGTTGTTCAACGCCGGGATCGGGCTCGGATCGGAGAGCGCGAAGTTGAAGATCGCCGACAGGACGAGTGGCACGGTCGCCGCCACGGCGGTCACCGTCAGGACGCCGGCCCAGAAGTAGAACCAGCCGGTGAACCAGCCGAGCGTCTTGTGCGACAGCCGCTTCGACCATTGGTAGATCGAACCAGCAACCGGAAAGTGACTTGCCAGCTCAGCGAAGTTCAGGGCAACGAACGTCTGGCCCAGCACCACGAGTGGCCATGACCAGATGAACGCCGGGCCGCCGACCCCGAGGCCGAGGGCGATGAGCGTGTACGTCCCGGTGGAGACCGAGATGTAGCTGAACGCGACGGCGAAGTTCGACAGGAACCCCAGGGTCCTCTGGAGCTCCGGTTTGATCCCAAGCGAGCGCAGGAGCGCATCGTCGCGCGCAGCCTGCTCGGCGTGACTTGAACTTGGACCCGACACGATTCCCTCCTCAACGAGCACGGGGACGCCCCGCGAGACAGATCTCTTCGGAGACCAGCGGGGGCATGGCGCTACGGATTCCCTCGACAGACCCTCCCTCAAGGCGCCGGATCGTTCGCGGGAGCATAGGAGGGCGTGGGGCGAGAATCAAGACGCGGGCACCGCTCCCGGGTGCACCGGCCGAGCCCGCCCGGGCCGACACATCGCGCTGCGCGCCACGCGACGCCTCGGCCCGCCTGACGCGTCGGGCCGCCGGGTGCACCGGGTTGCCCCGGGGTCAGCGCGCGGGGGCCATCGCCTCCACGACCCCGGCCGGCGCCGGCAGGTGCAGCTCGATCGGGCGGACGTACCGGTCCACCATCGCCCGCGACCCGACGACCCCGAGCTCCGCGAACAGGAACCCGATCTTCGCGGCCTGGGCGGCGAGGATCTCGTCCTTTGTGGCCAGGTCCCACAGCTCGCGCTTGAACGGGCCGATCGCCTTCTTCCGCGCCGTGTAGACGAACTGCTGATCCGTCTGGTCCGGCTTGCGCTCGTCCAGGGCGTTCTCGAAGCACCAGCCCTCGATCTTCGCCTGCAGCTCCGCGGGGAAGGCCGGGTGCTCGTACAGTGCGTTCTGGAAGCCGGTCGCGAGGTGGATTTCGGCCGTTTCGACCGCACGGAACGTATGGAACATCTCGTCCGGCAACGTGGATGCACCATGCTGAACGGTGCCGGCGAGACCGTATTCGGAACGAGCCACCGTGCCGAGGCGGCGATGGACGTCGAAGTCGACCGCCACCTTCGCCACGGACCCGTCCGGGAGGACGACGCCACCGTGGGAGGTGCCGGTCTGGACGCTGACCTTGCTGATCCCGATGGCACCGGGAGCGACGCGTGTCAGCTCGCGGCCCAGACCGTCCAGATAGGCCCGCAGCTCGGCCTCGGTCGAGTTCGACTTGCCGACCTCGCCGATCTCGCCGCCCACAGTGATCGTCAGGCCGTCGGCCTCGAGCGTCCGGATGAGCGCGGTGAGCTCGGCGGTCCGGAGGTAGTTCTCGCGCTGCTCCTCGTCCACGTTCGCCTTCGAGAGGTCCACGAGCGTTGAGGCATCGATGTCGATGTTCCGGTAACCCGCGTCGACGGCCATCCGACAGGCCCGGCGGATCTCCTCGGTCATCGACTCCGGGTCCGTCGCGTACTTCTTCGCGTTGAACTGGTAATGATCGCCCTGGAGGAAGACCGGCCCCGTCCAGCCGGCCGCCACGGCTCCGGCGAGGCAAGCCGTCGCGTAATCGATCGGCCGCTGATACGTGTAGGTCTGCTCACTCCTGGCGAGCTCGAGGATCACGGCACCCACGTCCGCCGCCGCGGCCGTTTCGAAGATGACCCGGGCCATGTCGAACGTCTGGGCACGGATATTGATCGCCGGGACGGTGAAGCCGGAGACCTCACCCCGGGCGCGAGCCGCGTAGAGCTCGTGGATGCTGGCGGATCGTGCCCCGGTCGCCTGCGATGCCTCCCACGCAAGCCATTGCGCAGCGGCGGCCGCCCTCTCGTCCTGCGTGAACGCGGCGGTCCACGCGATGACCCGGATCGCCTCACCCCGAAGCTGCGCGAGATCATCAATGACGACGCGGCCGTCCTCGACGTGGACGGCGCCAGCGACACGGGCGAGGAGGTCTGCGGCGGAGCTGGCGACGTGCGGCATGGGGCGAACTCCTGTCGGTCGGTGGCGACCGTTCGATGTGTTTCGCCCATTATCGCCGCGGCGGAGGAGGCCCGTCCGTTGCGGGCCGGTTGCGAGCGTCAGGCGCCGGGCTTCATCACCATCAGGAAGATGATCACCACGACCAGCACCGTGAGGAGCATCCCGCCCTGCTGGACGGCCTTGACCGCGGCGAGCAGGGCCGGCGGTGGACCCGAGGGGGTTGCGCCTGGGGCCGGAGGAGGCGGCGGCGAGGAGGTCATCTGGACGACGAGCTCGATCCGAGGGGTCTGAACGAAGATCGCCAACGTCAAGGCGATGGCGTAGAGGACGATCGCGAGGTCCAGCCAATAGTTCGTCGAGTCCGTCAGGTTCCGGCCCGAGGCCAGCAGGAGACCGACGCCGGTGATCCCCTGGACGATGGCGAGCGGAATCGTGATCCCCTTCTCGATCTTCTCCGAGATCCTGGTCGCAAAGTTGGCATGCATCGGCTCCTTGCCGCCCATCCCGCCGATCAACGGAAAGGCGAAGGTCGGCCCGAACGCGACGACGGCGCCGAAGATGTGCAGCCAGAGCAGCCACGGGAACAGGTTCATGCATGCCTCCCAGCCGGATCATGGCGATCGAGACCGATCGGCGCCGGCAAGGCACCGATGGCCACGATGTGGGTGACGACGATAGCAGGGTCCCAGCGCCTGACTGAGCGTGTCAGTGCACACCCGTCCCGTGGCCGTGCCCGTACCCGACGCGATATCCGGCGACCAGTCGCCCGACCTCCTCGAGCGACGCCACCCCGGCGGTCGCGAGGCCCCCGAGATCGTCCCGGCGATGATGGAGGTCCGCCTCGAGATCGCCGGTCCGGCGCCCGAGACGGGCAGCGATCTCGGGGAGGACACCCCAGGCAAAATGCTCGAACGCCCCGGCGGCCGGATCCCACGTCGCGAGCACTGCCGGCCCGAGCAGCTGGGCATGGCCATGTTCGTCGCGGTGAAGCGGTCGAACGTAATGCGCGGCGAGGACGCGGAGGGCTGGCTCCGGTGCCATCGCCGGGTCGGCGGCCGCGACGGGCGGCGGCGCGTCCTCACCGAGCACGAGCACGCAGCCGAGGAAGGAGCGTTCGTCGGCCGTGAGGCCGACCGGCGGCGGCGCACCGAGGTCGTCGTACAGGGCCTCGAGGGACGTCGCGACGGCCATGCCGCCCGGTCGATCCCCGTGGACCAGCTCGCGCGCCGTGCGGGCGGCGAGGGGGCGGGCGAGGTCGATCGCGTCCAGTCCCGCGATTCCGAGATCGGGACGGAGGGAGGCGAGGATTCCGCGGAGGACCTCGGCAGGACGACGCCGCTCCACGAGGTCCGCGGGAGCCGCCAGAATCAGCGGAATGCGGCCCTCCACGAGCACCCAGACGAGCGCCGCAAGCTCCGCGTCCAGCGTCCCACGCCGGACGAGCTCGACAAGGGACGGCGGTTCGCCGGGGACGGCGGCGGCAGGCACTGGCCGGCCGCGGTCGGGGAGATCCATCGCCGCGGAGCGTAGCGGGATTCCCGGAGCGCGCGGCCGCGAACGGCCCGGGTTCAGCGTCGGCGCCGGGCGGGTGGCGGACGCGGCGGCGGCGCGCCGTCGCGTGGTCGGCCGTCGCGGGCTGCGGCAGGCACACCCCCGGCCGAGGCCGGGTACGCTCTCCGGCGATGCTCCTGCTGGTCGATCTCGATGGCGTCGTCTACCGCGGCCGGGATCCGGTGCCCGGGGTGGCCGCTGTCCTTGCCGATCGAGCCGCCCGCGGCGACGATGTCGTCTACGTCACGAACAACTCGATGTACTACCGCGCCGACTACGTCCCCCGCCTCGAGGCGCTCGGCGCCCCGGTCACGATTGACCGGATCGTCAGCTCGGCCCGGGCGACAGCGCTCCATCTCGTACACCACGAGCCGACGCTCCGGCGCATCCTCGTCGTCGGCGAGCCTGGCCTCCGGCGCGAGCTGGCGGACGTCGGCCTCGAGGTGATCGACGCCGGCGAGCGTGCGGATCTCCTCGCACGCTCCACGACCGGAACGCCGGCCGGCGGCACCGGCGTCGACGAGTTCGAGATCGCCGGCCGGCCGGACGCCGTGGTCGTCGGGCTGGACCAGGACCTGACCTACGGGAAGCTCGCGATCGCGACGGTGGCCATCCGGGCCGGGGCCCGGTTCATCGCCACGAACCGCGACCCGGTACTCCCGACGGAACATTCGTTCCGACCGGGCGCCGGGTCCATCGTGGCCGCCGTCGAGGCGGCCACCCGCGTCTTGCCGATCTCGATCGGCAAGCCGGCCCCCGCGATCCTCGAAGAAGCCGCGCGGATGGTGGGCGCGTGCGCGGGCGATGGGATCGTCATCGGCGACGGGCTGGATACGGACATCGCGGCCGCCCGCGCCATCGGCGCGCGCAGCGTCCTGATGCTCACCGGGGTCACGTCCCGCGCCCGGGTCGACGCCTTGCCGCGATCCGAGCGACCGGACGAGGTGGCGTCCAACGCCGCCGATCTCGCCGCCGCCCTGGAGCGCCTGGCCGCGTGGCCACCGCCGCCGGCGGGCCGCTGATCGGCCTACTCCAGGTAGTCCTTGAGCTTCCGCGAGCGGGACGGGTGGCGGAGCTTGCGGAGCGCCTTCGCCTCGATCTGGCGGATGCGCTCACGGGTCACGTTGAACTCCTTGCCCACTTCCTCGAGCGTCCGGGCCCGGCCGTCCTCGAGGCCGAACCGAAGCTGGAGGACCCGCCGCTCACGGCCGGTCAGGGAATCGAGCACCGCCTCCACCTGTTCCTTGAGGAGCTGGTGCGAGGCCGCCTCGGCCGGCGCCAGCGCCCCCCGGTCCTCGATGAAATCGCCGAGGTGGGAGTCCTCCTCCTCGCCGATCGGCGTCTCGAGCGACACCGGCTCCTGCGACACCTTGATGATCTCGCGGACCTTTTCCGGGGTGACCTGGACCTCTTGGCCCTTCGACATCGCCTCGGCGATCTCCTCGACCGTGGGCTCGCGCCCGAGCTCCTGCAACAGTTGCCGTGAGACCCGGATCAACCGGTTGATCGTCTCGACCATGTGGACGGGGATCCGGATGGTTCGAGCCTGGTCGGCGATCGCCCGGGTGATCGCCTGGCGAATCCACCAGGTGGCGTAGGTCGAGAACTTGAAGCCCTTCTCGAAGTCGAACTTCTCGACCGCCCGGATGAGCCCGATGTTGCCTTCCTGGATCAGGTCGAGGAACGACATGCCGCGCCCGATGTACTTCTTCGCGATCGACACGACGAGGCGCAGGTTGGCCGAAGTCAACTGCTCGCGCGCGTCCCGCCCGATCCGGACCAGCTCGCCCTTGCGGTGCGCGAGCTTCGTTGTCTTGGGGACCTCGGGGTCCCAGCCCATTCGCTTGAGAAGGTCGGCCTCACGCTCCGATGCGACCAGGCGCTCCAGGGCGGGAAAGGCCACGCCCTCGCGGGTCCAGTCGTAGATGGCTCGCAACCCCACGTTGTCCCGCGAATCCAGATCCCCGTTGTGGACCGCGAAGTAGGCCCAGTCGAGGAGTCGCAGGAAGACCTCCGCGGGCGTCTCGTCGCCCTTGCCCTCGAGCGCGGCCTCGTACGAGCCCAGCAGCTTGCGCGCCTCCTTGAGGAGATGCGTGGTTCCCTCGGACTGGACGTCCCGGCCGGCCTTGATGAGGTGGAAGTCCGGCGGCGGCACGAGGAGGTCGGCGGCGTCCTCGGACGTGATCGCGTCCCGGACCAGCCGGTGCGCCTCCTCGCCCATCGGGAGGCGGTGCTGTGGCTTGAGCGTCCGGGTCTTCGACTCGGTGTTGTGGGTCGTCCACTCGTGGAGCGAGACGATCCCCTTCCACGGCTCCTCGGCGAGCTGCTCCCCGAGCTCGATCGCCTTGGCCAGGACGACTTCTTCCTCGGCGGTCAGCAGGGCGACCTTGCCGATCTCCTTGAGGTACATCCGGACCGGGTCGTCGATCCCGATCATGTCCGCCGAGAGCGCCTCGAGCTCCTCCGCGGAGGGCTCCTCGAGCTCGGCGGCGTTCAGCTTGGCCGGCGCATCGATCGGCAGCTTCGCGTCGAGGGCGTCGGGTTCCTCGGGGACGACCTCGACCGTGATGTCCTCGACGTCATCGTCCCCGGCGCTGACCGCCGGGCCGAGGTCATCGTCGTCGTCCGTGTCGTCATCGTCATCGACGACCTTCGTCCGGATTCCGGCGAGCTTCGCCTCCTCGAGGTCCGCCCGCGCGCGCCGCGGGCGGGTGAGGACGGCTTCGACGAGCTGTTGATCGAGCGGATCGATGGGCATGGCGGGAACTACCTCCTGTTGGGGTTGACGAGCAGTCGGGTCTGGTCACGGCGTCGATGGAGCGATCGCCGCTGGTCGTTGATGGCCTGGGATTCGCGGAGGAGGCGGCCGACCGCATCGAGGTCGCCGGTCTGCTCGGCCTCGGCGAGGGCGCTCTGGATGTAGTCCGATCGCTCATCCAGCGAGCGCTCCTCGAGGTCGATCACGAGCCGCTCGACCTCGTAGGCGAGCTCCTGGGCGGTGAGCGTCCGCGGGTTCGGTTCGAGGCGGGCGACGAGCGCCTGCGCGAGGGCGGCGGTTTCCGGGTCCAGCGACCCCACGAGAGCCGTGAGGCTGAACGGCGGGCGGATTCCCTCGTCGTCCGGCTGGCGTGCCAGCACGATCGCGCGGAAGAGCTCGCGGACCACCGTGTTCGGGAGCCGGTCCGGCCCGATCGCGTCGGTGATCTTCGGCTGCATCTCTGGCACGAGCAGCATCAGGCGGAGGAGCTCCTGTTCCTGGGGCAGGACGCCGCGCAGGATGTCGCCGACGCGAAGGGCATCCTCCTGGGCCAGGACTGCGTCGGCTGAGATCCTGCCTTCACCGCCGCCGCGAGAGCCACCTCCACTCCTGATGCGCGTGCCCGCATCAAGCCTGCCGCTGATGCGGCCATCCGCATCAAGAACGGACGTGCTTCCCGAAGCGGAACCGGATCCCGGACGGCCGGCCGGCCACGGACGCGGCGCCAACCCCGTCGCGGTTCGTCCCCCGCGCAACACTTCCAGCAGGACCCGCTCCTCCACCCCGGAGACCTGGCGGACGCGCTGGAGCCAGCCGTCGCGCATGACCGGGTTCGGGACGGCGCGGATCGTTGGCATCAGGGCGTCGACGAAGCGCGCCTTGCCGCCGGGCGTCTTGAGGTCGTAGGCCTTCGAATACGTGTCGATGAGGTAGTCGACGATCGGCTGCGCCGTTCGGACCTCCTCGCGCCAGAGATCCGGCGATTCGCGGAGAACTTCGTCCGGGTCCTTGCCGTCGGGCAGGCGAACCACTCGTACCTCATCCAGCTCCACGCCGGATTCCGTCGCCGCGAGCTGGCCGATGAGCCCCTCGAGCGCCTGGACACCGAACGCGCCGGCCTTCTGGCCGGCCGTATCGACGTCGTAGGCGAGTGCGATCTTCCTTGCGTAGCGGGTCAGCAATGCGACCTGGCCCGGTGTGAGCGCCGTCCCGAGGGACGCCACGACGTTCTCGAAGCCGACCTGGTGCGCCATCAGGGCGTCCGTGTATCCCTCGACGATCACGGCTTGACCGGACTTGCGCATCGACCCCTTGGCCCTGTCGATGAGGTAGAGCGTCCGGCTCTTGTCGAAGAGCGGGGTCGCCGGCGTGTTCAGGTACTTCGGGCCGCTATCGCGCGGTTGGCCCTGGGAATCCTCGCCCTCGCGACCGAGGATTCGGCCACCCAGGCCGACCGCCGCGCCGTTCTGGTCGCGGATCGGGAAGAGGACGCGGCCGCGGAATCTGTCGATGACGCCCACGCCGCGGGTGGCGGACCGGCCCGGCGACGCGAGGCCGACCTCCACGAGCTCCTCGGGACGGATTCCGCGCTTCTCGACCAGGCGGCGACTCATGGTCTCCCAGCCATCCGGCGCCCAGCCAAGCTGGGCGGCCTCGATCGTGGCATCGGCGAACCCGCGGCCGCGCAGGTAGTCCAGCGCCGGCGCACCGAGCTTCGTGGCCGTCAGGACCTGGTGATAGAACGCGATCGCGGTTTCGAGGATGTCGCGCAACCGGGCGTGGTGCGCGTCCTGGCGCTTCGTTCGCTCGTCGATCTCCACGCCGGCCCGGTTGGCGAGCGTGCGGAGCGCTTCGGGGAACGGCACGGAATCGCGCTGCATGACGAAGCTGAAGACATCGCCCCCTAGGCCGCAGCCGAAGCATTTCCACGAGTCCCGCGCCGGCGTGACCGTGAACGAGGGTGTCTTCTCGCCGTGGAACGGGCACAGGCCCTTGTAGGTGGTGCCCGCCTTCTTCAGCTGGACGCTTTCGCCGATCACGTCGACGATGTTCAGCCGACTCTTGACCTCGGCCGCAATACCGCCTGCCAACCGACCTCCGGTGCCTCCTCACGGCATCGATCCCTGTCGACTCGACGACGCGGAGACGTTCGTGGCGTCTCGCCCCCGCCGCGAGCCGCCGGACATGGCGCTGGCCTGTCAAGACTTGACAGGCCGATCGGCCGCCATTCTACCCCTCATGACAGCCCCTTGACAACCCGCGCTTGTCAATACCCCGGCGCAGTATCCGGGCTAGCGCGCCAAGGCGCGTGCCCGCTCGTCGATCCCTCGGGCAAGGCTGGGGGTGCACTGTGTGGCGGCCGGCCGGGCGGGACCGCTGCCGTCGTGGAAACGGCTCTGAGGATGTGCGACGAGCGCCGTACCGAATCAACGACGAGCCCGACCAGGCGCTCACCCTCGGACCTGAACTGGTCCGGCGTGAGGCCGAGGGCCATGGCGGCCGGCGGCCGACCGACCGGCGTCCAGATCGGGGCGGCGATGCAGGTCAATCCCGGCACCCCTTCCTCAAGGTCAAGGCCAAAGCCCCGACGGGCTGCCGTCTCGATGGCCTCGACGAGGACGTCACGTCGGGAGATCGTCCGCTCTGTCAACTGGTCGAGGGACCAGTCATCGATCAGCTCGCTGACCTGGCGCCGTGGAAGCCGAGCGATCAGCACCTTGCCGATCGCCATCGAATGCGCGTGCCCCCGGAGGCCGGAGCGCAACAGCCGCTGGTGCACGGCCCCGGGGAAGGACTGGACCGCGGTGATCATCACCTGCCTCCCAATGAGCTGGCCGATGACGGCGGTGGTCCTGGTCGCCAGGGCCAGCCGCGCGAGCTCCTCGTTCAGCTCGGGGTACGGGTCGAGGCGCTCGTCAAGACACTCGAGCAGCTGCGGCAGGCGATCGCCGAGATGAAGCGCCCCGCCAGTGGTGCGGACGAGGTAGCCCTCGTCGAGGAGCGTGTTGACGAGGTGGTAGACCGTGCCCAGCTTGAGGTCCAGCGCTGCCGCAAGCTGCTTCGGGGTCATCCCGTCACGCGCCGCGACCAGCTCTACGACCCGCAGCGCGTGCCGAACCGTCGACAACGTGTCTTCGTGCTGGCGGCGAGGCTCTTCTGCGGTTCGCGAGCTGCCGGGACCAGTCGGGGCATGCACCCGATCGGCTCCTCTCTCCCGTCAGGTCGGACCACCAGGGTCGGACGATCCGCCACATCGCGCCGATCGCAGACAGCATATCGCAGGGCCGAAAGTCCGCGTACCCGATTTCGCAGTATTCGAAAACTCGCTGGACGCCCGAAAAATGCCGTTTCTATGATGGCCCAATCCCACCGCAGTCCGTCTGGTGGGAGCGTTGGCCTGCCGGAGGAGGGCCTGACACAGGTCGGCGAGTCATGGGTGCTGTCGAGGACAGTGCCGGCTTCGGGAGGCGCCATGCCCCGCGCGACATTCGCTAACAACGCTAGGACGACCGGTTCGATCTTGCCGTATCCGTTCGACGTCCGTCTGCGGTGAGGGCGACCGGGGAGGTTGGGAATGAAGGCGCAAGTTCTGAACCGATATGACGACGACCTCAGCGCCTCCAGCTGGGTCGATTTCGAAGACGTCCCGGACCCCCGGATCACCACGCCTACTGACGTCATCGTCCGCCTTGGGGGCGCGGGCGTCTGTCGTACTGACCTGCATATCATCGAGGGCGTCTGGCGCCCGAACATGGACCCAACCGGCAAGGGGCTGCTGCCGCTGATCATGGGTCACGAGAACGCCGGCTGGGTTGAGGAGGTCGGGTCGGCGGCCACGGGGTTCCAGAAAGGCGACCCGGTGATCGTGCACCCGAAGATCACCGAGGGCTCCCTGCTCGTGCACCGGCGAGGCCACGACATGCACGGCCCGGGGCGGTTCCCGGGCCTCGACTCCAGCGGCGGCGGGTACGCGGAAGCAATGGTCACCTCCGTTCGCAACATCGTGAAGCTCCCCGAGACGCTCGCGCCCAAGGACGTCGCACCCTATGCCGACGCCGGCCTTACGGCCTACCGCGTCGTCAAGAAGGCCGTCCGCGAGCTGATGCCGGGCCAGTTCTGCGTCGTCATCGGCGTCGGCGGACTCGGCCACATCGGCATCCAGTGTCTCAAGGCGATGTCGGCGGTCGACATCATTGTCGTCGCCCGCTCCGATCAGTCGCTAAAGCTCGCCGAGGAGAGCGGCGCCGACCACCTCGTGAAGGCGGACGGCAGCGAGTTCGACGCGGTGATGTCGCTCACGAAGGGCGAGGGCGCCGAGGCCGTCATCGACTTCGTCGGCGAGAAAGGCACGACGTCCCTCGGCCTGAAGATGACTCGCCCGCTGGGGAACTATTACATCGTCGGTTACGGCGAGAACATCAATATCCCCGCGGTCGATCTGATCATCACTGAAAAGAGCATCATCCCGAGCCTGGTCGGCACGTGGGCCGAGCTCGCCGAGCTGATGGCCCTGGCCGACCGCGGCCTGGTCCGGCTCGTCACCCAGGAGTATTCGCTCAAGGACGCCAACATCGCGCTCAAGGACCTCAACGCGGGAAAGGTGAACGGACGAGCTGTCCTCATCGCATAGCACGTCCGGGTCGAGGGGACGGCGATCGTCCCTCGTCAATTAGGAGGAGACTCGATGCGGAAGCCCATGATCCTTGCCGTGGTGTCCGCCTTGGTGGTGAACAGCTGCGGCGGCACCACGCAATCCCAACCCGCCAGTTCGGGGACCGCCGGCGACATCAGTTACAAGGCCTACGGCGACTACGCGCAGTACGGCTCGACGCCGGACGTTGCTGGCCCGTGCTCGTACGCGTCAATCGACAAGAAAGACTATTCCGGCCGCACCCTCAAGATCATCACCCACGCCGTTCCGGTGATGGGCGAGCCGACCGTTCTGCACGCCAAGCAGTTCCAGGACCTCACCGGCGCCAAGGTCGAGGTTGTGAACGTGCCGTTCGGCGACCTGTTCCAGAAGATCATGACCCCGCTCCAGAGCGGGCAGGATGCCTACGACATCTTCTTCAACGGGTCCCTCTGGATCGGAGACCTCAACCCGTACGAGGCGCCGGTGCCGGACGCGTACCTGTCGGTCCCTGCGATGCAGGACGTCACCCAGAACTACAAGGACGTCGCCACCTGGAACGGGAAGATGATCCAGTACCCGGTGGACGGGGACCGCTTCTACCTGAAGTACCGGACGGACCTGTTCGACAACGAAGAGATCAAGGCCAAGTACAAGACGGACACCGGCAAGGACCTGAGGGTCCCCGAGACCTGGGACGAGTACAACGAGATTGCGAAGTACTTCAACGACTGGGACTGGGACAACGACGGCGCGAAGAACTTCGGCAGCGCGGAAGTCACCAAGCGGGACGACTTGATGTTCTCGGCGTTCATCGGCCGGGCTGCTCCGTACGCGAAGAACCCGAACGTCAAGGGCGGGTTCTACTTCGACCTCGAGACCATGAAGCCGCTGATCAACAACCCCGGCTTCGTCAAGGGGCTCGAGCTCTTCGTCGACGCGCAGAAGGCCTTCCCGCCCGGCGGCAGCAGCTTCGGTCTCGGCGACGAGATCCTCTCGTTTGGCGGCGGCCAGACGGCGCTGAGCTACAGCTGGGACGACGCCTTCATCCAGGCGATGGAGAAGACCAGCAGGATCCGCAACAAGGTCGCTGCGGCCCCGCTGCCGGGCGCGACCCAGGTGTGGAACCGGAACACCAACCAGTGGGACACGTTCGCGACCCCGAACCGGGCCCCGTACATTACGTGGGGTTGGGGAGTGGCCGTCTCGAACCTGTCCAAGAACCAGGACATAGCGTTCGATTACCTCTGCTTCTTCTCCAATGAGGCAAACCACACGCTCGACCTGCAGATCGGGCGGTTCGGGGTCAACCCCTTCCGGACGAGTGACTTCGACCCGAAGTTCTGGGAGGAGAAGCTCGGCTGGGAGACCAACACCGCCGAGACCTACACCAAGACGCTCTCCGGCATGGACGGCGCCCCGAACCGCGTCTTCGACCTCCGGGTCCCGGGCGTCAACGAGTTCATGACCTCGATGGCCACCGGCGTCGCCTCCGCGATGGCCGGCGAGAAGACGCCGCAGCAGGCTCTCGATGACGTCGCCACGGAGTGGGCGGCGATCGTGGACCGGATCGGCGTTGACAAGGTTCGCGAGGCGTACCGCAACGTCGTCGCGCTCGAAGACGCACAATAGTTCTTCGGACGCTGTGAGGGCGGGGTCCGGGTACGCCCGGCCCCCGCTCGCGCAGCGGCACCACCTGACTACCCTCTACCGACTACGTTGGCCAGGCGCGGCATATCCGGTGGTGGTGACGAGAACGATGCGGTCGCGGATGGGGGGCACCGACGATGGCTGACCGAGAACGGCAGCCGGCGGTGTCGCCCGAGTTCGAGAGCGCCGCCGAGACGCCAGCCCGACGGGTCCGACTGGGCTCGCCCGCCGGCGGCTCGTCGCTCCGGCGCTACCAGCTCTACTTCCTGCTGCCGGGCTTGATCGTCCTGCTGTTGATCATCCTCTTCCCGCTGCTCTTCACGATCCGAGTCAGCTTCTCGTCCTGGAGCTCATCCGCGCCAGGACTGAACTGGATCGCCGCGAAGAACTACGAACGACTGCTGGCGGACTCGCGCTACTGGGAGTCGCTCCTTCGGCTGGCGATGCTCGCCGCCGGAACCGTCCTGATCGAATACGTCCTCGGCTTCGGCCTTGCTCTTCTCGTCTGGCGCGAGGTCAAGGCGAAGCGCTTCTTCCGGGTCCTCTTCCTCGTCCCGATGATGACGACGCCGGTGATCATGACCGTGATCTGGCGGACGATCTTCCACGAGTCGCTCGGCCCGGCGAACGAGGTTCTGGCGCTCTTCGGGCTGCCGGCCCAGGCCTGGCTGACCTCGAGCCCGGCTGCCCTGATCGCCGTCATGGTGGTCGAGATCTGGCAGTGGACGCCGTTCATGCTGCTATTGTTGCTCGCCGGCCTCCTGAGCCTCCCGAAGGAGCCCTTCCTCGCAGCGGCGATTGACGGTGCCGGGCCGATCCGGACCTTCTTCCGGGTGACGCTCCCGCTTATGGGTCCGATCTCGGTCGGAGCGATCATCATCCGCCTCATCGAGGCGTCGAAGATCATGGAGACGGTCTACGTGCTGACGTCGGGCGGGCCCGGCACGGCAACCGAGACATCCAGCTTCTACATCTACATCCGCGGCCTGCGTGACTTCCAGATCGGCTACGCCGCATCCCTCTCGTTCACCTACCTAGTGATCATGATCGTCTCGTTGACCTTCATCGCGAAGGCCCTGAATCGCGCCTTCGTCGGGAGGAGGGTGTGATGTCCAGGCTCTACCTGGTCCTGAAATACGGAGCGATTCTCCTCTGGTCGGCGTTCGTCATCGCGCCGTTCCTGTGGGCATTGACGACGAGCTTCAAGACGATCAACGGGGTGACAGGCGGACCGACCTACATCCCGTGGCTCCAGTACGAGCCGTCGCTCGCCGCCTGGGGGAGCCTCTTCGGCGCCACCGGCGGCATCGACATCGTGCAGCCGTACATCGACAGCATCGTCGTCACGTTCGGGGCGAGCCTGATCAGCATCGTGCTCGGCACGCTCGCTGCGTACGGCCTGTCGCGGTTCACCTACCAGGCGGGCCCCCTCAGGAACGCAGACATCGTCTTCTTCTTCGTCTCGCAGCGGATCCTGCCGCCCGTCGTCCTGGGAATCCCGTTCTTCCTGATGTTGCGGTTCCTGGGGCTCCTCGACTCAGTGCTCGGGCTGATCGTCGTGTACATCGCGCTCCTGCTGCCGATCGCGGTCTGGGTCATGGTTGACTTCTTCAACAACTCTCCGCGTCGGCGCTTATATCGGTCGCGCCGCTGGTCGTCATCGCCGTGCTCGTCGAGCGCTACCTGTCGCGCGGCACCCTCGCCGGGGCGATCCGATGACGGGGCGGCCGTGTCGTTGATCGCCGGACACCTGACGCTCGAGGTCGACCACGTCCGGCATCTCGACGACGTTAGCTTCACGCTCAAGCGCGGGCGGTTGCACACGCTGATCGGGCGAACGCTGGCCGGGAAGACGACGCTCCTGCGGACGATCGCCGGACTGCAGCGGCTCGATGACGGGACGCTCGATCTCGATGACCGGCCGTTCCACGTCCGGCCGGTCTGGGAGCGAGACGTCGCGATGGTCTACGAGGAGTTCATCAACTACCCGCACCTGACCGTGCTCGACAACGTCGCCTTTCCACTCCGGCGGCGGGGTGTCGGTCGCGATTCGGCGCGGGCTCTAGCGCGGGCCGCGCTCGAGCGGGTGAGCCTTGCGGGCTTCGACGACCGCCGACCGGGCCAACTGTCCGGGGGCCAGCAGCAGCGGGTCGCCCTCGCGAGGGCCCTCGTCCGCAATGCCGACGTGCTCCTGCTCGACGAGCCGCTCGCGAACCTCGACTACAAGCTGCGCGAGCAGATGCGCGAGGAGCTCCGCTCGCTCTTTTCCGACCAGGGCGGGTCGGTGGTCCTCTACACGACGACGGACCCGGCGGAGGCGATGATCCTCGGCGACGTCGTCCTCGTGATGCACGAGGGCCGGCTGATCCAGGTGGGCCCGCCCGACGAGGTGGTCGACCGGCCCGCAACGACCGCGGTCGCCGGGCTCGTCAACGACCCGCCGATGAACATCGTCGATGGGGCGATCGAGGATGGCGCCGTCCGCATCGGCGGGACACTCTCCCTGCCGCCGGCGGCCCACATGCGCGGACTCCCGTCTGGCCGATACCGCTTCGGCCTGCGGGCCATGGATGTCGGTCTCGGATCGGAGGAAGATGTCAGGGGCTCAGTCACGTTTTCGGAGGTCTCCGGATCGGAGACGTTCCTCCACCTCGAGACTGGGTTCGGCCCGCTCGTGCTCCAGATCGAGGGCGTCCACAGCTTTGCATTGGACACGTCGGTCCCGGTCATGATCGACCCCGACCGACTGTTCGTCTTCGGCCTGGACGACCGGCTTGTTGCGTACCCGAAGACGGAGACCGGAAGGCGATGGCGCAGATCACGCTGAGCGGCGTCGGCCACACGTACGGCAGGGCGAGCAGCGCGGAAGGGTGGGCCCTCGATCCGCTCGACCTCGTCTGGGAGAACGGCAACACGTATGCCCTGCTCGGACCGTCCGGGTGCGGCAAGACGACGATGCTTAACATCATCTCCGGGCTCGTGAAGCCGACCCGGGGACGGATCCTGTTCGACACGCGCGACGTGACCAACGTGCCGACGGCGAGGCGGAACATCGCGCAGGTCTTCCAGTTCCCGGTGATCTACGGATCGATGTCGGTGCACGACAACCTCGCCTTCCCGCTCGTCTGCCGGAAGTGGCCCCGCGAACGGATCGAGCAGAAGGTCGCGGAGGTCGCCGAGGTCCTCGACCTTGGGCGCCAGCTGCAGAGGCCGGCCCGCTCGTTCACGGGCGCTGAGAAGCAGCTGATCTCGCTGGGCCGGGGTCTCGTCCGCGAGGATGTCGCGGCGCTCCTGATGGATGAGCCGCTCACCGTTATCGACCCGCAGTTCAAGTTTCTGCTTCGCCGGAAGCTTCGGGAGATCACCGAGCGGTTCCGGCTCACCGTGGTCTACGTGACCCACGACCAGAATGAGGCGATGACGTTCGCGAACGAGGTCGTCGTGATGAACCACGGCCGGGTCGTCCAGCGGGGATCCCCCGAGCAGCTGTTCGAGTATCCGCAGACCGCGTACGTCGGTTACTTCATCGGCTCGCCGGCGATGAACTTCCTGCCCGTGGGCCGCGACGGCGGCTCGCTCGTCTTCGCGGGGAGCAAGCTTCGCTCGGGATACGACGCGGCGACGCTGCCGCCCGGAAAGATCGAGATCGGAGTGCGCGCGGAGTACGTCGAGTTCGTGTCCGAACCCGGTGAGAACACCCTCACCGCCAGGGTGAACGGCGTGCTCAACCAGGGGAGCGTCCGTGTCATCACCCTGCTCGTCGCTGGAGCGCCGGCGAAGGTGAGCATCACTCGGGGTCAGCCGGTCCCATCTGGAGACGTGCTGGTCCGGCTCCCCGCCGACAAGATCCGCGTGTACATCGACGGCGAGCTCGCAACCCCCGCGTCCTGAGGGAGGCGACCTCGCGCGCCCGGTGCCCGGATGCCGGGATCTTCGGACCAGGCTGCGGCCCGACCGCGAGGAGTCAATCGCCTCCGTCTACCTGACCGACGACGAGGCCGAGGGACTGCGGCGTCTCGCCGTCCGCGAAGGTCGAGCCCGAACTTCCAGCGCTCACAGCGCCCGACTCTGCCTGTTTCCCGTTCAGCTCCGGCTTCAGCATGGCTGTTTCACCTGT
>JACPOR010000036.1 GCA_016191425.1 Chloroflexota bacterium
GCCGCCGCGGCCGAGGCCGCCGCACTCGCCGACTTCGACCCCACCGGCGGATCGGATCTCGTGGCGAGCGGCACCCTGGACCTGGCCGACATCGCGTCGGAGCCCGGTGAGACAGATGGCCAGGAAGCAACATCGATCGGCAAGGCAACACCGATCGGTGAAGCACCTTCGATCAGCGGAACGACAGGGACACGTGAAACGCGCCTGTCCGTGGTGGGGCTCGTCAGCGTCGCCAGCATCGCCGGGTTCAAGCGCGGCATCGCCAAGACACCCGGCGTCGAGCACATCTCGGTTTCGTCCGGTCCCGGCGGCGAATTCATCTTCTCCGTCCGACACGCCCCGACGGTCGATCTCCGCGAGGTCGTGACCGACCTCGACGGCTTCTCCGCGACCGTCACCGGCGACGAGGCAGGCGTGCTGTCCGTCACTGCGTCCCAGCCCGACAACCTCGCCTGAACGGAGCCCACGAAATGCGTCGACCAACGATCGCCATTCGCCTGCCCGCCCGCGAACGCGATGCGCTCATCGAGGAGCTCGCGGCCGCCGAGTTCGGGACCGTTGTCCTCGATTCGGCGTCCGACCTCGAACGAGTTGTCGGAGGTGGCCTGCCCGTCGGTCTCGCCATCCTTGATGTGTCCGAAGACCCGACCGCGGTCACCGCCACGCTGGCCGGGATGCGCGAACGCGGCATCAGCGTGCCTGCCCTGATCGTCGCCGGTGACTCCGTCTTCGACGATCTCGGCGAGGACGACACCCTTGGTCCGAACGATGAGATTGTCCTGCGCCCGATCGATACGGACGGACTCCGCTGGCGGGCGGAGGCGATGCTCATCCGCTCACAGGTCGTGGCTCACGCCACGGACAACTCCGTGCTGTCACGCGGTCCCGTCGAGGCCGACTGGGCGGCACGGTCGCCGATCGTGGCGGTCTTCAATCCGAAGGGGGGCGTGGGCAAGACCACGATCGCCACTAATCTCGCCTCCGCCCTGCAGGGGCGCCGCGATCGCAACGTCCTCCTCGTGGATGCCGACACCGTCACCGGGCACGTCACGATGTCCCTCGGCTTGGACACGGGGCGGACGCTCAGTGACGCCTGGCTGGATGCGGATGAGGGCGGGCCCGGTGAAGAGGGACTGCTCGACATTGCCGAAGTCCACGACTCGGGCGTCCGCGTCGCTGCCCTCGTTTCGAGCCCGCTCCACATGGTGACCCTCGACGCCGACCGGGTCGCCGAGGCGATCCTGGCCGCTCGCTGGGGCGTCGATGTGATCGTCGTCGACCTCCACCCGTCCTACAGCGAAGTCAACCAGGCCATCTTCGGCATCGCCGATCGAATCCTCGTCCCGGTGACACCCGACCTGCCAGCGATCCGGGCAGCCTCCCAGCTGACCGAAGTCGCGACCCAGCTTGGTGTTCGGGACCACCTCGCCATGGTCGTCAACCGGGCCAACAGCGGGGTCTCCATCCGACAGATGGAGGATGCCGTGGGCCTCACGGCGATGGCCTCCATCCGCTCCGGCGGGATGCTCTTCGTCCGGGCGGCCAACGAGGGTCGAACGGTCACCGACATGTTCCCGAAGGATGCCGTCTCTCACGACTTCGAGATCCTCGCCGACTGCATCCTCGGAATCGAGCCTGCGGAGCGTCTCGCGGACGGGAAGGCGGGGCATCGCATGCCGTCGCTTGGGGGCCTGTTCGGCCGGAATCAGCCCGCCCGAACCTAACCGCTGCGCATTCGCGGGAGCGCGGCCCGACTCGGCCCGCCCGAACCTAACCGATGCGCATTCGCGGGAGCGCGGCCGGACTCAGGTGTCGTGGCCCTGCGACGTGCCCGGCAGGGCGACGTGCTCAAGGCCCGTTGACTTGTCCACCTGGGTCACGTCGCGGAGATAGAACCGGTTCACCAGGACCGCTTCGGCGCCGCCGAGGTCGAGAACCGCGTCCCCGACCTGGAGGACCGGGTCCGTGACGGCCACGAACATCTGGGAGCCACGCTCCAGGAGCGATTCGGGGACCGCGCCGGGGTGCACCCGGACGGTGCCGATGACGCGGAACGGCGGGGCATCCAGGGCGACATCGAAGGTGATCTTGTGGATGCGGTGCGCGGCCCGCTCCTCGTCCGTTCGAGGCACGAGCGTATCGGCACCCGCGAGCACCACGATCAGGTCATACGGATCCATCGACTGGATCCCGGGCGCCGGCTCGAGTTCGGCGGAGCCGTCCAGCGGGGCCCAGCGGACATCCGTGATGGGAATCGCATCGCGGTGATTGAGCGTGTCGAGGAGGCGACCGGACAACGCCATCGCGCCGTCGAGGCGCCAGTCCTCCGTGAACCCGTGGAACCGGACCGATCGGGGCGTTGTGGCGTCGGCCGCTGGGAGCGGCTGCGGGGCCGCGACGGCAACGTCCTTCCTGCGTCCGAAACCGAAGGGCATCCCTATTCCTCTGTCCGACCGGTGTTCTCGCGAATGGTATCCACCACGGTGGCATCCGCAAGCGTTGTGGTGTCACCGAGCTTCCGTCCCTCGGCGATATCGCGGAGCAGGCGCCGCATGATCTTCCCGGATCGGGTCTTCGGAAGGTCCGGCACGAACATCAGGAGTTTGGGGCGGGCGATCGGACCGATGACGTAGGCGACGTGCTCGCGCAACTGGACCGCCAGGGCATCAGTCGGGGTCTGGTTGCCCTTCAGGATGACGAAGGCGAAGACCGCCTGCCCGGACACGTCGTCCTTGACCCCGACCACCGCGGCCTCGGCAACGGACTTGTGGTCGACCAGCGCGGACTCGACTTCCGTCGTCGAGATCCGGTGGCCCGCGACGTTCATCACGTCGTCGACGCGGCCGAGCAGCCAGTAATAGCCCTCCTCGTCCCGTTTCGCTCCGTCACCGGCAAAGTACCTGCCGGGGAATCGAGTCCAGTAGGTTTCCCTGTACCGCTCGGGGTCGCCGTAGATGCCGCGCAGCATCGCGGGCCATGGCCGGGTCAGCACCAGGTATCCCCCGCCGCCGAATGGGACCGACTCGCCATCCGCGTCGACGATGTCCGCACCGACTCCCGGAAACGGGAACGTGGCGGAACCGGGCTTGGTGATCGTGACGCCGGGCAGCGGCGTGAGCAGGATCATGCCCGTCTCGGTCTGCCACCAGGTATCGACGATCGGCGTGTGGCCGCCGCCGACATGCTCGTGATACCAGAGCCACGCCTCGGGGTTGATCGGCTCGCCGACCGACCCGAGAACCCGTAGCGACGTCAGGTCGTGCGCGGCGGGGTGCTCCGGACCCTGTTTCATGAAGGCGCGGATGGCCGTCGGGGCCATGTATAGAATCGAGACCTTGTAGTCCGAGACGATCTGCCACCACCGATCCCACGTCGGCGTGTCGGGCGCGCCCTCGTACATGACCCCGGTCGCGCCATTGGCGAGGGGTCCATAGACGATGTAGCTGTGGCCGGTGACCCAGCCGATGTCGGCGGCACACCAGTACACGTCGTCCGGCTTGAGGTCGAAGATCATTTCGTGGGTGAAGCTCGTTCCCACCAGGTAGCCGGCCGTCGTGTGGAGGATTCCCTTCGGCTTGGCCGTCGTGCCCGACGTGTAGAGCAGGTAGAGCATGTGCTCAGAGTCCACGGGGACCGGAGGGCACTCGGGCGACTGCCGGTCGACGATCTCGTGCCACCAGTGATCGCGACCCTGGACCATGTGGATGTCGTGGCCCGTCCGGTTGACGACGATGGCGCTCCGGATGGTCGGCGTCGAGGACAGCGCCTCGTCGGCGTGATGCTTCAGCCCGACCTCCTTGCCCCGACGGAATCCCCCATCCGCGGTGAGGAGAACCTTCGCGCCGCAGTCGTTGATCCGCCCTGCGAGCGACTCAGCCGAGAAGCCGCCGAAGACGACCGTGTGGGGCGCACCGATTCGCGCGCACGCGAGCATCGCGATCGGCAACTCGGGGATCATGGGCATGTAGATCGCCACGCGATCGCCCTTTTCGACTCCGAGCTCACGGAGCGCATTGGCAGTCTTTCCGACCTCGCGCAGGAGATCCGCGTAGGTCAGGGTCCGGGTATCGCCAGGCTCGCCGATCCAGTGGTAGGCGACCTTGTCGCCGTGGCCGGCCTCGACGTGGCGGTCGAGGCAGTTGTAGGCGACATTGAGCTCGCCGCCGACGAACCACTTCGCGAACGGCAGATCCCACTCCAGGGTCGTCTCGAAGGGTTTGGACCAGCTGATCCGCTCGCGTGCCTGCTTCGCCCAGAATCCGACGTAGTCCCGCTCGGCCTCCTCGTAGAGCTCGCCGGTGGCGTTGGCCTGGGCGGTGAAGGCGGGAGCGGGCGGGAACACGCGCCGCTCGGCCATGAGGTTCTCGATCGTGGGCTGGCCATCCTGGCGGGACTCGGTGCTCAAGACTCCCCTCCGGGCTTGGACGCTGCAGTGGTCGACGGTCGGCCGCGGCGCTGGATGGCCAACGGGCGATAGCGCATGCTGGCGATACCGCAGGCTGGCAATACCGCCAGCTGGCGATACCGCATCCTGGCGATACCGCATCCTAGCGCGCCCGGCTGCTCCGGTCAGTCATCCGGCGCGAGGTCATCCTCCGTGGGGCCGAGTGTGGCCTGTGGCGCCACCGGTGCCGTCACGTCGTGGGTGAGCACGACTCGCTGCGGTCGGGGGATCTCGATGTCGTGCGCCTTGAAGGCCGCGAGGAGGCGCTTGCGCAGTTCGCCGGGGGCCGCCCACCGCTCGGGAGCTCGCACCGTACCGAAGATCTTGAGGACGACGCCGTACTCGCCCAGCGCTTCGACCCGCTCGACGCGCGGGGCCTCGAGCACGCGACGCTTCCAGGCCGGGTCCGAGGCCATGTCGCGGCCGACATCATCGACGACCTTGATGGCCTTCTCGATGTCCGTTGCGTACGCGACGCTGACATCGAGGTTCAGGCGGGCCCAGACCCTGGTCATGTTGCTGGCCACCTGGATCTCGCCGTTCGGCACCGTATGGACGATTCCGTCCACGTCGCGAAGGGTGGTCCGCCGCAGGCTGAAGTCCTCGACGGTCCCGGTGACGCCAGCCACTCGCACGACGTCGCCGCGGCTGTATTGGTTCTCGATCAGGATGAGGGCACCGTTCAGGTAGTCGCGGACGAGGTTCTGGGCGCCGAATCCGACGGCAACGCCGACGATTCCGAGCCCCGCCACGGCCGGCCCGATTTCGAGGCCGACCTTCTGGAGGATCATCAGCGTCGCGATCATCAGCAGGAAGAATCGAATCACCCGGCCGCCGAGGTCATCGAGGGTGTCCATCCGTTTCTTCAGCTCGACGGCCGAGAGTTCCTGAGCCGTGCCCTCGGTGACTTCGCGATCCATGAGGGCCTTCACGATGCTGTGGACGAACGGCCTCGACCCGCGAACGAGGACGATCGCGACGACCAGTATCACCAGGACGGGCAGGATGTCCTTGCGCAGGATCGGCAAGATTGCGTCCCACGGCGGCTTCGAGAAGTCCGGCATGCCTTGAGCGTAGCCGATGACGGGCGGTCCGCGATACCGTCTGCCGCGATACCGTCTCCCGCGATACCGTCTGCCGCTTTACCACCAGGTCGCCCGGCAGAACGTCGGCTCCGCGCGGCTCCGGGCCGGTGGGAAACAGGGCCGGTGCGGGCCGGGCGGCTCGGACCCGATGCTGCGGCCGTGGTTGGGCCGGGCGGCTCGGACCCGATGCTGCGGCCGTGGCTGGGGGCGGCTCGGCGCGGAACCCGCATTTGTCAACCTCGGGTTGTCGATCCCATATTGGAGAGCTCGCCCGCTTTGCCCAACCGACAGATTCACGTCGAGTGGGGCCCGCGCTGCGCGCGTTTGTCGTGGAGTGCCAACCTGGAGTTACAGCCCGAGGATCGAAGGGTCAGGTCCGCGATGAGCCCGCGGTGAGCGGTCGAGGCTTAACTGCCTGCCATGACTGCGAAACTGGCCGGCGAGATCGGGCAGTTCGTCCGCACCGCCCGGATGCGCCTCGATATCTCCCAACGTCAGCTCGGCCGGGCCGCCGGGGTCTCCGGGGCCTATGTCGCCATGATCGAGGCCGGGACGGCCAACCCGACAGTCGCGGTGATCGAACGAATCGCCACTGCGCTCGGGCTCGAATTCGAGCTCGCCGCGCGAGGCCCAGCCGTCATCGGCGTGCGCCAGCGCGACCTCGTCCACGCCCGCTGCTCCGCCCACGTGAGCCGGCGTCTGACGGGCGCGGGCATGGCCGTGGTTCGCGAGGTCGAGGTCGCCGCGGGACGAGTTCGCGGGTGGATCGACATCCTCGCCTTCGATCGAGCGTCGGGAACCCTCCTCGTAATCGAGATCAAGACGCGCCTGGACGACGTCGGGGCCGTCGAACGCCAGCTCGCCCTGTACGAGCGAACAGCACCCGGGATCGCGGCTGCCCGCGGCTGGACGGTAAGGCGCGTTCATGCGTGGCTTCTCCTCCTTGCCTCGGAGGAGGTCGAGGCGTCGGTTCGGATCAATCGCGCCGTCCTGGGCGTAGCGTTTCCGGTCCGGGCCGCTGACATGCGGCGCATCCTGGATGAAGTTGCTTCCGGCCGCGACCGGGAGGCAAGCCGATCGAGCTGGCCGCGCTCTCGCGCCGCAGCGCGTGGCCTGGCGGTTGTCGAGCCCCAGAGTCGGAGACGGGCATGGCTCGTCTCGACCCACATCGACGGGCGACGGCGCCGCGCACCGTACCGAAACTACGCCGACGCCGCGTTTCGGCTTGGCAGCGGCTGAGCCAGGCGGGTCGGCGGGGTCGGCGGGGTCGGCGGGACCGCGGGGTCGGGAAACGCTGCAATCGGCCGCAAGGCTCCCCAGTCGGGCACCGATCCGGCAGCTCTCCTCTAGAACGGCGGGGTCGGCGGGATCTGGGCGGTCGGCGGGACCGCGGGGTCGGCGGGATCTGGGATCTTGGCTGATCCGCGGGGTCGGCGGGATCTGGGATCTTGGCGGATCCGCGGGGTCGGCGGGACCGGCGACTCCCAGTTGGCAATCCCGGAGCAATGAGCTCGGCCGGGATGCAGGATCGACGGACCACCGTCGATCCGGGGCATCGTGCGTGCTCGGTCGTTGAAGATCACCAACCGGTGGTGAGCGCCACCGAGCAGCTGGGGCGGCGCCACCGAAGACGAGCGGCGCCAAGCGGAACGCCGAGCCGCAGACCCGCGACGGCGGCGCTGACCTGCGCACTCGCAGCCCGGACTGGCGCGGCGACCGCATGCAAGCGGCTCGAGCTCGGCGACACTCCTGACAGCGTTGACTGGATCGTCATGCGAGCGCAGGCGCCCGACCGGTCACTCGTCGGCGGCTCCAGCGGCGGACTCGAAGCCGAGGTCGCCCGGTGACACTCCGGACCGCGTTCGACTGGTTCGTCATGCGAGCGCAGGCGCCCGCCCGGTCACTCGTCGGCGGCTCCAACGGCCGACCCGAAGCCGAGTGCCCGGTCGCCTGCGAGCTTGCCACGCGCACGAGCATCGAGGGCAGCCTTCAGCGACTCCTCGAAGGCCGAGACGGCGATGTCGACGGAGTCGTCCTTCGCGTGGGCTTCGCAGACGAACCACGGCTCGCGGCTGTCCGGCTCGGGCATCGCCCCGCGGACCTGCATTCCCACCGCGACCGCGTCGTACAGCGCGTGGTCCGTGTCCGCCCAGTCGCGGTACTCGGTGGCGACCTTCTCGGTGAACATGATCCCGAACATCGATGGATGGCCAGTGAAGTGGAATGGGAGGCCGGCCTCGTTCACGACCTCGCGGAGGCCGTCCTGGATGCGCCGGCCCGTCCGGTGCACCGTCTCGAGGGCGTCCGTGTCCCGGATGATCTCGAGCGTCTTGACAACAGCCGCCGCCGCGACCCGATTCCCGGCGTACGTCCCGCCGTGGCTGACCTTGTCCGGGAGCAGACTCATGATGTCCCGGCGGCCGCCGAATGCCGCTGCGGGATACCCGTTGCCCATGGCCTTCGCGAAGGACGCCAGGTCGGGCGTGATCCCGAAGTACTCCGCGGCCCCGCGCAAGGCCTTGTGGAAGCCCTCCTGCGGAAGGATCCCCTGGGCGTTACCGAGCACGGGCTCCACGATGACGGCGGCAATCTCGTGACCCTGCATCTCGAAGAGGCGGCGCAACCGCTCGATGTTGTTGAAGCGGGCCGGAATGATCGTGTTCGCCACCGCGTTCGGAATGCCGCGGCCCCAGGCCAGTCCAACGGGGTTGTCCGCGTCGCCGAGGTCGGCCATGTTGTTGGGCGATACGCTGATCAGGGCGTAGTCGTGGAGGCCGTGATACTGGCCCTCGAACTTCACGATCTTGTCCTTGCCGGTGAAGGCGCGGGCAAGGCGCATGAGGTGCATGGTCGCCTCCGTGCCGGAGACGGTCATGCGGGCCATCTCGACCCAGCCGGTCAGCTCGCAGACCAGCTCGAGCGCGCGGACTTCGTCCTCGCTGGTCAGCGAGAAGCTCACCCCCTGCCGCATCCGCCCGTTCACGTAGTCGTCGACGCGCTCATCGCCGTGGCCCAGGATCACGGGTCCGTAGCCCATCCGCAGGTCGACGAATTCGTTGCCATCGATGTCCCACACGCGGCCGCCCTTGCCGCGATCCACGTAGATCGTGTCCTCGCCCCAGGCCCGGAAATTCGAGTTCGCTCCACCGGGGAGGGTCCTGATGGCGCGCCGGTACATCTCCAGCTGGCGAGCCCGACGGAGCGGGGAGGGGGTGTTCGAGGTGCCTGACATGGTGCCTCCGGGCGCTGGTTGAGTCGCAAGTCGGATATGGTCCGGGACCGCGCAACACGGCGTTGCGACGGGCGGGACGCGGGTCATCATCGTGCCACAGCCCCTGTGGACCGTCAACGCGATATTCGTCCTTGAAGGGCCTGCGGCCTGCGAAATCCGTTTTCTCACACTGCCATCGCAGCCTGATGCGCAGCAAGCGAGCCTGCCTTGATATGCGCCGCGGGCCGCGTAGGATGGCGGTGTGCAGCCCGCAGCCATGATCCCCGACCCGTCCAGTCCGGGCTTCTGGCTGACCGGAACCCTGGACTCCGTGGAGCCGACCCTGAGAGGCGCGGCCCGGTGCGACGTGGCCGTCATCGGTGGCGGATTCACCGGGTTGTGGACGGCGATCCAGCTCCTTGACGCCGATCCCGGCCTGCGGGTCAGGGTCCTGGAGATGGAGCGCGTCGGATTCGGGGCGTCCGGCAGGAATGGCGGATTCTGTGATGCCTCGCTGACGCACGGTCTTGCCAATGGCATCGCCCATTTTCCTCACGAGATCCGGCAGCTCGAAGCGGAGGGCCGTCGCAACCTCGGCGAACTCGTCGCCTTCGTCGAGGCCGAGGGGATTGACTGCTGTCTCGAGAAGACGGGCGCGATGAGCGTTGCCGATCATCCGCACCAGGTTGACGGGCTCCGCGAGTTCGCCGATGTTGCCGCTGACTACGGGGTCTCGCTGACGTTCTTCGATCGAAAGGCCCTGGCCGCGGAGATTCGATCGCCGGTCTTCGAAGCCGGCCTGCTGGCGGGCCCGGAGCAGACGGTCATGCTCGATCCCGCGAAGCTCGCCCGGGGCCTCAAGCACGCCTCGCTCGGTCGCGGCGTGACGATCCACGAGCAGACGCGGGCCGTCGGCGTCGAGCGCCGGGCGGGTGCGGTTCGGATTCGAACCTCGACCGGTGCCACCCTCCTGGCGCAGCATGTCGTCGTGGCCACCTCCGCCTATTCAGGCTGGCTCGGACGCCTCCAGCGGTTGTTCGTCCCGGTCTATGACTATGTCCTGGTGTCCGATCCGCTCACGCCCGATCAACTCGCGTCCGTGGGCTGGCAACGCCGGATGGGAATCTCCGACGCCGGCAACCAGTTCCACTACTTTCGGCTGACCGCAGACGACCGGATCCTGTGGGGTGGCTACGACGCCGTCTACCACCCTGGCAATCGCGTCGGCCCGGATCTCGACCAGCGCCCCGAGACCTTCAAACGGCTCGAGCGGCAATTCTTCCGGGCATTCCCGCAGCTGATCGGCCTCCGGTTCCCGTGGCGCTGGGGCGGCGCGATCGACACCACGAGCCGGTTCATGGCCACCTTCGGCCAATCCCTGGGTGGCCGGCTGACGTATGCCCTCGGCTACACCGGGCTCGGGGTCGGAGCGGCGCGCTGGGCCGGTGGCGTGGTCCGTGACCTGATCCTGGATCCCGACGCGGATCGACTCCAGCTCGAGATGGTCCGGAGCGTGCCGTTCCCGTTCCCGCCGGAGCCGGCACGCAGCCTCACGGTCGCGGCCGTCCAGCATGAGCTCGCGCGTGCCGACGAACGCGGAGGTCGGCGGGGCCTGCTACTCCGAACCCTCGACGCCATCGGTGTCGGCTTCGACTCCTGAAAGCTGGCGCCGGGCGGGCCCGACTCGCGGCGAGTTCTGGAGCCCCGATCGCGGCCAGCCCGTTGACGGCCAGCCCGTTGACGGCCAGCCCGTTCACGGCCAGCCCGTTCACGGCCAGCCCGTTCACGGCCAGCCTGACTCGCGCCGCGGTCTGGAGCCCCGATCACGGCGAGCTGCCGCACACGGGCTCGAAGGGGGTCCCTGAGAGGCCCGATCACGGCGAGCCGCCCACTCCCGGATCGCTCCGGCGGGTCCGGCATCATGTCAACGACGTCCGTGGGAATCACAGCTCCGGCGCAGCGTCACCGCAAGAGAATAGGCCGAGCTGCTCACCGTGCTGGCCGGCCGCCGGGTCGAGCCCGAGGTGGGGCTCGAGCCCGGCCAGGTCGAACGGTTCGTGGGCGAGCCATGCCTGCAGCTGGGGCCAGAGGATCAAGTGCCAGTTGTCCGCCTCGATCGCAGCCTGGAGGATCGGCGAGGCGTCGAGCTTGTGGCGTACCAGCGCGGCTCGCTCCGGTGCGATCACGAGGAAGCGGACGAGCCCGTCGTCTGCCGGGATCCGATTGTGTCGCCGGAGAAGCACATCGCCGAGCATCGCGGTCCATTCGACCTCGAAGAGGAAGGCCGTCCTGTTGCGTACGTACCAGATACAGTCGACCTCCTGGAGATCCTCGGCCGAGGCGCGGGCGATGGCCGGCAGCCACGCGGTCTGCTCGCGTCGTTCGAGGAGGTCGCCGAGCGTGCCGGTCCCGAACCGGCGCGCCTGCTCACGCTGGCCGATCCAGACGTTCATGCCCAGGCGGTGGCCGCCGTCCGCGAGGCGGGCCAGGAGCTCCGTATGCTCCGTGGTTCGACGACGCACATCCTCACCCGTCACGAGTCGATCCGGTGTCGAGTCCCGGCTTCGGTAGCTTTCGAGGCAGGCCCGGACGAGAGCCTCATCGGGCAGTTCAGGGCCGCTGAACAGGGCCGTGATGCGGGCGAGGAACGCGTCCTGGTCGAGCGGCCCGGCCGTCGAGAGCAGACTGTAGACGGCCCACTCGACCCGGTCTGCGAGGGGCACGGCCGCGCCTTCGCGATCTGCTCTCGACTCCAGCCACCAGCGACCGGGCGCGATCTCGCGAAGACGCTGCTGAGAGGGCCTGGAGAGTTCGTCGCGGATCAGCGTGAGGACGCGCTCGATTGGGTCGGTATCGGAGCGCGGCAGCGGCTGCTGTCCGGCCCGCGGCGGCGGCTGCTGTCCGGACCCCGGCGGCGATGCCGACCCTGACCGCGGGGGCGGCTCCTGTCCGGCCCGCGGGGGCGGCTCCTGTCCGGCCCGCGGCGGCGACGCCGCCCCGGGCGGCTCACTGCTATCGGACGTGGCCACGAGCCGATGCAGATGCCCGGCGTGGTCGAGCGCGATCAGGATCTCGCCGAGCAGGTGCTCGTATCGAGCCGGCTCGCCACGCTCGCGCAACACGCCCACGGCAACGTCCGTGATCGTCCGCGCCGCCTCCGACATCGAGAACGGGCGGGCATCGATCCGTTCCGGGGCGGAGAACATCCCCGGCCCCGGGACCATCACCGGGTCACCAGACCCGCCCGGCACCGGATCCAGGGGCCGCCCGGAACGAGTCCGGGGTCCCGGCGGCAGGGTGGCGCCTGGTGGGATGAGCTCCACGACGCCGCCGTGGTCATCGTCCGGCTCGGCCAGCCGGGCATCCGAGAGCCGGTACCCGGCCCCCACGCCGCCCAGGACCGCCGCAACGAGCCCCTCGGGACCGCCACCCTCGAGCAGGAGCACAACCCGGCCTTCCCGGGCCATGAGAGGGACGGCACGTTCCAGCGACGCGCGGAGGGCCGCCGATTGCCACGACCACGGGGCCCGTATGGCCGATCCGCCGAGAGCCTCGAGAGGCAGCAGCAGGGCGGCCTCACGCCCGAGGGCCCAGCACGTGCCGTGGTACGCGGCCGCAAGGCGCTCCTGGTTGAACCGGAGCGGCGGCTGCCCGAGGATGAGGCGGATACGCGGCGGCCGCTCGGCACGGTGCGGTTCGCGGAAGCCGTCGCCGTCACGTGCCAGCGACGAGAGCGCATCCGGGGTCGCGACCTGCAGCAATACCGTGGCACTGCCTTCGACAAGGCTCCGCAGGTCCGTGCCCAGCCGGGCGTCGAGCGGACCGATGGCGCCGCTCTCGATTCGCTGGACGAAGGCGCGGACGACCCGGAAGCCCTCTTCGAAGGCCAGCCACGGATTGCGCTCGCGGACTTTTTCCGGGATCGGCGAGCGGATCGCGCCTCCGGCGATGCGAATGCCCGGCACGCGCCCCGGACCCGTCCCCAGCCGGCTGGCCGGCAGGACCGCGTGGAGGAGCGCCAGGCGGAGCGCCGATTCCACGGGCGCCGCTCGCAGATCGCCTTCGATTCGTTCGAGGATCGCCGCCAGGCCGACGAGCTGCCGATCGCTGTGGAGATCGAGGATCGCATCCGCCAGGCCCTCGGAGCCTGCCGGGGCCGGGAAGCGGTCGCGCAGGCTGGCGCGCAGGGCGGACCCGCCGACGTCGGCGATCGCACGCTCGCGATCAGATTCGTCGGGGGCAGCCCCGCGCTGCTCGAGTCCACCGCGCTGGTCGCGGCAGACCACGCACCGGTAGGCCTTGTGCGACAGGACGGGTCTCGGTGCCTCGTCGTCCCCGGCCATCGGCTCCGAATGGGTCGTGCCATCGCGGGGGCGTGCCGCCGCCGCGCCACCCTCCCAGGTGAACTCATCGGCGATGAGGGATCGGTCGCAGGTCGCGCAGCGGGTGGCGAACATGGCTCCGATCGCGAGCTTGAGGCTCGAGTCGCCGCGGGGCGAAGCGCTGAGGGTGGAGAATGCCGCGTCCAGGTGACGAAGGTCGGGAGGACGCAGCACGACCTCCGCCAGGAGCCGGGTCAGGGGGCTGCTCTCCAGGGTCACGGCCCGCCGTTGCCGATCGATGGCCGCCCGGGCGACCCAGGCACCCCGACCGTGCAGATCGGCGACGATGTCGCCCGGGGCAGTCGCCGCCTCGAGGCGGGCGACCACGCTGCTCGGCGACGGTGGGGGTGCGAGCCGTTCGAATGCCGGCATGGTGAATCCCGGCTCGTCCCGTGAGAGAAGCACTCGACCCACCATCGATCGATTGTCGCAGAGAGCACCTGGGCGTACGCTGGCCAGGTTCCGCATGGACGCGTCCACGACCTGCTCGACCGCCTGGCCCGAGACTCGTCACCGACGCGCGCAGCACGCGAACAGCCGCCGAGGCCTGAGGGTGATCCCCGCCGACGTTGTTCAGGGGATCTCCAGGGGCTGATCAAGATGGTTCATCAGATCGGGCGCATTCACGCTCGGCCGAGCAGCGGACTGCACGGCGATCCAGCAGGGCCACGCTCGTCTGCGTCGATAGTGATGAACCACATCGATCACGACCGGCTGTCGCTGGATCACGGCGGCGGCGCTCGATCAGGGCGGCGGCGCTCGATCAGGGCGGCCGTCGCGCATTCCATCGGCGGCGGCGCTCGATCAGGGCGGCCGTCGCGCATTCCATCGGCGTTCGCCGGCAGTGTCTGCGATGTCTACCGCCAGCTCCGCCCTGGAACCGCGGCGCCGGCCCCAGTCAGCTGCCTACACCTCACTCAGCTGACTACCCTCGGTCAGCTGCCTACCCCTCGTCGAGGTCGTCGTTCTCTTCGACGAATGCCTCGTCGGTGGTGTCCTCGGGCGGCAGGACGCGATCGAGGTCGTCGATCCCCTCGTCCTCAATGTCATCCTCGAGGTCCTCCTCGAGCTCCTCGTCCTCGCGGACGAGGGTGCCCTTGGTGTAGGGTCGCAGGTCGGTGGACTTGGCCGCGGTCGGGAAACTCACCTTGCCGTAGTTGCGCGGATCCTGGTAGATCTCGCGGATGATGATCCGGACGTCGACCGCCCCGAGAGAGGTGACGCCCGCGGCGTACTTGTTGCCATCGGCGATCAACTTGAGCAGACGGGCGGCGACCCGTGGCTCCACGACGCCGATCCGGACACCGCTGCTGGTGGCAATCAGCCGATGGCCCTCGGACGTCAGCTCCACCGCGTCGCCCGGGTTCACCTGGGCGAGCGTTCGAGGATCCGGGAGTTCGACCAGGTAGGCAAAGCCGGTCTTGCCGGTTTCCTCGACGAAGATCCGGACCGAGGCCTTGCTCCCCTCCTGGGCTGGAACGGTACGCTCGCCGGCCGCGACGAGGAGGGTCTTGAGGCGGTCGATATTGCGTTCGGCGATGCGGTTGGTCGGGTCGAGGGCCAGGGCGGCCTGGTAGTGCTCCCGGGCCTCGCCGAGCTCGCCCAGTTCCCACAGGGACTTTGCCAGGCGGTTCTCGGATTCCGCATCCGGACCCATCTCCAGCAGCCGCCGGTTTGTCTCGGCGGCCTCGGACCACTTGCCGGTCGCGGCGTGGCCGATCGCCTGCTCGGCGAGCTGCCGCTTGAGACGCGTGGCGGCGATGGGACTGGGCGCGGATTCCATCTCGGGGAAGGTCACGAAGTCAGATCCTTTCGAACGATCAATGTCGGCGAACCGCCTCGGCGGGCGAGTGGTCAGGGTGAAGCGCGGGCCGGCCGATGGCCGGTGGCGCTCTGAGAACAGCAAGACTTTGTAGCATCCGAACCGCGGACGGTCAAATGGTTGGGTATCTGCGTGTTGATGGGCTGCGATTCTGCGTGTTGATGCCCACGTATCCGCTGCCCCGGCTGGGTTTCTGGCCCAGGCCGGCTTCATGGCCAATGCTCGTGGCGGGAGCATTATCCGGTAGTCAGGGGGTATACCGCCCTGCCGAGCCGGACCGCGCAGCCAGTGGCCGGCTGACCCGGCCCCCGGCCACGCACGAGACCCGGTCCGTAGCGGGGGAATCGGCGGGATCGCCGGGTCGGCCGGGTCGGCCGTGGTTGGCTACTTGCATAGTGCTCCGGGGGCGGTCATCGGCCAGGATTGCGGGGGGTTCGGCACGGAGAAGAGCCGGGGCAGGCGGTCGGATCAGCTGCGGAGCCGGATGCTCCAGGCCACGACCAGCACCCCGAGGACCGCGAGAAGGACCGTTTCCCAGATCCACCGGGCGTCGCGGCGACGTGACGGTTCCCTGGCATGCACGGCGTCCCAGAGAAAGAAGACGAGGACGAGGAGGGCCGGACCGAGCAGGCGAGGGATCTCCATCGCCCTGAGCGCGGCAGCCGCGATCGCCACGAGCGCAGCGCTCGTGAGCGCGAACCAGGCGACGTCCCGGAGGTTCGACGACCGAAGCGCCGCCGCCCGATAGCCCAGCAGGAACGCCATGAAGGCGTCCGCGACGGCGAGCGCGGCGAGTTGCGCACCGGTCGGCGCCCCGAAGACGGAGCTTCCATCCGGAAACCCGGCGGGGACCAGCGCGGCCATGCCCGAGAAGCCCAGCAGGCCCACGATCAGCGCCTGCCCCACCACGGCCGTCCGGTCGGCGCTGGAAGGTCCGGAGGTGCTCGCGAGCAGGCGAGCCTCCGTTCCGATGACGCGGAGGAGCAGCCACGCCCCGATCATGATCGCCGGGACCAGCAGGATTCCTGCCGGTACCAGGCGGATGCTGCCGAAGATCGAGATGACGGTCGCGGCGGGCACCATGAGCGACTCCACGGGCACGCCGGGCCCTTCCGTCGCCGGCACGCCGTCGCCCAGCAGCTGGAGCGCGCCAAAGGCCACAGCAAACAGGAGGCAGGCCCCCACGATCCAGGCCGCCGGGCCGTCGACGAACCGGGAGAGCAGGACCACGACCATCGAGGCGGCCACGAGATCGCGCGATCCGCTGAGGGTGCTCATCGAATCGATGGTACGCGAGGGTTGACGCCCGGTCTCGATCGTCATGACCGTACGACGCGGTCGTTCCGCCGCACGTAGTCAAGCAGGTCGGCCCGCGATCGCGTATTCATGACCGTGGCCGGCTCGACCCAGGCCCGACGCGCCTGGGAGACACCCCACGCGAGGTGATCGAATTCCTCGGTCCGATGCGCATCGGAGTCGACCGCCAGGAAGCATCCGATCGACATCGCGTGGCGGGCTCGCTCGACGGAGAGATCCAGGCGATGCGGTGAGCCGTTCATCTCGAGCAGCGTGCCGGTCCGGGCAGCCTCGGCGTAGACGGCATCCCAGTCAAGATCGAGGTCATCGCGCTCGCCGAGCTTCCGGCCCGACGGGTGCCCGATGACATCGACATGCGGATTGCGAATCGCGCCGAGGACCCGCGCGGTCAGCTCTGCGCGGGACTGACGCCGCCCGACATGGAGAGACGCCACGACGACGTCGAAGCGGCTGAGCAGGGTGTCGTCGTAGTCGAGTCGCCCGTCGGCGCGAATCTCCAGCTCACAGCCGTGCAGGAGACGGAAGCCCTCGGGCGACGTCTCCGCCGGCGCGGTACCCGCGTCCTCCTCCCGGGCGAAGCGTCGATTGAGCCCGGCGATCACCCGCGCCTGCCGGGCGACGCGCTCGGGCGTCAGGCCCCGGGCGATCGCCAGCGACATCGAATGGTCGGTCAGCACCTGGTACGCGTGGCCCCGGCGCCGGGCGGCCTCGGCCATGACCTCGATGGGCTGACTCCCGTCCGACCAGTCCGAGTGGGAATGCAGGTCGCCCCGCAGATCCCCGAGCTCGAGGAGTGTCGGCAGGGTCCCCGCGAGCGCGGCCTCGATCTCGCCGGTGTCCTCACGCAGCTCCGGGGCGATGAATGGCAGATCGAGGAAGGCGTAGAGCGCGGCCTCGGTCGGGAAGGTCCTGAGCTCCGCATCCGCCCCGGCCAGCACCGATCCGCCGTCCGCGAGGCGCGCGAACCCCTTCTCGGAGAGGCTCCAGCCGCGGTCCCGGGCGCGTTCGCGCAAACGGACGTTGTGCGCCTTGGAGCCCGTGAAATGCACGAGGTAGGAACCGGCTGCGCCGGGGGCCATGCGCATCAGGTCGATCTGCGGACCGCCCGTCGCGCGGATGGCCGCTTTCTCGGGGCCCTGGTTGATCACGGCCTCGATCGCCGGCAGCGTCGTGAATCGTTCGATCACCGGTCCTGCGTCGGTGATCTCCACGAGCAGGTCGAGGTCGCCGATCGTCTCGCGGCGCCGGCGATACGAGCCTGCGGCCACGACCTGGGCGACACCCTCGACGGGCGCGAGGACCGCGATCACCCGGTCCACCACCGCGCGGGCATCGTGGAGGAGCAGGCGGTGATCCTTTGACCGGATACCCTCAATGCCCTCGAGGATCGCGGCCTCGGTGCGGGAGGACAGGCCGCGCAGGCCGCGTAGTCGGCCAGATTGCGCGGCGGCCCGGAGCCCCTCGAGGTCCGCGATACCGAGCGTGGTCCAGAGCTGTCGCACCGTCTTCGGCCCGAGCCCCGGCACACCAAGAAGATCCAGCAGCGTCGCCGGGAACTCTGCCACGAGGTGCTCGTGATAGCGGAGGCGCCCGGTGCGCGCCAGTTCGGCCACCTTGTCGGCGATTGCCCGCCCGACACCCGGCAGGTCCGGCGGATGGCCATCGAGGTAGGCCTGGGCAACACCGACCGGCGCCCGCCCGATCGTGTCCGCGGCGCGGTGGTAGGCGACGGTTTTGAATACGAGTTCGCCCTTGATCTCGAGGAGGTCGCCGATCTCGTGGAAGATGCGGGCGAGCTCGGCGTTGGACGGCAGCTCCGCGTTGGACGGCAGCTCCGCGCCCGGAGGCAGCGCCGGAGATTCGGATTCGTCGGTGGCGGGCACGGCCCGATGGTAGCCCCGACGCCCTATCCGGGCCCTCAGGCGGTCCCGGGGCCGACGTCCTATCCGGGCCTTCAGGCGGTCCCGGGGCCGACGTCCTATCCGGGCCTTCAGGCGGTCCCGGGGCCGAGCCTATCCGGGCCCTCAGGCGGCGATCACCCGGTCGCGCCCCTCGCGCTTGGCCCTGAGGAGTGCCTGGTCGGCGCGCCCGATGATGGCCGGGATCGGCTCGTCGGCGCCGCGCGCGTTGGCCACGCCGACCGAGACGCTGACACCGCGGACGCGGTGCTCGGAGAGGTCAAGGGCTCGGACGGCCGCGCAGACGCGCTGGCCGACCTCGAGTGCCACTTCGGGACCCGGGTTCCGCAGCAGGACGGCAAACTCCTCGCCACCAACGCGGGCCGGGACATCTTCTTCGCGGACGGCAGACACGATCGCCCTCGCCACCGCCTGGAGGACCACATCGCCCACCGGGTGACCGTAGGTGTCGTTCAGCACCTTGAACCGGTCGATGTCCACCATCAGCACGGCAACGGCATCACCAGCTCGGCGGCGGCGGGCCAGGAGGCCGCAGAACTCGTCGAAGTAGCGGCGATTGGGCAGCCCGGTCAGGGGGTCGGTGCTGGCGTTGGCCGTTGCCTCCCGGAAGCTGTAGGCGCGCGCAAACGCGGCCGATGCCTCGACCGCCGCGGCGGAAAGCAGTCGTCGCGCTGGCACGTCCCAGGCCTCCCGGTCGCGACGTGAAACCACGATGGCCCCGATCACGCCGTCATCGGTCTGGAGCGGCGCGGCCAGGGTGTGGCTGAGTCCGTACACCGCCCGGACGCGCTCGGCGATGCGCCCGGCGGCCAGTGCGGAGGCACCCGATCCGAGGACCTCGGCCCGGGCCGATCGAACGACTCCCCGCTCTGCGGATACGCGCGCCAGGCCGAAGTCCTCCATGAGCTCGGATGCCCAGGCCCCGGCACGGGACAACGGCGTCGGGATCCCGGGACGCTCGACCGGCGGTCCCAAGCGAAGACCCGACGCCGAGGGCTTCAACTGCGTCGTGTCGGCACGCGCCGCCCGGGTCGACCGCGGCCCGCTCCCGGGATCGGCAGCCGGATTGCGTCCAGCGGCTCCCACGACGGGATTGCGCCCAGCGGCCGTTCCCACGTCCGGATTGCGTCCAGCGGCCGTTCCCACGTCCGGATTGCGTCCAGCGGCCGTTCCCACGACCGGATTCTGTCCGGCGGCCGTTCCCACGACCGGAGATCCGAGATCGGGGCCCATGGGAACCGGCACGAGCGAAGGGGAGGCAGTGAAGGTGAGATCCAGATCGCCGAGGGGCAGGACCGTGGTCGAATTGGGTACCCCGGCGCGACGGGTGACCAGGGTCGCCTCGAGCGGTCCGGATTCCGCCTGCCGGCGAGCGACCACCACATGATCGGCGCCCGTGCCTTCGGCCAGGTCGTCGACGATCGCGCCGACGATGGCGTCGACGCTCACTGAGCGCGACAGGCCGCGCAGGATCCCGGCGAAGTTCTCCGCCTCCACCCGGCCACGAACCTCGAGATTCACGACCGCGTTGCGATGGGCGATCGCCGCAATGGCCGCGATGGCGACCACGACGATGCTCGCCCAGGCGAACGGTTCGGACGACGTCAGGGCGCGGACCCCGCTGATCGCCGCAAGCACCAGGAAGGTCCCGGAGAGGAGCCACCACGTCCGACGGACCGAGCGGTCCTCGGGATCACGGCGGCGGCGAGGCTCCGTGGATCTCACGGGAAGGAAGCATGAGCCCACGGCCCTGCATCCGTCCAGTGGGGCCACGTGGTACTTCCGTACCGGGCCCGACCGGTACCTGACCGGTACCTGACCGGTATCTGATCGGCGCCAATCAGCCGAGGGCGAGCGACTCCTGCCGTGGAACGTCGACATCGTTCGCCTGTGCCTCGATCTTGGCCGCGTACATCTGGGCGTCGGCTGCCTCGACCAGGTCGGTGGGCGTACGAACCTTGGGGCTGAGCGACGCCACGCCGATGGAGACGCTGATCGGCACGGGACCGCGCCCATCGGTCATGACAGGCTGGCGGGCGAGGTGCTCGGCAATACGGCGCGCGACGGCCTGGGCCGCCTCCGGATCGGTATCCGGAAGGATGACGGCGAATTCGTCGCCGCCGTACCGCGCGGGAACATCCGAGGCCCGGAGCGTGGACTTGACGACGTCGGCGAGATGGACCAGGCAGCGATCCCCGAACTGATGGCCGAAGGTGTCGTTGACGAGCTTGAAGTCGTCGACATCGAGAATGACCAGGCTGAGCGGGCGCCGCCCGCGGCGGGCCCGAACGACCTCCTCGGCCATCCGCTCGTACAGGTAGCGGTGATTGAAGAAACCGGTGAGCGGGTCGCGATCGGCGAGCGACCTGGCGACCTCGTACAGGTGGGCGTTCTCGAGCGCCATGGCGGCCTCGTTGGCCATCGTCCGGGCCGCCGCCAGCCGGGCTTCGTCGGTCGGGCCCAGATCCTTCGAGAAGAGCTCCAGGATCCCGACGGCCTGGCCCTTCGCGACCAGCGGGATCATGACGAGGAGGCGATAGCCCTGCTCCCGGAGAAGCTCGATCTCGTGAGGGTCTGCCGACGGATCCTCGGAGTCGATGATCACGGTCGCCTGCTGCTCCAGCACGCGCCGCGTCTGCGGATAGTCGGCGAGTCCGTACTCGGGATGGTGCTCCACGATCCCTCGATCCGGGAACTCACCCTGGGAGATGATGACGTCGCGATCGCGATCCCACGAGCTGATCACGCTGGCGTCCATCTCGAGGGCTGCCGTGATGTGACGTGCGACGACAGCGCCGACCTGCTTCGGATCGAGCGTCAGGGAGAGCTCCTGGCTCATCTCGAGGAGGCGCCGAAGCTCTCGAGCCATGAACTCGGTCTCGCTGAGCAGGCGGGCCGATTCGAGGCCCGTCGCGGCCTGGTCCGCGAGGATCGAGAGCATCTGGAGATCATCATCATCGAACTGGTTGAAGCCGAGTTTCGAGAGGGTGATGACGCCGACCACCGCCCCGTCGTGGTGCATCGGGACCACGAGCATCGATTCCGGCACGACCGGCGTGCCTTCGATCTGCACCCCGCGCGGATCGTCGTTCGCGTTCGGCACGTTGAGCGGACTGCCATGCAGGGCCACCCAGCCTGTAAAACCCTCGCCGACGCGGGTGCGCAGCACGCTCCAGTCAACGATCTCGTACTCACCGACCTTGCCTTCGAACGCAATCGGCAGGATCGATTCGTCCTGCTCGATGATGTAGACGCGAGCGTTGTGATAGTCGACGATCGCGCCGACCTCCTCCACGATCGCCCGACCGACAGCCTCGACCGTCGTCGCGCTGTTCATCCGCGCCGATGCTGCCTGTACGACAGCCATCCGGGCCGCCCGGGCCTCCAGACGGTCGAAGAGGTCCGCGTTTCGAAGAGCCAGACCAGCGTGGCCGCCCAGCGCAGCCAGGATCTCGACATCGTCTTCCGACCAGTGCCGGGGTTCGCTCGTCGCGACCCCGAGCGTCCCGAGGAACCGTCCGGCGTGCGTCAGCGGGATCAGGACGTCGCCGCGGACGGAGAGCAGGCCGGCGAACCGGTCAGTCCACGCGCCGGGCGGCAGGAGCGAGGTGTCGTCACAGACGAACGGCCGGCCCCTCGAGAGCACGCTGTCGATGAATGGATCGTGGACGGACATCCCCGGCAGGCGCTCCGCGGTCATCGGGTCGATCCCGGACGTCGCGACGATGTCGAGCGAGTCGGCGCTCTGGATCCGGAGGATGGCGTAGTCGGCGCCGGACAACTCGAGGGCCGCTTCGGTCACGAGCCGATGGAGGTTGGATCGCTCGAAGGACGCGGCGAGCCGCTCCGCGGCGGCAATGAGCGCCCGATAGCGCGCCCGAACCGGCATGTCGACCTCCGGACCGCCTCGCGCGTCCTCCCGCGCGGAAGGCGCGTCCGGCGCGGCAGGCACGTCCTGCAGGGAAGGCACGTCCCGCGGGGAAGGCGCGTCCGGCGCGGCAGGCACGTCGCGCGCCGCCGCCCGCGCCAAAGCCACGCCCCGCGCCGCCTCCCGCGTCGAAGGCGCGCCCCGCGCGTCCTCCCGCGCCGAAGGCACGTCCTGGGCGGAATTCACCTGGCGCGCCGAATTCACCTGCAGTTCAGGGCCTGTCGATGATCCGGGATCCTCCTGGACGCGCACCACGCAAGAGTGGCAGCGGGTGGTGCGCCTGGTCAGCAATCGAAGGTCCCAGGATTCGCCGCCGAAGGTACCACTGGCATGAGCATCGATCGGCGCTGCCGGCGCGGGGCCAGGCCCGTGGCGCGGCCGGGCCCGTGCCGCGGCCTGATGGCGGGGCCGGGGGCCTGGGCGGGGCGTGTGCCAGGGCTGCGGGCCGGGGGTTGGGCCAGGGCCGGGGGTTGGGCCGGGGCCGGGGCCTGATGCGAATACTGGTCCCACGACCCGCGTGATCCTGGCTTGTGACCGCCCCCGGAGCACTATGCGGGTAGTCGGCCGCAATCGGCGGTCGCGAGCTGGGAGATGGAGCAGATTCTCAGGTTTCGGCGAGGGAGCCGTGCACGGCTCAAGCCAATTCGAGCGCCGACCGGGTGCTCACAGGTGGCGCGACACCTCTACTACCCGGTTAGTGCTCCCCCCACGAGCATCTGCCTGGAAACCCGGGGCCGGACCGACCCCGTGCCAGGAAACCCCGGGCCGGTCGCGGTGGCCGGGGCCGAGCGGGGCCGCTACCCGGATGATGCTCCCCCCACGAGCATCTGCCAGGAAACCCCGAGCGGGGCCCGGGCCGCGCCGGTGGCCGCTCCGATGGCCGCGGCCGTTCCCGCGCCCGGACCCCGGACCCACCCCGCGCAGACCGTCGAACCGACCCGAGGGTGCAGCCCGCGTTGACCGCGTCCACGGCGGGCGACTACACTCGCCGCGGTCTCGCGCGCCGCTTGCCCGACGTTCACAGGCACGCGCTCGGATCGCTCCCCGACGAGGTGGCCATGCTCTACCTGAGCCAGGCGATCGGCCTGCCCGTGCTCGACGGCAGCAAGGACGCGATCGGCAAGATCGCGGATCTCATCGTGGCCGTCGGCGATCGCTATCCGCCCGTCACCGGCCTGGTGGTGGCCACGGATCGCCGCCGGATCTTCCTGCCCTGGTCATCGGTCGATCATCTCGACGAGAAGGGCGCGCGCCTCGGAACATTGACCCTGGACATGGGCAAGTTCACCCAGCGCCCGAACGAGATCCTCCTCCACGCCGACCTGATGGACAAGCAGATCGTGGACATCGACGGTCGCAAGGTCGTCCGGGTCAACGACCTCCGACTCGACGAGATCGAGGGAATCCTCCACCTCGTCGCGGTCGATGTCGGCGCGGTCGGCCTGCTTCGCCGGCTTGGCATCGAGAAGGGCTACCGGACCCTGGCCCGGAACCTGAACCTGCCGGTCCCCGAGCGCTACATCGACTGGGAGGATGTCGACCCGGTCGAGACATCGATCGCCTCGATCAAGCTCCGGATCCCGCACGCCGGCCTCACCGAGATGCACCCGGCGGACCTCGCCGACATCATCGACCAGCTGGCCCCGCGCGATCGCGCCGGCGTCCTTGCCGCGCTGGATGACGAGGCCGCGGCCGACGTCTTCGAGGAGATGGAGCCCGAAACGCAGGTCGAGGTCCTGGAGGATCTCGATCCGGCCCGTGCCGCCGACATCCTCGAGGAGATGTCCCCGGACGACGCCGCCGACCTCGTGGCCGACCTGTCCGACGAGAGCCGCGAGGAGATCCTCGCCCTCATGGAGCGCGACGAGGCCGAGGAACTCGGCGAACTCCTCGCCTACCCCGAGGACACGGCCGGCGGGATGATGACGACCGAGTTCGTCACGCTCGCCGCCGCCCTCACCGCGGCCCAGGCGATCGATCGACTGCGCGAACTGGAGCCCGACGCCGAGACGATCTACTACGTCTACGTGGTCGATGACGACGATCGCCTCGTCGGCGTGCTTTCCCTGCGCGACCTGATCGTCGCCAAGCCGTTCACGCCCATCGCCGACGTCATGATTCCGGAGCCGGTGACCGTCGGGGCACTGGCCGACGAGGACGAAGTCGCCGAGATCGTCGCCCACTACAACCTGCTCGCCGTCCCCGTCATCGATCCGAGCGGCCATCTCGTGGGCATCGTGACCGTCGACGACGCGATGGATGCGATCCTGCCCGACGCCTGGCGGAAGCGCCTGCCTCGCCTGGCCGGCAAGTCCTGATCGCGGGGCTCCCAGCCACGTGACGCAACCTCCGAACGATGTGACCCCGACCCCCAATCCCGAGCGCCGACGACCTGCCGATTCGCCCCCGATGATCGGACTGCTCAGCCGCGTCCGCGATCGCCTCGAGGGCGGCGACTGGCTCCGACTCCGCGGCCGGTTCCGCGGTCGTCGCGGCCTCGTGGCATTCCTGGCCGTCATGGGGCCGGGCCTCATCGCCGGGATCGCCGGCAACGATGCCGGCGGCATCACCACCTACAGCGTGCTCGGCGCCAGGACGGGCCTCGGCCTGCTGTGGCTGTTCCCGATCACCATCGTCATCCTGGCAATCGTCCAGGAAATGGCCGCCCGACTGGGCGTCGTCACCGGCCAGGGTCTATCCGACCTCATCCGCGACCGGTTCGGCGTCCGCTGGACGGCCTTTGCCATGGTCGTCCTGCTCGTTGCGAACGTGGCCAACACGATCGCCGAATTCTCGGGAGCGGCAGCGGCCCTCGAGATCTTCGGGATTCCGCGCTGGCTCACGGTGCCGATCGTGGCGATCGCGATCTGGGCGCTCGTGCTGTTCGCGAGCTACCGCACGGTGGAGCGCGTCTTCCTGTCCGTCATCGTCGTCTTCCTCGCGTACATCGCCTCGGCGATCCTGGCCAGGCCGGACTGGTCCGCCGTGGGCCTCGCGCTCGTGCGGCCGACGCTGGACCTGAACCCGACCGTTCTGCTCCTGATGGTCGCGCTGGTCGGAACCACGATCACCCCGTACATGCAGTTCTACCTGCAGAGCGCGGTTGCGGAAAAGGGAATCGGCGAGGACGAACTGCGCCTGGAGCAGGCCGATGCCATCGGGGGAGCCATCTGGACCAACGTCATCGCGATCTTCATTGTTGTGGCCACGGCCACGACCATCAACGCCGTCGGCGGGCGGATCGAGACCGCGCAGGATGCGGCCAGGGCCCTCGGCCCGGTCGCCGGCGAGCTGTCCACCGCGCTCTTCGCCGTCGGGCTGTTCGGCGCGTCGGTCCTTGCAGCGACGATCATGCCGATCTCCACCGCGTTCGTGATCTGCGAAGCATTCGGCTGGGAATCGGGCGTGGACAAGCGATTCGAGGATGCGCGGCCGTTCTTCGGGATCTACACGTTCGTGCTGGGACTGGGCGCGCTGATGGTGCTGATTCCGGGACTGGACCTGCTGCCGCTGATCGTGGCGTCGCAGAACCTCCAGGGCCTGTTGCTCCCGATCGTCCTCGTGTTCATGGTCCTGCTCATCAACGACGAGCGGATCATGGGTCGCCACCGGAACGGGCGGCTTGCCAACATTCTGGCCTGGAGTGCGGTGGGGCTGGTCATTGCCCTGGATCTCGTGCTTCTGGGCGTCGGTGCGCTCGGTATCCTCGGGGTGCGGGTGGGGTAGCGGTCAGGTCCCTCGCCGTGTCGGGTCCGTTGGAAGGTACGATCCATCTGCTTGACGAGACCGTACCCCTCACGTACCGTTGGGTACGGTCTATTTGTCTTCTGGAGACGTACCTCGATGGCGATGTCCAAGGACGGGCGCGGCCGTCCATCCCGCCTCTCGATCTACAGGGCGGTGGATGACGGCATCGCCGAGCTCCAGGGGATCGGCGGCCTTCCAGGACCGGCCGTGGCCTCCGAGCTCTGGCGTGACATCTGGTACGAGGAGACGCACAACTCAACCGCGATCGAGGGCAACACGCTCATCCTCAAGCAGGTTCGGATGCTCCTTGAAGAAGGTCGGGCGGTGGGTGACAGGGAGCTCCGCGAATACCTCGAGGTCAAGGGGTACGCGGATGCGGCGGACTGGGTGTACGCCCAGGCCAACGATCTCGATGCGGAGCGGGAGGAGCCGTACCTGCTGTTGTCCGAACTCCGGGAGATCCATTCACGGGTCGTCGCATCGGTGTGGGATGTGGCTCCGCCAGTGAACTTCCTTCCGGGCGAGGGGCCCGGGAGCTTCCGGCTCCACGACATCCTCCCATTTACGAGCGGGATGACCCCGGCACCCTTCACGGACATCCACCCGAGGATCACGGACTGGCTGCGGGTAGCCAACGCTGAGCCACCACCCGGCGTGCACCTGATGGAACACATCGCCAGGATTCACGCCGAGTTCGAGCGAATTCACCCGTTCCGCGACGGAAACGGCCGCACGGGCAGGCTAGCCATGAACCTCATCCTCGTCCGTCGTGGCTACGCGCCTGCGATCATCTACAAGCGCGACAGGCCACGGTACCTGCGAGCCCTGGAGCGCACCGACCGTGGCGAGTTCGGGCCGCTGGCGGAGATCACCGCGCGCGCCGTGAAGGACAGTCTTGATCGGTTCCTGCTGCCGGCGCTCGCGGGGCCTCACCAAATGCTTCCGATCTCCGCCCTCGCCCGGAAGAACCTCACCACGCTTGCCCTCCGACGTGCCGCGGAAAAGGGTCGGCTCCAGGCACAGCGCCGGGCGACGGGCTGGTATAGCACCAAGATATGGGTCGACCAGTACGCGCGGTCGCGACGGAGCCGCGGCGCGAGGTAGCCGCGAAATCCGTACGGGCGGGTTGAGGCTCAGGCGGCCAACTCGTCCAGGTGCGCCACAGCCGCGCCGGCTCGGAGCGCCGCCTCGAAGAGCCGCCGGTCGGCGGTGATCAAGGTGCCACCGGTTCTTCGCGCGCACACGATGTAGCCGGCATCGGGTACTCGCAGGCCGAGTTCGAGCGCCGTCTCGACAGCAGCCGAAGCGAAGTCGCTCGGGCTCATCAGGTCCAGGCGGAACGCCTCGAGTGAGCGCATCAGCGGGCCGACGGCCGACGGCACCAGTCGACCGGCGCGGGCGGCCGCGACAAGCGCCGACGCCACCTCCATCGGGAAATACGGTGGCTGGGAGGGGTCGAGCAGGCCGGCCTGGATTCGATCGCGTATGGCGAGGGCCGGTGCTCGGTCCAGCTCGTCGAGCAGGAGCCAGCGGAGGACGACGCTGGCATCGATGACGACCGCCCTCATCGAGCCTGAAGCCGGCCAGCCCCGAATTCATCGCGTACCGCGTCGAGGATCGCGTCCGCCGTGTCGGACGGACCGGTTGGAGGCTGCCCCTGCCCGGCGAGTCGATCCATCAGATCGGCGGCGATGCGACGCTGCTCGGCCAGTCGCTCTGGCGTGTCCGGCCACTCCGTCGCCATGCCCCCCGCCACGTAGTCGGCGGCGACCTCCCCGATCCGCGGAGTGCCGCGATACGCGGCGACTGGGATCCGCACCGAGCGCCCGACGCGGGTGGCGGCCAGCCGGCCATCGGCGACCCAGCGCCGCACGGTCCGAAGGCTCACGCCGAGCTCCACTGCCACCTCGGCAGCAGTTCGGTACGGTCGATCATTCATGGCTTCATGATGCCACGTGATGCCGTTCGTGTCAATATCAAAGTCTGTGGCACTTGATATGGCACGTCGTGGCATCGTGTACGAGGCGGGCCTCGTTGGGGATGCAGGCCCGGGTACGAAAGCGAAGCCCCTTGGTGGGAAGCAGGCCCGAGTACGAAGCGAGGCCTCCTTCCGTCGGTCGGAAGGAGGCCTCGGGACGCCAGCGGAGGTTGCGCTGGTCAGCGAACGTTGTACCGCTCGACCGGGCTCCAGACGCTGTTCGCGTTGTACGAGGTCGGGTTGGCGATGCTTCGGACGTACCAGCTCCCGCCGCTCGTGAACTTGAAGGTCGTGACCGCCTGCCCGAGCGAGTCGATGACGATGTTCCGCGTCGTTACCAGGGTCCAGGTTCCGCCGGACAGCCGGTAGAACCGGAAGGAGACAGTGGCCGGCGGCAGCTCCAGCCGTGACGGCCGGACCGTGGTAGTGAACGTGATCGAGGTGTTCCGGGCGATCGACTTGATCGCCCCGCTGTTCGTCGGCCGCAGGAGCGCGATCTGGCGGACGACCACGCGCGCCGGGGCGCTCGTCGAAGCCGGCAGGTCCGGCGTGCCGGCAAACACCGCCCGGTAGTAGAGGTTGGTGGCCGGCCGGTAGGTCAGGCTGGCGACACCGAGCGGATCTGTGTTGAGCGTGGCGATCGTGGACCAGGTCACCCCGTCGCGGGTCCCCTGGAGCTGGAACTGCTTCAGCGCCCCGCCGATGGCCGGGAACCGGACGGTCAGCGTGACGCCGGCTCCCCACGTGATGACGCTCGCCGACGAGGCCACGGTGATGACCGTCCCGGAAGTGGCCGTGAACGGCGCCGAGGTGGCGGTGGTGAGACCGGGGGCGGTCGCCGCGATCGTGTAGCCGACCCCGGGCTTGCTGATCGCGCAGCCGATGAACGTCGCGATACCGGCCGTGGCGACCTTGCTCAGGCCGCCCGTGCAGGTCAGGATGCCACCGCCGGGATTGGCTCCGAGCGCCAGCGTGACCGTCAGGGTCGAGGACGCACCCGTCGTGACGATGTTGCCGCCTGCATCGGTGATGGCGACGACTGGTTGCGTCGGTAACGGCTGCGCCGCCGTCGACGCTCCTGGCTGGGCGGTGAAGATCAGCTTCGCTGCGGGGCCGGCCGTCACCACGAGCAGGGCACTCTCGGCAGCGGTGAGCCCGCTCGCCGAGGCAACGAGGACGTAGGGGTTGGCGGGTGAGGTCGGACTCGCCTTGTCGACGGCACACCCGGCGAACGTCGCGACGCCGTTCGTCACGACCTTCGAAAGGCCGCCCGTACAGGTCAGGATCGCCCCGGAAGCGCCGGTGCCGACCTTGAGAGACAACGTGACCGAGGTCACGCTGTCGTGCGTCGCGGTGCTGCTCGCACCGGCCCGAACGGCCACGACGGGCTGCGTGGTGAACGCGATCCCCCCGGCCGCCCCGGACGGCTGCGTCGTGAAGGCGAGTCGATCGGCGACATCGAACAGCGCGCTCGTTGCCGAGGCCAGCGCGGTCGCCGTCGCGGTCACCGTAAAGCCGACCCCCACCCGATCGAGGCGGCAGCCGCTGAACGCGGCCACACCGTTCACGGTCGACTTGCTGAGGCCCCCGGTGCAGGTCAGGGTCGCACCACCCGGGTTGGTGCCGAGGGCAAGGGTCACCGCGGTCGCTGGAGCGGCAACAACAGTGGTTCCGCCCGGGTCCTGGATCGCGACCGACGGTTGGACGGCGAGCGCCACGCCAGGTGTTCCCCGAGCCGGCTGGACAACGAATCCGAGCTTCGACCCGCTGCCACCTCCGATATCGAACGACGCACTCTCGTCCGAGCCGCCCTGGCTCCAGGTCGCGCTGAGGCGGTAGCCGGTCCCCGCCGCATCGATCCGGCAGCCGGCAAACACGGCGATGCCATTCACGAGGCTCACGGTCGTGGCGGCGCACGTGAGCACCGCTCCGGGCGTGCCGGTCCCCGACGTGATCGCGAGACTGATGGTGCCGGTCGCCGACTCGACGACGTTGTTGCCCGTTTTGATCGCAACCTGTGGTTGCTGCCCCCAGACCGCGCCGGCAGCTCCGCCACCCGGTTCAGATGTGAACCTCGGCGCGGATGCCGCCAGCACCTGGGCCGGAAGCAGGGCGGCGAGCATCAGGATCACCAGGACCGGTCCGAAGCGTCGACTCATGTTCAAAGGCTCCTCTCGCTCGGATGAAAGGCGCGGGGCCTCCGTCCGTCGGACGGAGGCCCCGCGCTTACCTGAAAGGAGATCCGATCAGCGGACGTTGTACCGCTCGACCGGGCTCCAGAAGCTATTGGCGTTGTACGCGGTCGGGTTGGCCCGGCCGCGGACATACCAGCTCCCGCCGCTCGTGAACGTGAAGGTCGTGCTCGCCTGGCCGAGCGCATCAACAACCACAGCCCGCGTCGTGACGAGCGTCCACGCGCCGCCGGTCAGGCGGTAGAACCGGAACTCGGCAACGGCCGGGGCCAGCTCCGGACGCGACGGCCGCACCGTGGTCGTGAACGTGATCGAGGTGTTCCGGGCGATCGACCTGATCGCCCCGCTGTTGGTCGGTCGGAGGAGCGCGATCTGGCGGACGACTGTCCTCGTGGTGTTGCTCATGCCGGCCGAGAGATCGGGAGCTCCCGCGAAGCGAATCCGGAAGTAGTTGTTGGTGGCCGGTCGATAGGTGTACGTCGCGGAACCAAACGCGTTTGTCGTCAAGGTGGCTTCCGTGAACCACGTGACGCCGTCACGAGCACGTTCGATCGTGAACGTCCGGTTCGCACCGTTGGCGCCGAACTGGATGGTCAGCGTCACGCCGCCGCCCCAGGTGATGACGCTGGCCGAGTTGGTCAGGGTGATCGTGGCGGCGAGCGCGCCCACGGTGAAGGAGCTGCTCGTTGCGGAGGTAACGGACGTGGCTGCCGCCAGATTGGAGGCCGTGGCGATGAGCGTGTAGGTTCCGGCCGCGTTGACGTAGCAACCGGCGAACGTCGCAACACCGGCGACCGCGACCTTGGACAGGCCGCCCGTGCATGTCAGGATGGATCCCAGGGGAGCCCCGACGCCAAGGGAGAGCGTGACCGTCGCGGTGCTGTTCGTTCCGCTGGTGACGGTATTGCCGCCGGCATCCTGGACGGCCACCATGGGTTGGATCGGAAACGCCTGTGCGGCCACGCCCGCGTTTGGCTGGGCCGTGAACCCGAGCTTGGAAGCGGCACCTGCGGTGATCGCGACGTTGGTGCTTTCGGCAGCCGTCAGGTTGATCGCTGCCGCGACGATTGTGTAGGGGTTGGCGGGAAAAGTCGGGCTGATCTTGTCGATCTTGCACCCGGTGAAGGTTGCCACGCCGTTCACGACGGTCCGCGACAGTCCGCTGTCGCAGGTCAGGAGGGCACCGGGCGCGCCGGTCCCCACCTTGATCGAAAGCACAACCTGGGTGGCCTGATCGTGGGTGGACGTGTTGCTGGCACCAGCGCGGACGGCGACGACGGGCTGGCTTGCGAAGGCCACGCCGGCCGCCGTGATCGCGCTCGGCTGGGTTGTGAAAACGAGCCGGTCGGATACATCAAACAGCGCGCTGTCAACCTGGGTCAGGGAAGTTGCGGTGGCACGCAGGACATCGCCAACCCCAACGGCACTGATCCGGCAGCCGCTGAAGGTCGCGATCCCGCTTGACGTGTTGGCTGGGTTGGCGGTGCAGGTCAACGTCCCGCTTCCCGTCTGGAGCGCGAGGGTAATCGCGCGCCCGGAGTCGGTGAACACGACGTTGTTGTTGGCGTCCAGAACCGCGACCTGCGGCTGCGTTGCGAGTGCGATCCCGGGAACCCCGCGGGCCGGCTGTACGACGAAGCCGAGCTTGGTCGCCGGCCCCGGTGTGATCGAAATCGCGTTGCTCGTTGCAGCCGTGCCGCCCGCGGAAGAAGTCGCCCGCAGGTTGTACGCCACCGGGCTGGCCTTGTCGATCTTGCAGCCGGCGAACGTCGCGAGCCCAGACGGGGTTGGGGTGATGGGATTGGTGGTACAGGTCAGGAGGGCCCCGGCTGCTCCGGTGCCAGGCGCGATGGACAGCGTGATCGTGTCGCTCTCGCGGAGGTTGTCGAACTTATCCTTGTCCAGGACGATCGGCTGTTGCGCGAACGCGGTCGCCGCCGCGCTGGTGGCGCTCGGCTGCTGGGAGAACGAGAGCACAGGCGCACCGGCGACTTCCTGCAGAGTTCCCCAGTTCCCGCCCGGACCCACCGACCCGGTGTTCGAGATCGTACCCGACTGGAGCGGCGTGCCGACCGTCGGCCGAACCCGGAGCCCCGAGAACGTGATGGTGCAGGCCGTCGTTGCCGAAGTTCCCGAGAGCGTCAGCGTGGCGGAATCGGTCGTCACGACGACAGAGTCGATTGCGAGGTTGCAGCCGGCACTCTTGGTGGCGGTCCCGCTGCCGGCATCGAAGGTGAAACCGCTCGGCAGATCGAGGATGATCGTCCCTGCCGCAAGTTCACCCGCTGTGCCCTCGGTGACGGCAGGACCAGTGAGTGAGGTATAGGCGCCATTGCCCGGCGAAGCTGCGGCTGTATCCGCTGAGATCGCACCGCCGCCGGTGGCCGCAGTCACGGTGACGGCGGCGAGCGCCGTGCCGGGCAGGAGCCCTACCAGCAGGGACGCTCCCAGGAGCATGGCCCCGACTCGACGAGGCCCAACAGAGCGCGGTGGCTTGAGACTCATGGCTTGCGTCCTCTCTTGCGGGTACGGGACCAGTCACAGTATGCCCCGACCGGAGCATTGTCGACAGAGGCGCTGCACGCAGACTTATCGGCACCCGGTACACCAGACGCACCCGGCCGTGAAAAGTTACGGTGCCGCTCGATACTCGGGCGGCCGACGACCAGATCGGTCAGGTCAGCGGCCGACCGACCAGCGGTAGACCGGACTCACATTGTTGGCGTACTGGGCGGTCGACCCCACGTAGACACGCCAGTAGTAGGAGCCGCTTGAGGGTGGCACCCAGGTGTAGCTGGCGCGACCCTGGGCGTTCGTGCCTCGGCCCCGGCTTCCCGCGTAGACCCACGACCGTCGGCTCGTGTCAAACCGATAGAGCCGGAAGGAAACGGGAACTCCCTCTGCCGCTGAATTGACCTGCGCGCTGAGGCTGACGGCACGACCCACTCTGGCCCGGGACACCACGGTCCTGTCCACGCCGACGATTTCGGCTGATCGCCGCACGAGCATCCGAACCTCGGCCCTGGCTGGCGCGATGACGGGAGCCCCCGCGTATCGGAACTCGTACACCGTGTTCTCCTTCGGGGTCACGATCAATGAAGCACGGCCATCCGAAATGGGAACCGTCGTCAGCGGGGCTGGCCCGGTCGCGACCGTGGAGGACAGGACATCGATGCTCGTGGGCAGTGGGGCACCCGTGAGCGTCACGCCGATCCGCGCCGATCCGCCGAGCACGATCACCTTTGGTTCCGCCGTCACCTCGAGGCCCGTCGGCGCGATCGGCGTGACGAGCCACGAGCCGGTGGCAAGGACACGGTTGCCGGCGACATCTTCCACGTTGCCGACGGTGACGATGTATCCGGTCCCGGGCTGGAGCTCGAGTGTCGGGATGAAGGCGCCGCTTCTTGTGGCCACGTCGTACATGTATTGACCGGTGACAAGCGTCCCGGACGCCGACTGCACGATCAGCCCGAGTTCGTTCCACGTTCCCGGGTCCATGGGCTCGTCGAAGGTGACCGTGAACCGGGGACGGAGTCCGATGACGGTCGATCCCGGAGGTGGGTAGATGCCGGTCACCGAGGGCCGGTCGACATCGATGGTAACCGTGGCCGTTGCCAGCGCGGACTCGAGTCCAACGCCGTTTCTGACCTTGACCCAAAGGGTGCGCAGGCCGGAGCCGGGCGAGAACGTCCAGGTTGTAGAAGCTCGATATGGCTGCCAGTCACTGTACGTGGCGCCGTTGTCACTCATCGCCATCTCGGTCACGCCGGACAGATCATCGCTTGCGGTCAGGGCTACCGGCACGGTCAGCTGATTGGTGGATGCCCGGCCGGCAGCCAGCTCGATGGACGCCGTCGGTGGCGTCGCGTCTGGAAAGGCCTGGACGGTCAGGCGGTAGTCACCCTGGACGTCCGTTGCTCCGTTCAGGTCGATGTAATACGTTCCACCGAATCGCGAGGGCCACGAGATCGACTCACTGCTGGTGAGCCCAATCGACTTCGTCAGGAGTCCGACGTTGGACAGGACGGTGGTAGCCGTCGAGTCAAAGAGATAGATGTCGAAGTCCGTACCCGTCGTTCCGGTGAGGCTCGCCACGATGACGTAGCCGGGCGCGACCGAGATGCTGTAGACGACGTCATAGATCGCACCACCAAGCCGGCCGGAAGCGATCGGCCCCGGCAGGGACATGCCCGGGATATCGGCGCTCGGATCCGCCGCCCTGGCGATGGAGACGGCCGGCAGACGTCCCGAGAAGCCGCCTGTTCCAAGGACAAGCACTGCCATGAGCAGCCCCACGACCGTCCGTTGACGACGGCTCATCAGGGTTGACCACAGCTCATCACGAGTCTGAACATGGGCGTCAGGATACCCACGTGGCAGCGATGCTGCCCATGTGGGTCAGCGCGACGTGCGCATTCAACGGCAGGGTGGGACCCCGGTCGGCACGGACAGGAGCCCGATACATGAAGAGAGCCGGAACGCGTTGCGTCCCGGCTCTCGTTCATTACCTGCCAGCCGTTACCGACTGTCGGGCGCTACAGGTCAGCGGATCCAGCGGCCGATGGACCACGAACCCCAGACCGCCGGGGTGGTGGCCGTGGCGGGGAGAACCGGCCGGATCGACAGCCAGATCACGCTACCGCTGGTGATGTTGGCGTAGGCGACGCCACTCGCGTTGGCCACACGCGTGGTCAACAGGTACGGAGCGCTCCACGGGTTCGTGAAGAGTCCGACCTTCTTGTAGGCCCAGATCTGGATGGTCTTGCCGGCAACAGCAGCGCCGCCGTCAAACCGCCAGGTGATGTAACCACCTGTGGAGATCTTGGTCGAAGCGGTGAAGGGTCCGGTGAGGGTGTTGCCCAGCGCCGTGCCCGTGGTGTTGAACATGAACGGTGCCGGCGTCCCGATCGTCGCGTTGGACACGATGGTCTGGAAGTTGGTGGCCGTTTCAGACTCGTTGAGTCCGCCATAGACGCTCAGGAGCACGGCCCCGGTCGGCGCGTCCGCGACGGTGATGAAGTGGATGTTACTGATGGTGATCTTGCCCAGGTTCGGCGCGAACGCCTGCTGGACGATCATGAACTCGAAGGAGTTCGTCGTGTTGGTCGCGGTGTTGTTGTCCTGGACACAACCGGGGGACACAGGCCCGACGACAAGCCCCGAGCCGGGCGTAGCGGTGATGACCGGGCGGTCATTCGTGTTCGCCGTCTTGAGGAACGTGTCCTGGATCAAGAAGTTGCTTGACCTCGGCAGGATGGAGGCGCAGACCCACTGGCCGCTCCGGAGTTGACCGGTCAGGGTCTCGGTGATCGTGATGTCGCCACCGAGCGAGTCGGCGGAACCCTTCGGGATCGTCGGCTGGCTGAGGGCCGTCACGACGACGCCGCTGCGGAACGCGCGAACCGCGATCGGCAGGATGGCGAAGTCAGTCTGGCTGGTGGCCGTGCCGCTGGCGATGTTGAGGTTGACGGTACCGATGGGCGAATTGTTCGCCACGTTGATCCGGCCGCCGTTGAGCGATCCGGCATCCAGCACGCCGCCGGTCGCGTTCGAGCCGCGGATGTCGATCTTGGCGGGCACGTCCGTGCTGGCGCTGTAGATCGTCCAGGTCGCGGTTCTGTTGCCGTCGCTGAGGACGCCGACGAGGGACGTGACCCCCAGGAGCGTGCCCGGGTCGCGCAACTTCAGGTTGCTCGCCGTGACGACCGCGAAGGGGGCACGGGTGAAGAACTCGTATCCCGAATCGAGCGAGACGGAGAACGTGTTGTTGGAGCCGCCGGCCGTGAACGAGCCGACTGCGGCTTCATTCAGGGTGACCATGCCGGTCTGCTGGTCGTTCTCACCGATGTAGACGATGGGAGTTGCGGCCGTGCCGGCGATAACGTTGTTGATGTAGCCGAGCGTGACCTTTGTGGGGGTCACGAGCAGGCTCCCCGCCGTGACGGTCACGTCGACCGTTGAACCGAGGACGGCGTTGGCCGCGACATCGACACTCCAGGTGCCGTTTTCGTGCATATAGCCGGCCGTGCCCGCAAGGCTGGCAGTCCCGACTGTCCACGTCACGGTCTTGCGATCGGCCGAAAGCGTAGAGGTCTCGTTGGCCAGTTCGAGAGCGGAACCGTGCGTGTTGGCGTCAATGGCGTTGGACCAGACGACCCCCGCCGTCGTGATCGTGGCCGAGATGACCGTGCCGACGGTGAACATCGGATCCGTTCGCTCGGCGAGCTTGAAGGTCCCGAGGTCCTGGTTGAAGAGGCCGGGCTGGACACCGAACGGCCCATCGTCGACCGTGAGGGCGAGCGAGTCGACGACGGTGCCGGCCGAGGCCAGAACGCCGACGGCCGCTGGGCAGCTTGCGAGGGTTTGGCTCACAGCCGTGCCCGCAGCGTGGCCGTTTGCCGCCGCAGCGATCGTCAGCGTCTGCTGGCCGGCGATCCTGGCGCTGGCCGTGCCCGCAAGGGACTCAGCAGTACCACCTGCGAACGCATAGAGGCCATTGCCGCCGCCCGTCGCCGCGAAATCACACACCGACGTGACGTTCACGAGGGCGGAGGTGTTGGTGGCGAAGACAGTGTTGACGAGCGTACCGGTCGCCTTCGGCGCGGAGTCGAAGTAACCGCCGAAGGGGCCGGTGCCGGAGTACGTCGTCTTGATGGCACCGAGCGCGGCGCCGGCGGTGGCCTTGATCTTGAGACCCTGGACGGAGAACTGCTCGGTCTTGAGGGGATCCCAATCCGTGGTCGTCACGGTGAAGGTGTTGCCGCTCACCGAGACGCTGGCGCCCAGGGAATCCGGGGCGACGAGGGTCGGGGTACCGGTGAAGGTGACCGTCGAGAAGTCGCCGCTGTCCTTGATCGTGACGGTAAGCGTGCCGGCACTGCTCCAGTCGTTGATGTCGGCTTCAGTGAACGTGAACGTCGCCGCAGCGGCCGAGGTGCCCGCGCGCGGAACGCTGCCGGCCGAACCGACCGCAGCGGTACCGGGTGCGGCCGCCAATACGGCCGGCGCGACGGTCGTCGCAAAGAGCGTGGCGAGCAGCGCGGCACTCATGCCGACGCTGAACGCCTTCTTGAATCTGTTCAATTTCTGTACCTCTATGCTTGGGCTGGTTGTTGGCGCCGAGGGCGCACCCCCGGGTTCGGATCGGCCCGTCTGCTCCTTCCCTGCCCCGATCCGGCTCACGTTTCCTTTAATGCCTTCCGGAAACCCGGAACGGCATGACGCGCCCTGCGCGCCCTGCAGTTACGGCGATGGTGTTGGCTCCACCGGCGGTGGCTGCGTACGCCGCGGCTTCTCCGTCGGTTGGGGTGTGGGTGTTGGCGTGGCGGTGGGTTCCGCGGTCGGACTGGGCGACGGCTCGATCGACGGTGTGGGCAAGGGCGAAGGCTCCGGGCTCATGGTCGGCGCGGCGGAGTCCGTCGGAGCCGGCACGATGACCGGCACGGGAGTCGCCGAAATGACCGGACTCGGTCGCGGTTTCGCGGTCGTCGAGGGTTCCGCCGATTGGACGGCCGGAACCGAGGGAGTCGGCGTTGCCACTGGGGCGATGGTAGCACGCTGCCCGGTGAAAACGCCGAGCTGCGGGACGATCTGCGATGCGGCCAGGACGATCACAGCGCCCAGGAGGGCCACGGACACAATGGTCGCCATCAGCGTCGCGGTCGTCCGCATGGTCCCGCGGATGACCTGGGTTCGCAGGTCTGACAGCCAAGAGCGGTGGGCGTGGCGACGTGTCCGATCATCCAGGGCGGCGAGCAGGATCCGCTCGTCCAGTCGCGGTGTCGACGAAGGCGTCGGCAATGAACCCAGGAGCGTCATCACGAGCGTGCTGCCGCCGATCTCCACCGTGCAGGCCGCGCAGCCCTTGACGTGAGCGGACAGGCGGGCCGCATCGACCGGATCGAGCTCATCGACGAGGAAGGCGTCGATCAGGGCGCGGGCGTGCGCGCAATCGAGGGGCGGGCCGGCGGGCGGGTTCGTCACACTCTGTACATGACCGGGCCCGGCCAAAAGGTTGCAGTCCCGGACGATTCGGACGCCCCAGCCCGGGTGCGAGGACGCCGCAGCTCACGTACGAGGACGCCGCAGCCTGGCTGCGAGCCCGCGCGCCGGGTGGGAGCCCGTGGGCCGGGTGCGAGCCCGCGGGCCGTTACTCGGAGCCGACGCCGACCTCGTTTCTGTGCCGGCCGATCCCCCCGGTTCCGTCACCCGGATCAACCGGCGGCACCGACCCGGCCAGGGTGGGTCCGGTCGGGGTGGGTCCGGCCGGGGCAGGTGCCGGCGGTTCCAACTCGAAGCGGCCTGCCAGCGCCTCGCGAAGCTGTCTTGTGCCCCGCAGGAGGTGGCTCTTGAACGTGTTCAGGGGGACACCCAGTTCGCGAGCAGCTTCCGCATAGTCGAGGCCCATGATGTGACGGAGCACGACGGCGGCTCGATACTTGAACGGGAGATCGATGATTGCCGCAGCCAGTACGCGACGAAGGTCCGCGGCCTCAGCCGCGGCCTGCGGATCGGTGTCCGGATCCGCATCGATCAGCCCTCGTCCGATCGCGATTCCGCTCAGCGCCTCGCGCTCGGACACCTGATCCAGGGAGGAACTGCGACGCGCGCGCGTGCGGGTGCGCGCGCCGGCTCGACCGGCCGATCGCAGCACGATCGTGTTGAGCCACGGGCTGAGCGACGGGCGTGGGTCGACCTTTTCGATGGAACGGAACGCCGCCAGAAACGTCTCCTGGACGACATCCTCGGCCGTCTCCCGATCCCCGGTCAAGCGGAAGGCGAGCACAAACAGGCGGGGGCGGTGGCTCCGAACGAGCTCGGCATACGCCGATTCGGATCCCTCCCGGCACCGTCGAACAAGGTCTCGCTCGTCCCTCAGTTCTCCCACCGGTCCTCCGAAAGGCCCACGAACCGCGAACCGCGGCCCAGTCTGACACATGGGTACGCGCTAGTCACGCGAACGCGACCCCGGGTGGAACGTGCGTGTGCTCGGATCGGTGAAAGCCAGCCGGCGTGGGTCCCGGCGTGGGTCCCGGCGTGGGTCCCGGCGTGGATTGCCGGCGTGGGTCCCGGCGTGGATTGCCAGCCTAGGGTGCGGGCTCTCCAGCCAAGGGCGTGGCCAGCCAGGCGGCATGGCCAGCCAGCCAAGATACGGGCAACTGCGCAACAACTCCATGGTGGTTCGCGGGCAAGCGCCGAGCCACAGACTCCTGCCCGTGGATGATATTCGCGTCGGGGCCTTGATCCGAAGCGTCCGGCTGCGTCGAGCCTGGCGACAGGCGGATGTCGCGGCCGTCGCCCGCGTGTCGCGATCGCAGGTCTCGCGGGTGGAGCGCGGCCGCCTCGAAGAGCTGCACGTCGTCGAGTTGCGCGCGATTGCCAGCGCACTTGAGATCCGGTTGCCGTTCACACCGCTGTGGCGAGGCGGTGACATGGATCGTGTGCTGAACGAGCGACACAACCTGATGCAGGAACGCCTGGCGGCGATAGTCCGGTCGCGTCCGGACTGGGAATGCAGCGCCGAGGTGACGTTCTCCATCTGGGGTGAACGCGGATCGATTGATCTTCTGGCGTGGCATTCGAGTCGGCAGGCCCTGCTCGTGGTTGAGCTCAAGACGGAGATCCCCGATCCCGCCGCGCTGGTCGCGCAGGTTGATCGATACCGCAGGCTCGCCCAGGGGATTGCTCGGGAGCGGGACTGGCACCCTGTTACGGTCAGTGTCTGGGTGATCGTTGCCGATTCGTCGATGAACCGCCGGAATCTGGCGCGACACCGGACGATGCTGCGCAACGCGTATCCGATGGAGGGGCGGACAATGCGGTCGTGGCTTCGGCGGCCCGACGGCGCTGTGGCCGCGCTCTCTTTCCTGGCTGATGACCGGGCCGGGAGCACTATCCGGAAAGCGCCGCCGACCAGGCGGGTCAGGCCAAGGGCAGGGCCGCTCTTGGCCTCCGATACCCTGTCTGATGCCCCTCCCCCGGAGCGATAGCCAGGATTCTGGTCCACCTGAGGCTCGTCCAGCGACTGTCGGGGCTCGGCTACCCGGATAGCGCTCCGGGCTGGCGCATTGGCCAGAAAAGCGGCTCCGCGCGGGGCGGTCGGGGCGGGGGGCCGGGGCGGGGGGCCGCGGCGGGCAACCCTCGACTACATCATCACGAGGCCGCCGTCGACGGCCAGCACCTGGCCGGTGATGTATGCGGCTTCGTCACTCGCAAGGAACGCGACCGCGTTGGCGACTTCCTCGGGAGTGCCGAACCGGCCGAGCGGCGTTCGCGAGGTGATCTCGTCCTGGAGCGGCTCCGCCAGATCCTGGGTCAGCTCCGTGAGCACGAATCCCGGCGCCACGGCATTGCAGGTGATTCCGCGTGAGGCGAGCTCGCGGGCGGTGGCCTTGGTGAGCCCGATGAGGCCGGCCTTCGCGGATGAGTAGTTGGCCTGGCCCGTCTGGCCGGCCTGCCCCGAGACCGACGTGATGTTGATGATCCGGCCGCCCTTGGCCTTGAGCATCGGTCGGGTCACGGCCTTGATCGCGTAGAAGGCACCGGACAGGTTCGTGTCGATGACGGACTGCCACGCGTCGATTGACATCCGCATGATCAGATCATCGCGCGTGATCCCCGCGTTGTTGACCAGGATGTCCACCTTGCCGAATGCCTCGAGCGCAGCCTTGATCAGGGCGTCTGCAGAAGCCGGATCGGTGGCGTCACCCTGGACGGCGAGCACGCGCCGGCCGAGTGCGCGAATGGCCGCGGCGGTCTCCTCGGCGGCGGCCGCGTTGCCTCGGTAGCTGAACGACACATCGGCGCCCTGGGCGGCAAGCCGCAGCACGATTGCGCGTCCGATGCCACGCGAACCACCGGTCACGATGGCGCTCTTCCCGCTGAGATCGATCACTGGGATTTGCTCCTCCTAGTCGGGGATGAAGTATGCATCGCACGAGGCCGGCGAAGCTCGGTGGCGGCGGCTCGGGGGCCTCGGCTCGGTGGCCGCGGCTCGGGGCCGGCGAAGCTCGGGGGCGGCGGCTCGGTGGCCCCGGAAAGCGACTCTGTCCGGCAATCGCAAGGTGATCGTGGCTCGGCTCGGGCGTGAAGCCGCGCGCCGGCATGTGAGCGTGGGTTCCCTGGTGCGTCAGGCCGTGGACGCAACATATCCCGAGGAGTTGGAGCTCCGGCGGGCGGCCCGCCAGCGGTCACAACTGGTCCTCGGGGCGTTCGACTCCGGCCGGAGCGACATCTCGGAGCGGCATGACGAGCTGCTGGGCGAGGCAATCTGGTGAGCGTCGTCGTGGACAGCAGTGCCATCTTTGCCCTGCTCGACCGGCATGATGCCCACCACAACGCCGCGGTCGCGTTCTGGACGGATCCGGATGACGAGGATCTGGTGACGCACGCGTACGTGGTGGTCGAAAGCGTCGCCCTCGTCCGCTCCCGCCTCGGTCCGGCGGCGGTTGATGCGCTCGTGGATGGCACTCTGCCGGGTATCCGCGTGGAGATGGTCGATCGCCCACTCCATGAGATCTCCCTGGCTGCCCTTCGCGGGATCGGCGGGGGCACGAGCGTGGTGGACCGGGTGACGCTCGCGTTCGCGGGGCGCCACGGGATTCGGCGTGCATTCGCCTTCGACGCGGATCTTGTCGGTGCCGGCCTCGCCACGTGTCCGGAGTGATGTCCGCCGAATGCGTGAGTCGATGACCATGGGATGCATAGATAACTCTCACAAACATGCTTGACGAGGGTCAAATAACGTACTAGCGTCTGTTCGATGCGCAAGCACACCACCCTTGATCTCGATCAGGAATTGATCCGCGACGCTGCGGCGGCGCTGGGTACGACTCGCACGACCGAGACGGTTCATGCCGCTCTTGCCGACGTTGTGGCACGGCGACGGCGGGCGATGCTCGCCCGTCTCGACCTTCCCGACCTGACACCCGAAGCCGTGGCGGCGATGCGCGCCCCCCGGCATGCCGAAACAACGCCGGACGAGCCTGCTCCGCCCGCTCCTCGACACGCCGAAACCGAGTCGGACGGACGCGCTCTCCGGCCGGCCGAAACGCCGCCGGACGAGCCAGCTGCGCGCGGCGCTCGGGCTCGATAGGTGGAACTGGCGGACACGAGCGTCTGGGCGCGGAAGTCCCATCCCCTTCTGCAGGACTGGTTCACCTCCGCCGTCGACGCGGGTGAGATCGCCGGCTGCGACATGATCGCGCTCGAACTGCTCCATTCGGCGCGCAACCCAACTGAGTTCAGTGTGGTCGAAGAAGGCCTGCGGGGACTGCCGTGGGTGGAGGCGGACGCGGCCGATTGGCTCAGGGCTCGCGAGGTCTACCGCGTCCTGGGCGGTCGACCCGGGATGCCGCAGCGAAGCGTCAAACACCCGGATCTGCTCATCGCAGCCGCTGCCGAGCGCGCCGGCCTGACGCTCGTCCACTACGACGCCGACTATGACGTCATTGCCGACATCACCGGCCAGCGCGTGCGCTGGGTCGCACCTCGAGGATCCATCTGAGCCAGGCAGCGGTCGGCGCACCAGCCGCCGGGCTTCGCCAGCCGCGGCGCTTCGCTGGGCGTCGCCGTGGGCGCACGGCCACCTGTCGGCGTACCAGCCGCCGGGCTGCATGAGCCGCCGGGCTGCTCCATCCGCCGGGCTTCGCCGGCCGTCAGGAAACCGAAGCAGGCGCTGGCTCGGGCTCGCCGGGAACCACGTCGTCCAGCGGTACGTTGAGCGGATCCGGCCGGGCCATGATCTCCGCGAGGGCCGGTGGGATCGGGTCGACGGCATCCCAGTCCTGGGGCAGGCGCACGTGGATCGAGGAGGGGTCGACGGCGGCGTCGCCGGCGATGCCCCGGGCCGGGTCCACCGTCCAGCGGATCGTCGCTGCCCCGGACGTGAACCCCGCCCCGAAGGCGACGATGCAGATCGCGTCCCCGACGGCGATGCGACCCTCGTTGGCCGCCTCGGCCAGGGCGATCGGAACGGATGCCGCGGACGTGTTCCCGTACTTGTCGAGGTTCACGAACATGCGGTCCATCGGCAGGTCCAGGCCCTTGGCGACCGCCTCGATGATCCGGATGTTCGCCTGGTGCGGGATGAACAGGCGGATGTCGTCGGCGGTCAGGCCGGCGCGCCGGATCGATTCCATCGCGGTCGCGGCGAGCGTTCGCGTGGCGAACCGATACGTCTCGCGGCCCTCCATGCGGATGAAGTGCTCGCCTCGGCGGATCGTCTCCGGTGAGGGAGGGGCCTTGGCCCCGCCGGCGGGCAGCCAGATCATGTAGGCGCCCTGCGGCTCGGTTGTCATCTCGATGCCGAGGCTGCCGCCCGGCTCATCGGATCCGGACACGACGACCGCGCCGGCCCCGTCGCCGAACAGGATGCAGGTCCCCCGATCCGTGTAGTCGAGGAAGCGGGTCAGCAGCTCCGCCCCGATCACGAGGACGTGCTTCGCCAGCCCGGCCGTCACGTAGGCCTGCGCGGTCGCGAAGGCGTAGACGAACCCCGAGCAGGCCGCCGAGATGTCCATGGCCGCGGCACGCTGGTTGCCGATGGCTTCCTTCACGAGCGCGGCGGTCGACGGCATCCAGTAGTCGGGCGTGAGCGTGGCAAGGAGGATGAGGTCGATGTCGTCCGGGTCGAGGCCGGCCGTCCGGATCGCCCGCAGGCCGGCGACGGCGCCCATCGACGCCGTCGTTTCGTGGGCCGCGGCAACCCGCCGCTCGCGGATGCCGGTCCGGGTCACGATCCATTCGTCGTTGGTATCGACCATCTTCTCGAGGTCGGCGTTGGTGAGGACCTGCTCCGGCACGTAGCGGCCCCAACCGGTGACGTGAGCATGGCGCATGGTCCCGCTCTCGGGGTTCATAGCGGTTCGACCTCGATGAGGGGCTGCTTGGCCTTGACGAGCTTGCCGTCTTCGGCATGGACTTTCACGACGCGACCGGAGAGGTCACTCTTGATCTCATTGAACAGCTTCATCGCCTCGATGAGGCCGATCACCTGGCCGGCGGCGACCTCGCCGCCGGCATGGACATAGGCGGCCGTGCCCGGCGATGGGCTCCCGTACCAGATGCCGGTCAGCGGAGCCTTGACCGACGGGCGCGTGGGAGCGGATCCGGCCGACGCGCCCGGCGATGGTTCGCCGCCGGTCATCGGCGCCCCCGTAGCCGCCGACGACTCGGCCGCGACCGCGGCCACGGGCGCGAGGGCCTCCGGCTTGCGCAGGACCAGCGATGTCTCGCCGGATCGGATCTCGAGTTCCGTCAGTTCGCTGCGGTCCAGCATCGCGGCGAGACGATCGATCAGGCCGAGCAGCGACTGGTCGCCTGCGTCCGTGGGCGTCTGCTCGGCACTCATGCGTCCCACCTGCGGAAGATCAGGGCGGCATTCTGGCCGCCGAAGCCGAACGAGTTGCTGAGGCCGATCCGGAGGTCACGATGGGTCGCGACACCCGGTGTCAGATCGAGGCCGGCGGCAGCCTCGTCGGGGGTGATGAGGTTGATCGTGGGCGGCACGATCCCGGTCCGAAGCGCCTGGATCACGGCGATCGACTCCAGCGCGCCGGCGGCCCCGAGGGTGTGGCCCAGCATGGACTTGTTGGCGGACACTGCGACCCGCGCCGCGTGGTTGCCGAAGATGGTTCGGATGGCCTGCAGCTCAGCGCGATCCCCCTCCGGCGTTGACGTCGCGTGGGCGTTCACGTGGTCCACCTCGGACGCGTCGAGGCCCGCCTTCTCCAGCGCGCGCCGGGCCGCCCGGACGGCACCGATGCCACCGGGCGCCGGGAGCGTGATGTGGGATGCGTCGGCGGTCGCGCCGTAGCCGACGATCTCGGCGAGCGGCTCGGCGCCGCGGGCGGTGGCATGAGCGAGCGACTCCAGGATCAGGACGCCACTCCCTTCCCCGATCACGAAGCCGTCGCGCCCCTGGTCGAAGGGTCGCGACGCGCGCTGCGGGTCGTCGTTGCGGGTCGAGAGGGCCTTCATCGACGCGAAGCCGCCGACCACTGCTTCGTGGATCGTGGCCTCGGAACCACCGGCGAGCATGACCTCGGCGTCGCCGCGCCGGATCGTCTCCCAGGCCTCGCCGATCGCGTGGGCACCGGTCGCGCAGGCGGAAACGGTGGCGAAGTTCGGGCCGAGCGGTCCGAAGGCGATGGCGATCTGGCCGGCCCCGACGTTGGCGATCCCCATCGGGATGAAGAACGGGCTGATCCGGTCGGGACCGCGCTCGCCCATCAGGAGGACGTTGTCGAAGAGGGTGGTGACGCCGCCGAGGCCCGAACCCATGATCACTCCGGTCCTCTCGGCCAGGGCACCGTCCATGCGGCCCGGGAAACCGGCCTGGTCCAGGGCCTCCCGCGCGGCGACCAGGCCAAACTGGATGTACCGATCGGTCCGCCGCATGTCCTTGCGGTCGAGGACCCCGCTGGCGTCGAAGTCGCGCACCTCGCCGGCAATCCGCGACGTGACCCGCGACGGATCAAAGGCCTGGATGGTGCGAATCCCGGAACGACCGGCAACCAGGCCTGCCCACGTCGATGCAACATCCTTGCCGAGGGCGGAGAGCGCGCCCATCCCCGTGACGACGACGCGCGGAGCGACTCCGGTCACCGGCATGGCCTCTCGGCCGCGAGGCCGGATGCAGCGCAAGGCGGAGCCGAGCATGCGAGCGAACGCACTGCAGCGTGCGTGAGCGAGCACGCGCAGGCGACAACGCGGCGATGCGCCGGCATCGACGACCGGATCACCGGACCAGCTTCCCCGTCCGGACCGTCGCGGCTCGGTAGACGTCGCCCGGTAGGCCGCGGGCGGAAATCGCGGTGGCGGCGGCCATCGTGTCGAATTCGGTGCGCTGGATCTCGGCGGTGACGGTCTCCTCGTCGAGCGTGATGAGCGCCCAGGAGGCCGTCGGATCGCCGTCGAACGTGTTGCCGGCACTGCCCGCGTTCACGATCTGCTTCCAGCCGAAATCGCGAACTTCCGGAATGTGGGTGTGTCCGCAGCAGATGACCCGGGCATCCGTCCGGGACAGCCGCTCGAGGGTCACGCCGGCGTCGAGATCGCGATCGAAGCCAGCCGTCTGCGAACCCGGTGAGGCGTGCGTCACGAGCAGCATCGTGTCCCCGACCATGAGGCGCCGCTCTGCGGGCAGGCGCCGGAGCCAGGCCAGGCCCTCGTCATCGAGCGCGTCGTGCGCCCACTCCGCGGCCGCCCGGATCGCGTCCGACACGCCATCCGCCATCCACGGGAAGGCGGCGGTGTAATCGAAGTCGGCGACCGCGATGTCCGTGTTGCCCTGGACGATGATGGCGCCGGCGCGCTCCATCTCCCGGAGGATCGCGACGGATCCGGCCGGATCATGCCCGTTCAGGACCAGGTCCCCGGCGATCAGGACCGCGTCGGGCTTCTCCCTGTTGACCGCCTTCCGAACCGCCTCGAGCGCGGTGATGTTGCCGTGGACATCGGAAAGAACGGCGACGCGGCTGCTCATTGCACACGCCTGCTGCCGCGCATGGGTGGTACAGCGCAAGGCGGAGGCGAGCACCTGAACGAGCGCACGCCAACGTGCGTGAGTGACGGCGCACAGCCGACAACGCAGCGACGTGCCGCCATGGCGAGTCGGCTCATCGCAGGACGCCTTCGGCGGGAATGATGAAACTCAACGTGGCTTCGCAGGCAACCTCACCGTCCACGCTGGCCACCGCGCGCGCCCGGCCGAAGCGTTTGCCGAGCTTCTCCATGGTGATGTCGAGCCGGAGCGTGTCGCCCGGGACCACGACCCGCTTGAACCGGCAGTCGTCGATCCCGGCGAAGAGGCCGATCCGATCGCCGAACCCGGGCTGCTTCGCGACATAGACGGCCATCGTCTGGGCGAGGGCCTCGACCTGGAGCACGCCGGGCATCACCGGCAGGCCCGGAAAGTGCCCCTGGAAGAACCACTCCGTCGCCGTGACGCCCTTGATCCCGACGATCCGCCGGGCATCCGCGTCGTACTCGATGATCCGGTCCACGAGCAGGACCGGCCATCGATGCGGGATGAGCGCCTCGATCTCCCGGGTTGAATGGACGGTCTCAGTCACGGGCAGGCTCCGATGCGGTGCGGATGGCTCAACTTCGTGCCGCGGCGGCCAGGAAGGCCGCGCTTCCGACGCGATCGAGGAGGTTGGTCGTCATGCGGCCTTCGAGGAAGGTCTCATTTGCGATGAGCGCCTTGTGGATCTCCACGTTCGTGATGATCCCGTCGATGACGAGCTCATCGAGAGCCGCCCGGCCTCGCTCGATCGCCGTTGCCCGATCCGGGCCCCAGGCCATGAGCTTGCCGAGCAGCGAGTCGTAGAACGGGGGCACCTCGTAGCCGGGAAACAGGTGCGAGTCCATCCGGATGCCGGGCCCACCCGGCGCGTGGTACCGCTCCACGACCCCGGCACCGGGCCGGAAGTCGTGCTCGGGATCCTCGGCGTTGATCCGGAACTCGATGGCGTGGCCGCGCGGCTGGACGTCGGCCTGGTCGTAGGCGAGCGGCTCGCCAGCGGCAATCTTGATCTGCATCGCCACGAGGTCGATCCCGGTCAGCATCTCGGTCACGCCGTGCTCCACCTGGATCCGGCAGTTGATCTCGATGAAGTACGGGTCGCCTTCGGCATCGACGAGGAATTCGAGCGTGCCGATGTTCTCGTAGCCGGCCGCGACGACGGCCGCGATCGCCCGGTCACAGAGGTCGGCCCGGGCGGCCGGGGTCAGTGCAGGCGTGGGGCCTTCCTCGATGATCTTCTGGTGGCGGCGCTGGACGGAGCAATCGCGCTCGCCGAGATGGATGCCCTTGCCGTACCGATCGACGGCTACCTGGACCTCGACGTGGCGGGTGTCGTCGAGCCATTTCTCCAGGTACAGCGAGTCATCGCCGAAGGCGGACTTGGCCTCGGACCGGCAGACCTTGATGGCCGACTCGAGTTCGCGAGGCGTCCGGACCATGCGCATGCCCTTGCCGCCGCCACCCGCGGACGGCTTGATCAGGACGGGATAGCCGATTCGCTCCGCCTCCACGAGGGCGTGCTCGTCATCCCGGATCATGCCCACCGAACCCGGGATGGTCGGCAGGCCGTACTCGCCCAGAAGCCGGCGCGTGCCTTCCTTGCTGGCGAACCGATCGAGGACCTCGGGCGGCGGCCCGATGAACGTCAGATCGTGGGCGCGGACCACTTCCGCGAATGTCTCGTCCTCGGACAGGAACCCGTATCCCGGGTGGATGGCATCGCAGCCCGTCACGACGGCGGCGGAGATGATCGCCGGCACGGACAGGTAGGACCGGCGGGCATCCGACGGCCCGATGCAGATCGCCTCGTCGGCCAGCTGGACGGCCAGGCTGTCCCGGTCAGCCTCGCTGTACGCAACGACGGCCTCGACGCCCAGGGTCCGGCAGGCGCGCAGGATCCGGAGCGCGATCTCCCCGCGGTTGGCGATCAGGATCTTGGTGAACATCTCTCAGCGCGCCTCGGTCGCCGTTGGGGCCTCGATGTGCACAAGGTCCTGACCGTACTCCACGGCGGTGCCACCTTCGACGATGACGCCGATCACGATGCCGTCGGTCGGCGCGACCACGTCCTGCGGGATCCCCAGCATGTCCACGACGCCGACCCGGTCACCGGCCTTCACCCGAGTCCCGGCGACGGCCGTCGGGCCGGGCTGGAAGATGCCGACCGCGGGAGACGTGGCAATCGGGTCTCGGGTGGCCGCGAGTGCGGCAGCGTGGCCGGCTTCTCCCTCGTCGGGACGACCCGGGCCGACAGGCGCGAGCCCCGGCGGGGTTCCGTTCGAGGATGCCGAGGCGCCCGATGCCGCGCCCGAAGCGGCGCCCGAAACCGTTCCCGATCCGGTGCCCGATCCGGTGCCCGATCCGGTGATGCCGCGGCCCGGTCCCGGCGCGCCGACTCCCTCGTGGCTGCCATGGGCTCGTGGGCCGGTGCGATCCGTGGCGCGTCGCCCGAGGTCCGGTCCGGCCCCGGCCGGCCGGCGCAGCCGGACGTGCCAGTCTCCCTCCGTGACCTCGAGCTCACCGACGTTGAGCGTGGCGAGCTTGGCGATCAGCGACGGGACGAGCGAATCGAGGAGCTGTCCGATCCCGGCGTGCGCCGCGGCCCGTGCGGCCTCGCGGTCGGGCCGTGCAGCCTCGCGGTCGGCCCGTGGAGCGTCGCGGTCGGGCCGTGCAGCCTCGCGGTCGGCCCGTGGAGCGTCGCGGTCCGGTTCACGTTCCTGGGGCACGCTCAGGCCTCCTCGCGGGCGGGCGGATCGTCATGGCTTGACGATCCGGAAGTCGATGGCCCCGTCAACCACCGGGTCGGGTCCAGCAGGTCGCGCACCCGATCGACAAGCCCCCGGGGGGGCGGCGGCGTCACCGGTGGCGTTGTCACCTCAGTGTAGGCGCCGAATGCCCGGTACCGCCGATAGCGGGCCGCGAGGAGCTCGTCCGACGGGATGGGCGCGAGACGATCGAGCTCCGCGACGATGACCGCTCGAAGGCGACGGGCCGTCTCCGCGTGGTCGGCGTGGGCACCTTCGCCGGGCTCGGCTACGACCCGATCCACGACACCGAGCTCCAGCTGGTCGTGGGCCGACATCCGCATCGCGAGGGCGGCCGTCGCGGCCTCGTCCGACGTCCGCCAGAGGATGGCCGCGCAGCCTTCGGGGCTGATCACGGCGTAGACGGCGTTCTCGAGCGCGATGACCACGTCGCCGACCGCGATGGCGATGGCCCCGCCCGAGCCGCCCTCCCCGGTGATGATCGAGATGATCGGGGTCCGAAGCCGGGTCATCGTGCCGATCGACCGGGCGATCGCCTCCGCGATGCCCCGTTCCTCCGACTCGGGACCGGGGTGGGCGCCCGGGACGTCGACGAAGGTGACGACCGGCAGGCCGAACCGCTCGGCGAGCTCCATGGCGCGGATGGCCTTTCGATAGCCCTCCGGGTGGGGCATGCCGAAGTTGCGTCGGACGTTCTCGTCCGTGTCGGCGCCCTTCTGCTGGCCGACGAAGACGACGCGCCGGCCATCGATCCGGGCGAAGCCGCAGGCCATTGCCGCGTCGTCGCCGAAGGCCCGGTCGCCGTGGATCTCCACGATCTCGTCGGCCATCTCGGCGAGCAGGTCCAGGGTCCGCGGGCGGCGCACGTTCCGGGCCAGCTGCACGCGGTTCCACATCTGCGCCTTCGCGTCCTCCGGCACTGCGGGTTCCTCGGCCGGATGGCGCCCGAGCAGGCGATCAACCACGGGTCGCCTCCCGGTCGGCGGCTCGCGCCGGCGGGACCGCTGCCGAGAGCCCCTCACCGGGCCGTGGTGCCGTCTCGTCCGACAGGCCCATGTCGGGCACCACCTTGTCGGCCAGCGATGTCAGGAACCCGATGGGATCGAAGAGCGATCGACCCTCGATCGGCGCAGGGTGGTTGGGGGACGGCACGAGATAGCGCAGAAGCTGGGCGATCTCACCCCGAAGGGCGCGCCGCGTCACGACCCGGTCCACGAACCCGTGTTCGAACAGGAACTCGGAGCGCTGGAAACCGGGCGGCAGCTCCTGGGCGATCGTGCCCGCCGAGACGCGCGCGCCCGCGAACCCGATGAGGGCGTTGGGTTCGGCGATGTTCACGTCGCCGAGGACAGCGTACGACGCGAACACGCCGCCGGTCGTCGGATCGCTCATCACCGAGATGAAGGGCACCCCTGCCACGCGCAACCGCTCGAGGGCACCGACCGTCTTGGCAAGCTGCATCAGGGCGAACGTGCCTTCCTGCATCCGGGCACCGCCCGATGCGGACACGATGATCAGGGGGATCCGCTCAAGGAGGGCCTGCTCGGCCGCCCGGGTCACCTTCTCGCCGACCACGGCACCCATCGAGCCACCCATGAACGCGAAGTCCATGACGCACATGGATACCCGGTGCCCGTCGATGCTGGCCGTGCCGCGGATGGCCGCGTCCCGCATGCCCGTGGCCAGTTGCGCCGCCGCGATCCTGTCCGGATAGGGCTTCTGGTCCACGAAACCGAGCGCATCGACGCTCTGCAGGCCGGCGTCCGCCTCAATGAAGCTCCGCTCGTCGACGAGGAGCGCGATGCGCGCCTCGGCCGACAGACGGAAGTGGTGGCCGCAGGTCGGGCAGACGCGATCGGCCTTGTCGAGCTGCTTGTTGAAGAGCATCTCGGAACAGGACGGGCACTTGGTCCAGAGGTCCGCCGGGTAGGCGTCCTTGCGCGGGCGGAAGGATGGGAGCTTGATCGGCATCGTTCGCCTAGGCCGGCCGGCCGCGCATGGACGACGTCGATGGGCGGTGGGAGGCACGGGCCGCACGCGTGGCATGGGCCGCGCGGGCGGCATGGGCCGCGCGGGCGGCACGGGCCATCGGCGAGCCGCTCGGGCGGGATCGACGCCACACCATCCATGCGGCGCCGGCGAGGCTCAATGCGGATGCCGCTACCGCGCCCCCGAAAAGGAGCGGTCGCGGGCCCGATCCGGCCGGCGCCGTGTCGCCGAGGTCGTCGAGCGGGTCGACACCGAGGCCCCGGATCGGCTGGGGCATCGTCGTCCAGCCCGAGGCGCCTTCGCCCCCCGCTGCCACGGGCAGGCGCATCGAGGCGGCAGCCTCGGCGAGACGCACGGCGAGCCGCTCCTCGAAACGGAATGAGGGATGGAACCGGGGCAGGTCGCGGGTGAGGCGTTCGGACGCCAGGCGAACACCTTCGTCGGGGAACTCCGGGTCGAGGCCGCGGCGCACTCCGGACAGGAGCCACGGTCGCCGCGGCGGTTCTGCGGCGGGCCCGTCAGCCGGGACGATCCGCCGGTCGGCGGCGGCGAGGAGCGAATCGAGGTATCGATCGGTGACGAGCGCATCGACCTCGACGACGTCCCGTCCCAAGAGCGTCACGTGCCACCTCGCGCGCGACGCCGGTCCGTGCCATCCGCGCCATCGACGAGGTCCCGGGCGACGCCCCGGAGCCCGCGGTGGAGCAGCACCCGAACAGCACCCTCGGACCGGCCCATGACCCCGGCGATCTCGGCCGTGCTGAGCTCGTTGACGAACCGGAGGACGAGGGCTCGCCGGCGATCCCCGGGCAGTCGACCGACGGCGCGCCAGGCGGACGCCGCCTCGTCACGCCGAACGGCGTCGGCCTCCACGTTCAGCGGGTCGGCGATGATGGCTGCCGCGGGATCGTCGAGGACGACCGCAGGGTGGCGGCGGCTCGATCGGCGTTCGTTGGCGATCCCGTTCCGGGCAATCTGGAAGAGCCAGACCTTGAACGTGGAGGCACCGTCGCCGTCCTCGGGTCGGGCCCGCTCCTCGAACTGCGACAGGTTCGTCAACGCGGACAGGAACGTCCGCGCGGTCGCGTCCTCGGCCGCGTGATGATCCCCGAGTTCGTAGTAGGCGAAGCTGTACACCTGGGCAACGTACCGCCGGTAGAGGGCCTCGAATCGTCCCGGTTCCCGAAGCGCCGCGTCGACGAGCGGCCGATCGAGATCCAGGTGGGCGATCCGCGGCGCGGCCGTCTGCGCCGCGCCCGCATTCCTGAACACCGGACGGGCCATCGCGTTACACCGATCCCGCCTGCGCCATCCGCAGGCTGAGGATCTCGCCCGCGAGGACAAGGCGCTCGACGGGCGGTCCCTCCGGGCCGACCTCCTCGATCACGAGCGCGCCGCTCGCAGCGTCGACCCCCATGGCCCGCACCGACCGTCGCGATCCGTCGAGGCCGGACAGGGTGACGAGGTGACCGGTGGTCACCTGGCGGGCGGTCCACCCCGCGACGTCGAAGCGACCGCCGCGAAGGGCGGCGAGGCGCGTCTCGAGGCGCCCGAGGAACCCCTCGAGGAGGGCCTCGCGCGCAATCGGACGACCACCGGAAATCTCGTGGAGGGACGTCATCGTGGCGGCGAGCTCGACCGGGAAGGCGGTCGCCGGCCAGTCGGCGTTGATCCCGATCCCGATCACGACCCGCGGGTCGGTGGTGCCGAGCCCATCGGACTCACCGAGGATCCCCGCCAACTTGCGGAGGGCGAGGGGCGCGGCCCGGCGGCTCATGGCCTCGCCGGCAGTGACATCGCCGATGAGCAGGGCGCCGGCTCCGTCGCGGACGATCACGAGGTCGTTGGGCCACTTCAGGCGAATCGTTCCTTCCCCGAGTCCGGCCGTGTCCTCAGCCGCATCGGCCATGGCCAGCGCCACGATCCCGGCCAGGCGCCAGGCATCGGCCGGGTCGAGCCAGGTGGGCCGGAACCCGACGGAGCACAGCAACCCGGCGCCGGTCGGTGCGGTCCAGGCGCGCCCGTTCCGGCCGCGACCCGCCAGCTGCTCGTCGGCGACGGCGACGCAGACCTCCGGCGTTCCGCCGGCGAGCCAGCCACGGACAATGTCGTTCGTGGAGCCGACCGCGCCGAATCGCTCGACCCGGGCATACGCGTCGAGGATCCCCGGGCCGGTCATCGGATCAGCCGGCCACCTGGCCGGCCGCCTTGGCGTCGACCGGATCCGGCCGCGCCAGCTCGAATGCGCCGTGCAGCGCATCCAGCGCCTTTGGCAGGGCCTCCTCGGCGATCATGCAGGTGATCCGGACCTCCGATGTCGAGATCATCTCGATGTTGACGCCGGCGTCGGCGAGGGTCCCGAACATCCTGGCCGCGTAGCCCGGCGCGTTGTGCAGCCCGGCCCCGACGATCGACACCTTGGCGACCGACGCGTCCGTGGTCAGCTCGCGGGCCCCGAGCTCACGCACGATCGGCTCCAGGACCTTCTTCGCCTTGGCAAGCTCGACGCGCGGCACCGTGAACGAGAGGTCAGTGGCGCCGCCGTGGCCGACGTTCTGGACGATCATGTCGACGTTGATGCCCGCCTCCGCGAGGGGAGCGAACAGCGTCCGGGCCACGCCCGGGCGGTCCGGCACCGCGACGACGGTGACCTTGGCGACATTGCGGTCATGGGCCAGGCCGCGAACCTTGTTGCGCTGTTCCACGAGCAGGTCCTCCTTGATGAGCGTTCCCGGCGCGTCCTCGAACGAGCTGAGGACCTCGATGACGACGGCGTTGACCCAGCCGAGCTCGACAGCCCGGACCTGCATGACCTGGGCGCCCTGGTGGGCGAGTTCGAGCATTTCCTCGTAGCCGATCACCGGGAGCTGGCGGGCGTCCCTGACGATCCGCGGATCCGCGGTGTAGATCCCTCGGACGTCGGTGAAGATCTGGCACCGCTCGGCGGCGAGCGCGGCGGCGAGGGCGACGGCCGTCGTATCCGAGCCGCCCCGACCCAGGGTGGTCATCTCGGCCCGGCCGACAGCGTCGGCACTCTGGCCCTGGAAACCGGCCACGATGACGACGTTCCCCCGTTCGATCTCCTCGCGGATCCGGACCGGATCCACGTTGGCGATCCGGGCCCGACCGTAACGTCCGTCCGTGGTGATCCCGGCCTGCGGCCCGGTCAGGGAGATGGCCTTGACCCCCAGCGCGTGCAGCGCCATCGACACGAGCGTCGCGCTCTGGTGCTCGCCGGTGGCCAGGAGCATGTCCAGTTCACGCGGATCCGGCTCGTCGGTGATGGCGGTCGCGAGGGCGAGGAGCTCATCGGTGGTGTCGCCCATCGCCGAGACGACGACAACGAGGCTCGAACCGACCTCGCGTTCTCGGGCAATTCGTCGGGCGACGCGTCGAATTCGATCCGCATCCGCGACGGAGGAGCCGCCGAACTTCTGGACGACAAGGGGGCGTGGCATCGGGCGGGCATTCTACCCGACCGATCGCGGCGCTCCCCGCGGCAACCTGGTGGCGCGTGAGCGATCGCGGGCGCGTGCGGCAACGTGCCGGCGCGCGCGCCAGCCTGCCGGCGCGTGCGGCATCGCGCCGGCGCGTGCGGCATCGCGCCGGCGCGTGCGGCAACGGGGACGCGGTTCTGTCGGCACGGCACAATCTCCGTGATGGTGGCCGGTCGTTTTCGTTCTCGGGCCTGGCGATCCCGCGACGACACGCGCCTGATGCAGGCGCTCGCCAGGACGCGGCTCGAGGTGGACTGGCCGGCCATCAGGTTCCATCCCGGTGACCTCGATTGGTGGGTCGTGCAGGCGCACGGACGCGTACCCGGCGTGGCCGGGGGAGTCCGGCTCTGGTTCGGTCCCGGTCACGAACTTGCCGCCTTCGGCTGGTTCTCGCCACCCGCCGACCTCGACTTCCTCGTGGGGTCCATCGAGTCCGGTGCGACGGCGACGCTCGTGGGCGAGATGATCGCGTGGGCAGACCGATGCCGGAGCGCAGGCGCCGATGCGTCGACGGAGCCGCTGCGAGCGTGGGTTGCCGTCGGCGACGAACCGGGAATGGGTGCTCTGCGTGCGCTCGGTCTCGTGGTCGAGGCGCGGCCCGGATTCGTCCAGTTCACGGGTGAACTCAGCTTGACCGATCGATGGCCACCGCCGAGGCTGGCACCCGGGTTGGCCTTGCGGATACTCGCCAGCGATGCGGACATCGAGGCGCGGGTCGCCTGCGGTCGGGCGGCGTTTCCGGGATCCACAATGACGCCCGAGCGCTATCGGACGGTGCGGGAGTCGTGGCTGTATCGCGACGATCTGGATCTCCAGATCGTCGCCGCCGACGGCGCCGTGGTGGCCTTCGCCCTCGGTTGGTTCGATGAGGCCAGCGGCGTCGTGGAACTCGAGCCGGTCGGCGTCCGCCCGGATTGGCATCGGCGCGGCCTCGGCGGTGAGATCTGTCGTGCCGTGCTCCGTGTCGCCCGCGGCCTCGGGGCGGAACGTGCCACCATCGCGGCCGAACGGCGCAACGACGCAGCGCTCGGCCTGTATGCGAACCTTGGCCTGAGCATCACCGCCGAGATCATCTCGGTCGCCAGACCGAGATGAGACCACCGCTGAGCGACGTCGGCTGACCACCAAGGAGGACCTCGTGTGCTTCGACATCGATAGCCGCCCACCCATCATCCCGATGTTGGGCGGCGCCCTCGACGCCGGGCCGATGACCCTCACGTCGGCCGATGGCACCGCCTTCAGTGCCTACGCTTCGCGCGCCGCGAACCCGACCGGCGCCGGAGTCCTGATCCTGCCCGACAGACGCGGACTCCATGCGTACTACGAGGAGCTGGCCCTCCGCTTCGCTGAACACGGGCTCGATTCGGTCGCGATCGACTACTTCGGGCGGACGGCCGGGATCGGCAACCGGGGTGCCGACTTCGAGTTCGGGCCGCATGTCGGCCGGACCCGCTGGGCGACGCTGGCCGCCGACATCGCGGCAGGAGCCGCGGCGCTGCGGACCCTGCGCATGGCGGACGAGGCAGCATCGCGCGTGTTCGTCACCGGATTCTGCATGGGCGGCCGGCTCACGTTCCTCGCCGGCACCCTGGGGCTCGACCTGGCCGGCCTCATCGGGTTCTACGGCTGGCCCACCGGGAATGCCGGCAATGGCTCCCCGGCTCCGGCCGATGTGGCGGCGGATATCTCCGCACCCGTCCTGGCGATCTACGGCGGGGCGGACGAGGGCATCACGAAGGAGGCTCGCGAGACATTCGACCATGCTCTTGACGCCGCCGGGGTCGAGCGACGAACGGTCACCTACCCTGGCGCGCCGCACTCGTTCTTCGATCGCAAGGCCAGCCAGTACGTCGAGGCGTCGGCGGGCGCCTGGGCCGAGGTCCTTGCCTTCATCGGCGGCCACGGGGCGGGCGTCACCGCCTGAACACGCTCCAGGCAACCAGGACGACGATGGCGACGACGATCACGAGGAACCACGGACCCGGCAGGAGGGACTGCAAGGCGTTCACGAGACCCTGAATCGCTGCGCCAAGGGCCCGGACCGCGCCCCCGACGAGCCCGGCGATCCCGTCCCCGATGCTCTGCGCGAGGTTGCCGGCGGCGTTCATTGAGGAAGTGTCCGCCATGGCGTCAACGCCTGGCACACGCCGCCCAAGGCGATCATCTGGGCGACACTTGGCCGATGCCGTCCCCGGCGCAACGCTCAGGCGCGGCCCGGCGCAACGCTCAGGCGCGGCCCGGCGCAACGCTCAGGCGCGGCCCGGCGCAACGCTCAGGCGCGGCCCGGCGCAACGCCCAGGCGCGGCCCGCCGCACCCTCCCCGGAGCGATGCGTATCGCGGTCATACGAAGCAGGATCGTGTCCTCCTGACGTGCCGGCCAGCGCTCAAGGTGCATACCAGCATCATTGCCATCGCCATCGCGCCGACAGACCTCGGTGCCAGACAATCCTGCTGTCGTCACCCGCCAACACGCGTCCTTCGTATGACGTCGACGCGCATCGCTCGAAAAAGGGGCCGTCGGGCTGGCGGGGCCGTCGGGCTGGCGGGGCCGTCGGGCTGGCGGGGCCTCGCGCTGGCGGGGCCTCGCGCTGGCGGGGGCCGGTCAGTTCGAAGGCAGGACGACGGCCCCGCTGTTTCGCGGCTTGACGACCTCGACCCGGCCTGGCAGGTCGGTATCCGCAGCCGCAGCGCGAAACGCGGCCTCGATCCGGGCCAGGCCTGAGACGGTGTCCGTGAAGGCGATGATCGAGGAGCCTGCCCCGCTGAGGCACGCCCCAATCGCCCCGGCCGCCCGCGCGTCGGCGACGAGCCGCGGCAGCTGCGGATAGGCCGCCGCGCGATACGGCTCGTGGAGCCGGTCCTCGGTCAGCAAGCGGAGCACGTCGGCACGACCGGTTGCCATGCCGGCGACACCGATGGCGACGCGGCCCAGGTTGGCGATGGCATCCGCGCGGGGCACCATTCGCGGCAGGACGCGGCGCATCTCGCTCGTCGCAAGGCGGACGTCGGGGATGAACACGACGGCCCGCACGCCCCGCGGGACGTCGAAACGGATCGCCTCCACGGCATCGCCGTCGGAGACGGTCGCCACGAAACCCCCGAGCAGGGCCGGCGCGGCATTGTCCGGGTGGCCCTCGATCCGGGTTGCGAGTCGCAGCAGGTCGATCGGTGCGAGGACATCGCCGAGCAGGGCGTTCGCGGCGACCAGGCCCCCGACCGTCGCCGCGGCGCTCGACCCGAGGCCGCGGGCGAGCGGGATGCGGTTCATCATATCGACCCGCCAGGTGGCGCCCTTCGGCAGCTCGCCGTGGACCTCGATGATCGCGGCCTCCACGCCCTGGATGAACCGGTTGTCGGCGTTCGGCAGCAGCTCTCCTTCGCCCTCGCCCGTCACGCTGAGCTCATGGCTCGCCTTGTTCCAGCCCCGTACGTCGAGGACCACTCGGTTGGTCATGTCGAGGGCCATCCCGAGGCAGTCATAGCCTGCACCGAGGTTGGCGGTGGTCGCGGGAATCTCCACCGTCACTCGACGGCCGTCGATCTCGGCCAGCCAGTTCGTCGTCATTGGCGGACCGGACGCATCCCAATTACCACCCGAGCGCCGCCCGAACGGCGTCCATCGTCGCTCGCGATTCGATGATCCGGTCGCCCGCCGATCGCTCCGCCGTGTTCGGATCCTTCAGCCCGTTCCCCGTCAGGACGGCAACCACGAGCGCGTCTGGTTCGATCTCGCCGGCCGCCGCCATCCGACGGACACCGGCAATGCTCGCGGCGGACGACGGCTCGCAGAAGATGCCCTCGCTCCGGGCGAGGTCCTGATACGCGGCGATGATCTCGTCATCGGTCACGGCATCGATCGTGCCGCCCGATTCGTCCCGGGCCGCGGTGGCCAGCGACCAGGAGGCCGGGTTCCCGATCCGGATCGCACTCGCGATGGTCTCCGGGTGATCGACCCGATGCCCGAGCACGATCGGCGCGGCCCCGGCTGCCTGGAAACCGATCATCCGCGGCCGCTGCTCCACCACGCCCGCCATCGCGTATTCGGTGAACCCTGCCCAGTAGGCGCAGATGTTGCCGGCGTTACCCACCGGGATCGCCAGGAAGTCGGGTGCCCGCCCGAGGTCGTCGCAGATCTCGAACGCGGCCGTCTTCTGGCCGGCGATTCGATGCGGGTTGACCGAGTTCACGAGCGTGGTCGGGTGGTCGTCGTCCGCCGCCATCTCCCGAACGACGGCGAGGGCCTCGTCGAAGTTGCCGTCGACGGCCACGACGCGGGCACCCGCCATCAGGGCCTGGAGCAGCTTGCCGACCGCGATCGCGCCCTTTGGCAGGACCACGACGACCTCCAGGCCCGAGGCGGCGCCATACGCGGCCGCCGACGCCGAGGTGTTGCCGGTGGACGCACAGATCACCGATTGTGCTCCAGCCTCGATGGCCTTGGCGACCGCCACGACCATGCCGCGGTCCTTGAAGGATCCGGTCGGGTTCATGCCTTCGACCTTGACGTGGAGGTTCCGAAGGCCCATCTGTGCACCGAGACGCCGCACATGGACCAATGGGGTCCCGCCTTCGCCAAGCGAGAGGGCGGGGGTGGCTGCGGTCAGCGGGAGCCAGGACCCGTATCGCGCGAGCAGGCCTCGCCCGACCGTGCCGTCCATCAGCGGATCACCGGGTAGGCCGTGCCGGACGGGCCGATGAACGCTTCGACGGGCGATGGCGCAATCGCCGCCTTGTGGCTTGCGGCAGCGGACCGGCCAGCCCAGGTGCTGCCGCCCTGCCGCCCGACGGCCATGAGGTCCGCGAGCACGGCCGAAGATGTCGCGGCACCGCCCGCTCCATGCCCGCTGAAGGCGACCGACCCGATGGGCGTGCCGTCGACCTCGATGCGGTTCAGGACCCCGTCGGTCCGCCCGAGCGGCAGGTCGAGCGACACCGCAGAGGGAAGGACCGACGCCACGATTCCATCCGGGGTCCGATGGGCGGCAGCCACGAGCTTGATCGCCAGATTCTGGTCTGCGGCCGCCTCGATGTCGGGGAGCGAGACCCCGGTGATGCCGGGCAGGCCAGGGTCGGCCCCGGAGCGGCTCGGGGCACGCTGGATCGACGCGGGGTCGAGCCATTGCCCGAACGCAAGGCGAACGAGGATGACGAGCTTGTTCGCGGCGTCGTGACCCTCCACGTCGCCGCTCGGGTCGGCCTCCGCGTACCCGGCGACCTTGGCGTCGGCAAGCACGTCGGCGTAGGGCCGGCCATCGAAGCGCATCGCGGTCAGGATGAAGTTGGTGGTCCCGTTGACGATGCCGCGAATCGCGTGGAGCTCGTTGGCGGCGAGATCCGCGGCAATCGGCCCAAGGACGGGAATGCCGCCGCCGACCGCGGCCTCGAAACGGAAGGGCGTGCCGTTCCGGCGCGCCGCCGCCTCGAGCTCGGCTCCGTGGTGAGCGATCACGTGCTTGTTTGCCGTCACGACGGGCTTCCCGGCCGCGAGGGCGACGGCGATGAGCGTTCGGGCCGGCTCGTCACCGCCCATCAGCTCGACGATCACGTCCGTATCCGGCGAAGCCACGAGGTGGGCGGGGGCGTCGGTGAGGAGAGCTTCGGGCATGCCTGCGGCCACGGCTCGCGCAATGTCCCGAACGGCGATGCCCGCGAGGACCATGGCCGGACCGTCGGCGGCGCGCAACGTGTCGGGCCTCTCCATGAGCGCCCTGATCACCTCTCGGCCCACGGACCCGGCGCCGAGGACGGCGACCCGCATGGGGGGATTCACGGGCGTCTTGAGTGGGACGGAGGTCTCATCCCGCCCATGGTACCGGGCGGCCGGTCTCGGCTCTGCGACCTCGCGGATCCGGGGCCTCGCGGTTACGCGACCTCTCCGTTGCGTGGCCCGACCACCCGGGGCGGTCCGACCACCCGCGGCGGCTGGGACGAAGCCAGGGGCCACGAGCGCGACGGCCGACCGGCTCCATGACGTCGGCTACACTCGGCCGACGATGACCAACCCCTCGCCGACCGTCGCGCGCACCTTCAGCGGCATCCAGCCGTCCGGGGCACCCCATATCGGCAACGACCTCGGGGCGATCCGGAACTACGTCCGACTCCAGGACGAGTTCGAGGCGATCTACTGCATCGTCGACTACCACGCCCTGACGAGCACCCACGATCCGGATCGCATGCGCCGACAGACCCGCGAGATGGCCGCCGCGCTGCTCGCCCTGGGCCTCGATCCCGACCGCTGCACCTTGTTCGTCCAGAGCCACCGGCCCGAGCACACGGAACTGGCCTGGCTGCTGACGACGGTGACGCCGGTCAGTTGGCTCGAGCGCACGCCGACCTACAAGGAGAAGAGGCTCAACCAGCCCGACGACATCAATCACGGCCTGTTGACCTATCCGGTGCTGCAGGCCGCCGACATCGTCATGTACAAGGCAACGACCGTACCGGTGGGCAAGGATCAGGCGGCTCACCTGGAGCTGTCGCGCGAGATCGTGCGCGCGTTCAACAATCGCTACGGTCCAACGTTCCCGGAACCACAGGCCGTCTTCACGGAGGCACCCGTGGTGCTCGGCACGGACGGCGTCCGGAAGATGTCCAAGTCGCTCAACAACACCATCGAGATCTTTGCTCCGGAAGAAGAGATCCGTCGGCAGGTGATGTCGATGGTCACCGACACCCAGCGGATCCTGCGAACCGATCCGGGTCGGCCCGAGGTCTGCAACGTCTGTCAGCTCCAGCGCTTCTTCGGGACCGACTACCTGCAGCTCTGGGACGGCGAGCGCACCGCGCGGACCGGCTGTGTGGACATGAAGCGGCTCCTCGCCGACCGGATCATTCGCCACTACGCCGAGGCCCGGGAACGGTATGCCGAGCTGATGGCGCACCCGGGTCGGGTCGACGGGATCCTGGAGGCCGGGGCGGATCGCCTGAGGCCCATGGCGGCCGCGACGATGACCGAGGTTCGCGAGAAGATGGGACTCCGCTAGGCCGGAACCGAAACGAGGGAGGCGGGCGCCTTGAGCTTTGAGCTGACGCCGCGCGAGCGTCGCTGGATGAACATCGTGCTCATCCTGGCGGCGATTGCCCTGGCCTTCGTGGTCCTCGGGTTCCTGGCCAACCTCCTCGCCGCCTTCGGCGACATCATCCTCGTCTTCTTCCTTGCCTGGCTCCTCGCGTTCATCCTCACCCCGATCATCACGCGGGTTGCCTCGATATCGCACATGAACCGGGCCGGGGCCGTCGTCGTCGTGTACGTCGTGCTGTTCGGTGGCCTCGTCTTCCTCGTCATCGCGGTCGCCGGTGCCATCGCGGGTTCCATCACCGACTTCATCGCCAGCGTGCCAACCCTGCGGAACGACCTGCCGACGATCGTCGCGCCGTGGCAGGAGCGGCTCAACGGGCTCGGGCTGAAGGATGTGAACCTGACCGCCCAGGCGGGGGTCTTCCTCGACAACCTCAATCGCTACGCCGCCCAGCTGGCCGGTCCTCTCCAGCAGGTCGCCGTCGCCAGCCTCAGCGCCATCGCCAACCTGCTGCTGATCCTGATCCTGTCGCTGTACATGGTCGCGGATCGCGATCGCCTCCTGGCTTCGGCCTTCCGCCTGGCGCCGCGGCAGTACGCGCAGGAGGCGCGCCTGCTCGAGCAGAGCGTGGCCCGATCCTTCGGCGGATTCCTGCGAGGCCAGGCGATCATGGGCGTCATCTATACCGCTGTCGCCCTGATCGCGAGCGTGGTCTTCGGCCTCGATTACGCGGCTGCGACGGCCTCGGCGGCCGGCCTCCTGATGGCGATCCACTTCTTCGGACCGTTCCTCGCCTGGGCGCCGCCGGTCCTCGTGGCGCTCGCGACGAAGCCCGACGCGATGCTCGGCGTCCTCATCGTCATGGCGGCTGGCTGGTTGGCGGTCATGAACGTGCTGCAGCCGCGCCTGATGGCCCAGGCGCTCCGGATTCACCCCATCGTCGTCCTGGGATCCGTGCTCATCGGCGGCAAGATCGCCGGGATCAGCGGCGCGATCTTCGGCATCCCGATTGCCGCGGTCCTGTCCGCGTTCTTCTTCCACTGGTTGGGCCAGAGCGTCGACTCCGGGCCGGTTGCCACCCGTGCCGCGCTGCGCCTTGGGCGTCGCGAGGGTCGGTCGGTCAGGGTTCCGCGCGAGCCCGACCCGGCGACCGACACCGATGTGGAGTCCGGGGCGGATGTCCTTGCCGATGAGCCGGACGTCCTTGCCGATGAGGCGGATGTCCTCGCCGACCATCCGGCCCCCGATCCGGCCCCGGGTCCGGCCCCCGGTCCGGGCGTCTAATCCGACTCAGGCCTGGGCCAACCCCGGCTCAACTGGCAGTTGGCACTCGGCAACGAGCGTGCACGTCCGGTGTGCAGGATCGACATGATCCCGTCGATTGAGCAGGGCGGGCACGCTCCCTCGTCGGGAATCGGGAACTCACGGTTGACGGCCGGGCGGATCCGGCCTGGTGCAATGCCAGGCCGGCCTGGCGGCAATGCCTGGCCGGCCTGTCGGCAATGTGCCTGTCCGACCGGGCGGATCCGGCCTGGCGGGCCTGCCTGGCCGGCCTGGCGGGCCCGCCGGGCGACCTGTAGGTGACTACCCGATCTCAGTCACTACCTGATCACGTCATCGGCACGATCCTCCTGGAGCGCCGCGTCACCAGCGACGACGAGAGCCGCCAGGTAGGCCCGCCTGCCCTCGGTCGAGAGCCGATCGGGGCCACCTGAATCGGCGACCAGTGATCGCGCGCTGGCCAGTCCGCGAGCGGCTGTTCGGGCGCCCGCGGCTGTCTCGTGGTCGAGCCAGAGCTCGACTTCGGCCTGAAGCGCGTCGAGTTCAACCGAGATTGCACCTCTGACGAAGCGGCCTCGCGGGCCCGCCCGAGATGCATATGCGCAGTAGACGGCCTTCCGAGGCGATACGCGGCTCGGGCCGCCTCGAGCTCGGCAACCTGACGATCCCGTGGATCCATCGAGTTCTCGCCGACCGCCGCCCAGCGTCGCTCCGCAAGCTCCTGCTCGCCGAGCACGGCGGCAAGTTCCCCGAGGCTTCGGTCGAGGCGAACCTGGTCAGGGTCGCCGAGGTCGAGGCCGTCGCTGATCGAACCAAGCAGACGGAGGTCGTCGCTGCCGCGAAGGCGCCTTCGAGGAGACGACAGCAGCCGCATCGCGATCGCGGTGCTCGGCGATCCCGCTGCCAGGTGGCGATCGAGGGATTCGCGAAGCATCGACAGGTCGTCACCCGCGGCAGCTTCGATGCACCTTGCGAGCCGGGCGTGAAGGCGCCGTTTCGTCGGCACCGGAAGCGCCACAGTCGCGGCTTCGCGGATCAAGTCGTGGGCGACGAGCGTTGCTCCCGCGACGCCAAGAGCGAGGCCTCGAGATACGAGCTCGAGCGACGCCTGGACAACTCGACCTGCTTCCCAGCCCAGGATTCCCGCCGTTTCGTCGTCGTCGAAGGGCCGAGCACCAATCGCGAGAACCGCCAAGAGGGCTCCTGCGTCCGAGCTGAGATCCCGAAGCCGCTCGATGGTCACGCTCGATGGTTCGGCACTCGCCCGGCCGCGGGCGAGTGTCTCTATCCAGAAGGGCGAGCCGCCGGCTCGGCGCCAAAGGTCGCTTGCAACCGCGCCATCGAGCTCCTGGTCGATCGATTGGGCGAGTCGGCGACCGTCGTCGAGAGAGAGCGGACCGAGATCGATGATCGCCCGGCGCTCGGCTGGCACATCCGTCTCGATGCCGCCGCGAATTGCCGCCGCAGCGGGCGATGGCCGAGAGAAGGCGACGAGCGCCGTGGACTGACGTGCCGACGCGGCCGCGTGGAGAACCTATTGGATGAGGGCGAGCGATCGCTCATCCACCCACTGGAGATCATCGATTGCAATGAGGACCGGACCCTGGGATGCAAGAGCCCGATGGGCCGCTTCGAAGATGCGGAGTGGGTCACGATCTTCCGTTGCGTGTCCCCGAAACACGAGCCGATCGAGGATCGCTCCATCACCTGGCACTTTTGCCAGGTGGCGGAGCAGTGCTCCCGCGGCGGCTAGCGGCACGGACTGCATGGGCTCGAAACCGACCACCCGGATACTGATGGCCAGCGCTTCCCTGGCGATCAGCTCACGCAGCAGGCGGCTCTTTCCACTGCCAGGCTCGCCCACGACCAACGCGGCAGTCGGCACTCGCAGGGAGCTTGCACCCCGAACGATCGAGATGAGAACTCCGAGTTCACTCTGCCGACCGACGAAGGGGACGCTCATCGCCGCCGAAGCGTAATCCTCCCCGGCAGCGGCGGCCACGCTGCCTACCTTTACCGGCGCCGCTTCCTCGCGTCCGACAGGATCTCCCGCGCGGCGTTCTGGCCGGGACCGCCGGTGATCCCGCCCCCCGGTGGGCGCCGGAGCCGCACAGGTAGAGCCCTTCGAGCCCACCGATCCGGTAACGTCCGTGGCCGAGGAGCGTTCACGCTCCCTCGTCGGGAATCGCCAACTCACGGTTGAAGGACCGGGCGGGGGGATCCGGGCCGGGCGGGGGGATCCGGGCCTGGCGGGCGTCCAGCCCTGTTCCAGCCATGCTCCAGCCCTGGGCCAACCCCGGCTCAACTGGCAGTTGGCACTCGGCAATGAACGAGCACGTCCGATGTGCAGGATCGACATGAACCCGTCGATTGGGCAGGGCTGGCACGCTCCTTCATCGAGAATCGCCAACTCATGGTTGACGGGCCAGGCGAGCCTGCCTGGCGGCCGGGCGGGTGGCCCGCCCAGTCGCCGTCGCGGAGCGTGTGCGGGGCGTATTGGGCGATGACGCTCATGACGTGGGTACCCGTTCGAGCGCCCTCGACGAGCGAGGGGTCCACCAGGGACGGAATGGTGGCCTCGACGATCGGCGCGTCCGAGGCGCGCCCATATTTCGATGCGTCGAAGGCCCGCTCCATGGCATCGATCCCGGGTGGAACGACGATCCGTCCGCGGAGCAGCTGATCGGCGTCCCCGCCGGCCGCGGGAAAGACGGGCAGCCCCTTCAGCGCGAGGTTGACCTTGGCGACCACCCCCGGGGTCCGGATGTTGCCGGCTCGCCAGCCGAGCGAGGGCCCGAGCGCCACGGGATCGACGAGATCGACGAGCGTCCGTTTCGGGTCAGCACCGGACACGATCGCCCGCGCGGTGATCACCTCGCCCGAGGACAGGACGATGCCGGTCGCGCGTCCATCCTTCGAAGTGATGGCCGTCACCTCGGCCCCGGTCCGGATCTCGGCGCCGGCCGCCCGGGCCCCGGACGCGAGCGCTACCGACAGCGCACCGGGGCCGCCGCGGGCGAAGACGGTCTCGCCGGCCGCGCCGCCATCATTGCCCGCGGAGTCCATGAGCAGGACCGAGGCCGTGCCGGCCGACCACGGCCCGACCGAGCCGTATCGAACCCCGCGCCACGCGATCGCCGCCCGTACGGCATCTGTCTCGAAGGCCTCGGCCACGAGATCCGCGACTGCCATCGGCAGGATGCGCAGGATCGTGCGTGCGTCGTGCTTGCCGAGCCGGCGGAACGCTCTGCCGAGCTTCAGGCCGGTGAGCGCGTCACCGATCCCGGGTGCATCGATGTCCGGCGGCGCCGAGCGTCCGAGCTCATCGAGGAACCTGGCCATCGAGCGGACCAGGCGATCGAACCCGACGTACGCGTCGGCGTCCGCAGCAGATCTGGCGCGAAGGCCCGCGGCCGTCTTTGCCGCATCACCCCAGAAGACGACAGCCGACCCGTCCGGCGAGGGAGCGAGAGCTCGCACGTCCGGGGCCATGAGCGCCAGCCCGTGACGCTTGAGATCCAGATCGCGCTGAACCGACGGACGCAGCCGGCCCACCGTGTGCGCCAGCGCCGGAACGCGGATCCCCGGGCCCAGTTCCGCGGTGTCCGCGGCGCCGCCGAGACGATCGCGACGCTCCAGGACCAGTGTCCGTAGGCCGCCTTTCGCGAGGTAGGCGGCGGTGACGAGCGCGTTGTGTCCGCCCCCGATGATCACGGCGTCCCACGGAGCCACGGCATGCCTGATCGCGGGAGGGGCCGCCGGCGCGGGCACCGGGGCCGGATGTGTGATCGGCGCGGGCACCGGGGCCGGATGTGTGATCGGCGCGGCCATCAGGCCACTCGCTTTCCGCGCGAGCGCAGCAGTTCCATCGCCGCGATGCGACCGTTCGCGCCCATGATTCCGCCGCCGGGGTGCGTTGCCGAGCCGCACAGCCAGAGGTCGCGGATCGGGGTCCGGAAGCGCGCCCAGCCGGGAACAGGGCGGCTGAAGAAGAGCTGTTCCAGCGACAGCTCGCCCTGGAAGATGTTGCCCTCGGTCAGGCCCGTCGTCCGCTCGATATCCAGCGGCGTCTGCACGTTCCGATGGAGGATCTTCGACTTGAGATCGGGTGCGAATTCGGAGATCCGGTCCACCACCGCGTCCCCGAACGCCTCGCGGTTGTCATCCCAGGTCCCGAGCGCCGGATCCAGGTGGTACGGCGCGTACTGGACGAAGCAGCTCATGACGTGCTTGCCGGGTGGAGCCATGCCGGGATCGACGAGCGTGGGGATGATGATGTCGATGTACGGCTTCCGGCTCCAGTGCCCGTACTTGGCGTCGTCGTAGGCGCGCTCCATGTCGTCGATGGACGGACTGATGGAGATGGCACCGCGCATGTGCTCACCCGGTCCCGGCATCGCCGTGAAGTTCGGCAGGCCGTCGAGGGCGATGTTCACCTTGCCGGACGAGCCCCGGAACTTGAAACGCTTGACCTCGGCCTCGAAGTCGGAATCGAGCGTCCCGGGCTCCACGAGATCGATGAAGGTACGTCGGCTGTCGACGGATGAGAGCACGGCGTCGGCGAAGATCTCCTCCCCGGATTCGAGGATGACGCCCGTTGCCCTGCCCTCGCGAACGGCTATCCGCGCCACGGGCGCCTCGAGCCGGATCTCCGCTCCCAGCGATCGAGCCGCCGACCCGATCGCGTTGGAGATGCCACCGGTCCCGCCCTTCGGGATTCCCCAGGCACGGAACGCGCCATCGATCTCACCCATGTAGTGATGGAGCAGGACATAGGCGGTCCCGGGGCTCTTGACGCCCTGGTACGTGCCGATGATCCCGGACGCGGCCATCGTGGCCTTGAGCGGGTCCGTCTCGAACCATTGATCCAGAAAGTCCGATGCCGACATCGTCATGAGCTGGACGAACACGGCCTGCTGGCGCTGGCTCAGCTTCTGGAACGCCCGGGCGAGGCCGCCGAGCGGCATGAGGGGACGCGGGTCCAGAGATGCCGGGTCCGGCGGCACGATCCCCAGGATCGGCTTGATGAAGCGGGCCATATCGACCATGAGCTGGCCGTATTCCTCGTACGCCTCGGCGTCATTCTTGGACCAGCGGCGCAGTTCGCGGATCGTGCGCCCGTGGTCGTTCACCCGCCAGAGATAGTCGCCGGTGGACCTGCCGCTGGGACCTTGCGGCCCCTCGCCCTCGTGGAGTGGGGTGAAGGTGCCATCGAGGGGCAGGATGTCAAGGCCGTGGGCCGGCAGGTTCAGCTCGCGAATGATCTCGGGCCGAAGGAGCGAGACGACGTAGCTGAAGACCGAGAACCGGAAGCCCGGGAAGATCTCCTCGGTGACCGCCGCGCCCCCGAGCACGTGTCGCTTCTCGAGGACGAGGGTCTTCAACCCGGCGCGCGCCAGATAGGCCGCGGAGATCAACCCGTTGTGGCCACCACCGATGATGACCGCGTCGTATCGCTGCGCCACGCGACCCTCGCTAATCGCCACTCCGTGAATGGCGGCTCCGTGCCGAGTATTCAGCCTGCATAGACTCCATGCAGTGTAGTCGGCGTCCCGCCAGGCCTGCCGGGAGTCGCGCGTCGCGGTGGGCGAGGGCCGCGCGTCCTGGAGTATGATCATCATGCATACTGCTCCAATGAGGACGCCGACGATGACGACTCGCACGACGATCTCCCTGCCGGACTCCCTGATGTCCGAGATCGACAACCTGGTCGGGCCCCGGGGACGCAGTGCGTTTCTGGCGCGGGCGGCCAGAAGTGAGTTGCAGCGCCAGCGCCTGCGTGGTGCCCTCGCGACAGCCCGCGGCGCCCTGGTCGACACGCCCGAGTGGCGGTCAGGCGAGGAGATCGTGCGGTTCGTCGATGCATTGCGGTCGGTGGATCGGGATCCGTGGGCGCCGGATCCCTCGGGGAAGGTTCGATGAACTACCTGCTGGACACGACCGTCCTGCTCGACTTCGCGCACGGGCGCGACGGCGCGGTCGGTCTGGTGGATCGCCTGTTCGAGCAAGGCGAAACGCTGTTCACGTGCGACGTGATCACGTGCGAGGCGCTCTCGGGCGGCGGTGAGACCGAGCGGCGAGTGATCCAGGGTGTGCTCGACGCCCTCGAGTACGTCGCGCTCGCTCCCGTCGGCGCGCGGTGGGCCGGCGACGCACGACGAACGGGCCGATCCGCACCCGGGGCCCGAAGCCTGGCCGACGCACTCATCGCCGCGACGGCGTGGAGCCTCACTGCAACCCTCGTGACGAGGAATCCGCGCGACTTCGAGCGGCAGGGCATCCGCGTTCTTCGGTACGACTGAGTCGCCGTCCGTCTCGCGCCGGACCGGGCGTGTGCTATCGTGTGTGAACGTCATGCACACGGAGTCACGATGATGGCCCTGGTCCGGACCAACGTCACGCTGCCCGAGGAGACGCTCGCTCTCGTCGATGCCGTCGCCGGTCCGCGTGGCCGCAGCCGCTACATCGCCGACCTCGTCTCAAGACAGGTACGTCGCGACAACGCCCGGCTGGTCTGGGAACAGCAGGCCGGGGCACTGAAGGACTCCGATGCGTGGGGTCGCACGCCGGAGGAGACGCTCCAGATCCTGCGGGAGCTTCGGGACGACGGCGAGCGGGAGAAGCGGATCTGGGGCCCGTACGAGGACGAGCGAGAAGATGCGGTATCTCCTTGACACGACGGTCCTGATCGACCACGCGGCCGGCTGGCCCGAAGTGGTCGGCGTGGTCGAGAAGCTGTTCGGTGAGCCGCATGACCTCCTGATCTGCGATGCGGTCGTGGCGGAGGCGCTATCGAAGGGCGGCGAGCGCGAGGCGGCGGCAATCGGCAAGCTGATCGACACGCTCGAATTCGTTTCCACGCACCCTGAAGCTGCGCGTTGGGCAGGGGCATCCCGCCGGCGGCTCCGGCGGACGAGTCCTCGGCGATTGGGCGATGCGTTGATCGCCGGCGTCGCGTGGTTCAACGACGCGACCGTGGTGACACGGAACCCGCAGGACTTCGAGGTCCAGGGCGTCCGAGTGCTCGGCTACGGCTGACGCACCGCCGCGAACACGCGGTACGCTGGACGGCGATGGTCAAGGAGCCTTCGCGAGAAGCAGGCCCGGCAGGACCCGGTGCGGTCCCGGCCGTCCGTCCGGGCGCCACACGCCGCGTGGTCCGTGAGCGGATCGATCCGCGCCTGACGGCCTCCCTCTTCGCGAACTATCGAACGCCCGCCGACGCGGTGCTCGAGCTGGTGGACAACGCCGTTGACTCGCGCGTGGAGGGCCGGCCCCTGGAGATCGACCTCGCCCTTCGCCCGGGCACGCTGGTGCTCACCGTGGTCGGCGGAACGGGCATGGGCCCGACCGGGCTCGAGCGCGACTATCTGCATTGGGGCGCGTCGCGCAAGCGTGGCGGCGACTCGATCGGCCGTTATGGGCAGGGCGGGAAGGCCGCGATCGGGCACCTCGGCACCAGGTTCACCATTGCGGCGGGCCGGGCGGGGGAGGCGATGGCCCACGAGTTCGCGGACGACACCTATCGCGACCGCCGCCGACTTCGGACGTACGAGCTGGTCGAACGGACGAAGCCGGTCGATCTTGCGTTGGGCTATCTCCGGCTCGAGATCGGGTCGATCGACCGGAAGATCGACGCGCGCCGGCTTCGAGCCAGGCTGGAGGAAACGTACCGACCGCTGCTGGCGGGCGGCGACGTGACCATGCGCCTCGACCGCGCGCCGATTCGGCCGAGGGAATGGCCGGTGGAGGAGCGCCACCCGATCTCCGTCCGTGCGGCCGGCCGGCTCGTGCGCGGCTGGTGGGGGCTGCTCCCGGACCCGATCCCGGGGGATGCGCCCGAGGCCGGCATCCGGCTCTACCACCTGGGCCGGCTGATCGGCAACCCCGAATGGTTCGGCCACCCGGGCCCGGCACAGCATCCGGCGCTGAACCGGCTGATCGGCGAGGTGGAGTTGCCCCACCTGCCCGTGACGATGAACAAGAGCGATGTCGAGCGCGGGAGCGCCGCCTGGGGCAATGTTGAGACACGGCTGCACCAACTCTTGGCACCCATCGTCCGTCGTCTGACGCGTCAGGCCGAGACGGCACCCAGCCAGTCGGCGCTGCGAACAGCCGAGCAGGTGCGCCGAATCCTCGCCCGGGCGCTCCGGCTGCTCGAGGCGGGCAAGCTGTTCGAGAGCGAGCTGGGCGTTGGCGGCGAGGGTCCGGGCGGACAGCTCACCCTGGATACTCCGGCCCACCCGCCCACGGCCGATGCCGACGCGGACGGCGAGATGGGTCCGGGGGACGAGGCTCCGGCCGAGCCGTCGGAGCCGGCCACGGCGGAGCCCGCGCCCGTCCGGCACGCAGGCACGGGACCCGGTCGCCGGTCCGGGATCGGCGAGGTCGTCATTCGATCGCTGGACCCACGACTCCGAAGCGCGATGGTCGTCGAGGATGGCGTGCGGCGCGTCGTCATCAACTCGCGCTATCCGCTTTACGAAGTGCGCAAGGGTGATCTGTGGTACCAGCTGGAGACGGCCCTGCGCGAGGTGTGCGTCACGATCCCCGAGGCGACCGTGCCGGAGTTCGAGCGCCGGGTCAGCGAGCTGATGCTCGTGTCGCTCTCGCTCGCTGAGCATCGAAGGCGCCGCAGCCGGCCGGCCGGACCCAGACCGCCGACGCTGCTGTAGCCGGGGCGCCACAGCCGGCCGGCTGGATCCAGACCGCCGACGCTGCTGTAGCCGGCTACGCCATCGCCCGGAGCGAGTCCTGCGCGTCCAGTGTTCGAAGGCCCGTTGCATACTTGGCAGCAAGCAGCAGGAGGAGGTTTCGTGAGCGTCGGCACCGCGTTCCATCCCCGGACCGCGCCCCTGAACCGGAAGATGCAGTGGCGGGAATGGTCCGGCTACTTCGCGTCGTCGGTTTATGCGGATGCCCACGACATCGAATACAACGCCATCCGCCAGGCCGCCGCCCTGATCGATGTCAGCCCGCTGTACAAGTACCGGGTCTCGGGGCCCGACGCGCAGCGACTCGTCGATCGGGTCATCACTCGCGACGCGACAAGGCTCAAGGTCGGACAGGTCTACTACACGCCGTGGTGCGATGAGCACGGCAAGGTCATCGACGACGGAACCGTCCATCGCCTTACCGAGACCGAGTACCGCTGGACAGCAGCCGATCCGCAATACCGCTGGCTGACCATGAACGCGCGCGGACTCGACGTGCACGTCGAGGACGAGACCGAACGTGTCGCCGCCCTTGCGCTCCAGGGTCCCTTCTCACGCGCCGTGCTGGAAGCCGCCACTGGCGAGTCCTTCGCCGACCTTCGCTACTTCCGGCGCCGCGGGGCCACGCTGAAATTCGATCGCCACCGAATCCACGTCGATGTATCGCGAACCGGCTACACCGGGGATCTCGGCTACGAGGTATGGATCCCGGCCGAGCGGGCAGTCGACGCCTGGGATGCGCTGATCCATGCCGGGGCCGACTACGGGATCCGGCCGGCCGGAATGCTCGCCCTCGACGTTGTACGGCTCGAGGCCGGGCTCATCCTGCTCGAGGTCGACTACACATCGGCCCGCCACGCCCTCAACCCGGAGCAGAACTATTCGCCGTACGAGATCGGGCTGGGCAAACTCGTCGAGCTGGAGAAGGCCGACTTCGTCGGGAAGCTGGCCCTTGCGCGAGAGGCGGCGTCGGGAGGCCCGGAGCGGCGACTGGTGGGGGTGAAGCTCGACTGGTATGACATCGAGGGGCTCTACTCCCAGCAGGACCTTCCGCCTGCCATTTCCCCGTCCGTGGATCGCTCGCCAGCGCCGGTCTTCCGGCCGCGCGGCGGCGACCAGATCGGCAAGGTCACGAGCCTCGGCTGGAGTCCCATCCTCAAGCAGGCGATCGGCCTGGCGTCCGTGTCATCAACGTGTGAGGCGCCCGGGACGCGGCTCCAGGTCGAGTGGACGGTCGAAGGCCACCGCGGCCGGGTCGAGGCCACCGTGGTGGCGCTCCCCTTCCTCGACCTGACGCGCAAACGGGCTTAGCCCGTCTCATCTTCACCGGGGAACCTCACTCAGGTTCACCGGGGAACCTCACCCAACCCCCCTGGCCGGTCGATGTCGCCGGGCCGGCGCGATCTCATCGGGGGGGCCTGGGCTGTTGGCTTCGGCCTCGCGATCGCGAACGCTGATTCGAGACCCGGCTTCGATGCCACCGAGATCATCGTCAGTTTGCACGCGTTCACCCCGGGCGTGCCGCGTTCGTCTCTGCCCGCCGGCCCCGGCTGTGGGCCATCGCCGCGATCTGGGTCCCCATCCTCGAGGCTCGCGATTGGTCGTCGAGGCTGGCGATCGGTGGGCGCCCGCGATCATCGTGAGAAGCTCGGGTGACACTCCGGGACGCCAATCGACCGCCCGCTTCCGTCACGAACCACAGCATGTAATCTGGGCGCGCCGAGGAGCGGCAGGGCTGGGTTGGAGGGTCGAAGGCGTTGCGAATCACGCGGATCAGCTTCCTCGGGGTCCGAACGGGACACTTCGACGCGATGACAGGATTCGTGCGAGATGTCCTCGGCCTGCGGAGCTCGCACCTCGACGGCGATTGGGCGATCTTCCCGCTCGAGTCAGGCCGGCGCGACTACTTCGAGATCTACGGTCCCGGGCACGCTGATGAGCGCCTGATGACGGCCGCGTCCGATGGGCCGATCGCGGCCTTCGCGGTCGATGACCTGCTCCAGGCGCGGGCCGAGCTCGAAGCCGCCGGCACGGAGATGGTCAGCGACGTCATCTGGGCCGCCGAGGCGTTCGGCAATCCGGCGTTCGACGGCTTTGGCTGGTTCTTCTTCCGCGCCCCAGACGGCAACGTGTACCTGCTGCAACAGGACGGACTGACGCCGCAGGACGGAGCGGCGCCGCAGGCGGACTGACGCCGCAGGACGGAGCGGCGCCGCAGGCGAGCCGCTGCGCTCGAGGCCCGCGGTCGGCCGGCGGAACTCAGCGTTCTGCGCGGACCAGCTGGCGCTCGAGACCCGCAACCGCTTCGTCCAGGTCCGTCCGCCCGAACCCGATCCGGAAGTGGTTGCCGGGATGCCCGAAACGCGTTCCGGGCAGGAGGAGCACGCCTTCCGCCTCGACCAGGTCCGCGGCGAACGCATCGATGTCGAGGTCGGCGCGGAGCCTCGGGAAACCGATGGATCCGCCGCGCGGACGGACCCATGAGAGCGCGCCGGGCCAGCGCTCGAAGAGGGCGTCGAGCGTGGCGACATTCCGAGCCACCAGCGCCTGCGACCGGCCGAGCACGATGTCGCGGGCCCGCAACGCGATCAGGGCAAGGATCTCGGACGGCGCGGAGGCGCAGATCGTCGTGTAGTCCCTGAACGCGGAGACACGGGCCAATAGCGCGCGATCGCGCGACGCGAGCCAGCCGATCCGCAGCCCGGCCATGGCGAACGACTTGGACATGACGCCGAGTGAGATGACGTGCGATCCGGAATCGACACCGGCAGGAAGCCGGTCTGCGGCATCGAACTCGAGATACCGGTAGACCTCGTCGACCAGGAGGTACGCGCCGGCCTCGGCGGCGATCGCGACGACAGCGTCGAATGCCGGCCGATCCGGCAGCATGCCCGTCGGATTGTGCGGTGCGTTGATCACGATCAGCCGGGTCCGCGGCGTGATCTGGGCTCGCAGGACATCGATGTCGATCGCCCAGGCGGCAGCCTCCCGCAGCTCGTGGAGGGTCACCTCGGCGCCACAGGCCCGTGCGACTTCGTAAAGGCTCTGGTACCCGGGCCACGTCACGATGACATGGTCGCCCGGCCCGACCAACACGTTCACCAGCGCCAGGATCCCCTCCTCCGCGCCGGATAGGACCTGGACGTCATCGGGCGTCGCGGTGGCGTACAGCGACGCGATCTCACGACGAAGCAGCGGGTGGCCCGGCGTTTCGGTGTACCCGAGCCGGAGGTCGTGCCACAGCGCGGCAGCCTCGTCATCGGCGTGATCGAGCAGTTCACCCATTGCCCAGCCCTCGACGTCGCTGGCGCAGAGCAGATGGCGAACGGCGAACTCCCAGCGCGCGAAGTATCGTTCCAGCTCGAACTCGGCGATCCGCATGGACGCATCATGCCCGGTCCCCTCGAGCATCGCGCGCCGGACGACCGTGGCGCCGACCGCCCGACCGCCCGACCGGCCGGAGTGGACGCCGAGGGGTGAGTCAGCCGCCGGGCGCGACGCGAAGCATGGCTGCACCGATCGCCCCGAAGTCCGCTTCCGATATCCCGAGGCCGGTCACGCGCCAGGATGGATTGGCGCCACGGTCGACGTCGAGCACCAGGCCGTTGGCGAGGCGGCCGAGCTCGCCGGTCCGGTCGGCCAGCGCCGCAGATCCGATGAGCGCGTCTCGCGGAGCGCAGGCTTCAACGTCCGGACCGAGGCCATCGCAGATGTTGCCTTCGGCGATTGCCAGGTCGGCATTCCCTGGTCCACGGTAGGTCACCTCCAGGCGGCCCCCGTTGGCGAGCCGGTAGCTGCCGCTCTCCACGAACCAGCCATCCGGCAACACCGCGCAGTAGACGGCCCAGGACATGGCGCTGGCCGCCTGCCTGAAGAAGGCGACGTTCGCGGCGTTGCCGCTGCACGCTGTCGCTGCGGCCGACGGCGATGGCGATCCGTTGCCCGCGGTTGGCGAAGCGGTCTGTTCGGAGCTCGGCGTGGTCGTGGGGCCGTCGACCGCGGTTGCGACGGGCGTCGGTTCACCGGAAGGCGTTGCAGGCGTGGCGTCAGGGCCGGTCGGCGCGCTGGTGAGGCCATCCCCACCACACCCGATCACCACGACGGCGACGAGAAGCACGGCTATCGGGGTGGGCAATCGGGGAAATGGGCGGACCGTGCGCGCTCGGTTCACCGCGGGAGCGTAGCACGCGACGATGGCCAGATCGAATGACCGTTCAGGTGCCGCACGCGGCCAGGGTGCCGCACACGGCCAGGTGGGTCGACCCGGCCAGGTGGGTCGACCCGGCCCTCAGGCACCGAGGCGGACGAATGCTGGATCGACCCCGAAGACCTCGCGAATGCGCTCCGGGGCGAGCACCTCCGCCGGCGCACCATCGGCCACCACCCGGCCGCGATCGAGCAGGACCAGGCGCGCAAAGAAGTGGGCCGCAAGGCCGAGGTCGTGGAGCACCGCGAGGATCGTCGTCCCGTCACGAGTGTTGAGATCGCCGACCAGGTCCATGACCTCGACCTGGTGACGAAGGTCGAGGTGGACGGTGGGCTCGTCGAGGACGAGCACGGGCGCCGCCTGGGCAACGGCCATGGCGAGGAGGACCAGCTGACGCTCTCCCATCGACAACTCGCGGGCGTCGCGCCCGAGGAGATGGCCGACACCGACGCGCTCGATCGCGGCTGCCACGGCGGCTCGATCGCCCGGTCGCATGCCGCGAATCGGATGCTCGTGCGGCAGCCGGCCGAGCGCCACGACCTCCTCGACGGTGGTGGCGAACGGCAGCAGCGGCGTCTGGGGCACCACCGACAGGCGACGGGCCACGGCCATGCGGTCGAGCCGATCAACCCGATCGCCCCCGAGTTCGACGGTACCGGTGGTCGGATGGAGCAGGCCTGCGATGACGCGCAGGAGGGTGGACTTGCCGGCGCCGTTGGGACCGATGATCGCCACGCGTTCGCCGGCGTCGACCTGCAGCGATACGTCGCGCAGGGCTGCGCGCTCCCGGTAGACGGCCGTGACGCCGTCGACGCGAATCACAGTTCGTACCCCGTCCGCGCTCGGCGCAGGAGGGCGAGGAAGAACGGAGCCCCGACGACTGCGGTCACCACCCCCACCGGGATCTCGCCGAGGAGTCGGGCAACGAGGTCCGCGCCGACCATGAGGCTCGCCCCGAGCAGGGCCGCCAGCGGGAGCACGAGGCGGGCATTCGGACCGACGAGGAGGCGGACCACGTGCGGCGCCACCAGCCCCACGAACCCGATCAGGCCGGAGATCGCCACCGCCGCGGCCGTGGCCAGCGAGGCCATGGTGAGCAGGATCGCGCGCTCCCGCCGGACGTCGACGCCGAGATGGGCGGCCGCGTCCTCGCCGAGGAGCATCCCGTTCAGGGATCGTGCCCGAAGCAGGATCACCGAGCTGGCGATGAGGATGAGCGGCGCCGCGACCGCCAGTCTGCCCCAGGTCGCCGAGTCGAAGCCCCCAAGCAGGTACGCGAAGATCTGGCGCAGGCCCGTCCCGGACAGGTACATGGCCATCGCCAGCCCGGCCGCGAGCAGGGAACTCACCGCGTAGCCGGTGAGGAGGAGGCTGGTCATCGGGGCGCTCGACCCGATGCGCGAGAGTCGGTAGACCACGAGGACCGAACCGAGCGCGCCGATGAACGCCAGCGCGTGGAGCAGGCCGAACTGGAGAATGAGTGCCCGGACGGGGATCAGGACCGCGATGGCCGCGCCGAAAGCCGCGCCCGAGGCCGTACCGAGGACGTAGGGATCGGCGAGGGGGTTGCGGAGCAGGCCCTGGAAGGCGGCTCCCGCGACGGCCAACCCGCCGCCCACGATCATCGCCGTCAGGACGCGGGGCAGGCGCAGGTCCATCACGATCGTTTCCGTGGCGACGGACCACGTTGGCGCGACGTTCAGTCCGAGCAGCCGACGAGCCAGGATGCCGAGCGTCTCCCCCGGGGCGATCGAGACCGAGCCGGCGGCGATCCCGGCAACAAGAGCCACCGCGAGCAGGACCAGGCCGCCGATCGCGACCATGATGGGCCGCCGAGCGAGCGAGGCGCGAAGGCGGGAGCGCGGTCGGGGCCCGAGGACCCCGACGCGGGCCGGGGCGGTCAGAGTCGCACCTCCGGATGGAGTGCCGCGATCAAGGCCCGGAGGCCGTCCACGAGCCGCGGGCCGGGCCGCGTGATGAGCGTGTCATCGACCGGAACGACCTGGCCGTTCGCAACGGCGGCGATCCCGGCCCAGTTGGGTCGGGCGGCCACATCGGCCGGGGTTGTGTATCCGCCGTCGCCGAGGAGGATCACCTCCGGGTTCGCGACGATCAGTTTCTCGAGCGAGATCTGGTAGCTCGAGTCCGTGGTGATCGGATCCGACCCGGCAAGGCGAAGCATCTCCTCGTAGAGGGACCCGGCGGGCACGGTGTAGATGTCCGACGTCGCATCGATCTCGTAGAAGGTTCGCGGCCTCGGGAGCCCTGCCGTGAGTCCGGCCAGCCGATCCACCTCGCCTTGCATGGCCTTGGTCAAGGTTTGGGCGGCGTCGAACGCTCCGGTTGCCCTTCCGATGGTCTCGATTCCGGCGAGCGCTCCGGCCACGGATTCCGCGTACAGGACGATCACCGGGATGCCGAGGTTGCGCAGCTGGGTGACCGCGGCCGGCGGCGTGAATCCCAATCCACCGGCGACCACGAGGTCGGCCTGGAGGTTGACGATCTGCTCGATATCGACGCCCTTGTACGTGGCCACGACCGGCAGTCCGTCGGCCTCGGGCGGATACGGGGTGATGTCCTCGACCTTGGCGACGACGCGATCGCCCGCCCCGATCGCGAACAAGGTCTCGGTGGCCGCCGGCGTGAGCGAGACGATCCTCCGGGGCTCCGTGGCGACGGCAACGGTGGCTCCCTCATCGTCCGTGATCGTGACGGGGAAGGCCGCCGTGGGCGCCGGCGTCGGACTGACAGTTGCGATCGGCGTGGGCGTTGGCTCGATCGTCGGCACGGCGCTGACCGGTGTTCCGGCACATGCAGCGAGGGCGATGGCCAGGAAGAACGGTCCCGCCGCGCGGAAGGCGCGAAGGGCCGATCGACCACGGTTGAGGGAGGGCGCGGGGCGCGGGGCGCGGGGGTACACGAACAGTTCCATGAAACGGGTCTCCGACCGAAGGGTGAGGGCGGACCGGACGTCCACCGGGTCGAGGGACGGTTCGCGGTCAGTCGGTCGGGATCATCGTGGAGCCTGCCTTTCTCACGAAGGTCGTGCTTCCACCGTGAGCCGGCGACCGGACTTACGTCGCCGAGGCGACGATCACCGTAGCGGGACTGTGCCGGAATCACACCGGCTTCGCGACTACGCGGCGTGACCGCATGAGCGGTCGAGGGCAGCGTAGCACCAGCCGGGATCTGGTGATCGACGAATAAGCGGCGACCGTGACACTGGCGGCCTCCGCCCTCCTCCCGCCCCCCGCCGGAGGAGGTACTGCACATGGCATCGAGGCTTCGCTCGCTCGTGATCCTCGGACCCCCGCTCGTCGTCGTGGCCGCCGTCGGCGCAACGCTGCGCCCGGTCCCGCAGGTCATCGCGGGAACGCTGCCTACGCCGGCCCGTGTTGCCGACTGCCCGTCGACCGGCTCCGCGACCGGCTCCGCGACCGGCGCTGCGACCGGCGCTGCGACCGGCTCCACGGGCGCGGCGACCGGCGCTGCGACCGGCTCCACGGGCGCGGCGACGGCCGGCACGTGGTGGACGCAGGAGGCGCGCCTGGACGCAGCCGGGACCCTGACGGGATGGGCCCTCATGCTCGGGTCTCCCCAGGGTGAGACGCTCTCGGTGGAACTGCCGCCGGCCAGTATCGTGACCGGCCCGACCGCCGGCGTGGTCGTGGCGGCCACGGACGACGGCACGGGCTCGGCGATCCAGATTCTTGAAGGCCCGCGGCAGTGTTCACGGCTTGTGTCGGTCGAAGGTGCGATCGTCCGTCGGGCGATCCTGGAACCCGGGCGTGACGGCCTCATCGCGCACCTGCTCGATCGCGAGAACCGCTACGACCTCGGCATCTGGCGCATCTCCCTCGATGGCCTTCGCCGTGTGCCGCTCCTGCCGCCGATTGCGGACGCCGTGCTCGCGAGCGCCGGCATCGATCGGGTATGGGCGACGGACCTGCGATTGTCTGGAAACGGCGAGGCGCTGGCGGTCCAGTCATGCGATCCCCAGACATGCATCACCCGCGTTCTCGATCTTCGCTCGCGCAGGGTGACGGTGCTCGATGAGCCTCACGGGGCCGTCATCGGCTTCTCCGGCAGGTTTCTCCTCACCGAAGCCGCATGCGCCGGTCAACCGTGCGACGTCCTGAGTTGGGACCTCGCGACCCGGCGGTCGGACGTCGTTGCGACCGGGGCCAGCGGGGCCGCCGTGTCGAACGATGGGCGCCTGGTCGTCGGGATCGTGGACGCCGAGGGCGCGACGACGGCTGCGCTGATCGACCCTGGCACCGGGCGAAGTCAATCCCTTGGACGCCTGGAGCCCGGTGCGGCCCCGCAGGGCCCCTCGGGCACCACCGGCATCGAGCTGCCGCCCAATGCGATCGGGCTCGTCCGTGCGAGCGGCGCTCCCGTACTCCTCGTCATCGATCCGCCGGCCTACTCAGACCAGGAGGTCGAGCCGTGATCACGACCCTGAAGACGCGACTTGGACGCTCCGTCGTCCTGACGACAGCGCTGTTTTCGATTTCCGCCGGTTCCACGCTGGCTCATGGACCGGATCCTCTCCAGGATGGCAAGCTCTGGGCACAGGATCAGGCCGTCACCTATCAGTGGCGCTCGCTGCAGGCACCGCCGAAATGGATGGCCGATGCCATCGATCGGGCGGCGGCCGATGCGGGCATTTCGCGCGCCTCTCGCGCGGCAACGTTCGCCCGCGTCGCGTCGGGGTCCTCGAGCCTCATCGCCTACGGAGAGCCGACGGGGTGCACGTCGGCCGGGATCGCCTGCTTCAACCGCGTCGGCGCGCCGGTCAGCTTCAAGATGTGGTTCCGTGCCCACGGTTACGTGTTCGACTGGGGCACGCTTCGCTGGTGCGAGGGACTGAGCACCATCGCCGACGGCTGCTTCGACGCCGAGACGGCCGCGCTCGACGAGTTCGGCCACGTGGAGGTTCTTGCCCACCACGCCAACTACTCCACCGGTTCCGACTACCTCGATGCCGTCGTCCAGACCGTCAGCCGGGCACGACCCAAGACAGGCTGGCTTGTCCACGCGTTCGCTCGTTGCGACACCGCGCGGCTCCAGCTCGAATACGATCGCAGGACATTCCGGGACACCTTCTCGTCGTGCCTGGCCATTCCCACGACGACGACCATCGGCGCGTCGCCGTCGAGCATCTACGTCGGAAGTTCCGTTCGATTCACGGCCACGCTGAAGACCACCGCCTCGACCGCAAATCGGGCTCTGGCCAACGACCCGATCAGTGGCCGAACGGTCAAACTCCAGCGCCGGACGGTCGGCTCGAGCACCTGGACGAGCGTCGGGACCATGGCCCCGAACGGGACCGTGGAGGGAAGCTACGTGCTCACGCTCTCACCGACGGCCACCTACGAGTGGAGCGCCACATTCGTTCCGGCATCCGGGGACGGGGCCGTCATGTCGATGTCACCTGCCGTGAAAGTGACCGTCACCGGCTGCTCCGGATTCGGCTGCCCGAGCAATGCTGTCCAGCTGCCGGGGGCCCCATGACGTTTCCAGGCGGGGGGCCCGTCACGTCTCGGGTCGGCGGACTCGTCACGTCTCGGGTCACCGGACTCGTCACGTCTCGGGTCGGCGAGCCCGTGATGTCTCGGGTCACCGGACTCGTCACGTCTCGGGTCGGCGAGCCCGTGATGTCTCGGGTCGGCGGCCCATCGGGATCCCCAGCGCATGGCCCCGCGAGAGGCCGATCGGGATCCCGAGCGGGCGGCCGAGCGAGATGCGGAGCGGGTTCCTCAGCGGGATCCCCAGCGGGCAGCCGAGCGGGATCCTCCGCGGGATCCACGGCAGGCGGCCGAGCGGGATCCTCGGCGGGCGGCCGAGGGTGGTTCGTCGTCCTGGGCCTGGCTGCGACAGCGTTCCTGGTGGGATGCGGCGGGGCCGCCGGGCCTTCGGGAGCGTCGGCGTCGCCTGAGCTCCCAGCCGCCTCGACATTCGCCTCGACGGCGACTCCTGCCGCTACGAGCGTGGCCACGCCGACACCGACGGAAGAGACCACGCCAGCGCCGACGGAAGAGGCGACCCCAGCGCCGGATCCGGTGGCAGAACTCGTCACGGCCGACACGACAATCGTCGGAACGCTCGGCAGCAGTTCGATTGATGGGCGCGGCAGTGATGCCCCATGGCTTCCGTTCGACTCGTTGCCGCCTGTCGCCACCGGCGTGACCGACCTGCTCACGGTCCGATTCTCGGACAGGGTCGCCGTCGGCGACTTCTCGACGGTCATCGCGACGGCGGACGACACGTCGGGTTCGAACCCGCGCGGCGTCGACGGATCCGTGCTGGCTGCGGACGCAAAGACCGTCAGGGTCGGCCCGTTACCGGTCGGGCAGTGGGTCCTTTCGATCACGCTGTTTCGGGCTGATGGGCGCGGCCAGGGCACGACCTTCTGGGCTGTCACCGTACACTGAGCCGCACCGTGGGAGGCGAGCCGCACGGTGGGCGTCGCGCGCTGAGCCGCACCGTGGGAGGCGAGCCGCACCGGCCCGCCTGCGGAGCGAATAACAACGACCCGCCCAAAGTCGGGCGGATCGTTTCGGCTCACTGGAGGCGGCTCAACGCCGACCTCCCGACCTCAGGCGGTGGTCGCCGCCGCTGTTGGTCCAAATATCGAGACCTGCGCCTCGTCAGGCAACATGACGCCGAAGACCTTCTGCAGGGCCAGCAGGTGGACGCAGGCTCCCCAACTCTGGAAATAGTGGCAGGTGCATTGCCACTGACCGGCTTCGAGACTGACCTGGTGCGTGTCGTTGTCGCCGCGGAAGGTAAGCGAGAGTCGATCGAGCGAAATGCGATCGAGTTCGCGGGCGTAACGATTGGCCTTCTCGACTTTGCCGATCAGGGAGCTGTGCATCTGGCCAGACCCTCCGGCCCCCGCAGGGGCAACTCGCGAGCCGCCGTCCGGTCCCTGCACCATCGACCCGACGAGGCGGTCGCGGGCACAGCCTACACCCGCGACGACCGATCCGAAACCAGCCAGATCGGCGCCCTCACACCTCCACGCCGGTTGCGAGCCGCCGTGGCCGCGGGACAGGCGCGACCGCAGTTCCTGGATCTGATCCGTGCGCGGCCCCTGGCGGCATCGCCGATGCACATCGCAGGGGCGTTATCCGAGTAGCGGCCACGGGTCGGCCGCGGCTCAGGCCCGGCCGAGGGCTCGGGTTTCCTGGCCCGGCCGAGGGCTCGGGTTTCCTGGCCAATGCTCGTGGGGGGAGCACTATGCGGATAGCGGCGGGGGACGACCCGCCCTCGGCGCTCGGTCGGCGCTCGACCTGGTCTCGGCCACGCACGAGACCCTCGCTCCCCCGGGCGAATCAGCGCCAGTTGGGAGCTCGCGGGGCACCGTTCGCGGCCGCCTATCCGGATAGTGCTCCTGGGGCGGTCATCAGCCAGGATTTCGCGCCGCACGGGCGGCACGGGCCCAGCGGACGGCACGGGCGGCACGGGCGGGCAGAACGGGCGCCAGCGGGCGACACGGGCCCAGCGGGCGGCACGGGCCCAGCGGGCGACACGGGCCCAGCGGACGGCACGGGCGGGCAGAACGGGCGCCAGCGGGCGCAAGGGCCCAGCGGGCGGCACGGGCCCAGCGGACGGCACGGGCGGCACGGGCCCAGCGGGCGGCACGGGCGGGCAGAACGGGCGCCAGCGGGCGACACGGGCCCAGCGGGCGCCAGCGGGCGACACGGGCCCAGCGGACGGCACGGGCGGGCAGAACGGGCGCCAGCGGGCG
>JACPOR010000049.1 GCA_016191425.1 Chloroflexota bacterium
ACATGGAGCATCGGTGGCTCAATGTCCGGAGGAAGCGATGAATCGGAATCAGTACGAACTCTCGGACTTGCCCCTGAGCGCCAGGTACTTGGTGATCGCCGCGGTCAGCGACGTCTTGCCATGGTCGATGTGGCCGATCGTGCCGATATTCACGTGCGGCTTGTTGCGCTCGAACTTCTTCTTGGCCACGGTGACCTGTCTCTCCAGTGCTTGCGGCGATCGATCCGCGCGAGGCGCGGCTTCGCCTGTGTCCGTTCTTCCGGGGCCCGATTGAGGTCAAGGGTGGAGCCCACAATCGGACTTGAACCGATGACCTCTTCCTTACCAAGGAAGTGCTCTGCCAGCTGAGCTATGTGGGCCCGGAGGCTTCACGGATGGAGCCGACGACGGGACTCGAACCCGGAACCTGCGGTTTACAAAACCGCTGCTCTACCAATTGAGCTACGTCGGCGCGGCGCATGGGCAATTAAGGGTTGGCCCGAGCGCCCGCGAATGATAGGGCCCGGTACGTGAGACGGTCAAGCGGACACAATCGGCCCACCCGGCAGGAGTCCTTCATCGACCGGTCCCGGATCGGCCGCCACTGGCTCGTCGTCGCGGGTGTCCGTTCCGGCCTCGGCCCGATGCGCGTCGGGCGCGGCCTCCTCCACAGCGACATCGACATCGACAGGCGGATCGGGCGATTCGGGACCCTCGGTGGTGCGCCTCCGGACGACCGGTCCCGGTGATGCCTGCGGTCGTGCGTCGGGATCTCGCTGGCCGAGCGCCTCGAAGAGCAGGACCGAACCCGCCACCGCCGCATTCAGGGATCCGATCGCGCCGCGCATCGGGATGCGAACCATGAGATCGCAGCGCCGACGGACTGCCGGGGCCAGGCCGTGCCCCTCGCTGCCGATCACGATGGCGATCGGCCCGCGCAGGTCAACCTGGCGCGCCGTCATCGGGGCATCGGCATCCGTCCCGATGATCCGGAGACCGCGCACGTGGAGGTCGGTGAGGGCACCGGGCAGGTCGTCCACGGGGCACAGAAGGACGTGTTCGGTCGCTCCCGCTGATGCCTTGATCGCGGATGGGCTGAGGGGCGCCTGCCGGACCGTCGGGAAGATGACGCCGTGGGCTCCGGCGCCCTCCGCGCTTCGGAGCAAGGTGCCGAGGTTCTGCGGATCTTCGAGCGAGTCCAGCACGAGCACGAATGGTGCTTCGCCACGCTCGATCGCCCGGGCGAGGATATCCTCCGGAGAGGCGAATACGCGCGGTTCGACGACGAGGGCGACGCCCTGGTGGCCGTCGAAGCCGGCGATGGACGTGAGCGTCCCGCCCTCGACCTCGACGATCGGGATCCGGAGTGTCGTGGCGTGGAGGACGATTCGCTCGAGCGCAAGCCGTCGCTGGGGGGTCACGAGGAGTCGGCGGGCGGACCGACGGGCGGCGAACGCCTCTTCCACCGGCCGGCGGCCGGCCACGAGTTCCTCATCGGCCGCGAGCTGCGCCGACGACGACGGATCGACGACGGTTCTGGCCCGGCCCGGGTCCGATGAACCGTAGGAGTGCCGCGGCCACGGCCCCGCCGGGCGCTCGCCGACCGGTCGGTCATGGGACACGCCACGGTGGTCGTCGCCACGATACGGCGGTCGCACCCGCGACGACTCGCCGGTATGCTGCCCAGGCCGCGGCGGGCCATCGGACGGACGCGGGTTCCAGGGGCGGGGCAACGGTTGTCGATCCGGATCGCGCTCGCCGGGGCCGACGTTCACGACCCCTGGCGGTCGCGCCGCCCCCCATGGCGCCGGTCGGGGCAGCCGGGGCGACGCGGGGCGCCTCGGTCCGGGACGCCCTTGATCCGCCAAGTGGCCATCGGGACCCGGCCTGACCCCCGGCCGCGGTCCGTCATAGCGTCCCGGATCGAAGCGGGTCGGTCCTGCTGGTGCAGCCGAGCCTCGCTGCGGCGGTCCGGCTTTCGCCGGCCGGCTTCGTCCGGAACCGATATGACTCCCATCCGACCGGCCTGGAACCCGGTCGTCAGGTCCGCGTCCGGCCGGGCCCCATGCGGCCGGGTCGAGGCCTCTCGGCTCACCGGAACCTCTCGGCTCACCGAAGCTTCGCGGCTCGCCGGAACCTCGCGGCTCACGCGGGCCTCGCAACTCACCCCGGCCTCGCGGCTCACCGGAACCTCGCGGCTCACCGGGGCCACGCAAGGCGCCGTGGCCTCGCAGGTCACCACTGGTCCGATCGAGCCAGTCGGAGCCCGGAGGCCGCCGCTGGGGACCGCCGGAGTTGCCCCGGAATCCCGCCCCGGGGTTCGCCGTCGAGCGGCCGGCACCGGGACCCGGGCGTGGGTTCGCGCCGCGCGACCCCCTGTCCTCGCGCCGGGAGGGTCGATCAGGCTTCGGGCGCGGACTCACCGGGCACCGTCGACGCGTCGCCAACGCTGGCCATCCCGCGAATCCTCGACGGCAATCCCGCGGGCGAGGAGCTCGTCGCGGAGCGCGTCGGACCGCACCCAATCCCGTTCATCGCGGGCCACCTTTCGAGCGGCAAGGAGCCCGGACGCCTGGCGGTCCAGCTCGGCCGGGGCGTCGGGCAGGAGGGCCAGGACGCGGTCGACATCGCGCAGGAGATCGAGCCCGGATCGAGCATCCGTGGTGGAGAGGGTGCGGGCATCGATGCGCCGGTTGAGATCGCGGACCAGGTCGAACAGTGCGGCGAGTGCGGCCGAGATGTTGAGGTCGTCGTCGAGCGCTGCTTCAAACTTCTGGCGGCCGGCGGCGAGGACCTCGGGCAGGGAGGGATCGCTGTTGCCAGCGGACTCCCGGTAGGTCTCGAGGGCCGTGACGAGGCTGTCCAGGCGATCCACGGCGGCGGACGCGGCGGCCAGGGACGAGTCGGTGTAGTCGACGGCCTGGCGGTAGTGGACCGAGATCAGGACGTACCGCAGGGCCCGCGGAGAAACTCCCGCCGCCAGCAGGTCGGCGACGCGGGCGATGTTGCCGACGCGACGAGCCATCTTCTCGCCGCCGAGTCGGAGGTGCGCACAATGGAGCCAGGTCCTGACGAAGTCCCTGCCCGTCGCGGCTTCGCTCTGGGCGATCTCGTCCTCGTGGTGCGGAAAGATCAGGTCGACTCCACCCGTGTGGATGTCGAACGTTTCGCCGAGGTGACGCATGCTCATGGCCGAGCACTCGATGTGCCAACCGGGGCGACCCGGCCCGATCGACGTGTCCCACGTTGGTTCGTTTGGTCTGGGGCCCTTCCAGAGGGCAAAGTCGCGGACATCGTCCTTGCCGTAATCGTCCGCCTCGACGCGCTCGCCTACGCGCATCTGCGCCGGATCGAGGCGGGCAAGGCGGCCGTAGGTGGGCCACGACGCAATCCGGAAGTAGATCGATCCGTCGTCCGTGCGATACGCGTGGCCACCGGCCTCGAGGGCGCCGATGAGCGACGCGATCTCATCGATATGCCGGGTGGCCCGCGGCAGGACATCGGGCGTCGTCATCCGAAGAGCGGCCGCATCGGCCGTGAACTGGGCGATCCAGCGCTCCGTTAGAGCCTCGATCGACTCACCTGCCTCGTTGGCGCGCTGGATGATCCGGTCGTCGATGTCCGTGAAGTTCATGACCCATGTCACGCGCATGCCGCGGAAGCGAAGATAGCGGACGAGCACGTCGGCGAAGAGGAAGGAGCGGAAGTTGCCGATATGCGCCGGCCCATAGACGGTCGGGCCGCAGCTGTAGATCCGGGCGTGGCCAGGTTCGATCGGGGTGAACGGCCGCGTCTCGCCGGAGAGCGTGTCATGGAGCCGGAGTGTCACGATGCAACGGCCTCCCGGTCGGCGCGTTCCGTGGAATGGTCGCCGGCCGAAAGCCCGGACCGGGACCGGACCGTCACCGTGGCTGACGCGGCCATCGAGCGCCCGGCCCCAGGGCCGCCTTCGAGATTGCCCGTGCTGGCCTTGACCCCGACGGCCCATGTCGGAATGCCGAGCAGCGCGGCGATCCTCGCCTGGATGGCATCGAGATGCGGGCCGAGATGGGGGCGGACCCCGGTGATGGTGAGGTCGACGCCGTCGACGTCCCAGCCGGCCTCGGCGAGGCGGCCGATCACGACTTCGACCAGCGTCGAGCTGTCGGCACCTCGCGGCGTCCGGTGATCGGCGGGGAAGAGACGCCCGAGATCGCCCAGCGCCGCGGCCCCGAGGAGGGCATCGGCGATCGCGTGCAACGCGACATCGCCGTCGCTGTGACCGTGGAGGCGCGGGGCGCCGGGGATCTCGATGCCGCCGAGGCGGAGCCCCTCGCCAGGACCGAAGGGGTGCGTGTCGACGCCATGCCCCACGCGGACCGGCGCGCGCGACGCCAGCACGGCATCGACGCGTGCGAGGTCGTCGGGCAGCGTCACTTTGAGGTTCACGGGATCTCCCGGCACAGGGTGGACGCGGATTGTACAGGCCATCAGCAGAGCGGCCTCGTCGGTGAACCGATCTCGGCCGCTCGACGGGAAGGCGCGGAACGCCCGTTTGAGCAGCCCGGCCCGGGCAGCCTGTGGCGTCTGGGCGGCCATCAGGTCGGTCCGGTCCACGATATCGCCGACCACTCCGTCGCGAACACGACGCACGGTGTCGGCAACGGCGACCAATGGAATTGCGGCGCCGTGCTCGGCCGCACCGGTGGCGACTACCTCGATCAGTTGGGCCGAAACGAGAGGTCGGGCCCCGTCGTGGATGAGGACCACCCGATCCTCATCGATCGTTCCGCCGTGCACGGCTTCGAGGGCTCGGAACCCTGCTTCCACGGACGCCCCGCGATGCGGGCCCCCGGCCACTACGGCCGCGACCTTGGCGGGCAGCTGGGCACGGATCGCCTCGAGGGCGGGTCCCGAATCCATCACGAGCACAACCTGCGCCACGACCGGCGGGCCGGCGATCGCCTCCAGCGTCCTGATCAGGAGGGGTCGACCTCCGAGCGGCGCAAGCCGCTTGTCGATGCCGCCCATCCGAGTTGACCTCCCCGCCGCCACGACGATCGCGTCGACCGTCGATGGCCCGGCTCCGTCGCGGCCCGTGACCTGGACCATCCTCGGTCAGTCGTGCCGTGGCTGGGCGAACACCATCCGCCCGGCCACGGTCTGTAGCACCCGGGTGACCGAAACATCGACGTCCTGATCCATGAACCGGGAACCGCCTTCCACGACGATCATGGTGCCGTCGTCGAGGAATGCCACGCCCTGGCCCGCTTCCTTTCCCGCCTGGATCACGCGCACCCGGATCTCCTCACCGGGCAGCAGGGCAGGCTTGACGGCGTTGGCAAGCGAGTTGATGTTCAGGACGCGGACGCCCTGGAGCTCGGCGACCCGGTTCAGGTTGAAGTCATTGGTCAGGACCGCGCGGCTGAACTTCTTCGCCAGGGCGACGAGCTTCGCGTCGACCTCGTCGGCCTCGGGCGGGTCGTCGTCGATGATGATCACCGGCGTCGGCGAGTCCTTCTGCATCCGGGTGAGGATCTCCAGCCCGCGGCGCCCACGATTCCGACGAAGCGTGTCGGGACTGTCCGCGATCTTCTGGACCTCGTCGAGGACGAAGCGGGGAACGACCAGGGTTCCATAGAGGAACCCGGACTCGACGATCTCGGCGATCCGCCCGTCGATGATGGCACTGCTGTCCACGAGGATGTGCGGGGTTCCGCTCCGTCGCTGCGCCTCCGGATCCGGTCGCCGGACCAGCCCGATCGCCTCGGCGGCAACGAGCAGGTCCTGGCGCTTCGCCACGCTGAGCCCGACCATGCCGAGTCCGAGGAACAGGGACACGCCAATGGGCAGCCACAGCCCGAGCGGTGCGGGAAACGCCGAGAGCGGCGATCCGAGCAGGAGTCCCATGAGGAGGCCGAGCAGGAGGCCGACGACGGCGGTTACGAACTCTGCCGTGGACAACTCCTGGACGCCGCGAACGACGCGCGCGGCAGGTACGACGGTGAGATAGGGCAGCAGGGAAAAGCCGAGCACGGACCACGCGATCAGCCAGGCGATGATCACCACGCCGGCACCGGGCGCATCACGAAACGCGTCGGGCTGGGTCGTCACGACGACGATCCCAATGAGCCCGCCGAGTGCGGCGCCGAGAGTGCGAATCGTTCGAATCACGGAGGGTCAGCCTAGCACTCGCTCAGGCGCTCGCGACGGGGCTCGCGACGGCGCCCGCCACGGCACGCGCGACGGCTCACCGAATGACTCACGTGCGCGATGACTCATGAGCGGCCGTTCGTGGTTGCGCCGTGGGCCGACGCGAGACGCCACCGGGATCTTCCCCGCCGAGCGCAAGGCGAATCGCCTCTCGGAGGTTGGTCACGCGATGGACCCGGAGACCGGGGACCTCGGGGCCGACACCTCGTGAGGCCTGCGGGACGATCGCCACGGTGAATCCCAGGCGCGCCGCCTCACGCAGCCGACGGTCAACCCCGGCAACGCCACGCAACTCGCCGAGGAGCCCGACTTCGCCCACCGCCACCAGTCCCGGCAGCACCGGCACGTCGCGCAGGGAACTTGCCATCGCAAGGGCGAGCGGCAGGTCCAGGCCCGGTTCTGTGACCTCCAGGCCGCCGGCAAGGTTGGCGTAGACGTCGTGCGCGCCCAGGCTGATACCGGCCTTCCGTCCGAGGACAGCTATGATGAGCGCCAGGCGATTCGCGTCCATACCCGAGACGCGCCGCGCCGCCGTCCCGTAGCCGGCCGGCGCCACGAGCGCCTGGACCTCGACGAGCAGCGGACGCGTGCCTTCCATCGTGGCCGCCACGACACTCCCCGGCGCCGGTCCCTCATGCTCCACGAGGAACGCCCGCGCCGGGTCTGCAACCTCGGCCAGGCCACGTTCGCCGAGCTCGAACACGCCGATCTCCTCGGTCGAGCCGAAACGGTTCTTGGAGGCTCGCAGCACGCGCAGCACGCCCGATCGATCGCCGCCCAGGTCGAGCACCGCATCCACAAGGTGCTCGAGGGTCTTCGGGCCGGCGATCGAACCATCCTTCGTCACATGGCCGACGAGGATGACCGCCATCCCTTCCCCTTTCGCCACGTCCATCAACCGGAGCGCCGACTCGCGCACCTGGCCGACGCTGCCGGCCGGACCGTCGAGTTCATCGACGGTGGTGGTCTGGATCGAGTCGACGATGACCAGTGAAGGCCGTGTGGCACGAGCGACCTCGGTGATCCGCCCGACCTCGCCGTCCGCCAGGATCGCGATCGCGCTCCCCGTCGCCCCGTCCATCAGGCCGAGCCGGGCGGCCCGAAGGCGGACCTGGGCGGCGCTCTCCTCACCGGTGACGTACAGGACCAGCCGGGCGGGGTCGGTGCCGCCCGCGATACCCGCCGCCGCCTGGAGGAGCAGCGTCGACTTTCCGACACCCGGTTCGCCACCGAGCAGGACGAGCGAGCCGAGCACCAGGCCCCCACCGAGCACGCGGTCGAGCTCGCCGATCCCGACCGAGACCCGCTCTGCCGCGGCCGCACCAACCTCCGACAGCGGGACGGCGGCCGCGGTCGGACCAACGGCGCCAGGCCGGGCCGCCTTCTCGGCTCGCGACCGGGCGCGGATGACCGTCTCCACGAGCGTGTTCCATCCGCTGCAATTCCGGCACTGCCCCTCCCAGCGAAGGAAGGTCTCGCCACAGCTCTGACAGACGTAGCGGCTGCTGGCTCGTGCCACGGCCTTCTAGCTGACTTCGACCGGCGTCTTTGGCTCCGAGGCGTGGATATCGAGGGCGGCGTCGTCGGTCATGTCGACGATGATCGTGGTCCCGGGTTCATAGCGCCCGAGCAGGAGATGCTCGGCCAGGACATCCTCGATGAGGTTCTGAATCACCCGGCGCATCGGCCGCGCGCCGTAGGCTGGATCCCAGCCGAGCTTGATGAGGTGGTCCTTCGCTCCCTGGGACACCTCGAGCTGCATGCCCTGGGCGCGGAGCTGGTCGCGCACGCGGATCAGCATCAGGTCGACGATCTGGCGGATCTCGTCGACGGTCAGGGATCGGAACACGACGGTCGCGTCGATCCGGTTCAGGAACTCCGGGCGGAAGCTGCTCTTCAGCTCGGCCTGGACCTTCTCGCGCATGATGTCGTACGAGTTCTTCTCGCGGGCGTCATCCGAGTCCTCGACCGCCCGGAAGCCCAGCGACGAGCCCGTCTGGAGCTGCCGTGCGCCGAGGTTCGAGGTCATGATGATGATGCAGTTGCGGAAGTCGACCCGGCGGCCCTTGGCATCGGTCAGCTGCCCGTCCTCGAGGATCTGGAGCAGGATGTTGAAAACCTCCGGATGGGCCTTTTCGACCTCGTCGAGAAGGATGACCGCGTAACTCTTCCGGCGGACCGCCTCGGTCAACTGGCCGCCCTCGTCGAAGCCGACGTATCCGGGCGGGGCACCGACTAGGCGGCTGACGTTGTGGCGCTCCATGAACTCGCTCATGTCGATCTTGATGAGCGTGTCCTCGCTCCCGAACATGAATTCCGCAAGCGCCTTGGCGAGCTCCGTCTTCCCGACGCCGGTCGGTCCGAGGAAGATGAAGGAGCCGATCGGTCGCCGGGGGTCCTTCAACCCGGCCCGCGCCCGCCGGACCGCCTTCGAGACGATCGCGATCGCCTCCTCCTGGCCGATGACCCGGTTGTGCAGGGCATCTTCCATATGCAGCAACCGCTCGGATTCCTCCTGGGCAATCCGGGCAACCGGGATGCCGGTCCACATGGCGAGGACCTGGGCGATCTCCTCCTCGTCGACCGTCGGGGCCTCACCCGCGATCGTCGCCTGCCATGCCTCGCGGAGCGCGTCCGCCCGATCGCGGACCTCACCCTCCGACTCCCGCAGCCTGGCCGCCGATTCGTACTCCTGAGCGTTGATCGCCGCGTCCTTTTCCTTGGTCACATTCTCCAGTTCGCGCTGGGCATCGCGCAGGGCGGGCGGCGCGGAAGTGTGGCGCAGACGAACCCGACTCGACGCTTCATCGATCAGGTCGATGGCCTTGTCGGGCAGGTGGCGGTCCGTGATGTAGCGGATCGAGAGATCGGCGGCGGCCTTCAGGGCGGCGTCGGTGATCGTGACCTTGTGGTGCTGCTCGTAGCGCTCGCGGATTCCCATGAGGATCTCGATCGTCTGCTCGATGGTCGGCTCCTCGACCATGACCGGCTGGAACCGGCGTTCGAGCGCCGCGTCCCGCTCAATGTACTTGCGGTACTCGTCAAGGGTGGTCGCCCCGATGCACTGGAGCTCGCCCCGAGCGAGCGGCGGTTTCAGGATGTTCGCGGCGTCGATTGCTCCCTCCGCCGCCCCGGCGCCGACCAGGGTGTGCAGCTCATCGATGAAGAGGACCGCGTCGTTGGTGTTCCGGAGCTCCTCGATGATCTTCTTGAGGCGTTCCTCGAACTCGCCGCGGTACTTGGTCCCCGCGACGAGCGACCCGATGTCGAGGGTGAGGACGCGCTTATTCAGGAGGATGTCCGGAACGTCGCCGGCCACGATCCGATGCGCGAGGCCCTCGGCGATCGCCGTCTTGCCCACTCCGGGCTCGCCGATCAGGGCAGGGTTGTTCTTGGTCTTGCGCCCCAGGATCTGGATGACGCGCTCGATCTCCTTCTCGCGGCCGATCACGGGGTCCAGCTTGCCGGCCCGCGCCGCGTCGGTGAGGTTGATGCCGAGGGCATCGACGGTCGGGGTCCGGGATGAACGCTTGGTTTCCTGGGCCGGCCCAACCGACGTGGACTGGGACAGCACCCGAATGACCTCGTGGCGGACCTTGTCGAGGTTCACACCGAGGGATTCGAGCACGCCCGCGGCGATCCCCTCTCCCTCTCGAACGAGACCGAGCAGGAGATGCTCGGTGCCGATGTAGTTGTGACCCAGGCGGCGAGCCTCGTCGATTGCCAGCTCGATCACGCGCTTGGCCCGTGGGGTCAACCCGACCTCGCCGACCACCGGACGGTCACCGCGGCCGATGATGAACTCGACGGCGGTTCGGACCTTCGCCAGTTCAACGTTCATGTTCTCGAGCACGCGGGCAGCGACGCCCTCGCCCTCGCGAACCAGCCCGAGAAGGAGATGCTCCGTGCCGATGTAGTTGTGGTTGAACCGCTGCGCTTCGTCCTGCGCAAGCGTCAGGACCTTGCGCGCGCGATCCGTGAACTTGTCGAAGCGCTCCATCGGTTTCGAACGCCCGTTCCCCTTCTGCGCACCTCGGCGCGCCGCCATCCTAGCACGCACGCTCTGCCATCCCGGCGACCAGGGCCGGATTCGTGTTCCCGCGCGCTCCGATCCGGAGACCCGACTTGCTGGACGAATCTGTCGTGAGCCGTGCGCCGGATGACCAGAATCGAGACGACCCGTCGAACGTGTTCAACGGGTCGTCGGGTTGAATCGGGCTCGAGGCCCGGCGCTCAGCCCTTCTTCGACTTGGCCTTGACCTCCGGGGTGGCCTCGGCGGCCTCCGGGTCCGCTGCCGCAGGCTCATCGACTGGAGACGCCGTGTCGCTCGCAGGCGTCTCGGTCACGGCTTCAGGCTCGGCATCTGTGATCGATGCGTCAGCCGCTGCCGGCTCGGTCACGGCTTCAGGCTCGGCATCTGTGATCGATGCGTCAGCCGCTGCCGGCTCGGTCACGGCTTCAGGCTCGGCATCTGTGATCGATGCGTCAGCCGCTGCCGGCGCCGCTGCCGGCTCGGTCACGGCTTCAGGCTCGGCATCTGTGATCGATGCGTCAGCCGCTGCCGGCCCGGTCACGGCTTCAGGTTCCAGTACCGTGTCGGGAGCCTCGGCCACTTCTGCCTCCGGAGCCACGTCGGTGGCCGCTTCGGGCTCGGTGGCTGCTTCGGCCGCCGCGAGTTGCTCCCGCACGCCGGCAAACGCGGCCGCGAGGGTGGTATCGATCCCACCCTCTGGCTCCTGGACCGCATCCGACGCGGTGTAGCTCCTCTCACGCTCACGATCCGGGCGTGGTCGACGCTCGGCCCGCGGTGCCGGCGTCGGCGCCGCCCCCGGCTCCGGCATCGTTCGAACCGGGGCTTCCTCGGCCTGCTTCAGGCTGAGGCCAAGGCGGTGTCGCTCGGAATCGAGGCTGATGATCTTGAGCTTGAGCGCCTGCCCCTCGTGGACCACGTCGCCGGGATGGGCGACCCGCTGGTGACTCAACTCGCTGATGTGGATCAGGCCTTCCAGCCCGTCGCGAACGCGTACGAAGGCGCCGAAGTTGACGAGCTTGGTGACGGTTCCGTCGATCACGTCGCCGACGTTGAAGTCCGCGACCGTGGAGTGCCACGGGTCCGGCTGGAGGCGGCGGATGGACAGGCTGATCCGGCCTCGCTCATGGTTGATGTCGATGACCTCGGCCTCAACCTCTTCGCCGACCTGGTAGCCGGCTTCCGGGTTGTTGACCTTGTTCCACGAGAGCTCGCTCTTGTGGACGAGGCCATCGATCCCGCCAAGGTCGATGAAGACACCGAACGGCGCGATGCTGCGCACCGATCCGGTGACCTTCTGGCCAACCTGGAGACTGCTGAAGAGCTCGTCCCGCTTCTCGCGGCGCTCCTCATACAGCGCGACCTTTTCGGACAGGATCAGGCGGTTGGCCTTGCGATTGACCTCGAGGATCTTGAGACGAAGCTTCCTGCCGACGAACGGCTGAAGCTTCTCCGCGATCTCCTGTGCGGCGTCGCGCGGCTGGTCGTTCTGCGGGCGGCGCGGGAAATCGACAATCTGGCTGATCGGGACGAATCCGCGGATCCCGCAATCGACGATGAGGCCGCCCTTGTTGTGGTCGATCACCGGTGCCTCGATGATGACTCCCGCATCGAGCTGCTCCTGCATGGAGCGCCACTTCCGCTCGAGGCCTGCGCGTCGCAGCGACAGGACGACGTGGCCCTCGGGCGATTCGGGCTGGAGGACGTAGACGAGCACGACGTCGCCGATGGCGAGAGCCGGCTGGGCCTCGCCATGCCGACCGAAGAGCTCGCGATTGCTGACGACGCCTTCGCTCTTGGCCCCGATGTCGACCAGGATCTCGTCCTTGTCGATCCTGACCACGGTGCCGTCGACGACGTCTCCATGCTTGAAGCTCTTGATGTCCGAATCCTGCTCGGCGAGCAGCTCTTCCATCGTGGTGGGCTCGGGGCCGACGGGTCGGGTCGGCACCGGATCGATCTCAGCAGCGGGAGCGTCGGCGAGCTCGTCGTCCGCCAGCACGTCCGCCTCGGGGAGGGCCTTCGGCACGGGCGGGGCGTCGCCTGGAGCCCCCGGCTGAGCGGGCTCGGGCGGCTCAGCTGGCTCGCGCCGCTCGGCCGCTTCGGGCCGCTCGGCCGCTTCGGGCCGCTCGGCCGCTTCGGGCCGCTCGGCTTCCTCGGGCGTGGCTGGTACGGGCGCAGCGAACGCGTCGGAGTCGGGGGCCGGTTGTGTGGTTGGCTCCGGTTCGAGCGCCCCGGCTAGCTCGGTCGCCGGTGCGGCTTCCACGGCTGGCTGCGGCTCCGGGGTCGCGGCCGGATCAGCCTCAGCGGTTTCCACGACAGGTGTCTTGGCGGGATCGTCCGCGGCTACGGGCGCCGCGTCGGTCTGCTCGGGGGCCGGGGCCTCGGCAATCGCCTCGGCCGGCGGCGTCGTCCCGCCCTGCTGCTCTTCGGTCAATTTGGTGGTCTCCTGCAATCAAACGTCCCACCAAGAATCAGGAACGGCCCGAGCAGCGCTCGAACCGGTCAAGTTGGCGATCAAGTGGTCCGTGGATGATGTGCCGCGGTCCGCTCCTTCGACATCGAAATCGGGGTGAACGTGCTCTTCCAGCTTTCCTGCCCGGAGGGCCACGGGAGTCTAGCACACGCCTCTCCGCCGCTACAATCGGCTGACCTGTGCCAGAACTGCCCGATCTGACCGTTGTTTCCGAGGCATTCCAGGCCGCACTCACCGGCCGTCACCTCACTCACGCTGCGTCGCCGGGCCCGCTTGCGGTTCGAGGGACGCCTGCTGAACTCGAAGCACTCGTGGGCCAACGTCTGGAACGGGTCAGCCGTCGAGGCAAGTTCCTGCGGTTCCAGTTCGACCGCGACGCCATCGTGGTCAATGCCATGCTGACCGGCCGTTTCCAACTGGCGTCGCCCGACGCGCGGATGACAGGCAAGACGGCGCTGGTCCTGACCTTCGGGGCTCGTGGCAACTGGGCCGGGCGCATGGCCGCGTGGACAGACGGTGCTTCGTGGCTGCCCGCGGCAACGGAAGAGCCCGAGCTCAGGTATCGGGATCGGACCCAGATGGGCAAGGTATACCTCCTGCCCTCCGGCCAGGAGAGACCGGTACCGGGCTACGACGGGCCAGGGAGTCAAGGAGACGTACAGGGCCCGGACGCCGATGACGGCACCCTGACCATCGATGTTTGGCGAGACCGGATCAAGCGCCACCCGGGGGAGCTCAAGGCACTGCTGCGAAACCAGACGTTTGTCGCCGGAATCGGGAATGCGTACAGCGACGAAATCCTCCACGCTGCCCGGCTCAACCCGTTCCGCAAGCGCTCCAGCCTGGCCACCGAGGAAATCAATGAACTCTACGTCGCGATGCGCGACACCCTCGATCGGGCCGCCGCCACGCTGCGCGTACGCGTGCCGCCGACCTTCGAGATGGAAGTTCGCGACTTCCTGCGCGTCCATCTGAGAGGCGGCCAGCCGTGCCCTCGCTGCGGAACGCCTATCAGCGAGGTCTCGTCTCGCAGCGAGGCGACATCGTGGTGTCGCGGCTGCCAGCGTTGATCTGCGCCCGCCCGGCGGCACCCGCGCCCGGTCAGGGGATCAGCAGGATCTGATCGACTCGGATGACGTTCGACGTCAGCCCGTTGATGGCCTTGAGCGCCGACACCGAGACCCCGAACTGACTCGCGATCTCGTAGAGCGTGTCGCCGGACTTGACGGTGTAGCTCGCGCTTGCCGAGGGGACCGGCGTCGACGGCTGCGTGACGACGTCCGAGGCCGTCGGCGATGAGGGGGGCGACACGGTGGGGCCTGCAGCCACGGAGGCCGACGGTACCGGCGTTGGCGGTACGGGAGATGGGGTCACCAGTGCGGTCGCGCTGCCCGACGGCGTTGGGCTGGCGACGGCGACGAAGCTCGACGGCGGCGACGTTCCACCCTGGCCACGATCAGCCCCAATGTTCGAGAGCCCAAGGGCGCCGAGGGCTGCAACGAGCGCGACGGCCGGCACGATCTGCCAGCCTCGGCGATCGGTCAGAAATGCCGCGATGGCCGCGAATGGCCCATTGGACGTGTCGACCACCGGCGTCGTCCGAGCCCATCCCCACGGGGAGGGCATGTCGGCCTGGCTTCCGAGCCTGGAGGCCCTGACGTCATGGGCGGCCTGGAACGTCGCACACGTACGGTGCTCCGCCACGAGGCACAGCCGTCGCTGCTTCAGGATCGCGAGTGGTGCGGGTGGCTGAAGCGCGTGGCACCGATGATCTGCCGATGCCGTCGCCGCCAGCCATGCGCTATCTGCGGCGGCAAGAAAGGGACAGACCGGCGACCCGTTCGGGTCTTCGCCGTGCGCTGCGGCTGGCGTGTCGGATTCCACGGGCATCGGCCGAGGATACCTCGGCTGCCGCTCACAGACCCCGGACGCCGATCATGCGGCCCGCAGTCTGCACGGTCGGGGGCAAAGTGGGACCAAGACGACCCCGCGGGAACGTGCCCTGGACGCACAAAATCCTGGCGACGACCTATTTTCCCGAAAGGCTGCCCTCTCAGTATCTTCGGCGCTGGAGAGCTTGACTTCCGTGTTCGGGATGGGAACGGGTATGGCCTCTCCGCCAGAGTCACCAGGATCTTGCTGCTGGATGTGAATCGGCCGCAACCGTCGCGTCACGCGGACACGGGGCGCCTTACAAGTCCTCGATCGATCGATTTCGCGTGTTCCAAGATCTATCCAGATCACAGCCGCTGACCCTGAGTCAGGTGCTGGAAGTGGTCAAGCCCTCGACCATTAGTACCGCTCAGCTTCATCCGTCGCCGGACTTCCACATGCGGCCTATCAAACAGGTGGTCTCCCTGCGGTCTTACCCGGTTAACCCGGTGGGGAACCTCATCTCCAGGCGAGCTTCGCACTTAGATGCTTTCAGCGCTTATCCCTGCCGAACATAGCTACCCAGCGATGCCCCTGGCGGGA